>CAZJQC010000005.1:56589-83516 GCA_964548195.1 uncultured bacterium | reverse complement strand
CATCGGGGTGTAGCGCAGTCCGGTAGCGCACTTGAATGGGGTTCAAGTGGTCGAAGGTTCAAATCCTTTCACCCCGATATGCAAAGCCCGCCGAATCAGAGCGGGCTTTTTTTTTAAATCACCGTATCCTGCCTTAAAAGAACTTTTGAAACGTATGTTTCCGGTGTATATTTCAGAGGGAGGTGTCTATGGGCGATGTAAACATAATAAGCGTACTTGCGCTGATCTTTGTCGGATCGGCCCTTCTGGGTACATTCTTTAACTGGATCAGGCAGCCGATCATCATATCATATATCGCTTTCGGCATGATCGCTGGCCCCCGGGGGCTGCGCTTGGTCTCCGAACCGGGATACATCGAGGAAATATCTCATTTCGGCATAATACTCCTGCTCTTTCTTCTCGGGCTTGACCTTGAGCCCAAGAAACTGCTGACATTGTTCGGCAGGACATCGGTTGTGTCTCTGGCCACCGGGGCGGTGTTCGCATCGGCCGGAGCGGGCGTTCTCCTGCTGTTCGGATACGGCGCGGTGGAATCTCTTATCGCCGGAGCGGCGCTGATGTTTTCCAGTACGGTCATAAGCGTAAAGCTCATCTCAGTAAATGTGCTCCATCATAAACGGATGGGCGAGATGATGATAAGCATACTTCTGATGCAGGATATTATGGCAATAATATTGATATTGGCCATCAAGGGTGGGGGCGCCGGATTTCTTACGTCGCCGTTTGTCCTGATCGCAAAGACCGCAGCGTTATGGGGAGTGTCCTTCCTTATCGTGCGTTATGTGATATCGGGGCTGATAAAGAGATTTGACAAAGTCCATGAATACGTCTTCATACTCTTTCTGGGGTGGTGTCTGAGCGTGGCCGCGGCGGCCTCCTTTATGAGCCTGTCATGGGAGATAGGGGCTTTTATCGCCGGCGTCTCCCTTGCTGCGTCTCCCGTCGCCCTTTATGTCGTCGACGGATTGAAACCGCTGCGAAACTTTTTTCTTGTATTGTTCTTTTTTTCGATAGGTGCCAGGTATGATTTTCTGATCACCGCGGGCGTGGTCGTCCCCGGGATACTGCTCTCGCTGTTATTCCTGGCCGGAAAACCTTTTATATACGCCAAATGCTTCGGAGCCGTAGGGGAGACAAAAGAGTTCTCCCGGGAACTGGGCCTCAGGCTGGGCCAGTGCAGTGAGTTTGCGCTGCTTGTCTCATATGCCGCCGAGACCTCGGGCGCTATGTCGGGAAGGTTGTCCGGGATAGTGCAGTTCATAACGATCACCACTTTTATCATATCCACCTGGCTTGTGGTCAGGCGTTACAGAACGCCCATCAACGCATTGTAGCGGAAGAAAAGCCGTGAGGACACTGATAGTCATACCCGTATATGAATGTTATGAGCGCCTCTCGGCAATACTGCCCGCTTTGGCAGCCGGAGCGGCGGACATATGCGTGGTGGACGACGGCTCCGCGTCGGTGCCGCGGGAGCTGCGCTCTTACCCGCGTCTTAAGATGATCGTCCACAATGAGAACCGCGGCAAGGGGGCCGCCTTAAGGACCGGTTTCGCGTATGCCCTCGAACAGGGTTATGAGGCCGTGGTCACCATGGACGGGGACGGACAGCATGACCCGGCGGATATCGATGCTTTGACGGCAAAGTGCGGGGCGTACGACCTCGTGCTCGGCGCGCGGGACCTGAACAGTCCGCGTATGCCTTTTTCGCGGCGCTGTTCCAACAGATTATCTTCATACTTGATAAGCAAAGCTTTAAAGGCGGATATTCCGGACAGTCAATGCGGGTTCAGATGCATGACGGCCGCATTGTTGAGAAGCGTTGATTTGAAAAGCGACGGATATGAGATGGAGACTGAAATGATCATGAAAGCCGCAGCGCTGGGTTTTTCAATGGCGTCGGTGCCTGTGTCCACCATCTACAACGGAAGCAGGAGTTTTATAAAAGGCTGGCGGGACACCGCCAGGGTGGTCGCGGTCTTTTTAAGGCATCTGCCCGGAAAATAGCTTTTGTCCGGACTGTCAGATGCCGAAGGGGCGTATTACCCGGTCCAGCAGCCCGTGCAGTTTTGATATGGCGACTCCGTAATTGGTGGCCTCGACGCCGCGGGCCACGCACTGCCTTATGCGTCTTTTCATCTCCATGCCGGTCATCATGCATCCGCCGCAATGAACCACCAGGGCGTATTTTTCCAGATCGTCCGGGAAGTCATGGCCGGACGCCACGTCAAAGTCCAGTTTTTTGCCGGTATAGGTGGCCATCCATCTCGGGATCTTTACTCTGCCGATGTCATCCGACTGCACATGATGCGAACAGGCTTCGGCTATGAGTATCCTGTCACCGTCCGCCAATGTGTCTATGCGCGCGGCTCCCCGCACCAGCGCGTCGATATCGCCTTTGTACCGGGCGAAAAGGGTGGAAAACGTCGTAAAGGGCACGTCATCGGGTATGTCGCCGGCTACCTTGAGGACGACCTGCGAATCGGTGATAACAAGCGACGGCTTGCGGGAGAGGGACCGCAGCGCCTCTTCCAGCTCGCGTTCCTTGACTGTCACGGCCACTGCGTCGCTGTCCAGCACCTCGCGTATGACCTGTACCTGGGGCAGTATAAGACGTCCTTTCGGGGCGGCAAGGTCTATAGGCACCACCAGCACTACCAGGTCGCCTTCTCCGATCAGGTCGCCGACGATCATGCGTTCCTCGCTGAAATATGAGGGAACGCTCCGTATGATCAGCTCGCGCGCCGTCTCGACACCCGTTCCCGCGGCAGCGGATATCTCCGCATGCGCCCATCCTTTTTGACTGCACAAATTGAGATATTCATCGGAGGGCGGGGATATGTCGCATTTGTTGCGGACTATGACAAACGGGATGTCCATTCTTTCGAATTTTGAGATCATGTCAAGCTCATGGCTGCCGACCTCGCCTTCATCGGTTATAAGCACCGCGATATCGGATCTCCAAAGTATTTTTTCGGTGGCTTTGACCCGTTTTTCACCGATATCGCCCGTATCGTCAAAACCGGCGGTATCGTAAAACGTCACCGGCCCCACCGGTATAAGTTCATATTGTTTGGCTACCGGGTCCGTCGTGGTCCCGGGCATGTCGTCCACTATGGCTATGTCCTGCCCTGTCAATGCGTTGATAAATGAGGATTTTCCAACGTTCCGTCTGCCCGTCAATGCGATTATGAGACGTTCTCCCCTTGGCGCCGTAGTCATTTTTCATCACCTTCTTTATGTTCTGTTCCGAGTTTTCTCATGTTCCACGGAGAGAGAGACGTGTCGATCTCCTCCGACGTCAGTATTTTTTTCTCAACCATTATATCCTTTACGGTCTTTCCCGACGACAATGCTTCCGCAACGATCTTTTCCACGGCGGCATACCCCAGCGTGCCTATGAATACCGCGGCGGAAGAGGGGCTTTTTTCCACGAGGCCGAGACAGCGTCCGCCGTCCGCTTTTATGCCGCGTATGCACAGCCTGTCAAAAACAGCCGTGACGTTTTCAAGCAGACTCAGCGATTCAAGCGTGCAGAAGGAAATAAAGGGCATCAGATGGTTGAGCTCCAGGTTTCCGCTGCCTGCGGCGATCGCCGCGGCGCTGTCGTTGGATATGACCCTCAGTGCGATCTGTATGACCGCTTCGGGCAGCACGGGGTTGATCTTTCCGGGCATGATGGAAGAGCCTTTCTGCAGTGGCGGGAGAGCTATCTCCGCGGGCCCTCCGCCGGGACCCATGGATAGTATCCTTAGATCGCCCGCGATCTTCATGAGATCCACGGCATATGTCCTGAGCATGCCGGATATCTCGGAAAACTGATCTGCGTTCTGAGTCGCATCCACCAGGTTCTCGGCACGTGATATCTTCAGCCCCGTAAGACTGCGCAATGTGTCAGTCACTTTGAATATATAATCACGCGGGGCTCCGAGTCCGGTGCCCACTGCGGTTCCGCCGAGATTGACAGTCTTGATGCGTTCCCTGCATTTGAATATGCGCCAGCGGTCCCTGGATACGGCCTCCGCCCAGGCGCCGAACTCCATGCCCAGCGTCATGGGGAGGGCGTCCCGCATCTCGGTCCGGCCCAGTTTTACGATGTCGGCAAATTCCTGTTCCTTTTTTTGAAGGGAGCCCTGAAAAGATGATATATTGTCCTCCAGCCGGCTCAGTTTAAACAATACGGCGACTCTGACCGCGGTGGGATAGACGTCGTTGGTGGACTGATGCATGTTGACATGGTCGAGGGGGTCTACGGGGCTGTATGAGCCCGCGGGGCTGCCGAGTATCTCGTTGGCCCTGTTGGCTATTACTTCGTTAAAATTCATGTTAAGGGATGTGCCGGCCCCACCCTGAAAGGGGTCCACGACTATCTCGTCGTGCAGCATGCCCTTTTCAAGTTCCTCGCAGGCCCTTATCACGGCTTCCCCGCAGCGGGCGTCCATGTATCCCGCCCTGACATTTGTCAGCGCGGCGGCATGCTTCACATAGGCCATCGATATGATAAGGTCCCTGTCCTGAGCATATCCCGAAAAAGGGAAGTTATCCAGAGCCCTGGCCGTGTTGATCCCGTAATAATCGCTGTTCACGGTCTTTTCGCCCAGAAAGTCACGTTCAATATGCGCCATATCTCCTCCGTATCGCCATGGTCAATGTTATCACAGCGAAGAGTCTTCGCAAGTAAAATATGGCGGCGGAAAAGCGATATGCGCGCGTAAAACGGCGTGTATGCGGTATCTTTTGACACTCGCAGCCAATGGGTGTATCATGTACGGGAGAGCGGACGTAAGATGACTGAACGTGAACGAAGACTTTATGAGCCACAGAGAAGACGCATGCTTGAGCGTGACCTTTCGGGCCGCGGCATAAGCGATGAAAACATACTGAAGGCTTTCGCGGAAGTGCCGCGGGAGTATTTTGTCCCCGAATTCATGAAGCCCATGGCGTACAACGATTCGCCGCTTCCCATCGGGAAAGGGCAGACGATCTCACAGCCCTATATCATCGCGAGGATGCTTTCGCTGGCGGCTCTTGAAAAGGGGCAAAAAGTGCTTGAGATCGGCACCGGTTCGGGATATCAGACCGCCTTGCTGTGCAAATGCGCCCATATAGTGTATTCAGTCGACAGAATAGGCGAGTTTGTGACAAAAGCCCGCATCACCCTTGACAATATCGGCATACATAAACCCCATCTGATCATCGGAGACGGCAGCCTCGGATATCCGGAGAAGGCGCCTTATGACAGGATCATCGTCTCGGCGGCCGCTCCCTCGGTTCCCCGGGCGTTGACGGATCAGCTCGCGGACGGGGGTATACTGGTCATCCCGGTGGGCGGCCGGGCCGGACAGCAGCTTGCCCGCATTACCCGCAGGGGCGACGGGCTTGTCAAAGAGTTATTTGATTACTGCGCTTTCGTGCCCCTGATCGGGGAGGAAGGCTGGGAGGGATGACAGCAGTATTCACTTGACTGCTGGGCGCTTGTTTGATAATCTTCAACTATTATGGGGGGGATATATGCTTAAAGACAAAGATAAAAAGGCCGCCGATTTTGCCAACCTGCGCCAGTATTACAACTATCTTATGAAAGGGTTGCGCCCGGAGGATTTCGGGTATAATCCGTTGTTGAGCCACTCCCACGCGGATAATGCGGCTCCCGTCAAGCGTTATAACGAATACAGGGAACAGCTTAAGGGCGCTGTCTACAAAAGGATGACGGAAGAGAGCGGGAACAAGGACAGGGTGGACGACCTGTTCGGCAGACAGTATTTTCTGAGTTCGGAACCGGTTAAATATATATTGAATGAAAAGCCCCGTTCGGCCGCCGCCTTCACGGAGGGGCTGAAGAAGTTTCATGAGGGTGTGAACAAAGTGGCCGCTGAAAAGTTCAGATTGAAGCCGCTTGTCATAAACGGGGAGGAAAACTGTTATCTGTGCAAACGCAGCGGCAGGGTGATCGTAAGCGAACGGTACAACGGCGGCAGTGAGTTTGTGGCATTGTGCCCCCATCTTTATGAGTCTGTCATGGAATCTGCAAATATCAACAAGCGGTTTGAGCACAAGGGTTTTGAGGATTTCATAACCGAGGACAGCAATAAGGCTGCGCTTAAAGCCATGAAAAAATACGCGGCCAATTTTGAGACCGTGCTGAACTCGGGCGAAAGCCTTCTGCTGATAGGCCCTGTGGGCACCGGCAAGACCCATCTGGGCATGGCCGTGCTCACGGAACTCATAATGAGGCCGCTGTATTTGAGGTTCAATCTGCTCAGGAAAAAATATATAAGCCTCCCGCAGTTTCTCACCGACCTGAGGGCTTCGGGCGATGAGAACGCTCTGAAGGACACCGCCGAAAGCGAGTTCCTTGTCGTGGACGATATGGGCATCGAGACCCTGGACGACTGGGCAAGGGAAAAGGTGTTCACCCTTGTCAATACCCGCTATCAGGATAAACTGCCCACATTGTTTATCTCCGATCTTTCTCCCTCCGAACTGGTGAACAAACTCGACGAGCGTATACTGTCAAGGCTTCATGAGATGTGCCGCGGAGTCAAGATCGGCGGAGCCGACAGACGCCTGAACAGCTGATTGTGTGCACATTAAATGTGCACTATTTCTTTAAAATGTGCATATTGATGCATGCGTCTGTTTTTTTCTTTATTTTAACTCATTCTATTCGGGCAACTTGCGTCTTCGGGAGACGCGGTTCTTCTCTGGCATGCATAGTGCTATATTAAGTGTAGGTAAAAGGAGGTCTGTTATGAAAATGAACAGAAAGGGTGTTGCGTTCCTTCTTGCTTTGGGAATGGTCGCCGTATCCGCGGTCATGATAGCTTCAATGGCTGTCCTGATCTCATCGTATATAAATACCACCAAGGCCAGCAAGCAGAAGGAGTATTCGCTTCATTATGCGAACATGGCTTTGGACGAGATAAAGTGGCACATAGAGAAGGGCTATCAGCGATGGCTTTATGACGCCACCCATTCCGCGGGCAGCGACGGTTATTATGATTATCAGCCGGCCGCGCACTCCACTGATGATGTGATACTCACCAGCGCCGTTAACGATGATTCGGGCGCGGATGGCGGGTATGACTATGACGCGGTGCCTGTGGAGGATATCGGCAACACCTATTGGATCAAGGTGGTCGACCATCTTATCTGGCCCGACGGGCAGATAAAGGAGGATTATTACACCGTGGCCTCCTCTTCGGGGCTCAAGCCTTCCGGCCGCATCGAAGGTTGGCTGAGGATCTCCGGCCAGGATGATTCGATCAGTCAGTTTAATTATGTATACGACATATTCTGCAAGGGCACCGACCTGCGGGGCGTCAAGCTTTCCATGGACGGTTCCCGCGTGGTCATAGAGGACAGCAGGCCTCCGAAGATCACTTATATAAGGGCCACCGCGAGGGGGTCCGACTCCATATCGGTGAGTGAGTTCAGCGTGGGCGTGTTCAAGGGCCACATAAACATCGGCAAAGGCTACAATGTCTTCGGCAAGATGCACGCCTATGAATATATTGATTTTGTCTTCACAGCGCAGATGTATGAGATGGACGTCGCCAAGATATACGACCAGCTTAGCGTGAGCAACAAGGGGACCGGGTTTTTTCTTCACGGTTCGCGTATCGCAAGCAGCATAGAGGCGCAGAAGACTTTTCTTGAAAACCACAAGAATGATACAATAACGCTGCAGGGGGATCATTCGGAGATCAGGACATGGGGTTTCCATTCCAATAAAAAGGCATGGGCCTCTTTTGTCGGCGACAACGGCCACCCCGAGATCATCCCGCCGATATCACCGAAGACGGACGAGCATTTCGCCAATGTGCGCAAGGAGGCGATGCTCCACGGAGTCCTGGTTGAAGACGGGGATGTCGCTTTCATGTATCTGGACCCGGGCACGCTTAGTGTAAACGGGGACGGCAAGGTAAAGATCGTCCTGGCCAGCGGCGAGATATTCGTGGCCAATGAGTCAAAGGGCAGCGGAGCGGGGACGACGGTCACAGTGAACATAGCCGACCTGCAGTCGCCCGTAATATATGTCGACGGCAATCCGGCCACTTCGGGGTATTATAATTCCACCGTGGCCAGTTATGCAAGCCTGAGTATCACCTCCGGCATATACAGGACAAAGGGTATACGGGGCATAACCGGTGTGCTTGACGGGCAGCTTTCAGTCTTCTGCGCCTATGACGCCGTTATCTCGGGCGACCTTTTGTATCAGGAATATGCGGGGATCATCAAATACACATACAAGGACCTGCTGGACGGGGGAAAGATAAAACAGCCCTACAGCGGAGGCGCGGCCGATCCGGAGCTTAACGCGCCGAACATACTCGGATTGTTCGTAAAGCATGATATCATCATCCCGGGCGACATGTTCAACCAGCCTTACAAAGTGCAGTCATGGGGCGCTTATTCATGGAAGCTTAAAGCCGACAACTCCGACCCTTATCGTGGAGACTATTCCGGAGAGGGATCCAGAAGGATAGACGGTGAGGGCACCGGCGTGTTGAGCGGCGGCAGCGGGGACACCGGGGACATCTTCCCCGACATATTCACCATGGGCGTGCTGTATGCAAAACACAGGGTATACGGCGAGATCCCGGACGGCAGCTCTTCCGGACAGTATTACGGCAGAGGCAGCGGGTATTACACCGAGCAGAAAGGCACCTGGTTCCTTTACGGCAGCGCCACCTGCGACGAACAGGTGTTCGCCGTTGTGAGCAACGTGGGGCAGCAGACCTGGTGGACCGGATTTAAATACAGAAGTTATAACTATGACCCCAACCTCTACACCTATGAACCTCCTTTCTCTTTGAAAGTCGAGGTACAGCCCATATGGAGTTGGAGAGTCACCATGAGCTATCCTACGGGAATGGCCGAGCACTGAGAGGGGGCAGACATGAGAAAAAAGGGTTTTACTTTCCTGGAACTTTTACTCGGGCTTAGTATCATGACCACCGTGTTTATCGCGGTCATGGGTTATGTGATGGTGGTTGGCCGTACCGAGAGAAAAGTCAAATTGACAATAGACCGTTTCAACGTGGCTCAAAGCATACTGACTGAGCTTAAGAACTGGGATTATTCGGGCAATGCGTCAAAGACGCTCGTGTCCCTTAAGGAATACATGGAGTCCACTTCAAACGATTACCTGACTTATATAAAGGACGACACCCCTTATGACATAGAATCGGGGGGAGCGGGCACCTATTATCTGAGGACTGATGAGGGCTCGCTGCTGAAGGTCGTGGTCACATTGGATTTCATGCAGGAGGACACCACGGATATTGACGGCGACGGCGTGACGGATGAGCTGGTGCACAGCAACAGCGATCAGAACATCATGAGGGTCTCCGTATCCGTGGCCGAACATTTCAAGAACATGGAAGACCGCGAATATGTCTGGGCCACGGCTGTCGGGTATAAAGGCGTAAAAAGCAACAAACCGGTCGTGGACACCTATTTCAATGATGTCAGCGACGACGACATGGTCATCACCTCGGACGGCGCCATGCTCCTGGCCATGGACTACCGCAAGAACGCGGATATCATAAACGGACTGAACAACACGGACAACCTTTCATATTACGACATTGACGATGTCGACAACGACGAGGACGGCAAGACGGATTATCTGGATGGCGATATGCTTGAAGCCGACTCGGATTTCAAGGACAATAACGGAAACGGCATCTATGACGAGGCTTTCGAACAGAATGATTTTGCGACACATTACGAAGGCATCATATATTCGGCTTCTCCCATAAAGATATCATCCGCGATACTGACGAAGCCTGACGGGACGACTCAGGACATCACCTCGAACTATACGGCGAACGCGGAAAAGACCGTGTATACCTGGGTTGTAAGTAATGCCGGCGGCGGCACCTTCAACGGAGGTTTTGATATTACGGATGATACGCCCAACGGCAAATGGAACATAGAAGTGACCGCGAGGACAAATCCCGAGCAGGCCACCGGCGTATATCTTGATACGCGCAGTTATGATTTCATAGTCGACACGGTAGCTCCGGCGGTCACTGAGATCAGCCCCGCTCCGGGCACATTCGTCACTTCCAGCAAGGTGACCCTTGCCGTGACGGCCAAGGATTCTCCGCCTGCGGGACTTGAGGTCCCCACGAGCGGACTGGACAGGATATACATCTTTGAAAAAAATGAATACGAGTCCGGCGGCGAGATCAAATATTCCTGGGAACTGATAAAACACCAGCTGATCGAAAAGGAGGCTACCGATGTCTTCAGCTCCATGAACGTGGGCGTGAACATCGAAGGCGTGCCTCCGGGCCCCCATTATTACCGCGTTGTGATCAAGGACAGGTCGGGAAACGCGAGTTCGGCCGAGACGGAAGTCTATGTCACGGAGGAACCGGACACGAAACCTCCGCGCATATACCCGCTGTCGCCGTATATCCCCGGCAGCACCGCCTACACTAACAACGCCGAAGTCACCGTGGCCGCAAGGATCATCGATTCGACGATCATAAACGGTGTGGAGACGGAAACCGGCGTGGATGTGGATCCTGTCAACGGCGTTCCGCGGGTCGTGTATAAGGTCATCACGGATGAGCCGACGCAGTCTGTGACCTGGGACGATCTGCCCGGCGGAGGCTTCACGGACATCTCGGCTCAGGTGGCTTATATAAAGAACAATGTGAACAACGTCACATTGCAGTTCACTCTGGGAACGGTACTTGAGGATAATGACGTCGTTCTTGTAGGCATATATGCGCAGGACAAGGTGTTGAACTATTCCACCAATGAGTGGAAGTTCATATACTCTCCGACCGCGGCTGACACAAAGCCCGTGATCAGCGAGACCAGCGTCATACAGCTTGCGAACCATCCCAATATACAAAAACCGTATCATTACAATCCTGACTGGATGCTGACCGGAGATTCGCAATCCAACATGAACTTCTTCATAGGCTGGCAGGCAAGCGATGAGAACGGCATAGCTTCAGTCAAGCTTCATTACACGTCGGTGGATGATATCGCCACGCTGCACGAAAAGGCGGCCACCATAGTGGAAGTGCCCATAGCGGACACGTTCGGTTTTGAGCTTGACGATCTTGACATCTCTTCGCCCGGCACGTTCTACTTCTACATACAGGTGGTGGACGGCAGCGGCGAGAGCGCCTATTATTACCGCGCGAGCGCTTCTGCGGATCCCGATAACCACGAAACGCTGCCGACAGACATAAGTTCGCAATGGATACCCGTGAAGGCGGAGCGCATAAGGACGCTGGTGTTCGACATGGATACATACGAGTCTTCGGGAAGCGACAACGTGCAGCCGTATTACACACTGCCGGACGGCCCTCTGTACTGGAACGACGCGGACTGCACCGTGGCTGAACTCTCGCAGAACGTTGATGTCTCAACGCTTGCGGGATACCTGGATGCGGATTCCAACGGGAAGTTCGATGATTACGACATCATCATATTCTTCACGGGCAACACGGCTCAGCCTCCGGGATTTTCCGACGGCGTGATACAGCTGCTGCATTCCTTTATGACCGCGCCCTACCCGGGGTTCAGGAGCTTCGAGGGGTCATATCTGGAAGGTGTTGTGGGGGACAGCGACATGTTCCATTACACCGGGGACAAGACCGTGACGCTTTCACAATATGATTCGGACGTGCCGCCGAGAATAGCTTTCATAGGGAAGACATTCTTCCATGAATTCGACTCTTCCAGCATCTACTCGACGCAACTGAGAAATTACTTCATAAGGAGATGGCTTGGATTTGGCCTTGGCGGAAGGCAGACATACAGTTATTTTTCATCTTATCCATATGTCGTGTCCAACCTGCTCAACCCTGTGTTCTGGGTGACGGATTATTACGATGACTACGCGATAAACGATGTCATATACGGCGACACGGTAGGCGAGATGAAAAAGGACGATGAGGGACTTGACCTCTCAAGGGATTCGGGCGCGAACTACCTGAGGCATTATCTGCTCGCCCCCCTCACGGACGAATATTACGACGGTTATTCCGACCAGGCAGATCCGGAACCGGACAGATGGGCGCTGGCTTCGGAACTGATTACCGGCGACCTGAAAGTCGAAGGCAAGATGCTGCTGGCCAATCCGGCGGTGCACGGCTACGATTATTCCGGTACGGACCATTATCTGCCCGCTACAAAGCAGAGTCTGGTGTTCGGAGCTTACCCGCAATCCGTTGGCTATACAGCCGGTGTGTGGGTGTTCAGGGGCATTGAGGACGGCAGCGGGGGCTGGGATTTTTCGATCGACGACGGGCAGCGAAACCTGCTTGACACGAAGATGGTCTATCTCGGTTTTGGCATAGAGGCCATATCCACGGAAAACTGGAGATATGAGTCGATGAAGGGGCTTCTGCGGTTCCTGTACTACTGAAAAGGAGGCGATGAGATGAAAAAAAACGGAGTTACACTGATAGAGTTGTTTATTGTCATTGCCATCCTCGGTGTCATATCCATCGCGGTGTATAATCTCTTCAACGTGTTTGTGAAGCAGACCATAGGCATACAGGAGCAGATCATCACCGAACAGAGATTCGACATAGGCTTCCACACCCTGCTGAATGATTTTATGTCCATGAGCATCGTGATGACAGAGATGCGGGACGTGGTGCCTAATAAGATAGTGAACACGGACGGGTCCCTTTATAAGGGGCCCACTAATCAGACACTGAAGCTGGAAGGCACCGTGACATACGACGGTAACACCATCTCTTTCACCACCGCCGACGGGACTTTTCTCGAATCCACGACGGGAGGCACCATACTCCCGGAATTGAAACAGGAGATAGTCGACAAACTCTTTTTCAACTCGGATTCTGAGATACCCCAAAACGGCATAACATTCTCCATAGGCATTGATGATGCGGATTATGAGGCGGGAAGAGACGGTACGGACACGGACATACGCGATCTTTATTTCCTCGAATACAGGGATGACGACGGTGATGGCAGGATCACATATGACGGCTCCCCCGAGGACAATGACCGCGACGGCATAGATTTTGACGGCGACGGCATGGACGGGGAAGACCCGGATGTGGTCGACGCCGTCGTCGGCTACGAGGTGACTTATTTTCTCGTGCCCCAGGCCGAATGGTTCCAGAAAGCCGGGAAAAGGTTCAAGTGGTTTTATCTTATGAGGAAGTTCAATCAGCCGCATATGGCTAAAAAGTTCCCCTCCACATATGAGCCCCGATACACAGTGGTGGCCGATAAAGTGGCGCTTTTTTCCATCATACCCTTTAAATGGGTGCGAGGTGAAAAGATCTTCCTTCCGCCGGATTCCCTTTATGCTATCAGGAATGCGGACGGGACTATTGATTACAATGCCACGACGGATTTCAACATCAGTTTTGAGATCGTGCTTGTCACAGTGACGCAGACGGGGAAGCGTTCCGTTTTCAGGCGGGTGGTGACACCGGCGGTCACGTATAACGCCAATTGACAGGACGGGGCCCAAGGGCCCCGTCTTTTTGCGGAAAGGACCGGGATGAGCCATAAAACGGGGGTGCTCGTATACATAAAAAAGAACGGCCGCTACCTTATGTTGCATAGAGACAGGAAACCGGATGATTTTCACAAGGGGCTTTGGGTGGCGCCCGGCGGTAAACGGGAATCTAATGAATCCATTATCGCATGCGCCGGCCGCGAGACTGAAGAGGAGACCGGGCTCATACCCGGAAGGCTTAAGTTTCTGGGTTTTCTCCATTTTCCCGATTACGGCAATTCGCCTTTCGGTTGTGAGTGGGTGGACTTTGTCTTTTTATGCGACGATTTCAGCGGCAAACAGGTAGCGGAGTCTCCGGAAGGCACTTTGGCCTGGATAGAGAAAGACCGGATGCTTCTTTTGCCCATGTGGGAGGGCGACCGCATATTCACCCCTTATGTTATCGACGAGCGGCTTTTTTCAATGACCATAGTCTATGACGGGAATAAAGTGATATCGGTCACGGATGAAGATATAATTTGAAAATATCCCGGATACGGTCTATCATATCGACTGCATTGCGAAGGGAGTGGCTATGGACAGTGACATCAATGCCATAATCAGCAGGATCAATGTGTTATGGCACAAAAAAAAGACGGCCGGCCTGACAAAAGCCGAAGAAAAAGAACAGGAGCGGCTGCGCAAATCATATCTCAAAATATTCAGACAGAATATGAGAGCACAACTCGACAACATCCGCATAAAGGAGCAGGACGGGAGCATTTCACCCCTGAAAAAAAAGGGCGGCGGCTCATGAACAGGCTCAGGGACTCTTTTGTCAGGAAGCTGCTCACCGTCTATTATGCGTCGGACATAAAAAAACTTGAGGGGCTCTCCGTAAGGGAGGGCGCGGATTTTTACCATAAACATTTTCGGGTCAGCCTTAGAGCCGGCGGCGAAGAGTATCTGATCATGAAACAGTATGAAGGAGCCGCCCCGTTGGAGTGGCGGCTGAACAATGCGGGCGCGGATACGTCCGTGCTTGACCCGTTTGCCTTCGGCATGAGGCTGAAAAACGAGGATTATGTCTATTTTCTCGGCAGCGGGCCGGTATGCGATGATAAGGTGGCTTCCGCCGGGCCCGGCGACTTCATCCTGCTTACGCGGAGACTTCGGCCTTTTGCCGGTATAGTCGCGGATGATGGCGAAGGGGAGCTCGGGGTCCCGTTCACTCCGGAGAGGATACGGTACTCCGATGAGGGGCTGAGATTCACTGACATCAACGGTTTATGCCGCCATGCTCCGGGTTATCCTTTCTGGGGCCTGTATTTCGGGTTCGGACTTTCCGCGGACGACGTCTCCGTTATCATGGACAGATATTATGAGAGCGAGGGCATTGACACGTCCTTGAGACAGGGGCTTAAACGCCGTTCTTTTCAGGAATATGTCAGTTTGAACAAGGAGGCGTGCGCCCGGGACGCCGAAAGGATATTTTTCGGATGAGCGGCCTCTCCTTTCCGTCCGGCCATATCGTTGACTCGGTATTCGAGACCGCGCGCGCATCGGGCGTGGCTGTTTTTCTGGTGGGCGGGGCCGTCAGAGACCGGCTTCTGGGGCTGGGGAGGCCTTCGGATTATGATTTTGTATATGATGGTGATTATGAAAGACTGAAGCGGGAGCTTTTTGCCCGTATCAGGTTCAGAGAGGTCTTGTTTTCCAACAAGGGATTTCAGACTTCGCGGCTTTGTTTCCGGGATGTCACAGTGGATTTTCAGGAGGCCGGGGGCGGCGATCTGAGGCGGGATTCCGTAAAACGCGATTTTTCCGTCAACGCGCTTTATCTTGAAAAACAGGGCGAAAGATACGCGCTTGTCGATTATGTGGACGGGCTTGCCGACATAAAGAAACGCGTCATAAGACAGGTGACGCGGGATTCAATGGCCGACGACCCGCTTCGCGTCCTGCGGGCGTTCCGGTTCGCGTCACAGCTGGATTTTTCAGTTGAGCCCGCCACACTCGCGCGCGCGGGGGAGCTGGGTGCCCTCATACACAAGGCCTCGCAGGAGCGGGTAGTATACGAGCTGAAAAAACTTTTTGAGTCCCCGTCGCCGCATGCCATAGAGGCCATGGTTTCAAGCGGCGCGGCGGACACTTTGTTCGGATTCAGGGCGTCACCGCCACAAAAAGGATTCGGGTCGGGTGCCGTCGGAAACATGTTCGACCTCTTTGACGCTTCGGGCAAAAGCGGCGGCTTTGCCGATTTTCTCCGACGCTACGGCTTTTCAAACAGGGACAGGGACCTTGCATATGCGATCATGTCGGCGGAGTTCTGCGGCAGACGTGAGACGGCGGAGCGGCTGTACAAAAAAAGCGCGGCCATACTGGATCCCGCCGTGGAATATTTCAGGGAAAGAGGGAAAACCGGGCGGGCGGGACTGCTGGAAAGCATCAGGAAAAACGAACGTTGCATCCTTAACGGAGAGGATGTCGCGGCCAGGTTCGGTGTTTCCGGCCGGGAGCTTGGAAAACTGATCAGAGAAGCCCATCTCCGCCAGATATTGTACGGGGTCACTGACAGAAAGGAACTGAGCGACCACATCGGCGAATACATCGGGAGAGAGGGTCGGCCGGGGACATAAAGAAGTTGAAAGCGGTGTCAATATGACTTATAATGAAGCCATGCGAAAAATATTGGGTTTTGTGATACTCGTGCTTATCTTCCAGGGATGCACTTCCGGCGACGGCGAAGGGGAGTCCCCTTTGCCCGGAGAACCGGGGAAGGTCTTTAAAAGCGGCATGACACTGAAATACACGGACAGGGGCCGGAAGGTCTGGGAGATCTTTGCCGATTCGCTGAGCCAGAGCGAGGACGAGACGGCATATGTCTACGCCAAGGCTGTGGAAATATCTTTTTACGGCGAAACCGGCACGATCGAAAACACTGTGAAAGCGGATAATGCGAAGGTCGATCTTTCGACTAACGATGTGGTCCTGACGGACAATGTAGTGCTCAGAAATGTGAAAAAAGGCATAACCGCGTACACGGAAATATTGAATTACTCGGCATCGCTGCAGCGTGTATACAGCGAATCACCCGTAAAGATAGAACGGAACGGAGGCTTTGTGGAGGGAACGGGGATGGAAATGGACCTGTCTACCAATGAGATCTCCATAAAAGAACCGCATGGAAGGAACTAAGTTCATACCCCTTTTTATATGTTTTTTTCTGCTGGTATCCATCGCCGGCGCGCAGCTTTCGGAGGACTGGGTGCTTGAACATGCCCGGAATTCCAAGGCGGTGTACGATGAGGGCGCGTCCGTTGTCTTGTTCTCGGGAGATGTTCGCATTACCAATGGCGGTGATTCCTATGAGTCCGACAGTTTCAGGTATGAGGAGAGGCTCAACAGGATATTTATGTCGGGGAACGTGGTCGTGAACGCCGGCGGATATGAGATTGCATCCCAATATATGGAATACGATACCGTGCTTGAGCGCGCGGTCTTCTACGGGGGGGTCAAGGCCGGAAAGGAATCGGCGCTGATCGATTCCGACCGGGCGGTGTTTCTCAAGGCCGGAAACAAGATGGAATTCTATGAAGATGTCAGCTTCGTGAGAGAGGACGCGCGCTCCTTTTCGGAGTATCTTCTTTACGACGGGTCAGGGGATTCGATAATGCTTACCGGTATGCCCTATCTTTCCATGGACGATGACTATATCGGAGGGGACAAGATAATATTGAGCCTTGTCGACGGGGAAAGCATAAATAGCGTGGATGTATACGGACATGGCGATCTCCATTGGACCGGGACGGAGAGGGTCATAGACTTGACGGCCGATTACATAAAGATGGATTTCAACGGGAATGACCCTGAATACGTCCATGCGAGCGGCGGCGTCTATTCGGTCATGGCTGACCTGGAAGAGGAAAACCGTCTGGAATGTGAGTTTATGGATGTTTTTTTTGAAGAGGGTGAGATCGCGCGCATCAAAGTCACGGGCAATCCAAGAGGCAGCCGGGACTCCGGCGCACGGAAAGAATGAAAGGCGGGCCGCGATGAAGAACAGGGTCCTTAGAGCGGATAATCTCCAAAAAGTCTATAACAAACGCACTGTCGTCTCCGATGTGAGCCTTATGATAGAACCTGGTGAGGTGGTGGGTTTGCTGGGTCCGAACGGGGCCGGAAAGACCACCTCCTTTTATATGATAGTGGGCATAATCAAGCCTGACGGGGGGACCATACGTATCGGGGAGACAGACATCACCGGTGAAGCCATGTATCTGCGCTGCCGCAAGGGGCTCAGTTATCTGCCGCAGGAGCCCTCCATATTCAGGGACATGACAGTCGAGGAGAACCTGGACGCCATATTGGAGACTGTGTATGGCGAGGATGACCGGGTCGCCGCCGAACGGGAGTCACTGCTTGAAAAGTTCAAGGTCGCCCATATCAGAAAAAGCCGCGGCTATATGCTCTCCGGCGGGGAACGCAGACGTGTGGAGATAGCCCGCGCCCTTATCGCGGGTCCCTCGTTTCTATTGCTTGACGAACCTTTCGCGGGGATAGACCCTATAGCTGTCGGGGAGATACAGGAACTGATATCCGAACTCAGGGATATGGGACTTGGCATACTCATAACCGATCACAATGTGAGGGAGACTCTTTCCATAACGGACCGCTCCTATATTCTCAGCGAGGGGCGCATACTGGTCCACGGCACTCCGGATGAACTGATAGAGAACGAGATCGCCAAAAAAGTCTATTTGGGTGAGAAGTTCCGCTTATGAAAAACGAACTCTCCTTAAGACAAAAACTCCAGACCAAGCTGTCGCTCAGGCAGAAACTCGGGCTTGAGCTTCTCACGAAGAATGAACTGGAATTGTTCGAATATCTTAAGGAAGAGATGGAGTCCAATCCGCTTCTTGACCCGGCTGGCGAGGACACGGTCTCTCTGCCGGAAGACGGCGAGGAATTTTCCGGCTTTGACGAGAACTGGGATATGTACATAAAGAGCGGCCAGCCTATCTCAAACAGCGGCGATTATCATGACCTGATAATCGAGAGTTATTCGGGCGGCAAGAACTGGAAGGACGACATAGAGCTGGAGTTCGGCACGCTTAAACTGACCGAAAAAGAGCTCGAAGTGCTCAGAGATATGCTGGACATGCTGGACGAGGACGGCCTGCTGCGGGATTACCGCGCCATCATGGACCTGCACGGCCTGACTGAACAGGAATTTGAAGACATTCATTCCATCTTTCTGATGTCTGTGCCTCCCGGAGTGGGGGGGCGTGACCTTGCGGAAAGTTTTGCGGTGCAGCTTCATTTCAGAGGCATGGCCGAAGACGAGCTTTTTGATATAGTGACGGCAAATGCCGAGAGGATAAAAAAGGAAGACCCTGAATCCCTTCTTGCGGGGTATGGCATCAGCGGAGCGAAATTGGAGCGTTATGCCAGCGTAATACGTTCGCTTTCCGAGCATCCGATCCCGCGCGGCGAGGATCCGTCGGTGTATATTTACCCGGATGTGACCGTACGCAGGGAGGAAAACGGTTTCAACATCACTGTCAGCGAACGCTATGACTCATATTTCACAGTAAACCGGGGGTATGTGTCAATGCTGGGCGATCCCGCCCTGGGGGCTGAAAGCAGAAAATTCTTAAAGATATATTTTCAGCGTTATAAAAACATAAAGAACGCCCTTGAACGGCGGAGGGACACCCTGATAAGGATCACGGAGACCCTGATCTCGGAACAGGCGGATTTTTTTGAAAAGGGGCCCAGGGAGATCAGGCCACTGACCAGGGCAACGGTAGCCGGGCTTCTGGACCTGAACCCGTCCACTGTGACCAGGGCGGTGCAGTCCAAATACATACAGACCGATTTCGGGCTGTTTCCCATGGGCATGTTTTTTACCGGAGCTTCCGGGTCGGTCTCCACCTCCGAAAGCGGTGATGTGTCCCGCAACAAGGTCCTTGAGGCCCTTAAAAAACTGGTGGACGAGGAAGACAAACAAAACCCGCTGACGGATCAGCAGCTGACGGATGCGCTGGAGAGCGGCGGTTTTAACATAAGCAGAAGAGCGATAAATAAATACAGGGGCATAATGAACATCCCGCCCCGGCGCGAAAGAAGACAGGCTAAAGATCATGGAAGAATTGTCGGAGGAAGCGGATCCGACGGCGGAAAAGGAGACAGGAAATGAGAGATTTGACTATTATTGGAGCGGGTCCCGGGGGATATGTGGCTGCCATACGCGCCGCGCAGCTCGGACTGGATGTCGCGGTCGTCGAAAGGGAGTATCTGGGCGGGACGTGTCTGAACGTGGGCTGCATACCCACAAAAACATATGTCTCCGTGTCTGAACTGTATGCGAAAATAAGGGAGGCTTCAAAGTTCGGTATCAATATCTCGGGAGAGATAACATACGACATAGCCCGCATGGTCGAGCGAAAAAACGAGGTAGTGGCTAAATTGGTGGACGGGATAGAACATATATTCAAAAAACGGGGCATCACGGTATATAGCGGCGAGGGTCGTATAGAAGGCCCCGGCAGGGTCATCGTCGGCGATGAGTCCATTGAGACAAAGGACATTATCATAGCCACCGGTTCGAAGCCTTTTGTGCCTTCTTTCATGGATGTTGACGGATATACCGTTGACAGCACGGCGCTGCTTGATGTGGACCGGAACATAAAGTCGCTATGCATCATCGGCGGCGGCGTCATAGGCGTTGAGTTCGCCGGCATATGGTCCAATCTCGGAGCTGAAGTCCACATAATCGAGATGGAAAAAAACCTTCTGCCCGGCATGGACAAAAAACTCAGCGCCAGGCTTAAATCGATATTCAAGAAAAACGGGGTTTCCGTGCACACCTCCAAAAAAGTGGAAAAAGTCGAACGGGGTCGCGTGGTCCTTGACGACGGACAGGCCATAGAAAGCGAATTGCTGCTTGTGGCCGTGGGCAGAAGGCCGGTGCTTGACGGAATAGACACGGAACGTCTCGGTATCGAGACGGAAAAAGGCTATATAAAGGTCGACGAAAAGCTGATGACTTCGGTCAGCGGTATTTACGCCATTGGCGACGTCATAGCGACTCCCCAGCTTGCCCATGTCGCGTCGAAGGAAGGTATTGTGGCTGTTGAAAACATAGCCGGCATACCTTCAAAAGTCAATTACGACGCGGTGCCATGGGCCGTGTTCACCACACCTGAGATCGCGGTGGTGGGTAAAAACGAAGATGAGGTCGAGAATCCCAAAACCGGCAAGTTTCTGTTCTCGGCCAACGGAAAGGCATTGGGCGCGGGCGAGTCCGAAGGTTATGTGAAGATCATAGCCGACGAACAGTATACTGTGGTCGGCATGGAGGTGATGGGGCCTCATGCCTCGGACCTGATACATGAGGGAGCCATAGCGGTGCATAACAGGCTGAAGATGAGCGCGCTTGCGGATGCGATACACGCCCATCCGACACTAAGCGAAGTGGTGGCGGAGGCTGCGGAGGACGCTTTGGGACATGCCATACACAAGGTTTGACCCATAGGCTATTGCAAAGCGCAGCGCTTGAGTGTATAATCAGGATTAAAGCATGTGTGGCTTGTATGCAGCCTTAACGAAAGGGGGCCGGATGACGATGAAAATCAGTGTGACCGGGAAGAACATAAAAGTGACGCCTTCCCTGAAGGAGTATATCGATGAAAAGATCAGCAGACTCGAACATTTCGACGAAAGGATCATCTCATCAAAGGTAATACTCGGCGTGGAAAAGCAACGTCATATCGCAGAGATCACCGTTCAGACCGCGGGAAGCACGGTGCATGTCTCGGAAGCTACAGACGATCTCTACAAGTCTATTGACAAGAGCACGGACATGCTTGCCCGAAAGTTGAAAAAGATCAGGGATAAGATGGCGGACCGCAAGAAAAACAATGATTCTCCGCGCTTTTTCGAAGACGAGGAGCTGACCGAGGGAGTCGAACTTGACGGCAGGCATATAATCAAGGTCGACAGATATGTTAAAAAACCCATGAGTGTCGAGGAGGCCGCCATGCAGATGGACCTTCTCAACAACGATTTTATCGTATTCACACATTCAGCCTCGGGCAGAGTCAATGTAATCTATAGACGAAAGGACGGGGATCTCGGTCTGATCGATCCGAAAGGTTGATATGGGGAGGAATTCCGCCGTTCTGGGCGACCTGTACAGGGTGCTTAACGTCAAGAACATACCGTTTGAATATTCAGGCGATGATGAGGGGCTTAAGAAGCCCCTCATGTCGCCCATATTTGTCTCGCCCGGCATTTCATTGACCGGATTCTGGGATTATTTCCCGGAGGACAGGCTGATCATATTAAAAAAGCGGGAGCTCGCATATTTCGCGCGTCTCGGCGATGATGAAAAAGACGAGATATTGAGAAACTTTCTCCGTGTCAGGGCCACCGCCTTTATCATTCAGAAAAGCGTACATTGTCATGAAAAGATACGTGATTTTGCCGCCGGGAACGGCATACCTGTTTTTTTGTTCGACCTTCCTTATCAGGAGCTTCAGATCACATTGCTCGACATACTTGAAGACCTTCTGGCCGAGGAGAAGACTGTTCACGGGGTATTGGTGGATGTGGCCGACCAGGGGGTCCTGATCATCGGCGAAAGCGGCATAGGAAAAAGCGAATGCGCGTTGGAGCTTATAAGAAGAGGCTACCGGTTCATCGCGGATGACATGGTCAGGATAAAAAAGAAACGCGGTGTGCTGACGGGGCATTCCGCGCGCACGGGAAAGCATTACATAGAGATACGCGGCGTCGGCGTAATAGATATCAAGGAGTTGTACGGGCTTCGGTCCATAACGGAGGAAAAGGCCGTAGACTGCGTGGTAAATCTCGTGACCTTTGAAAAAGGCCGCCATTTTGAGCGGCTGGGCATAGACCGTGAACGGTTCAGGCTCATGGATGTGGATCTGCCCATGTACACCGTGCCGGTGACACCGGGCAAAAGCATAGGGACTGTCGTGGAAGTCATAGCCAAAAATGAGTATGCGAACATACGGGGTTTCAACACGCCCATGAAGTTTACAGCCAATCTGATACGGGATATCAGCAGGAACACAAAAAACGATGAAGAACAATGACCTGCTCAAGGAGGAGATCCGGTGGAAAATACCCGCCGAAAGATGCTGCCTGCTTGCGGCTCTGAAGGTCGCCTTCCGTTTTTACGGCACTTTCAGGATCTCGTCGACCGGCCCGGCCCTTGAGTTCAAAAAAGAGGACAGGGCCCTGCTCAGGAGGACGCTTGCGTTTTTTAAAAGGGCGTTTCCCGGCGATTATGACTTTGAGATCATGTATGATGAGAAAAAATATTGGGTGAACATACATGTGTCAAGGGAGATACTAAACGAACTTGACCTGTTGTCGGAGAGCGCCGAGTTCCTTCCCGATACAGGGGGAAGCGGGCCGTGCTGCCGGGACAGGTCTTTGATGGAAGTGATACTGTATAAGGGATATTTGTTCAGCTTTGAGGATTCATATCAGCTTGAGATCAGGAACCCCGCTCCTTTTGGCGCGCTGATCACGGCGATATTGAACGAGAAGGCGGTCAAGTTCTATGAATATGAGGACAGGATACTGATCAAAGGCATATCCAATCTGAGCGGCCTTTTTGAATCCGCGGGCCTGACACAGACGGCCGCGGTGCTCAGGGATTTCGGGTCCTACCGGGAAGACAAGAACAAGACAGTGCGGCTTGTGAACTACAGCATGGCGAACCTTAACCGCCAGGTAAACGGCTATGAGCGGGACCGGGAGATGCTGGAGGATTTTCTTCTCACTTTCGGTTTTGACATCCTTCCGGATTATCTCAGAGAACTTGCGATGCTGCGGATCGGCAGTCCGGGGCTGACGCTTACGGAACTGGGCGCTTTGCTGGAACCGCCGCTGACAAAAGGCGGTGTCTCATCCAGGATGAAAAAGATATACAGGCTCTATGCGGGGCTGAAAGGACGGAGTTGACATGAATTACGGAATTGTCGCCACACACGGCAACATGGGCTCTGCTATGGTCGAAACCGTCAGGGATATCGTGGGCGACAACGGGAGCCTGGTATCTGCGGGCTTTCACAGAGGCGATGACATTGACGGATTCCGTGCGGAGCTTATGGATATAATAGCGGAGCATCCCGACGATGACATATTCATTTTCACGGACCTGTTCGGCGGAAGCTGCGCGAATACGGCTATGAAGCTCCTGTCGCAACATACAGCCTCCCCCTTTTTCAGGGGAAAACTGTACGGGTTTGCGGGAGCGAACCTCTCCATGCTTATTGCTTTTTCAGCGGGGAGTAAGATATTGCCAGGGGAGCGATTAAGGGATATTATTACAGATGAAAGCCGACGTTCGATTATAGATATGGGAAAAGCTCTTGCCAAAAGGGGTGTGAAATGATCGTATTATACAGAGTGGACGACAGACTTGTGCACGGCCAGGTTGCCGTGGGGTGGAAAAACGCCCTTGAAGCCAATCATCTGATAGTTGTGGACGACGAGGTCTTTCAGAATGATTTCGACAGATCTCTCATGGAGATGAGCGTTCCCACGGGCCTTAAGCTTACAGTGACTTCAGTCGGCGAGGCATGCGGCTCCATAAAGAAGGCGGACTCCGACAGCGCGCTTCGTTCCATAGTGCTTGTGAAGACACCGGATATTTTTCAAAGACTCATGGCGCTGGGTTGTCTCATCAAAGAGGTCAATATAGGGGGCATGCGTTTTTCGCCGGGCAAGGAGCAGGTCACACGGGCCGTTTTTCTCAATGATGCCGACAAGGCCCTTATCAGGGAAATGGCGGCAAAGGGCGTGAGTTTCGAGGGACGCATCGTACCCACGGATAAAAAGGGAGATTTTCTCCAGCTGTTATGATGACTTTTTTCCTGACCGCGGCATTTTCAAGTCTGATATTGCTGGATGCCACCTATGCGGGACAGTTCATGCTCTCCGAACCTATTTTTATGTTGCCCCTGATGGGGTTTGTGAGCGGACATCCTGGCGAGGGCATGCGGGCGGGTATAAATATGGAGTTCATATTTTTAGGGCGGCTGGCGGTGGGGGCGTCTGTCCCTCCCTTCGCGGGTTTTGCCGCAGCCGTGTTTTGGTGTTCGGCCGTGCTCTCAGGCTCCTTTCGCACCCCGCTGCTTGTCGCTGTTTTTTTACTTTCTCTTCCCGCGGGATACTGGGGGAGGGAAGTGGATATATTCGTACGGAGAATAAACGGAGTCATAAGCGAATACGTGTTCGAAGATGTCGTTTCAAAGGGCAAATTTTCCAAGATCAGCTCGGGGATGTTTATGTCCCTGGCGTTGACATTTTTCATCAACCTGGTCAATATCTGTGTGCTCTCATGGGTGGTGAGCACGGCGGCCGCAAGGGTCGAGGCTCTGATGGGCGGGATCATGGACGCCCATTATATCGGAGAGGTCTGGCGTTATCTTCCCCTGGCAGGCATGCTCTTTCTTCTTGACAGGTTCAACGACAAAAGAAACAACGGTTATTTTATCGCCGGCATCACGGGTGGGCTTTTGGCAGGGGTGATATTTTGGGCCGCTTTATGATGTTTGCGCGCATGCTTTTCATACAGGCCCTGTGGAACTACAACAGGATGATGGGATACGGTTTCTGTTACATACTCGCACCGGTGGTGCGCAAATACGGCGGGACGTCGCCGGCGCAGTTTGCGTTTCGTTATGACAGATACTTCAACACGCACCCTTTTATGGCGCCTTTTGTCATGGGCGCCGTGGCCGGCCTTGAAAAAAAATATTCCGAGACCGGAGATGAGGAACTGCTCAGGGATATCGAAAACATCAAACTGAAGCTCATGGGGCCTCTGGCCGCCCTGGGCGATTCTTTTTTCTGGGGCGCCTTAAAGCCTTTTTTTATTTTTTGCGCCTCGTTCGCCGTGTTCCTGAGCATAGACCTGCGCTTTGCGGCGGCGTCTCTGGTATTTTATCTGTTGCTCTATAATCTTATACGCGCGGCGATCATGATAAGAGGCTTTGACGGCGGGTTTAACAAGGGTAAGGAGCTTATAGAGGATCTCAAACGGCTTAATCTGCAGAAAAAAGTGGATTTGCTAAGGAGAACTGCTATAATCCTGCTGGGCACATTTTGGGGATTCGGTATGATCAGTATGTTTTATCTTGATTTGAGATCCGCGCTGCCGTTGTTTGCGGCATCCCTCGTTATCATGGCATTGGTCAGAAGACTGCCGAATATCATCATTTTTTATTTTGTATTGATAATACTTCTCATAGGAGGAATAATATGATAAAGAGAGAGATGGAAATAATCAACAAGCTGGGACTGCATGCGAGGGCCGCTGCGCTGCTGGTACAGGAATCCTCAAAGTTTGATTCCGAGATCGATATAGAATACAGGGATCAGGAGGTAAACGCGAAAAGCATACTCGGCGTGATGATGCTTGCGGTATCCAGGGGGAACGTGATCGCGGTCAAGGCCGACGGCCCCGATGAGGAGGAGGCTCTCGATGCGATCGAGACCCTGATAGCAGACAGGTTCGGAGAGGGTGAATAGTGAAGATATTCCGCGGGATACAGGCTTCAAACGGTATAGCAATAGGGCATGCGTTGCCGATAAAGGGCGCCGGGTATACCGTAAAAAGAGTCAATGTCAGCGAAAAGGAGCTTGATGAGCAGATAGTGCTGTTCAAAAAAGCCGTTGACAAGACAAAAAAAGAGCTCAAGAAGATCAAAAACAGCGTGAAAAACGATATAGGGATAGAAGAGTCCGCCATATTCGACGCGCATATACTCCTGGTCAACGACCCCAATCTGATAGACAAGTCCATAAACAAGGCCGCAGACGAGATGGTCTCCGTCGACTATGCCTTTAATGAGACGCTTAACAGCCTTGTGAAAGTGTTTGAGGGCATGCCGGACCCCTATCTTAGGGAGCGTGCCAATGACCTGCTTGATGTCGGGAAGCGCATCCTGAAGAACTACCTGGGCATACAGCTGGCGCCCGAGATCACGGGCGAGATGGGCGATGTCATCGTGTTGTCCCATAACATATCCCCCTCGGACATGGCGGAGCTGGGGCGGCAGAAGATAGCGGGCATAGTGACAGAGGTGGGCGGCACGACTTCACATGCGGCGATCATGGCCCGCTCGCTGGAAGTGCCCGCGGTCGTGGGCGTCTCGGACGTGATCAATGATGTCGACCCGGATGATCTGATCATACTTGATTCCAACAACGGCACTGTGATAATAAACCCCGACGAGGACACTATAAAGGAATACCAGGCGCTTCGCCGCGGCTATGTGAATTATGTCAAAAGCCTGGAGAAGATGCGTTACGAAGAGGCCGTGACAAAGGATGGAAAGCGCATAAAGATCGAGATAAACATGGAGATGGTCAACGAGGCGGACCATGTGAACAATTACGGCGCCGACGGAGTCGGCCTTTTCCG
>CAZJQC010000005.1:28053-56489 GCA_964548195.1 uncultured bacterium | reverse complement strand
CGGGCAGTGCTTGAAGAGGCCATGGACGATCTGAGAGACAAGGGCACGGAGTTCGACGAGGACATCAAGGTGGGCATCATGGTGGAAGTCCCGTCCGCGGCGATAATATCCGATGTCTTTGCCGGCAAAGTGGATTTTTTCAGCATAGGCACGAACGACCTGATACAGTACACGCTCGCGGTGGACAGAGGAAATGAAAAAATATCTTATCTGTACAATCCTTTTCACCCGGCGATCATGAGGCTGATCAAGATGATCGTGAACAACGGCCATCACAAGGGCATTGAAGTCGCCATGTGCGGGCAGATGGCCGGCATGTCGCGGTTCACCCTCCTCCTTATCGGCATGGACCTGGATACGCTCTCTGTCGCTCCGGGCAATATACTTGAGATCAAGAAGATCATAAGGTCTGTTGAATATGAGAAATGCAAACAGATGGTGCTGGAGAGCATGCAGTATGACGATGCCGGGGTAATAGGCGAACATTTTGACAGATATAATAAAAAATACCTGTCTGATGTCCTGTTTGATTTCGGCAGGGAGGGGCGGGATGTCTGATATAGAGATCGCCGGCAAGGCGCTTCTGAAACCGGTGTCCGAAATAGCCGCCGAAGCGGGTATTGATCCTGAGTTTGTGGAGATGTACGGCGCGAACAAGGCGAAAATAGCCTTGGGAGCCCTTGAAGGCAGAAAAGCGGCCGGCCGCCTTGTGCTTGTATCGGCCCTGACACCCACCGCCGCCGGGGAAGGCAAGACTACCGTGACGATCGGGCTTGCCCAGGGATTGAAAAGGATCGGGAAGAAGACAGCGATCGCCCTGAGAGAACCCTCGCTCGGCCCTGTCATGGGGGTGAAAGGCGGAGCTACTGGCGGAGGCTATTCGCAGGTCCTTCCGATGGAGGATATAAACCTCCATTTTACCGGGGATCTTCATGCCATCACGGCAGCTCATAATCTCATAGCGGCCGTTGTCGACAACTGCATACATCAGCGCACGGTGGATATAGACCCCAGGCGCGTGGTGTGGCCGCGCGTAATGGATATGAACGACCGTTCTTTGCGGAAGATCATCCTGGGATTGGGCGGCCCGACCAGCAGTTTCCCAAGGGAGGGTTCTTTCGATATTACAGCCGCATCGGAAGTGATGGCGACATTATGCCTTTCCACCGGTTACTCAGACCTTAAAAGGCGCATAGGGAACATATTGGTGGGGTACAGCCATGACAGGATGCCGGTGACGGTAAACGACCTTAAGATATCAGGTTCCGTGACGGCGCTGCTGAAAGAGGCTTTGAAGCCGAACCTTGTGCAGTCCATTGAGCACGTTCCCGCTTTTGTACACGGCGGGCCGTTCGCAAACATAGCGCAGGGCACCAACTCGGTTCTGGCGACAAGGATGGCCATGGCGTACTCGGATTACACGGTGACAGAGGCCGGTTTCGGGTTTGATCTCGGCGGAGAGAAGTTCTTTGACATCAAGTGCAGATATGCGGGACTGAATCCCGAGGCAGTGGTGCTCGTTGCCACCGTCCGTGCCTTGAAACTCCACGGGGGTGTGCCCAAAGGCTCGCTTGGAGAACCTGACCCTTACGCCGTGGCAAAGGGGCTGATCAACCTTGAAAAACATATTGAGAATGCCGTAAAATTCGGTATGAGACCAATCATCGCCATCAACAGGTTCACAGCCGATACGGACGAGGAGATCGCCGCCATCAAAGGTTGCTGCGTGGCGCTGCATTATCCGATCGTGGTGGCGGATGTGTGGGGAGAGGGCGGCGCGGGCGCGGTGGAACTGGCTGAACAGGTGGTGCTGTCTGCGGAATCCGGAGAAAACAAGCTGCGTTTCCTTTATGAGCTGGACGCGCGCGTTGAGGACAAGATCGATACCATAGCGCGGGAAATATACGGCGCCCGGTCTGTCGTATATTCACGCACGGCGCAGTCCGCGCTTGAGAAGATCTATAAGTTCGGTTTTGACCGTTACGCGATATGCATGGCCAAGACACAGTATTCGCTTTCCGACAACCCGAAGCTTCTCGGCAGGCCCGAGGGGTTCGACATAGAGATAACCGACATAATAGTCAATTCCGGACCGGAGTTCCTCGTGCCGGTGAGCGGGGACATCATGCGCATGCCGGGGCTTCCCAAGAGCCCGGCCGCGGAGCGCATTGACATAGACGACGACGGGAATATCAGCGGGCTTTTTTAAAAATAATATCTGACGCCTATCCCAGCGTTTATGTCAAGCCTGGTGTCCGGCATGACGTCCATTATGGGGACTATCTCGAAAAATATGTCAAGAGGCGACTTGCGGGAAGCCCAGGCAGCTCCCAGCGGGACTCTTATCCCGACTTTGGTGTCGTCGTCAAAAAGTATCCTTAGACCGGCGCCGTAATATACATCGAACATCATAGCGTCGATCTCAAAGGCGCTCATGGAATGGAAGAGATAATCACCGTGTATGTGAAAGCGGTCGTTCCCGGAAAAAGACCACGCCAGTCCGCCGTCCAGCGCCCTGGTGTTCTCTGTCCAGTATTTGAAGGAAATGCCGGTGGGTTCACCTATGATGATGCCAAGACCGAGATCCTTTGCCGCAAACACGGCGGAAGATGTCAGGAAAAAGACAACTGCGAATATGGCTGATCGTTTCATGAAAACTCCTTTTTTTTATTCAAAGACAGCATGGAGAAGACCATCAGTATAAGACCCGGGACCATGAAAGCGGAGGGTATTGAGACGTTTTCCGCGATGAACCCGATAGCGGGCGCAGCAGCAGCTGTGAGCAATGCCCTGAGCTGGCTGTCCACCGAGAGCAGGGTGGCCCTTGCATTCTTTTTCGCGATGTCGCCGAACATGTCCACCAGTACGGGGCGTCTCGCATTATGGGTGATATGCAGTATCAGGTAGCAGGCGATCAGCGGCCATGCTTTTCCGGCCGCTGAGGCCGGAAATACCGACACCATTGCCGCTCCGGCGGCGAACATGAGCAGCGCGGCGGTTTTTTCGCGGCCGAATTTCCCGGTGAGAAGATGCGCATGGAAGGCCGCGAATGAGCCTGCAACGGCAAAAAGTGTGTAGGAAAGGGCCAGTATGACTCCCGGAGCCGTGAATCTTGACCCGTGTAAGGGGGAGACCGCGAACAGCAGCAGGATAGCGGGCTGCACGTAGTCTTTCAAAGATTTGAATACGGCGTCGAACACTGAAGAATCGGCAAGCAGCTTTCTGGTGGCCGGCGACCTGAACATATCCCCGAACACATGGAGGGATGACCGGAAAAAGTCGCCGGCGTTCCCTATCTCATCCGTCTTCTCATCCAGATAAGCGGGATATGAGGCGACAAGAAAAAGGTCGATGATATACGGTATTATAGTGAGAAAGAATATGTAGCGCAGGTCGGCGCCGGAGAAAGCAAAAAGCGCCGCCCCCGCCGAAGAGACCGCGGTCCCTATAAGGGAATACGCCCGGGTCCTGCCGTATACGAGGGTCTTAAGCTCGAACCAGCCCATTCTTTCAAGATAGGTGTATATCATGGCCTTATGGGTGCCGGAACGAAAGGCCTCTCCCGCGCCGAAAAAAAACATCGCCGCGGCGAACACGGCAAATGAGGAGCCTGCGAAAAAAAGCAGGAAAGAGAACATGTATGATAAAAAACAGATCATAAGGGCTCTTTTTTTGCCGAAATGGTCTGCGTACAGACCCGTGGGGACCTCAAGTATGTATACCGTCAGTTCGCGTATGGAGACCAGAAAGCCTATTGCTATAAGATCAAGCCCTTTGCTTAAGAGGAATACAAGGAGAAAAGGCTCGAAAAATCTCAGGTTTTTGAAGAATCCGTAAAATTGAAATTTTATTATCTGTCCGTCGCGGGCAATTGTTTTTCTCTCCATGGCAGTTTGGATTTTACACTTCCGCCGGGAGGGTGTCAATCCGATAAATCACTTTCATTACCTTTTCCATTCGGGTATAATGGATGCGGGGTGTTTATGAAGAAGATCGGACTTGCATTGATAGGGGCGGGGACGGTAGGGTCCGCTTTCCTGAAAAATTTCGGGGCGTTGAGGGAGGCCGCGCGCACCCGCGCCGGCGTGGAATTGACATTGTCCGCTTTGTGCGACAGGGATGCGTCCAAAAGGGAGCTGGCGGACAGCGTCTTCACGGATGATTATCATACGGCCGTGAGCAGAGGCGATATCGTCGTCGAGGCGGCGGGCGGAACGGACGCGCCATTTGACATGATGAAAGCCGCCATGGATTCCGGCAAGCCTTATGTGACGGCCAACAAGGCCATGCTTGCCGAAAAGGGGCATCCTTTTTTAAACGCCGGATCGGGCCGCATGATAGGTTATGAAGCGGCCGTCGGGGGCGGCATGCCGCTCATCGCGGGATTGCGGGACATCGCGCTCAGAGAGGAAATACTCCGTGTGGACGCGGTGTTGAACGGTACCGCCAATTACATTCTGACGATGATGAGGCGGGGCAAAACGTTTTATGCGGCTCTTGCCGAAGCGAGGGAAAAAGGTTTTGCCGAAGCCGACGCTTCGCTTGACACTGACGGCACGGATACGGCGCATAAGATCTCTCTCATAGCGTATACGGCCACCGGCATACTGCCGGCATGGGGGAGTTTTCCGGTGAGCGGCATACCGGACGGGTATATCCCCCCGGAACACGGCAGGGACAGGTTGGCCGGACGTTTTTCCGCGGAGGCGGGGGTGCTGGGCGTCGGGCTTGAGCTGTATTTTGAGGAAAGTCTGCTGCATAACACCGAGTGTGAATATAACGGCGCTGAGGTGCTTTCCGCGAAAACCGGGAAGACCTTTTTCTACGGGCCCGGCGCGGGAGGCATGCCTACGTCCATGTCGCTTTGTTCCGACGTCATGAGGTTCTTAACGGAAATGGGGCGATGATATGGAATTCAAACTGATATATTTGGCTTTGGCGGGAGTGGCGGCCGGATTTCTCAATGTGAATGCCGGCGGCGGGTCGCTGATCACGATGCCGCTGCTGATGTTGTTCCGGCTTCCGGCGGACGTCGCCATCGGGACCAACAAGATCGCCCTGCTGCTGCAGAACGGCATAAGCACTCTGCGGTTTCGAAAAAGCGGTTATTTTGACTGGAAACCCGCGCTGCTGCTTTCCATACCGGCGGTGATCGGGGCTACTCTCGGTTCCATGGCGGCGGTCAGGATACCCGACGACATATTCAGGAAGATCATTGCCGCTGTGATGTTCATGAGCATAGTGCTGATACTTTCCAAAAATCGAGGAAGGACTGGCGGCGAAAAGGTAAGCGTCAGGGTGACGGCAGCCCTTATGGCAGGCTTCTTTTTCATCGGGCTTTACGGCGGGTTCATACAGGCAGGTGTCGGATTTATAATCATAGCAGTATTGTCGACCGTGCCGGGGATGTCCCTGGTGCAGATCAACGGATTGAAGATCATCATCGTCTTCATCTATACCATACCCTCACTCTCGGTCTTTATAGGCTCCGGGAAGATAAACCTTGTCTACGGCCTCGTGCTGGCGGCAGGAAACGGCCTGGGGGGATGGCTTGGGACGGTGTTCGCAGTCAGGAAAGGCGACAAGTGGATCAAGGTGGTCCTGCTGACCGCGGTATTCCTCATGGCCTGGAAACTGCTCGGATTACCCCCGTTTAAATAGATTCATGAATATTCGTTCGTGAATATGATTCATTTTTATCTTGACAAAGCCTTGAATCGCTGGGAAAATCGTTCCATTATCTTTAATAAGGAGGTTCGTATGAGTTTGAGGAAGGCTTTTGTCGTTATGCTAATAACGGTTTTTGTCTCTGGCGCGCTGTATGGACAGGCGCAGGACGTCGTTTCAAAACTTTTTCCGGACGATCTTAAGATCTCCGGTGATTTTGTCATAATAGCCAAATACGAAGACGGCTTCGCCACCCCTCTGGATAGCCCCGAGGCCGGGCTGTTTAACAGGGCGGGCGCCAATTACAGGGCTTCGCAGAACTTCAGGGCGCATGGGAAACTTAATTTTTCCGTGGGTAAACCCGGCGTATCACCGTGGTTCGGTGTCATGCAGATAAGGGTCGACGCGAATGACCCCGACGTGAAGTATTTTTATGACCCCTCTAATCTGGAGGCCAGTGATTCCGAGACGACTGAAGAGGTCGTCGAGATAGATAATTTCTTTGTCATGTACAGGCCGTTTGAAGTAAAAGGCGGCAGGCCTTTCGGCATAACGCTGGGCGTCGGCTCGGTAAAGGCCACGGCCAATGCCGCGTATTCCCATTTCTATATAGGCGACACCGAGGATGAGGATTTCGTCTTTTACACGGCTTCCGCGCTGACCACCTTTCCGATGGTGCAGCTCGATTTCCACGTGACACCCGATACCGGCATAGGCGCGGCTCTTGTAAGAGGAGCGGGAGACATATCGCTTATCGGAACGGGCATGAATATTGACAGCGCCTTGAACAAGGTCGTCTGGTTCGAAGCAAAAAAATGGGGTTTCGGTTTGAACGGAGCCGCCCAGTTTGTTTCGGGTGAAGCCGGAGGCACAAAGGTCACAAGGACAGAAGTCGATAATGAGATCTATGAATATGACGGCAAATACAAACATACGCTCTTAAATGCGCAGATAGTATATGACCTGAAAGGTTTTATGCCTTATATCGGATATCAGTCCGTATCAGGGGATCAGGTACCTACCGACGGTGCGCCGTCAAGATCCATCGACGGCGCGTTTCTGACCTATGGCGCCAATGTCGACATGAAGTTCCTGGGGCTCCCGGGAAAGTTTTCGGCCGACTATACTTCGGTGCGCACGGATGATTTCAACGGCATGAGCGGGCTGCCGGAAGGCACGCTTGCAAGCGTGCTCGCGTCCAACCCCTCACTGTCCGGACTTGCCCCCTATTTTGTGAATTACGGCGGAGACAGCGAAGTCATATGGGCAGTTGCGAACCTTGATTATTCGTATCATCTCGAATATTCTATCCCTGTGAAGAAGGGGCTTGAGCTTTCCTTTTTCTATTACGGACTTAAGGGAAAGAAGGACTCGACGCTGAGCGGCGAAGCCGTCATGGATGATATAGCCGATGCTCTCCGTCCTTACGAGGGATCGCTCGGCGGCGCCACTGCCGAGCAGGTGGCCGCCTCGATCATGGCTGGCGGCATGAGTGACTCCATATTGCGCATACAGCAGTTTGCCGAGTGGACCGATACAAATTCGGTGGGCATGGCTCTTAAATACAGTTTCTGATGACATTCGCGGGGAGGCTTCGATGCCTTCCCGCTTTCCCCCCCAAACCATATATTTTAGAGACCTGCCGGAAACGATGCGGAAGATATGCAATGTTTCCACGCAGGGGTTGTCCGGACGATGTCCACGGTCCGGCTTGCGTGCGGCTTTGTTTTAAACAACCACATCACGCCGTTTCTGCGTACCACGCCCGGGAGCGTCCCCGCGCACAGGCTTTCAAGATGAGGATCTGCGCTTTTCGGAAGGCATACGTGGCGCCTGAAACACCGTTCGTAGTCAAGATGAGGCTGTTGGTAGGAATTAGGTTCACCTTACAGGGCGGTTTCCGTATAATCTGACAGAAGACAAACCAAAGGAGGTTTTTATGAAAAGGTGGATGTGTGTCATAGCGGCTATAATGGCTTTTTACGCTGTTGCCTTCCCGGGGACGGAGTCCGGCGGAAGAGCGGCTTATCTGGAAGGGGCCAATGGAGACAAATCAGCTGTGGACAAGGCGATTGAGATCTTTGAAGGCCTGTTTGCCGAGACTGAAGACCCGTGGCATGAGGCAATGCTGGGTTCATCTTATATACTGAAGGCCCGGGACGCAGAAGATATGATGGGCAAACTTAATTTTGTGAAAAAAGGCATGAAATGGCTGGACAATGCCGTTTCTGCGGAAAGCCCCACGCTGTGGGTGTTTTGGGAACGGGGCCTCTGCTCCATGAACCTGCCTGCGATTTTCGGGCGGCGCAAGGATGCGGTGTCAGATCTGAGACACTGTCTGGCGGCTTCTAAAAGGCCCACAGCCCGGGACCTGGAACTCGTGAGTCTCTATATGGGGGAAGATGGCACGATGCGTGAAGCTGAAAACATGTTCAGGTACCGGTATGCGACGGCGCTTGCCTCGGGCGGCGGCCAAAAGGATGCGATCCGGATATTGTCAAAAATTGATGAAGATTCGGCTTTTTATGAGAGAGCGGCGGAACTGGCCAAAGAACTGAAGAAGAAATAGCCGGTTGAAAAACGGATAAATGGGACTATTATTGTCTCATGGAGGTGGGGTATGAAAAAGATATTGTTTACGGTTATTGCAGTGGCGCTGGCTTCGTGTTCCGGGGGTGTTGTAAAGAACGGACTGCAGCCTGCGGAGGGCGAAAGGGAGCTTGAGATAGCGCGTGTGATCGAGGCTGCTGATTTTTCAGCTATCATGAATCCGGCGGACGTATGCGGTTTTTACAGCGGAGGCATTTTTTATATGCAGAACAGGTCGGAGAAAGTGCTTCTCCATCTCAAGGACTTTGAAGGCAAAGAGATCAGGACGCTTGAGTTTTCCAAGGGAAAAGGGCCGGGAGAGCTGCTTTTCCCGGGAAGCGTGCGGGTACATGACGATATGATCTATGTGTATGACCAGGTGGCGTACAGAGTCAATGTCTATGACATAGAGGGCGAATATGTTAACGAGGTGCTTATTAAGGAAAGTCTGGGGTATCCGCATGTCTTTGAAGTGGCGCCCGAAGGATTTGTATTCAACGGAGGCATGCAGACGAGGCTGGCCGTTATTGACAGGGAGACCGGAGACCTGCGGGTGAACCTTAAGTATGAGAAAGTAGAGATGCCTGACAATGGAGTCCTCTTCAAAGGCGGCGTCCTTGCCTGCAACAGCGAGAACGGTGACGTCTATCTTGGATACTTCAACGCTCCTTTCACCATAGAGGCGTATGACATCGGCGGAGTGAAAAAACTCACAATAGCGAAAAAAGCGGAGAGGAATTACAGAGAAGTCGTCTGGGACAATTCCATGGGGATGTCGTTTCCCGAGGGCGACATGATGGTGCCTGCCATGAAGTATTATGACGGGAAGCTTTATGTGTCTTCAGTAAACGGCTATGAGATCGACTCTGACGGTTTCCAGTCACAGGATTATCCTTTCTTCATACATGTGTTTGATACGGAGACAGGAAAGTATGTCAGCAAGTTTAAGATAAAAGGTGTGGACAAGTCGCCGGGCATGGGCATCGTCGGCGTAAATGATCAGTATATAATGCTGCTTGCCGGGGCAGAAGACCTGGAACGGCTAATGCCGCAGTCGGACGCCGCCACTGCTTTTATATTGCTGAAAAAGTAACGGACCGGGGGCATGGATGCCCCCTCACTGGAAGGTGACTTTTGCACGATCTCCTGAAGATGTTTTTCATAAACCAGTTTATAGCGACAGTGATCGCGCTGCTTCTTACCGTCATTATTGGAGATGTCTCCTTTTTTACAGGCCGTCTGCTGGTGTCAACGGTCTACTCCCATTTCATAGGGACGATGAGTTATTTTTATTTTAAGATAAAGTTGTTTGCTTTTCTCCGTAAGAACATCATAGCCATACTTCTGGGAGAAGTGGCAGTGGTCATCACCGCCACGGCATCGGCCAATGCCCTGCTAAAACTGCTGTGGGGCTATGATATTAGTTCCAACGCGGGGAGGGTCATCCTCCTGAATGTCGCCGTGGGCATCATCGCCACCGTCGTAGCGTACAGGTTTTTTGTCTATGAAAGCAGCATACTGTTAAAATCCAAAAGAATACTCCAGCTGGAAAAAGAAAACGCGCTTGCGAAACTCGCCTCCCTGAGAGCCAGGGTCAATCCCCATTTTTTATTCAATACGCTGAGCGTATTGGCCGAACTGGCTTATATAAGCCCGGAAAAAGTGGAATCGACGGTCATGAGCCTCTCGCGGCTGTATCGCGCGGTGCTTGACGAACATCGGGAACTGGTAAGGCTTGAAGAGGAGATGAGCCTTGTCAAAGATTATCTTGAGGTTGAAAAGATGCGGCTTGAGGAGAGGCTTGACTACGAGTTTCTCATAGATAGAGTCGCTGATGATGTCCTGGTCCCGCTTCTGAGCGTGCAGGCCATGGTGGAGAACGCTGTCATACACGGCATATCGAAGAAGCGTATGGGCGGAAAAATCATCGTCAGCGCCAGGCCGGGGAAAAATGCGACCATTCAGTTACAGGTATGCGATGACGGGAACGGTTTTAATACGGGGGAAAGGCATGATGGTTTCGGACTGAAAGGCATAAGAGACCGGCTTGATCTTGCCTACGGCAGGAAAGCCTCGCTGCATATATGGTCTGAGGCCGGAGCGGGATCCAGAATAACCATGGAGGTGCCTCGTGAGCATGCGGGTCTTAATAGTGGAGGATGAACGCCTTTCGGCGGCAAGGCTTGAGAAACTGCTGGGAAATTTCCCGGATGTGGAGGTCCTGGCCGTGGCGTCGGACGGAAGGGAAGCCGTGGACATGATCGATGCGATGAGGCCTGATGCCGTCTTTCTTGACGTGGAGCTGCCCGAACTGGACGGGTTCGGCGTGTTGCGTGAGACGACACACGGTTGCCCGGTGGTGTTTACGACCGCATATGATGAGTTCGCGGTCAGGGCGTTTGAAGAGGAAGGGATCGACTATCTGCTCAAGCCTGTTGAGCTTCAGCGGCTGAAAAAGGCCGTGGCCAGACTCAGGGCAGCAGTGAAGGAAAACAGCAGTGAAAGGCGCGCGGACATCTTTCCCGTCAAAGCGGGAGAGGACATGCACATTGTCAGGCGGGAGGAGATCTTTTTTTTCAGGTCGGAGGACAGGTACGTATTCCTTTACACTTATGACGGAAGGTATTTTTTTGACATGAATCTGCGCCAGCTTGAGGACATGCTTGACCCGTCGAAATTCCTGCGCATACACAGAAACACGATCGTGGCGCTTGACAAGATCGTTTCCGTAAAGAAATGGTTTCTGGGGGAGCTGAATATCGGACTTAAGGATAAAGAAGGGACTGTTTTGAAGGCCGGAAAGACATATGTGAAAAAAGTCCGGGAAGTCCTGGGCCTCTGAGTCACTGTTAAAACATTCTTGAATAAAACATTTCATTAGTTATAATATGAGAAAGTGTCCTTAAAGGAGGTCCACATGTCGGATGATGCAAAAGGCAAGATGCTGGAGAAGGCCATCAGCCAGTTGGAGAAAGATTACGGTAAAGGAACCATAATGAAACTCGGAGGGGATTTTCACCTGGATGCCGAGGTGATATCCACGGGCTCTTTAAAAATAGACAACGCCACGGGTGTCGGAGGCATACCCAGGGGAAGGGTGACTGAAATATACGGTCCCGAATCATCCGGGAAGACCACCCTGGCTCTGCACATAATAGCCGAATGCCAGAGGAAGGGCGGGGTGGCCGCTTTCATAGACGCGGAGCATGCCCTGGACCCCGTTTACGCGAGGAACCTCGGCGTTGATATTGACAACCTCCTTGTATCCCAGCCTGACAACGGCGAACAGGCGCTGGATATAGTGGAGACACTGGTGCGAAGTTCCGCCGTCGATATCATCGTAGTGGATTCCGTGGCAGCGCTTACTCCGCGAGCGGAGATCGAGGGCGACATGGGCGACTCGCATATGGGGCTTCAGGCAAGGCTCATGTCGCAGGCGTTGAGAAAACTCACCGGAGTCATCAATAAGACGAAGACGGCGCTGGTCTTTCTTAATCAGATCAGGATGAAAATAGGCATCATGTTCGGGAACCCCGAGACAACCACGGGTGGCAATGCGCTGAAGTTCTATGCCTCTCTGAGAATAGACATCAGAAGGACCGGGTCGATCAAAAACGGCGCGGATGACGTGGGCAACGAGGTCAAGGTCAAGATAGTGAAAAACAAGCTTGCGCCGCCTTTTAAGATCGCGCATGTTCAGATCATTTTCGGCGAGGGCATATCCAGGACCGGCGAGATAATCGACCTTGCCGCGGATATGGATATTATGGATAAAAGCGGGTCATGGTATTCGTATAACGATATGAGGCTTGGGCAGGGCAAGAGCAATGTCGAGGAATATCTCAAGTCCTCACCCGAACTTCTTGAGGAGATAGCCGAAAAAGTGAAAGAAGCGTTATTCGGGGAGCAGAAAAATGAAAATCACCGCTCTGGAGACTCAGAAGAAGAATAAGAAACGGTACAACCTCTATATAGACGATGAGTTTTTTGAGGGGGTCGAGGAGAACACCGTTGCCATTTTGAATCTCTATGTCGGCAAAGACCTTGACGAGGGAGACCCGGAGCGCATACGCGGCGTGGAGCTTGAGGAAAAACTTCACGGCATGTGCCTCGGACTGGTGAGCCGTTACAGAAAGACCTCCGAGGAGATAAGACGTTATATACTCGCGAAGGGCTATTCCGAAGACATGGCTCTGAAGGAATTGAAAAGGCTGGAAAAATACGGGTTTGCCGATGATGAGGCTTATGTGCGGGACTATCTCGAACTGAACCGCAGCGACAGCCTGCGCATGGCCAGGTACAGGCTTGGGGCCAGGGGCATAGACGGAGAGTTTTTTGACCGGGTGGCGGCCGGCGCGGATATGGCAGCAAGGGAAGCGGATGTGATAAAAAAAATAGCCGGGAAAAAGTTCCGGTCATTGAGGGGAAAAGACAATATACGCGACCGGATCTACCGGTACCTAATGGGTAAGGGTTTTGATTCGGACATGATAATACGGACTATAAAAGAGATCGAATTGACTGATAAGGAGAAGGCGGATGAAAGCTTCGGAGATTAGAAAACGGTTTTTGGAATATTTTGAGCGGAGAGGCCACAAAATAATAGAGTCCTCCCCTCTTGTGCCCGCGGATGACCCCACCCTTTTATTCACATCGGCCGGCATGGTGCAGTTCAAGGAATATTTTCAGGCGGCGGATACGGCCAACCTGAAGTATACGAGAGCTGCGTCCTGCCAGAAATGTCTGCGCGCGGGGGGGAAGAAAAGCGATCTTGAAAACGTCGGCCGCACGGCAAGGCATCAGTCTTTTTTCGAGATGCTTGGCAATTTTTCATTTGGAGACTATTTCAAAAAAGAGGCCATCGCATATGCATGGGAGTTCTCCGTGGAGGAGATGGGCATAGATCCCTCAAGAATATGGGCGACTGTATACACGGATGACGATGAGGCTTACGCTCTCTGGACTGCATATCTGCCTGAAACACGCATAGTGCGTCTGGGCAAGAAGGACAACTTCTGGGGCCCTGCCGGGGAAACCGGCCCGTGCGGCCCTTCATCGGAGCTCTATTATGATTACGGCCCGGAACACGGCTGCGGTTCGGATGAATGCGCTCCGGGATGCGAGTGCGACCGTTTCGTGGAATACTGGAACCTTGTGTTTACACAGTTCAATATGGACAAGACCGGCGAACTGACTCCTCTGAAAAAGACCAATATAGATACCGGCATGGGGCTGGAAAGGCTGGCTTCGATACTGCAGGGAGCGGACAACAATTTCAAGACCGATCTTTTTATGCCCCTGATCGAAAAGACATCGGAGCTGCTGGGCGTGGAATACAACGATGAGAATGCGGTAGCATTCCGTATCATAGCCGATCATGTCAAGGCGGTCACCTTCGCCTTCTCGGACGGCATAATACCCTCAAACGAGGGCAGGGGCTATGTGCTTAGAAGGATACTGAGACGCGGCCTCCGGCAGGCTGAGAAACTGGGATGCAGGGAGCCCTTTATGTACAGGCTGTCGGCGAAGGTGGTCGAGGAATACGGAGACTTTTACCCTGAGCTCAGACATGCCGCCCAGCACACGCAGCATCTGATAAAGATGGAGGAAGAGCGTTTTATGGACACTCTTTCTTCGGGACTTTCCGTGCTTTCCGATGAGATGGCGGCCATGGGCCGCCGGGGCGTCAGGGCGCTTGAAGGCCCCGCCGTGTTCAAGCTGTATGACACATACGGTTTTCCGCCCGATCTCACAAAGGACATCCTTGAAGAAAACGGCTTCGAGGCGGACATGGAGGGGTTTGAGCGGGCAATGGCCGAACAGCGCCGCCGGGGCAGGGACTCGTGGGAAGGGGCTTCCGACGAAAAACGATTCGGATACATCATTGAAGGGGGTATACCGGCGACGGAGTTTACGGGCTACGAAAAGACCGGTGACGAGGCCGCGGTACTTCATGTCCAAAACACCCCGGAAGGCTGCCAGGTCATCTTTGACCGCACGCCTTTTTACGGCGAGTCCGGCGGACAGGCCGGGGACACGGGGCGGATAATCTGTTCCGGAGCCGAGTACAGGGTCACAGACACTCAGAAAAGCTCCGGAGTCCATATACATATGACAGCGGGTGATTGCGCGCTTAAACCGGGGGATCTCTGCCGGCTTGAGGTGGATAAAAAAAGACGCATGGCGATACAAAGGAATCATACTGCCACCCACCTTCTGCACAGGGCGCTGAAAGACCTGCTGGGGGAACATGTTAACCAGGCAGGGTCGCATGTGGACGAGAACAGGCTGCGTTTTGATTTCACCCATTTTTCGCAGATCACGCGCGAGGAGCTGTATGATCTGGAAAAGGCGGTCAACAGGGCGGTGATGGAGGACCATGAAATCGTCTTTGAACACAAGCCGGTGGATGAGGCCAGAGAAGAAGGGGCTGTTGCCCTGTTTGGAGAGAAATACGGTGATGTCGTAAGGGTGATATCCATGGGCGGCTATTCCAAGGAACTGTGCGGCGGGACGCATCTGTCCCGTACCGGGCAGGCGGGTTTTTTCAAAATAATCTCCGAGGGAAGCGTGTCCACGGGCATAAGACGCATAGAGGCAGTGACCGGCGAGGCGGCCGTTGAGCGGGCGCTTGCATGTGATGCTGTGATCAAGGAAATATCGTCGGTGCTGAAGACAGACGGCGCGATGATACCCGAAAGGGTGGAGTCGCTTTTAAAGAAGGAAAAGGAACTGCATCGTGAAATAGAGCGGATGAAGATGAAAGACGCCGGCTCGGACATCGACGATTTTCTCGGAAATGCCGAGACCGAGGGGGGCGTTACCTTCGTAAAGGCGCTTTTCGGCGACGCTGATATTAAGGTGGTCAGGGAGACCGCTCAGAAAATAAAGGACCGGATCGAAAAAAACGGGGTTGTTGTGGCGGCAAGCAGCGCCGGTGACAAGATAACCGGCGTTGTCATGGTGACCGCTGATTTGAATCCCGGCCTGAAAGCCGGCGATATCGCAGCTGCCATGGCTGCCGTGCTTGGCGGCGGAGGCGGCGGTCGGCCCGACATGGCTCAGTTCGGCGGCAGGGAGACGGGGCTGATGGACGAGGCCCTGAAAGCCGCGCGCGGCTTTTTGAGACATTAAAGAGATCGGAGAATGGAATGAGACGATATTGTGTTTGTATTTTACTGGCTCTTTCGGCGGCCCTGCTGGGAGCGTGCGGACAGGAGAGTTATATTACGGTTGGAGAGAGCGTTTACGGCCGGGACGAGGTCACGGATTTTGCCGCTTTGTTCGACTATACGGATGATATCATGAACGACAAGTTCGCGGAGTTCGCCTTGCTGTGCGAGGCGGCGGGCGACATAGAGGCCGGCAGGGAGGATGCCGCTTCCATTTACGGGGAGCTGGAAAAATCATCCCTCAGGAACCTTATATCCTCGGATGCCAGAAAATACATGGAGGTGATCCCGCAAGATTCCGATTATTTTGACAAGGAATATGTGATATCCTATATGATATACCTTCTTGACAAAAAAAAGGCGGACGTGAAAAAGGATGTCAGGTTTGTGCCCGGTGATCTGCCCGAGCCTGCGGACCTGTATATCTCTCAATCCGCTCCCGGACGCGAAATAAAGGGGATAGAGACAAAATACGGCTTTATAGACGTACAGGTGCAGGAGGTCAAGGCCGCGCGAACCCCCTTAAGCGGGGAAAAAAGGCTGAAGATCAGAAAAGCGCTCGCCGCGTCAATGGCGCTGGAGGACATAAAATACACACATGGTTTCGGCGTAATAACGGACGCTCTGGAGAGCGCCGGCCCCCATACCCGGGTACTGGAGGTGGACGGGAAACGTCTAAAGCTCAAGGACGTTATGGGAGGGCCTTCACTCCTGCCGGATTCCGAGGACAAATACAGCATTATCAAATATAACGGGGAGATGCTGCTTCTCAGGCTGCATTACGCGGATAAGCTCAAATATCTGAAAAAAATATCTCCGGACCTTTTCCGTGTCAGAAAGTATCAGGAGGATTATTTGAAGGCTTCCTGGGACGGCGCGGAACGTGAACTTTCAGCGGGCATGATGAGGCTTGTATACACGGACGGCACAAGGGAGTATGAGCGGATCCTGTATCCAGAAGAGAGCCGGAACGGCAACTTTGTGAAGGGCAAGACATTTACGGCGGACGGGGTGAGCTTTCGCGTTATAAAGGCGGAATCCTATAAACCGCTGCAGCGGGATATCACCGAATACCTGTTCAGGAGGATGTTCAGGGAGCTTGTGTCGCAGTACAGAGTGGAGTTCCATGAAAAATAGTTTTGCAGTGTTTTGCGTCCTGTTTATGATGTTTTTTATATATACGCCGGAAGCGGGGTGTACGGACATACTTATCTATGCATCGGGCAACAATACGCTGGGCGGACAGGCGCAGGCGCTGAGAGACATATGCCTTTCGGTCCCGCAGGGCGGGACGTATCGGGTGTTGTATCAGATCTCATACGGCGGGACGGCTTACAGAGGCGCCGCCGGCGCGGGCGAGTATCAGGATACGGCTCTCGGGCCCCTGGATATGGGCGCCCCCGAGACCCTGGCCGCGTTTCTGGAATGGGCCGAGAACGGATTGACCGGCGGAGTCAAGCTGCTGGTCATATGGGGCCACGGCAATCAGTGGTATCCGGATTTTTCGCAAAGCGCCGATTCCATAGCGTATGACGCCATAAGCGCCTCGGAGTTTTTTATGAACGCCGAGGATGTGGAAGAGGTCTTTGTAAATGACTATGACATCATATTGCTTGACGCCTGCGGCATGGCTTCCCTGGAAAACTTCCATGCGCTTAAAGACAGCGCGGAATATGTGGTCGCTTCCGAGCACTATATACTTGAAGACGCATTCGATTACGGACTTATGATCGCCGATTACGGCGGCGACAAGGATGCGGCCCTGGACGGCATCTTTGACGCTTTTGTGAACAGAGGCGATGATTACAGTCTGACTGCGGTGCGTACCGCCGGTTTGGCTCAGACAGCCGACATGATGAGCCATTATGACATGGGGGCCGTTAACAGGGCGGCGCTTGGCGGTATTGATATGACAAATGCGTTCACTGCGGAGGCCGAAAACGTGGATCTGGCCGGACTGCCGCTGTGCGGCATGGAGGCTAATATTGTAAAAAGAACGGTGTCCGACCCCGCTCTTTCGGGCGTCGCCGTATTTTTCCCGGTTGAGTATGCCGTCTTCAAGTCGGCAAAAGAGAGATACGAAGAGCTTGCTTTTCAGCATGATGCGTCGTGGCTGGGAAGGCTGTATGAATATTACGCTTTTGATGACATCCCCCCTGCGTGTGCATCTCAGCCCGAAGCCCGGGCGTACGCGCGCTATATTTTTCTGGACGCGGGGGAGTGGTATGATGACAACGGGGTGGGCGCGGCGACTTTTTACTCGGCGGTTGACACGGATATTTCGGTGCCGCCGCTGGAGGAGCTGGTAAATGCATCGGGGTATGCCCGCGTGGAAGGCGGCCTTGTATATCTCAACGGCGGAGATTCCGCCAGGTTTTCCAATCCGCTGAGCATGTATGAAGGGTACGTCTATCTGGACCTGGATTATGCTGTCTGGCCGGGTGAACGGTGCACGGTATATGCCCTTTCGGGGGGTACGGCTCGGCCGGTCAGGTATTTTTCCGGCATCGGCGCCGCCGATATCTGGCTGTCCCGGGAGACAGAAGAGTTGCTGATCGAAGTAAGCGGCCCCGGCGACACCGGGTACAGAGGGGTTATCGTAAAGTCCCGCCTTTCCGTGGCGTATCGGGACTATGATCTGGTAAACGGCAGCGGGACGGTCCCTTATCGCGAGGGCGTCGATATATTTTTGGATGTCCGCGACAGCTACGGCAATATGTCGCTTGCCAGACCGGAGTTGATCGACGACGGACGGTTTATAGTCTACCCCAATCCCGCTACGGGCGGCGAAATAAACCTCGGCAGGACCTGCGCGAGGGCCGATGTGTATGATGCGCTGGGCAGGCGTGTCATGAGCGTCTCCAATGTCTCGGTATTGGACATATCGGGTCTTCCCAAGGGCGTGTACTGGGTAAGGGCTGACGGCAGGACCGCCAAGTTTGTAAACATCTGACGCGTTTTTTTTTCGTGTTTTGCGGCAAAAAAAATCGTTAAAAAAGATGCAACGTTTTTATGTTGTTGCGTATTGCGAACTTAATACATTTCGAACCGCGTTCATTTTAAAAGATTAATTTAGTCAAAAAAAACCATTGACATTGCTAACATAATTAGGTAGATTCAAAGTACTGTAGAAGTCGAAAGGAGGTGCATGGGGTTGGATGCTTTTGTTGTGGTTAGAAAGAAAGGAGTTTTTTCTATGAAAAGGTTCATGTCTTTTCTGTTGATTATTTTACTTGTTTCAGTCGTCGCGTTCGCGGGAACGACTGGAAAGATCCGAGGCACAGTAGTAGACGCCTCGACGGGAGAAGGACTGCCCGGAGCTACGGTACTGGTTGAGGGAACTCAGCTTGGCGCCGCTGCTTCATATGACGGTTCCTTTTTCATACTTCAGGTTCCCCCTGGAGTGTACAGGCTGAAGACACAGATGGTCGGTTTTACCGATGCCGTCTTGTCGGAAGTCGTTATTTCTGCTGACAGTACCACGTCGGTCACTGTAAAGATGCAGCAGAAACTGGCCGGTTCCGAGGAAGTTATCGTTACCGCCAAAAAAGAGATCGTCCGCAAGGACAACACATCCACTGTTGAAAAAGTGGATGCTGCGAAGATCAAGAACATGGCAGTGGATTCTGTAGACGATGTGCTGACCGTCCAAAAGGGCGCCGCGCTGTTGTCGCAGGCCACGAACAATGTTCAGGACTCGGCTAACGAAGAGCGCGGAGCCGTAGGTGGCCTTCACATAAGAGGAGGACGCGGCAACGAGGTCGGATATTATGTCAACGGTTTCTCTATTCAGAACCTGATGACAGGCCGCTCGGCGCTTGATGTGGCCACTGACGCCGTACAGGAAATGCAGATCCTGACCGGTGGATTTAATGCCGAATATGGTAATGCCATGTCTGGTATTATCAATATAGTAACAAAGGAAGGGTCCAGGGAGTTCCACGGCGGTATTACTTATACCACCGATGCGATGTTCCAGGAGCCTGACGAAGTGGATCCCGGTTTTATGGACATGGGATACGGATATAATAGCATTGATGCTTATATTTCCGGCCCCATACCCTATACTCCCTTCACTTTCATGGGTACTTTCGGTTATACTATGAGGGATGCCGTTGGGCACAGGATGCCCGATTATGCGGACATGGTCGACATTCCCAAGGAATTGGTCAATGGATACTATACTCCCCATACGGCAGCCAACGGTTACAGCTACCAGTTCAAATTGAGCGGCAAGCTGCTGCCCACTTTGAAATCCGAGACGGATGTGCTTGGTTCTTTCACCGAAGGTGAATATTACAACCACCAGTACAAATACGATCTGGACAAGTACATGGAAGACGAAGAAACGAGTATGCTGATCACTCAGAAGCTTACCCACACGGTAAGTGCACGTACTTTCTACAGTGTAATGGTCGGATATTTTGATTTCTCTGATGATTATCTTCCCCAGTCGGGTGAAGACGAGATCGGCGATTTCATCGATCCCTATACAGAGACCGATGAAAGAGTATTTGACGGTTATAACCTCTTTTATATTGACGGACATTATATAGCTTTCACAGAGCAGGAAGCTTCTTATTTCAACGTAAAAGCGGACATGACTTCACAGGTGAACAGGTTTAACCAGATCAAAGCGGGATTTGAGATCCAGCAGCATAATCTGGATTATTTCAGCTGTTCATACCCCACATCAGCAAACTACACCACTGACTTTGAGGTGGAGCCCGTATTGGCCAACCTCTATGTTCAGGACAAGCTCGAGTATGAGAATATGATACTGAACATAGGCGTGCGTCTGGATTATTTCGATCCCAAGATAGATTATTTTGTGGATCCGACATCATTCATCAACGAGGAGCCTTCGGACACCACGGCGGCCGACGTCAAATATGCCGTCAGCCCCAGGCTGGGCCTTGCTCTGCCTATTTCCGACACGTCAGTATTGCATTTCCATTACGGATACTTCTATCAGATGCCTACATTCAACTATCTCTTCTCCAATGTTGAGAACGATGAATGGTACAAGCCGGGATTTCCGCTTCTGGGAAACCCGAATCTGGATATGGAAAAGACCATTGCTTACGAGCTCGGTCTTGAGCAGAAACTCGGTGAAGACTGGAGACTTACCCTTGTCGGTTATTACAAGAGTATATCCAACCTTCTCTACACAGAAGAGGTTCCGGACCCGATCAAGGCGTATACGCTTTATACAAACGGCGGATATGCACAGGTCAGGGGTATGGAGATCGGATTGTCGAAGCTGTATACCAATTATATCAGCGGCGACATCAACTATTCGCTTTCATGGGCGAACGGTAACTCTTCCTCCGAGAGAGACGGATACTATGGCGTCGTGACTGTGTCCGGCGGCCTCAGGACTCCTCCTGCGAAGAAGTATCCTCTTGCATTCGACAGACGTCATGCGCTTAAGGTCAACCTCGATTTCAGGACCCGTCAGGGAGACGGACCGGAACTCTTCGGCATGAAGCCGCTGCAGAACGCCGGCGTCAACCTTCTGTTCAGCTATGAGTCCGGCGCGCCTTACACGCCCAAGGACACTACTAACAGAAACATCGGCCCCATGAACTCAGTGAGGATGCCCGGCACAAAAAGCCTTGACATGAGAATCAATAAAGATTTCGAGTTTAACGTAATGGATCGCGCATTGAATATGTCCGTGTTCTGTTCCATCTCGAACCTGTTCAACTGGGTCAACTATAACTCAGTATATGCTACGACAGGCGAGCCGGACGACAACGGATTGTATGACAATGCGGAAGCCGCAGCAGACACCGATCCTTCCGATGATTATACATTTGCGGATAAGTATAAAGAGTTCTACGGTGCCAACCCTGAATTCTTCGGAGCTCCTCGTTACGTTAGATTCGGACTGGGAATTTCCTTTTAAAGGAGGTAGCGGATGAGGAAATTATGGATATTAATATTTATTATTTCGCTTGCCTTTACCGCTTCTTTCGGAGAGACAAGTGTAGATAAGGTTCACTACAAAGGTCTTGATGTCAAATGGCTCAAGGCCAACGGATTCTGGATGACCATAAACAACTTTGGTCAGCACGGAGTCGATGATGGTATAACCTCCGCCGGTGGTTACTGGGCGTATCAGAATGGTGACGCTCAGTATATATACGGCGCCGGCATGTGGTTCGGCGCTCTGGTGGGGACTGAAAAGTACGTAACAAGCGGATACATCTCATCGGATGGTTCTTCGGAATTTACACCCGGCGATATGGACCCAAGTTCTCCCGGCTATGTCGATAACCAGTGGAAAGTATATCTTTCCAGCGATGCCGACTGGCCTCTGGCAGAGATCAAATCAGTACTCGACTCTTATGCCGTGTACAATGATGCCTATGCCAATCCGCCTCTTCAGTCAGCGGGAAACATCCATACGCCTCTGAACATAGAAGTCGTTCAGAAGTCTTATGAGTGGAACTATCCGTCAAACAACGATATCATATTCATCATATACGAAGTGACCAACCAGGGCACTTCCGGATTGACCGATGCCTACATGGGCCTTGTACAGGATCCCGATGTCGGTAACGCGGTCGATGATATGGTGGGATATGACGAGACACATAACGTCGGTTACTGTTATGATAATGACGGTACCGAAAGTTACGGCCATGCGGGATATATCGGATACGATTTCCTGCAGTCACCCGATGACGAGTTCGGAGATCCGATAGGCCTTACGGCGTTCAAGATCTTCAGTATCGACGTGGCGCCCGTAAACGATGTGCAGCGATACAATCTCATGGCCGGTTACAACATGGCCGGAGACGCATACAACCCCTTTGATACGGATGCCGGCCCCGCCGACAAACGTTTCATGATGACAACAGGCCCCTTCGATCTCGCCGCCGGTGAGACCGCTACGGTCGTTGTCGCCGTTATACCCGGATACGAGCTGGGCGATTCAGCCACAGTTTCGGTCACCGGCACAGACGGCAGGGAATACAGGACACTTATAGGCAACTCCGAAGCCGCGCAGTTTATATTCGACAACGATTATCTTCTGCCTTCGGCTCCGAAGAAACCCGAAGCTGTGGTACAGTCCCTTGACAGAAAAGTGTTTGTCAGCTGGGATTCCGCCGCCGAGTCATTTGCAGACCCGTATTATGCGGTGGCAAGTGATCCGCTGGCAACAGTGTATGATCCCGATTACATCGAGTATGACTTCGCGGGATACAGGGTATACAAAGCATCTTCACCTGCGGGTCCGTGGGAAGAGATAGCCGATTATGACCTGTCGACACTGAAGCATTCATATCTTGATACGGATGTAATAAACGGCATAGCCTATTATTACAAAGTCGTGTCTTATGATGCACAGCTTAACGAACCCAGCTCACTTGAATCTCTGGGCGACGCTTACTTCGCACAGGGCCGGACCGATGCTGCAGGCACTGCGCCTCCGCTCGCTCCCGAGCCTCTTAATGGCGGAAGCGTTGTCGTAGGCGGCAACCCGGGCACAATAACGGCTGAGATCATCGAACCTCAGTTTGTTACCGGGCACACCTACAGGATACAGGTGGAAGAGGGCTCCAATGCCAACAGAATGGTATATTCAGTAATAGACCTTGACACCATGGAATATGTGGCCGACCATTTCCTGGCCGACAACCTTGGTGAAGGAAACTATGCCAAGACATACCTCACGGAAGCGATTGACGGAGTACAGTATACTGTCGTTGCCGCTACCGATGATGTACATTATGATTATACATTCAACAGCATTGAGACCATATCATCAAACCCCGGCGAATATGATGCCGCTGCCAACACATTCGTAGGCGACTACGCCTGGACGGCGCGCATGGGCACGGGCCATGATTTCGAGCTCACTTTCGTTGAGACTGAGCCCGGGACCATGGAGATCAATGCTCTTGATGTGCAGGAGACCGCCTATACCGGCGTGGACACCTACATGGTCCCCCGCGCAGGCCTTACCGGCGACCGTTATGCCGGCGGATTCCTGGTAACACACTGGGATCTCTTCGGAGTTAACTGGACGCCCAGGTTTGAGCCCGGACTTGATACCTGTATATTCTTTGACGGGTATTACGTGGTCCTCGGCGAAGCCTACGGCGAGGATGTGTATCTTACCGGCCAGATCGTGACAGACCTTACGGGTGACCCCGCAACGGAAGTCACGGACGGTTATGAGGCTGCGGCGTATCTTGCCATGGAGCCTTATTTCTATGCACCGAGATACGGCGATCCCGGCGATTATCGCTTGACTTTCCATACAGGCGATGTATATGAAGTTGCCGTTTCACGCGTAAGCGGTGCTTCCGGCAGCGTGACTGCAATGCCTGCCATGGACCTGTCTGTAGCATCCGGACTTATCGAGGAAGACCTCGTTATCCGTTTTGCGCCCAATGATGACTCTCCCGTTATATTGCGGAAGGCATGGGGCACAGGCACGCTCACAGGCGCCATAGGAAGCGTAGTCGGCGATGTATACACCATCCAGAATGGTTCAGGCGACCCCGCGTATGTGATTGAGATCGCAGGCGGAGCGTACGGCGACGAGTTCGAAGTCAACTTCACCGAAGCCGGCGTGAACTATTACGCTAATATCGATAAAGACGTGGCAGGCTGGACACCTTACGGTGCCTACATACCTGTGGCGGACGACTTCGCGCTTATGGGCGAAAACGTCAACTATGCTGCCGGTATAGCTCCTGTTGATGTCGATTATCAGCTGACGCCTGAGATGAACACGGGCGCCGTGATATACGGTTCCGTGACCGACGGCACGTATTCACTAAGCGACGGAGACGCGCTTTATTACACCATCGTGACAAATCCCATTGTTGACGGAACTGAAATAGCGTTCGATCAGGACGGGAATATAATCACCGGCGGTGAATACTGGGAAGTAAATACAAGCGCCATGACTGCAAGCGACACCATCGACCTTAGCGCGGTAAAAGTCGTGCCGAACCCGATATATCCCATAAACAGCTGGGATCAGAACGTGACAAGCCGTAAGGCCGAGTTCACGCATCTGCCGGGCGAGTGCGACATTTACGTTTATACGGTCGCAGGCGATATTGTAAGAATACTTCATCATGACAACGGCACCGGTACCGAGGAATGGGATGTCCGTAACACAGATAACCAGGATATAGCCAGTGGAATCTATATCTACGTTATTTACGTTGACGACGATACCAAGACCGAAGGCACCTTCGCCGTCATCAGGTAGAGGAGGTTAGTATATGTTAAGGAAATATATATTTGTTATAGCTATCCTTATAGTAGCGTTAGCTTCCTCCGTAAGTGCCGCCGATATGACCCAGGGTGGTCAGGCTTCGGGTACATTCCTGAAGGTTGCCCCCGACGCACAGTTTGTGGGTATGGGCGATGTTGGTACGGCTGCTTCCGAAGGAGTTTCGGCGCTGTTTTATAATCCTGCCGGACTCATCAACGTTCAGGATTATGAGGCCATGTTCACTCACAGTGAGTGGCTGGCCGATATCAAGTTCGAGTATGTTGCGGTGACGTTCCCCGTTTCCGAAGCTACACAGATGGCGATAAGCTTCACGCATTTCGCCTATCCGGAGATGGAAGTCACTACAATAGAAGAACCCGACGGAAACGGTGCCGAGTTCGGCGCTTCCGATACGGCTATAGGCGTTTCATTCGCCAAAAGGCTGTTGAAGACCGTTGATTTCGGGTTCACGGTAAAAGCCATCTCCCAGAAGATCTGGGACATGGAAGCCAATGCAATAGCTGTTGACGCGGGCGTGAAATATCACACTCCCGTCAAGGGCCTTATAGCTGCCCTCAGCATAAACAATTTCGGTACCAAACCGAAATTCGAAGGCGGACAGCTGGACAAGGTCTTCACCGAAGTGGTGGACGGCGCGACAGGTACTTCCGACGAGTATGAATATACTTTCTCGCAGTACACTGAAGACCACGAACTTCCCATGACACTTAAAGTGGGTTTCGTGTATGAGCCTTATGTGACTGAAAACATGACCACCATGGTGGCCATTGATTTCATGAACCCCGTGGACAATGCCGAACAGGTCAATGTCGGCGGCGAATTCGAATATAACGTCAACGCTGAATTTTCAGTGGCGGCCAGGGCGGGTTACCGCATGGCGACTGTCGAAGATTCAATCGACGCGACTTATTCATTCGGCGGCGGAGTGGACTATGACAGCACTGGACTGGGCATAGGCTTCGATTACGCATACAACGGATATGAAAGACTTGAGGAGACACATCTCTTCACGGTAAAATTCCGTTTCTGACCACTTGGGGGCGCGCTTGCCGCGCCCCCTATCTCCTTTACATAATTAAACGTATTCCGAAAAATTAGCTTGACAGTGGAAAATTATTAACATAAGCTTTAAAAACAATCTAATTTAGTTTGTGTCTTTTGAAAGATGAAAGAAGGGGGTGATTGTCTCGCTTATCTGCAAATCAATATGGTTGGGTTGTTTATACTAAAAGGAAAAGGAAAGGAGTTTGCGGTATGGTTTTAAAGAAATTTAGAGCGCTTATGATTGTCATGTTGCTCTTGACTGTTACTGTATTCGCAGGTACCACCGGTAAGATCAGAGGCAAAGTAATAGACGCCTCGACCGGTGAGCCATTAGCCGGTGCAACGGTAATGGTCCAGGGGACATCTCTTGGCGCATTTACCCAGGCCGATGGTAGTTACTTTATTCTTCAGGTTCCTCCCGGAATCCACAACGTACAGTGTCAGATCGTGGGATATTCGTATCTTACACAGGAAAACGTAATCGTTTCCGCTGATACCACTACGTCCGTTGATTTCAAGATGGAATCAAAGGTAGCAGGAAAAGAAGAGATCATCGTTCAGGCCACCAGGCCCATTGTCCAGAAGGACAATACGTCATCGTCCAAGACTTTCGACAACACGCAGATAGCCAAGTTGGTCAATCCGACGGTTACCGGTGTCCTCGAACAGCAGGCCGGTGTCGTGCAGGGCGGCGGCGGAGAGCTGCATGTCCGCGGCGGCAGGTCTAACGAAGTATCTTATATTATCGACGGCATCGCGGTTAACGCGAACCTGTTCGGTACTTCAGCATTTAACCTTTCATCAGACGCAATCGAAGAGATGAAGGTCGTAACCGGCGGTTTCAACGCCGAATACGGCGGAGCTATGTCAGGTATAGTCAAAGTCGTCACCAAAAGCGGACAGAAAGATTATCACGCCAAGGTGGGGTATAAGACGAGTAGGTATTTGACCGAGTACGGCGATGATATCGGCCACGATGTCATTGACGCTTATGTATCCGGCCCTGTGCCCGTGCCCTTTTTGAGGGACGCCTCGTTTGCTTTCTCATACAGCTATGACGATGACAACGGTTATTACCTGTATCATCCCAAAGCTAAGTTCTGGACCAACTATTATACTGTGGAGCAGCTGCTTGACATATACAATGATCCGACTAATCCGGATCAGGGTACGGCAGAGTTCCTCATCGATAATGGTTATGAGCCCTACGTGCGCGGTTATTCGCCCGAAGAGTTCAACAGGACATGGAAATATTACGGTAACTTCTCGTTCCGTCCCATGAAGACAATGAAGCTTTCTGCGGTGGTCAACATGCAGACAGGCCATTACTTCGACAACTATTACGGATGGTACACGGGATACGGCGGAAACTCCGCATACCGTTACACAGACATGTATGACACAGTATCACATCATGATTTCTACACCCTGAGCTTCACGCATACTCTGAATTCGAGCATGTTCTATGAACTGAGCGTTTCTTCACAGTATGATGCCAGTGAAAGCAACAACAACGGGCTGCATTACACCGAGTTCCTCGGATGGGATACGGATTCCGTATACTCTACCAATGTAAACCTCGGATACTTGAACATCGCCGATTACTCATGGCTTTGTTACACCGGTTTTGCGCCTTATTACTTCAAATACAGCGATGAAGCTGTGAAAGTCGCCCTGGCATACACATGGCAGGCCGACCGTTACAACCAGCTTAAAATGGGCGTCACATACAACCGTGATGACATCGAGTATGAATATTACAGCTCACTTCGCTCTGAATTGGGCGGAGCGGACATGTATGCCGTACAGCCTTATAACATCAATGCATTTGTTCAGGACAAGATAGAAGTAGAAGATATGATCATCAATATAGGCGCCCGTGTAGAGCATTATAATCCCAATGTGGATTATTATGAAAATCCCGGCGATGCCATAAATGATCATCTTGCGGAAGTTTCCTCAGGAAACCCCCTCAAGGGCACCTACATGGAAGATGGTAAGATCAGTGCCGAGGCCAAGACATATGTCATGCCTCGTCTTGGAATATCTTATCCGCTCAGTGATACGGGTGTGTTCAGGTTCTCTTACGGCCATTTCTATCAGTATCCTTCATATGAAGCCATATTCTCTCACATAGAGAGGCCTGTGGATCAGGATTACTACGGAAACCCGGACCTTGACGCTCAGAAATCAGTACAGTATGAAGTCGCTTTTGAACAGGGACTTTCAGACGTGCTCGGTATCGGCATCGTAGGTTATTTCAAAGAGACTTCTGATGTCCTCAGTATCGTATTGAACGAGTACAGCGGCAAGAAGCTGTATCAGTACGTCAACAAGGACTTCAGCCGTATCATAGGCATAGACCTTACTTTGACCAAGAGATTTGCTGACCATTTCTCATATGATCTGGCCTACGGCTTCTCAATGGCCAAGGGATCAGCTTCCGAAGCCGAAGCCGATGTGTCTCAGCTTGACGAACCCGATTATGTACCTCCGGTAAGGACTACATATCTGGATTACGACAGACGCCACACAGTTTCCGCAAGCGTAGCAATGGGCTTGGGAAAAGGCGAAGGATTTGCGATCTATGGTGTAAGACCTCTTGAGAACACTGAGCTCTCCGTGAGACTCAGCGCTCAGTCAGGCCTTCCCTATACCAGGACAAATATCTCCGGCAACGAAGTTTCCGAAGCTAA
>CAZJQC010000005.1:26754-27953 GCA_964548195.1 uncultured bacterium | reverse complement strand
AATCTTGGCGCGTACGGATTGCCTCGTGAAATCAGATTGGGCATTGAGTTGTCCTTTTAATGAGGGAGGAGAGAGTATATGAAAAAAATTACATTCGTATTATTTATCTGTCTCCTTATGTTTTCCTTCGCTTCGGCCAAGGATACATATTTAGATGTAAATAATGTACGTTTCTATTTTAACGATTCCTCCGGATATTTTACGGGACCTCAGTATCCCCAAAAAGCCGGTGGATTGCTGAATCAGTCCTTCCCCACACCCGGTGGAAGAACCTATGCGTTCGGCCCCATGTTCATCTGGGGTAACGGACTGGCAGCACCCGGGCCCGTCGCTACGGAGCTCAACCCTGATGTTTCCGTCCCCACAGTATGGGATGGGACTCAGTACACACAGGGCGCCTTTATAACAGGCACCAAACAGCAGGCCAACGTCGCCACAAGCTATGTGATCAACTCACTCGGCGGCGAAGACTACAGAGTGTCCAATGTGACGACAAGCGTTGATGAAGACTGGTACAGCCCCGCGCTGGGAACCGGTACTCCCGACGTGAAATGGCCCTACAGTAACCTCAAGTATGCATATAATTCCGCTTCTGTTGAACCGTGGATCAATGTGAATACCGGAGATTACCATTCAAGTGACGCTTTCCTCAACCCTTTACCGGGCTATGAGCTGGCTGATCCTGACAAAAAGGCCTATCATCTTTATGTTGATGACACAAGCCTGATCACAGACCTTACAGATTATATCATGGTCTTTGACGGCACTGATTTCGATATCTTCGAGGTCACAAGCTATGACACCAACTATGATCCCGTTTACGGTACGACACCCGTTGCGACATTCGCTCCCGATACCGATGCCACATTCAACGGCATTGCTATCAACATGAATGCCGGCGATGTCACTCCTCTTACCGCCGGTGATGCTTATATCATCAGGGCCAGAGGAATCGTAGGCGACATGGACATGGTGCTTCCGATGGTCGATGCCAAATGGCTGGGAACCGGCGCACAGCAGACCGGCGACCCCACAGCGGCTCCCTACGGAGACATGGACGTTGTTATACTGATCAGAGCCTATGCATGGACAGCATCATATATCGACACAACAGTCGTGTTTGATGTCACTTTTGACAACCAGAGCAGCAGGACATATGAGAATTTTGCCGCCGGTTTCCATGAGTATGTGTTCATGTG
>CAZJQC010000005.1:0-26654 GCA_964548195.1 uncultured bacterium | reverse complement strand
ATGATGGTCTCCGGACGTATCAATTACTGTTACGAACCCGATCATCTTGAGAATGCTTCCGAGTTCTATTATTACTGGAGAAGCACTCTTGATCCTTCATACGGCGGCGGATACAGACGCGGAAGCGCCTCTTCCACCCTCGGATGGTATATGGGCTCCCTGGCGCCCGCGGAAAAAGCGAATCTTGTGTTCGCCATATTCGCGATCGAAGGCGCGCAGGAAGGCTGGGATGGTTACGACTATCCTCAGGAAGGCGAAGCCACATATGATGCGGCCATGGAACTTAACGACTCTCTGGAGCTTCTGTATGAGAACGGCTTTGCGCCCAAGTTTGCGCCTATCCGTCCCGTTATGCTTGCTACACAGGGATGGTCGGCTCTCTACGGATTTGAAAACCAGACCATACAGCTTGAGATCATGGGTAATTCGGAATCATCCTTCATCACACAGCTGTCGGAGGATTTCATAGTCGCCAATTATATCATCAAACGTTATGACGGCGCTACTTATGCGACTGTTCTTAATCTCTATGCATTGAACGATCCCTACTGGTGGGGCGATCCCGCGGGTATATATTCGTTCTATGAGTACATAGAAGCCGTTGCTCCCAGTGTCTTGTCATCCTACTTTATCAAGGATGCCGATTATGCGAATAATCACATCATATGGGTGCAGCCCGATAATTACGGCAACGTGATCATCGAAAGCGATCCCGACCTTGTATTCAAGATCGGATTCAGGATGAACGACGACGAGACCCTTGCAGAGTCTTACGTGATAATCATCACAGACAACGTATTCGGTTATGAATACAAATATACAGTACAGGCTCAGGACTACGCCGGTTCACTGTCAGCGGCCGCAGGCGACAATAAATTTGACATTGTCCCCGCTTCTTCGCCGGTTGAGAACCTCGACGAGGTCAGAGTTGTACCTAACCCGCTGTTCGTTGGAACACGCTGGGATACGTACAGTGAAGTTTCTGAAGTCAAATTTAACCACATTCCCGGTGAATGTACTATCAAGATCTTCAATATCAACGGCGACCTGCTTAGGGAGATCGCACATGATAACGGTCTTGCCTGGGCATCATGGGATCTCTTGACTAAATATAATCAGGAAATTGCTCCCGGTATGTATATTTACGTGATCGAATCTGACTTAGGCAAGACAAAAGGCACATTTGCTGTCGTAAGATAGAAATGGAGGAGAGTATGAGGAAATTAAGCGTAATAATTTTGATAATCGCCTGCTTTGCCACGCTTTCCTATGCGGTTGATTTCGATCCTGCGGGGCAGAAAGACACGGATAACAGAGGTATGTCCGGTTTTTCTTTCCTGAAGCTTCCTGCAACAGCCAAGCAAGCGGCTCTCGGTGAAGCTGTATACAGTAATGATATTACCGCGGCAGCGATGTTCGGTAACGTATCGGAAATAGCTGACATAGATGGTACTTCCATGTATTATACCAATATGGCTCTTTATGACGGCCTGTTTGATCTGAGCAATTTTGCCATATCAACAAAGGTCAGCGAAAGAATCGCATTGGGCGTCATGGCACAGTACCTTAGCACGGATCCCATCGAGATCACCACATTGGATGCTCCCGACGGAACAGGCGTGGAATATGAGTATCATGACATGGCAATCGGAGCCGGTATGGGCTACCGCGTTACCAAAAGATTTTCAATCGGTATGAAAGTCAAATACGTTGAAGAGAAGATATACAACACTGCAGCTGCGACAATGCTCTTTGACGTGTCCACACTTTATCGCCTTCAGTTCTCGAATATCAAGATCGCTGCGATCTTGGAGAACTTCGGCGCCGATACAAAATTCAACGGTAATGACCTTTGGCTGCTTACCGACACCACCACCGGTGACGATATTCCCTCTACAACGGATCCTGACAGAGCCGTTGAGATGAATACCAAGGAATTCGGCGCGCCCATCAAGATAGTTGTCGCACTTAGCGGCGACTTCATGGGTGCCGATTCCGCGTTGTTGAGCGATCTTGATGATCACGTTGGTACGCTGTATACTTCGATATACAAGACCAATGATCAGAAAGAATCCTTCAACTTCGGTATGGAATACAAGTACATCGGCCTTGACGGCTTTGAGTTCGCGCTCAGAGGCGGCTATATCGTTTACCAGGAAGAAGACTGGACAAACAGGTATTCCGCCGGCGCCGGCATTGTCGCCAATGTCTCGGACAGCTACGCAATGGTATTTGATTATGCCTATAAGACACATGAGGATCTTGACGACTCACATGTGTTCTCAGTAGGGTTCAATTTCTAATATCGAACCTTAAAAAGGGGAGGGGAATCCCCCCTCCCCCTTTTATCCTCTAAACCGGAAGGAGTTCACCGAAATGAGAAAGAGTATAACCGCCATAATGATAACGGCAGTTCTTATATTGCTTTTCACCGCTTGCGGATCGAAAGACAAGGGTTTTTTTGTCGGCAAATATGACGGTAAAAAAATATACGCCTTCAAGGAACATCCTGAAGCGATCATGGGAAGCATCGAAGAGGCGATCGTGGATCTCGACGCATTCAAGGTGCGGGAGAATCAAAAATATCAGGAATCCGTGACAGAAGCAAAACAAGTCGCTTTGTTCAACAGGCAGATAGTCAAAAAAATCAAAAATGTTAAACGTGAATATATGAAAATAATACCGTATAGCTATACGATTCAGCATATTTTTCATACGGACAAGGATGTGGCCGACAAGGTCATGCTTGAGTATGAAAAGCTTAAATCCTTTGACGGCTTCAGCCAGCTCGCGGCGGAATATTCGCTTGAGACTGCCACCAGGACAAGGCAGGGCATACTTGACAAGATCGATCTGTCCACAAACAAGGTCACATCGCATTTCTATTATGTCATGAATACCTTAAAAGTGGGCGAGCCCGTGATGATCAGGGACCCGTTCGGCTATCATATCGTAAAGATACTTAAAAAAGAAGACCATGACGTCTCTGCGATCAAAAACAATAAAAAACTGCTCAATATGGGCCTTATGGATTACAGGAAGTATATCTTCTTTGAAGAACTGAAGAAAAAGTACAATGTCGAATATTATTCCGAAAATTATATGGGTTTCCTTTCAAAGGACCCGGAGACCCCCATGTTCAGCATCGACGGCCGCATCGTGACAAAAAATGAGATGCTGGCGGCAATGGACGTCAAAAAACAGCAGAACCCGCTTCTCAAGGCTCAGCTTACAATGACATCGGTAGCCCCCATCGTGGAATCCACACTGCAGGATATGCTTGCGGCTTTGGAGGCCGAAGCCATGGCTGTGGATAAGGAGATCACGAAAAACGCCGACGAACTGTTTAAAAACTATATATTCAGCGCATGGTATGACAACGTGCTGGCCAATCTATCCGTCAAGGATATACCGGCGGAGAAGATCGAGAAATTGTATGATACGGAAGAATTTAAGATGGTCACGTCCAAACAGTTCGCGATCATGATCATGCCGAGTTATGAATACGCGACTCAGATAGCCGCAAAATACAATACAAAAAAGGCTTTTGAATCCTATATGAAGGACAATATCAGCAAGCTGCGCTATTCCACGAATATCTACAAAGGGCATGTCCCGGAAGAATACGCGGAGTTTGAAAAGTATCTTGATACCGAAGTGGGCACGGTACTGCCCGTGATGCAGTGGAAGGGCAATTACATAGTGGCGATGACGTACGGTGAGGACACTCACAGGGAGATCACCCTCGTCACTTACACTTCGAGGTTTTTGTCGGCCGTTCACCAGATGCGAGTATACCAGACCGTCCTTGATTATTGGAAGACGGTCGAAGGGCTGGAGCTTACCGACGAGACCGTCCGGGTCTTTGAGTCTACCATAGCATTTTTTAAGAAAACAACGGTAGACAGACTTGAGCAAATTGACAAAAAGTAATATTATGGTAATATGTTCGACGAGGAGAGTGATATTATGAAAAAATTCATGCTTGTTGTTATGATATTTTTGTTTTCTGCGATTGTGAGCGCACAGGATGTCACGGCATCGCCGGACAGCACTGAAGACTCTGCGGAAAACCCGCAGATGACCATGGAGCAGTATGAGGCCAGGCTGGCTGAGGAGACTTCCAAGTACGAAGCCACATTGGACAGGCTGGACGGGAACATAAACGGTTTTTATAAAGTGTTTAACTATATGGGCCAGGGCTATATCAAGCTCAACGTGGACCTCATACTCCAGATATCGGATTATGAAGCCGTTCAAAGCGACAGGTTTACCGTCTCTTTCAGCGGTGAGGATGACATGGGATTCACCGTGAATAAAAAGTGGAAAGTAAAGAAAAGCGATGCATATGTCAACAATGAGGGATGCGGCATTTTTTTGCTGAACTTCAACCTCGAAAAGGGCATATACAGCGGCGTGGAGATCAAGATCACCGGCAACAAGGGTGAATCCGCTTCCGCTGTCCTGGACACCTATGCGACTCTGCAGCTGAGCGACCTGAAGCCCAAACTGTCCGACACCTTTTTTGTGTCCGACATAAACGGCGTACAGCGCAATGAGTTTTTCCGCAGGAATTATTTTATCGTCCCGAACCTGAACGGGTATTACGAGAAGAACAAACAGTTCGGTTTCTATTTCGAATACTATCATCTGTCAGTGGACGCGCTTTATGAGGAAGGCAGTTATACCGTTGATTATAAGATCACCTTTGCGCCTACCGACACGGAAGTCTTCTCGAAAAGCGAGGAAAAGAACGAAGTCAAGGCAAACGGGAACTATATTATGTATCTCCCCGATGTAAGCTCTCTGATTTCCGGGATTTACAGGGTCAACTTTACTTTTACCGATAATATGTCGGGTTTGAAATTTGAAAGGGAGTTGTTCTTCAAGGTAAAGGAAGAAAAACATGATGAGCCTACGGAAAATTCGGGCGAATAAGGCATTTTCACGTGTATCAGGCGCGGCTTTTACAGCCGCGCTTCTCATGTTTCTTACCGCATGCACATCCTATGTAAAAGTCTACAGAAAAATAGATAATGTGAACGAAAAGAAATACTTTGAGTATCTGATATACTGGGTGGATTCGGACCGGCTTGACGCTATTTTTGAGATGGAAGGCCAAAAAATGGCCATATCCGCGGAAAACGAAGTCAAAAAGATCGCGGAAGACCGCGGACTGGATGTAAACACCTTTAAAAAGCAGCAGCTTATGCGTGTCAGACATGTGAACATGCGTTTCGGCACGTATAAAAAAGGCATGTTTACGGACCGGGGCCGTATTTACATCAAATACGGCGAACCCGATGAGACGAAAAAGACGGAGGAAGACGGCATAGGCGAGGTCGAACAGTGGAAATACTCGCAGTATGGCGTTGAGTTCATATTTATTGTCGATGAGACCTCCGGGGAATATATGCTGGTCAATCTGGAAGATGACCGCTTGGGTAATTAGACGCGGGTTATGGTAAAATGTAAAAGGAAGGTGGAATTGACGTGAAACGCATATCTGTTCTTTTATTATGTATCTTTTTTGCTCTCGGCGCCTTTGCCGATGAGATCACTTTTGAATCAAAAGAGGAAAGGGAAGCAAAGATAGCGGAGACTGTCAAGTTATATGAGGACAGCTGCGCATCAAACAAGATGGACGGCAATTTTGACGTGTATTATCAGTTGTTCGATTCTCTCGGCAAAGGCTATGTGAAGCTTGATTTTGATGTCATCCTTCAGATCAAGGACTTTAAAAACATCAAAAGCGATCAGTTTCACGTGTCGATCCGCGGCAAGGATGACATGGGCTACAAGTATGAAGAATCCTTCAAGTTCAAACGCTCCGCTGTTTATCTGAGCCCCGAGGGTGACGGCATATTTGTAAAGACGCTCAGCATTGAAAAAGGCGTTTATTCCGACCTGCAGCTTGCCGTAAACGGGAACAAAGGCGAGAATGCATCCGCTTTGATCAAAAGCTATAATACAATAGACATGGCAAACATCCAACTTGACATCACCGAGCCGATATTCATATACAGCCTTAACACGGTAAATGACAGGCAGTTTTATCGCCGCGGCATGTATCTTGTGCCCACCATCGACAGGTATTACGACAAAAACAGAGCGGTCGGATTTTATTTTGAGTATTATCACATTGCCGAAAGAGACAACACTCTCAAAGGCGCGTTTACGATCAAATATGCATTGGTGCACGAGCTGTCGCAGATCGAAATATTTTCGGACTCGATGACAGCCGATAACGCCTCTCTTGACGGCAATCAGCAGGTGTTTCTGGACATTTCCACTGCCACGCCGGGTGTGTACAGTTTCAGAGTGACCTTTATTGACGACATCAGCGGCGAGACACGGGAGTTTTCGAGGCTGTTCAGGCTTGCGGATAAGCCGGAGCCCGCAGAGGCGGCTGAATGAGGCCACGCATAATAGTCTTTTACCTGATCTTTGTGATGACGGCTCTTTCTTTGACAGGTTGTCTTTCGTACAGGCAGATATACGGCGGTATTGATGACGGGGCCGGCCGTATGATATTTGAGACGCTGCTGTACTGGTCGACTCCGGAGAGGATGAATGCCATCATCGCGGCTCCGCAGGATAAGAGGAACATGATGTTTTCCGCCGAAGTAGAGCAAATATCGGTGAAACTGGGGATGGAATCCTCGGCGTTCAAAAGACAGCAGATCAACAGAGTGAAATATGCCAACATGAATTTCGGGTATCTGACAAAGGGGATGTTCACTGACAAGGGCAGGATATGGATCAAATACGGAGAGCCCGGTCAGATCAGAGATGCGGAAGACGATGACGTATACGGGACCGTGGACAAATGGACCTACAGCGATACCATGAAGACGTTCGTGTTTTCTGAAAAAGGCGTGCTCCTGAACCCGATAGAAGACGATATTTGAAAGATCCGGGGTTTTCGTGAGGATAATAGCAGGCAGATTTAGAGGAAAACAGATCCATTCCCTGAAGATCCCGAATCTCCGCCCCACATTGGGGCGGGTCAAGGAGACCTTTTTCGCCATAATAGAGAACCATGTCGTTCCCTCGGGTATGAGGGCGCTTGACATCTTCGCGGGGACCGGCAATCTTGGCCTTGAGGCCTTGTCACGGGGCGCCGCGGATGTGACTTTTGTGGAAAACAACCGGGAAAGCCTTTCAATAATCGGGAAAAACATCGCTGATTTCGGTGTTGAAGGCTGCACATCTGTGATCACGGCGGATGTCTTTGATGCTGTGGAAAGGCTTGCGGCGGGAGGCCGAAGATTCGACCTCATTATCATGGATCCTCCGTTCAGGAATGATTATCTCAACAGGGTCATTGGCGAGACCCGGATAGACCTTATACTCGACGATGAAGGGATGATCGCCTGTGAGACGGAGAAAAAATATTCGTTTAAAAACAACGAAAAATGGGATATTATTAGAGAAAGAAAGATTGCGGACAGCACACTCTGGTTTTTGAAAAAAAGGAGCTGACATGCGCGTGGGTATATATCCCGGAACATTCGACCCCATAACAAAAGGGCATATGGATATAATCAAAAGAAGCTTTAAACTCTTTGACAGACTGATAGTGGCGGTGGCTCTCAGCGAAAAAAAGACGCCGTTATTTGACATCGACGAACGGGTCATGATGGTCCGGGAACTGTTTGGAGACAATCCGAACATCACGGTTGAATCTTATGACGGGCTGCTGGTGGATTTTGCCCGACAGAAGAATGTCGAAGCGGTAATACGGGGCATGCGCGCCATATCTGATTTTGAATATGAGATGCAGATCGCCCTCACAAACCGTAAACTTGACGAGGATTTTGAGACCATCTATTTGATGCCTTCCCTGGAATATGTGTATCTTAATTCTTCCGTTGTCAGGGAACTTGCGTCGATGGGAGCGGAACTTCACAACTTTGTCACCCCTAATGTCGAAAAACATCTGCGGCGGAGGTTTGATAAGAGTGGAACATAAACTGAAGTGTCTCGATACGGAAATCACCATCACGCATGACCCGTCGCGAGTGTCTTCCATTTCCGTCAATGACGGCTATTTTCTTGTAGACAAACGCCTTTTTTCCATATACGGAAAGGAACTCAGACCCTCGAAACACGCATTTACAGCATTTAAAGGCGGAGAGAAGATCAAGAGATTCAAATATCTGAAAAAACTGTTCAAGGATATGAGCAGCCGCGGCATTGAGCGTACAGCCCTCTTTACCGCCATGGGCGGAGGCACGATAACCGACCTGGGAGCACTGGCCGCCTCCCTGTATAAGCGCGGCATGCCTCTTCAGCTGCGCCCCACGACACTGGTCGGACAGGTGGATGCGGCTATCGGAGGGAAGACTGCGATCAATGGCGGCAAAAGCAAAAACGGTATCGGTTCTTTTTATTTTCCCAAAGAAGTGTTTATCAATACCGCTTATCTTGACACGCTTAACAGAAGGGATTTTGTCAGCGGACTTATTGAGACCGTTAAATACGGTTTCATCAGCGACATATCGATCTTTGACCGGCTTATGGGAAAGGACGTCGATGAGGTCATGCGGGATAAGGCTGAGCTTTTGAATATTGTCAAGCGGGCGGTTGAGATCAAATGTTCCTTTGTCAGCGAAGACCCATATGACATTGGCGTCAGGATGAACCTTAATCTGGGACATACATGGGGCCATGCCCTTGAGACCGCGTCCTCATATCGCCTGAGACACGGCGAGGCCGTGGGGCTCGGCATATTGGCTGCGATGAGGATGTCTGAAAAAATGGGTTTCCCCCTTGGCGGGCTTCCGGGTTATTTTTCCGGATATCTTTGCAGGATCGGACTCGACACGCGTCTTTTTGACAAATACAGAAAAAAGGCCCTCAGGTTTATCACCGGTGATAAAAAGAAGAGTAACGGTGATATCAGGTTTATTTTGCCGGTCGAACCCGGCCGTACGGAGATATTCTCTTTTTCACATATTGACGAAATTGCCAAACTGGTATAGATTAACCATAGCGGTTGACGGAGGTTTTCATTATGGCTTATAAGATCGTAGTCGGTTTGGGCCGAAACGAAAGTGACCGCGATCTGATACGCGAGGGACTTGCGACGGCTCCCCGGCTGCTGGAGGCCCACAGGTTCGTTATCACCGAGAATAAAAGCCAGCTTGAGACGGAGATCGTCGACGCCGATATCTTTTTCGGGTATAAGCTTGGTTACGACCTCTGCAGAAAAGCCAAAAAGCTCAAATGGGTGCATATTTCACTGGCGGGTGTGAATCATACCATGCATGAGTGCCTTATGGATCCCTCCATATTGGTCACTTCCTCCAAAGGCCTTCATCCGCCGTATATATCTGAGCATATTATATCTGGCCTGCTTTATTTTTGTTCGGGATTTGATAAGGCGGTAAAGCTTCAGCATGAAAAAAAATGGGATAAAGACGCCGTTCTTGGCGGGCAATGCCTGCTCTCCGGCAAGAAGATACTTATACTGGGCCTTGGACATATAGGGATGTATACTGCGTTAAAACTGAACGCGCTGGGCGCGGACGTGTCCGGTATCAGGCGTAATGTGGCCGAGCCTGAGACAGAGGGCGTACATGTATATGCCATGAGTTCATTGTATGAACTGATCGGAGACATGGATGCTGTGGTGGACATACTTCCGCTTACTCCGGAGACCACCGGGATATTGGGAAAGAAGTTTTTCAGTTCGATGAAGAAAGGTTCGATCTTTATAAATGTGGGCAGAGGGCAGCATGTGGCGGAGGATGAGATGATAGCCAATTGTTCGCATCTGCGGGGGCTGCTGCTTGACGCCACCGCGGAGGAACCGGTGCCGCCGTCATCGCCTCTTTGGGATATGGATAACGTGTTGCTGACCCAGCACACCTCCGGGGATTCTCCGGAATATCTCAGGCTGACCGCGGAGTTTTTTATGAAAAATCTCGCTCTGTACCTACAGGGAAAAGAGACAGATGCTAAGGTAGATAAGACAGCGGGTTATTAAAGGAGGTCAAAATGGCTGAAATAGTCGATGTGATGGCAAGAGAAATACTGGATTCGAGGGGAAATCCCACGGTGGAGGTTGACATATATACCGAGAGCGGAGCTTTTGGCAGGGCGATCGTGCCGTCAGGCGCTTCCACAGGAGAACATGAAGCCCTTGAGATGCGGGACGGGGACAAAAAGAGATATCTGGGCAAAGGTGTCTCAAAGGCGGTCGAAAATGTAAATGAGATCATAGCGCCGGAACTGATAGGCATGGATGCCACGGATCAGCGCGCTGTTGACAATATGATGATCGCACTGGACGGGACAGCTAACAAGTCAGTGCTTGGCGCCAATGCCATGCTTGGCGTGTCCATGGCTGTCATGAAGGCCGGTGCCGATCTGCTGGGACTTCCTCTTTACAGGTATATAGGCGGGATCGGCGGACGAGTCATGCCGGTGCCCATGATGAACATATTCAACGGGGGCCAGCATGCGCCTAATAATGTGGATCTGCAGGAATATATGATCGTGCCTGCAGGCGCGCCCAGTATCAGGGAAGCGGTGCGGTACGGGGCGGAGACGTTCCACCATTTTAAACGCATACTGAATGAGAACGGCTATGCAACCACAGTCGGTGACGAAGGCGGTTTCGCTCCGGATCTTAACAACAACAGAGAGCCGCTCGAGTATATTGTAAAGGCGATCGAGCAGGCGGGTTATGTCCCTGGCAAGGATATTTTCATAGCCCTGGACCCCGCATCTTCGGAGTTTTTCCGGGACGGCAAATATTATCTTGACGGAGACGGCCGCGTGCTTTCATCAAGCGAGATGATAGACTATTATGAAAAACTGGCGGATGACTTCCCCATTATATCCATTGAGGACGGCCTTGCTGAAGATGACTGGGCCGGCTGGGCGGAGATGACCGACAGGCTTGGAAACAGGATGCAGCTGGTGGGTGACGACCTTTTTGTGACCAATGTCGCCCGTCTTTCCATGGGATTGCAGAAAAAGTGCGCGAACTCAATACTTATAAAGGTCAATCAGATCGGGACGATCAGCGAGACGCTGGACACGATTGAGATGGCAAAGACAAACGGGTACACCATCGTGGTCTCGCATCGTTCGGGTGAGACCGAGGACACGACCATAGCCGATTTGTCTGTCGGACTGAATTGCGGGCAGATCAAGACCGGGTCGCTTTGCCGTTCCGAGCGCATTGCAAAGTATAATCAGCTTATAAGGATAGAGGAAGAACTGGATGATACCGCTGTGTTTGGAGGAGTCGCCGTATTTAAGACTGCGTCAAAAGGGTGATATATGACTGATTTAAAGATGAAAGTCCTTGTGGTAGATGATGAAGAACTCCTTCGTGAGATACTCATGGAGATACTCGATGAGCTTGGATACGAGGTCGAGGGTGCCGCCGACGGGCTTGAGGCGCTGGAGATCGTGCGTTCGGGCAGGAAAATAGACATCATACTCACCGACATAAAGATGCCCAAATTAAGCGGGCTTAACCTTGTGAGGATAGTGACCACGGAGTACCCCGACATCATCTCGATCATGATGACGGGGTATATAGATTCGGACATACTCGTTTCGGTGCTGCGTGCCGGCGCGTACGACTTTATACCCAAGCCGTATGATGCCAAGGCGATCAGCATGATATTGGAAAGAAGCGTAAACAAAAGGAAGATCATACTTGAGAACAAGCATCTTATGAACGAGCTGCAATCCGCCAATGAAAAGTTGAAGGAGCAGTCCAAGATGCTTCATGAAAAGGTGCTGATCGGGGACAAAAACCTTCAGCGTAAGTTCAGGGAGCTCAAGTATGTAAATGATGTGATGAAGACGATAAACTCCTCTCTGGACTTTGACAAGACTATACATTACATACTTGAAGTCGTGCGGGAAGTGGTGAATGCCGATACTGTCTCAATAATGCTGCTTGATGAGAAGAAGGAATACCTTGCTGTCATCGACGGTATCGGGGATACGGCGGAATACGTTGGCGAGCGGGTGAAGACCGGGGCCGGCATAGCCGGCTGGGTGGCGAAGAACAACGAGGCATTGTTGATCAGGGATATAAACTCGGATGAACTGCCGTTTGACATCGGAGTCCAGCGCGACAAATATCGGGCCTCTTCATTTATTTCCATACCGCTTGTCACCATTAAACAAGGCGTGATCGGAGTGCTCAACGTGACAAATAAAAACAACGGGAACAGTTTTACGGAAGAAGAGTTTGAGATCTTGAAGATATTTTCGGAACAGGCTTCCATAGATATTGAGAACACGACCATATATGAAGAGCTTGAGACGTATTATCTGCAGACTGTGCGCGCTCTTTCAAAGGCGATAGAAGCCAAAGACGACTATACGCGCGGCCACTCGGAGCGGGTGACCGTCTATTCTCTGGAACTGGCAAGAGAGGCCGGCTTTGACAATGAGGAGCTCAGAGTGCTTGAGTTGGCCGGAATACTGCATGATATCGGTAAGATCGGGATACCGGTGAATATACTCAGCAAGCCCGGAAAACTCAGTGACGAGGAATATGAACAGATGAAAAAGCATCCGGCAATGGGAGAGAACATCATCAAGGATATAAAATTCCTGGATAAATGTATGCCGATTGTAAGGAATCATCACGAAAGGCTGGACGGAAAGGGCTATCCGGACGGGCTGACAGAAGCCGCCATACCCTCGGAAGTCCGGATACTTACCATAGCGGATGCCTTTGACGCCATGACATCGGACAGGCCCTACAGAAAAGCACTGTCTGTCTCCGAAGCTGTAAGAAGGCTGAAAAAAGATTCGGGCACTCAGTTCGATGCCACGCTGGTCGAACTGTTTGTCGAAAAAGTAGTGCCGAAGCTTGAGATGGCAACGATATAGGTGCAGTCTGTATGAATCTCATGGGGATAGACTGGGGCAAAAAACGCGTGGGTGTGGCGGTATGCGACAAGGGATGGAGCATCTGTTCGCCTCTGAAGACGTTTGACCGTTCCGTCGCGGTGAAAGAGATCACCGCATTGTCCAGGACCCATGAGATCGGCCGATTTGTAATGGGGGTGCCGTTTTCTTTGCGGGAGGCGGATATCTCGTCTGACTGGGGCGGATTTCCTTTTTTTGAGGAATTGAAGAAAAACACCGGGTTGCCTTTTTCATGGGCGGATGAGACCATGACGACCTCGGGGAGTTATGACCTTATGAGCGGCATGAAATACAAAGCCAGACGGGAGAGGGTGGATATGGTGTCGGCCTCCCTGATACTGGACAGCTTTATACAAAACGCCAGACGGAACAAAAGAACCGTTCTCGCCGTGACGGGCAATATAGGCACAGGCAAATCTTTTGTGGCCCGTAAGATGGCTGATATGACATCCGCCGTCCATCTGGATGCCGACGTCCTGGCCAGATCGGTCATGGAACCGGGCGGGCAATGTTACGAAGCGGTAAGAGCGGAATTCGGGCCGGACTATTTCGGGGCTGACGGCGTGTTTGACAGAAACAAGATGGGGGAGCTTGTGTTTGCGGATCCGGGAATGTTGAAACGGCTTAATGCGATACTTCATCCGCATATAAGAAGACGCATACGCGATGCTGTTTCCGAGGTCACGGATGGCCTTGTCATACTGGAAATACCGCTGGTCGCGGAAAACAAGCTCTATTACCTGTATGATTTTTCCCTCTTGACAAAGAGTTCAAATGATGTGATAATATCACGCGTAAAAAGCAGAGATAGTCGCCGCACCGGAGAAATCAATGACATTTTGGAAAGACAGGCGGATCCTCTGGAGATAGGGGATTGCTTTGACACTGTCGTTGACACTTCAGACGGCTGGGAATCGTATAAAGGAAAAATTATAAATTTCTTAAACGGGGTAGTTTCTTTCCGGGATGAACTTATTCGTAAGGGTGTTTAATTAGGAGGTGTGATGTTACTTGAGGATCTGAAGCAGAAAAACATCAATGATCTGACAAAAGAATTGGCCATGATGGACAAGGATCTTGATGAGGACAGTATTGCGGGTTTGAGACGTCAGGATATACTCTTCCGTCTTACCGAGAAATACATGCAGAAAGACAATAAGATCATTGGATTAGGCGTGTTGGAGGTTCTCAACGACGGGTACGGTTTTATCCGGTCGGAGTACAACAATTATCTGCCTTCTCCGGAAGACATATATGTATCGCCCAATCTGATACGGAAATGGCGTCTGAAAACAGGCGACACTCTTGAAGGCTATGTAAGGACACCCAAGGACAATGAAAAATATTTTGCATTGCGTGATCTACAGAAGGTCAATTATGAAAGTCCTGAACTGTCTCTGAACAGAAAGCCGTTTGAGACTTTGACGCCGTACTTCCCGACGGAAAAGATCATACTTGAGATGGACCCGAAGGATATGTCGACAAGGATAATGGATCAGCTGGTCCCGCTTGGCAAGGGGCAGCGCGGTCTGATAGTGGCGCCTCCGAGAACGGGCAAGACCATCATACTTCAAAAGATTGCCAATGCCGTTACAGCCAATCATCCGGACATACACCTGATAGTACTGTTGATAGATGAGCGTCCCGAAGAGGTCACCGATATGAAAAGAACGGTGAAGGGTGAAGTCATCTCTTCGACGTTCGACGAACAGGCCGAGAAACACGTTCAGGTCGCTGATATGGTCATACAGAAGGCCAAAAGGCTTGTCGAATACGGCAAAGACGTGGTCATATTGCTTGACAGTATTACCCGCCTTGCCAGAGCCAATAATACCGTGGTGCCGCATAGTGGCAAGATTCTCTCTGGCGGCGTGGATTCGAACGCTCTGCATAAACCGAAAAGGTTCTTTGGAGCCGCGAGGAACATAGAGGAGGGCGGCAGCCTGACCATAATTGCCACAGCTCTTATTGACACGGGCAGCCGTATGGATGATGTCATCTTTGAAGAGTTCAAGGGTACCGGAAACATGGAACTGGTGCTTGACCGAAGACTGGTCGAAAAGCGCGTCTACCCGGCGCTGGATATAGAGAAATCCGGCACAAGAAAAGAGGAGCTGCTCATCGATCCCAAGGATCTTAACAGAATATGGATCTTAAGAAAGATATTCGCGCCTATGGGAGTTGTGGAGCGGGTGGAATTTTTGATTGATAAGATGTCAAAGACCAAGACTAACAAGGAATTCTTAGAAAGAATGAATTCGTAATAAGGAGGAATATTATGAAGAAGGGTCTGCATCCCCAAATGCATGAAGTGTCTATTAAATGCGCATGCGGCAACGAGGTAAAGACACTTTCCACGAAGAAGGACATAAAAGTGGAGATCTGTGCCAAATGCCACCCGTTTTTCACGGGACAGCAGAAGATCATGGATACCGCCGGACGTGTGGATAAGTTCATGAGAAAATACGGTAAAAAAGAAGACAAGTGATCAGGGAGGCCTGTGCCTCCCTTTCTTTTTTTGGCTGCCGGTTTCTTTCCGGCATTCGGGCCCCCGGGGCTGTCCGCTTTGCACGAGAGGATGATTGATGAGACTGCTTGCCAGGCTGATGGAAATAACAAATAAGTACAAAGAGATTGAAAAAAGGCTTTCCGATCCGGATATCATGTCCGATCAGGAGGAATATATCAGGCTGAGCAAGGACCGTTCGTCGCTGGAGCAGATCGTGGCGATCACGGCGACATATCGGGATGTCATAAACAACATGGAAGAGGCCAAAGAGATACTTGCAGGTGATGACGACGAGATGAAAGAACTTGCCGCCGAGGAGCTGGAATCGGGCACGGCCAGGAAGGAAGAGCTTGAGTCCGAAATAAAACTGCTTCTTCTGCCTTCCGACCCGAATGACAAAAAGAACATCATTGTGGAGATCAGAGCGGGTACCGGCGGTGATGAAGCCGCCCTGTTTGCGGGTGACCTTTACGCCATGTACACAAGATATGCCGAGCGCATGAAGTGGAAACACGAGATCATCGAAGCCAGCCCTACCGGGCTTGGCGGGTATAAAGAGATCATTTTTATGGTCAAAGGAGATTCGGTTTACAGCCGCTTGAAGTTTGAAAGCGGCGGACACAGGGTGCAGCGCGTTCCGGAGACGGAGTCGGGCGGGAGGATACACACATCGGCTGCTACCGTGGCAGTGCTGCCGGAGGCCGAAGAAGTGGAACTGGAGATCGATCCGGGCGACATCACCATAGATGTTTTCAGGGCGTCGGGCGCGGGCGGACAGCATGTAAACAGGACTGAGTCCGCTGTACGTATTACCCACAGGCCTTCCGGTATCGTTGTAAACTGCCAGGATGAAAAGTCACAGCATAAGAACAAATCCAAGGCCATGAAAGTACTGATGGCGCGCCTGTTTGACTTAAAGCTGCGTGAAAAAGAGGCGGAACTCTCCTCCACACGAAAGAGTCTTGTGGGCAGCGGAGACAGGTCCGAGCGCATACGCACCTATAATTTCCCGCAGAACAGGGTAAGCGATCACAGGATAAACTTCACCACATATCATCTTACAGAGGTCATGCACGGCGATATGGACGAGATCATAGACAAGCTTATAGCCGCCGAGCAGGCGCGGAAACTGGAAGAGGCGGAGCTCTGATGCCGGAGGCCCGGACAGCTGAGAGACTGATAAAATGGGCCGCGGACCTTCTCAAAGCCAAATCCATTGAAAACTGCAGAGGCGACGCGGAAATACTGCTTTCCGAGGTGCTTGGCCTCTCGCGCACCGGAATATACATGAACCGTGGCCGGGTAGTGTCGGATGACGAGGCCTCGCTTTTTCAGCAATATGTGATCAAACGCGGCGAGGGAATACCGCTGCAGTATATAATCAAAAAAGCTTATTTTTACGGCAGGCCTTTTATTGTGGAGGAGGGCTGCTTCATACCCCAATTCTGCACAGAGGTGCTGGTCGAACAGGTGATACGGGCCGCCGCCGAAAAGAAGTCGCCCGTAAACATACTTGAGGTCGGCGGGGGGAGCGGCGCGCCCGGCATAACGGCGGCGCTTGAGATCCCCGGCAGCCGTGTCACAATAATCGAAAAGGAAGAGGGCCCCTATGGCATATTATTGCGCAATATCGCTTTTCACGGCATGGAGGAGCGCGTAAAGCCGATCAAAGGCGATTATTTTGATATCGACGACTGCGGGGCATACGACATGATCATGTCGAATCCTCCTTATATTGCGGAAGGCGACGCCCTTGTCTCACCGGAAGTACTCCGGCATATACCGCATGCCGCCCTTTTCGCAGGGCCCGACGGCCTTGATTTTTACAGGCGTTTCGCCGCGAAATCAGAGGGCGTGTCAAAAGGCGCTTTGCTTTTTTTTGAGATAGGTTATAATCAGGCAAGAGAGATAGGGCATATTTTCAATGGTCGCAAGGCCACTTTTTTTAAGGATCTTGAGGGACACCGCAGGGTTGTCAGGATCGACTGAACGGAGGTGCCATGGAAAAGAGTTATACCCCCAGGGAGACCATAGAATATCTGGATCAATATATAATCGGGCAGCGGGAAGCGAAAAAATCCGTTGCCATCGCTTTAAGAAACCGCTGGAGGCGCAAGCAGCTTTCCGAGGAACTGCAGGGGGAAGTACTGCCCAAAAACATACTCATGATCGGGCCCACCGGAGTGGGGAAAACGGAGATCGCCAGAAGGCTCGCCAATATGGCGGACGCACCTTTTATCAAAGTGGAGGCGTCAAAGTTTACGGAAGTGGGCTATGTGGGCAGGGACGTGGAATCGATGATCAGAGACCTGGTCCGGGCCGCTGTGAACGATATAAAGGAATACAAGCGCAAGGAAGTCAAAGAAAGGGCCGAGACCATAGCCGAAGAGAAGATACTGGACCTTCTTGTGCCGAAAATACCCAAAAAGACTGAGAATGCGGTGGAGACCGTGGAAACGGCCACGACGGACGGCGAGACGGCTTTTAAATCGACCCGCGAAAAATTCAGGCAGATGTTCAGGGACGGCGTCCTGGATGAGAGGGAAGTGGAGTACAGCATACAGAAAGACGCATTTCCCCAGGTGGGAGTCCTTTCAAATATCAGCATGGAGGAGATGGGCATGGACATACAGGAGATGCTCGGGAGCTTCATGCCGAAAAAGAACAAACGTTCAAAGATGAAAGTGCGGGACGCTTATGAAAGGATACTGGACGAGGAAGCGGAAAAGTTGATAGATGCCGATGCCATAGCGTTGGAGGCAAAAAGAAAAGTGGAGGAAAGCGGTATAATATTCATAGATGAGATCGACAAGATAGCCGGCAGACAGACCCAGAACTCCGGCCCGGATGTTTCCCGCGAAGGCGTGCAGAGAGACCTTTTGCCTATTGTGGAAGGGTCCACGGTCTTCACAAAATTCGGATTTGTAAAGACCGACCATATACTGTTCATCGCGGCGGGCGCCTTTAATGTGTCAAAACCCAATGACCTGATACCCGAGCTGCAGGGGCGTTTCCCCATACGGGTGGAACTTGATTCCCTGAGTGCGGCTGATTTCAGGAAGATACTGGTGGAACCACGCAACTCATTGATCAAACAATATACGGAACTGCTTAAGACCGAAGATGTCACGATCTCTTTTGACGATGAGTCCATAGAAAGAATAGCTGACTATGCGTATAAACTTAACACGGAAGTCGAGGACATAGGCGCGAGACGTCTTTACACGGTCATGGAGCATCTGTTGAGCGAACTGTCGTTTGAAGCTCCCTCCATGGGAGGGTCTGCGGTGAAGGTCACCGCCAAATATGTCGATGAAAAATTACTTACCCTGATCGATGATTCCGATCTCAACGCATTCATACTTTAGGAGAGCGGCATTTGAGGCGCGTATCGGTTTTTTTTGTGGTTTTGGCCGCATTGACGGTTTCTGTCTTTGCTTCCGAAATAAAGGTGCTGTTGTACCTGGGCAAAGGGCCAATGGATTTTAACGGCGAATACTACCGTTCGGAGCGCTTCCGGCTCAGACTGAACAACGCATCCATGCATGACGGGGAGATATACCTGAACGGCATGGGCACCGGGAAAAGCATGTTGCGCCTGACGCCCGAAAACGGAGTGACGGAATTCGCGGGCAAAACATACAGGGGCGACCTGATCATACTCACCGATTATTTCCGCATCATGGTCATCAATGCAGTGGATATGGAGTCCTATCTTAAGGGTGTGCTGCCAAGAGAAATATCCGCTTCATGGCCTGAAGAGGCGATAAAAGCCCAGGCGGTGGCCGCGAGGACATTCGCCTATCGCATGATAACGGACAACGGGGTAAAAGTGTATCATCTGGACGCGACACATATGTCACAGGTGTACGGCGGCATGTCTGCCGAAGATGATAGGACAAGCGATGCCGTGGACGCGACCAGAAATACGGTGCTGACGTATAAAGGAGATGCCATAAAGGCGTTTTACCATTCCTCGTCCGGGGGCGTGACCTCAAGGCCATCTGATGTGTGGGCCACGGATGACGGCGACTATCCCTATCTGAAGAGTTTCAAGGACCCTTATTCCAACCATTCGCCGAATCAGCAGTGGTCTTACACTGTAACTATCGGCCGCATAATGGAATTGTTCGGGCTTGAAGGACTAAAGAAGATTCGGGTCTCATATTCGGGTTCCGGGCGCGCTGTGTCGGTAGAGTTTGTATTGCCCGGCGGGCATGTAAAAAGAGTGAGCGGAAATGAGTTCCGCATGAGGCTGGGCTCCTCTCTTGTCAAAAGCACGTTGTTCAAAGCTGTGCTGGGCGACGGCGTCCTTACCCTCAACGGCAGGGGCTGGGGGCACGGTGTCGGCATGTCGCAATGGGGAGCATATAACATGGCTTTGAAAGGTTATTCATACAAGGACATACTCGCGTTTTACTATCGCGGGACAGAACTTTCAAGGGTGAGAGGGCGATGATGAAAGTCGATGATTTCGATTTTGAACTGCCGAAGAGACTTATAGCTCAAAGCCATGCAGATAAAAGGGACATGTCCCGGCTGCTGGTATACCACAGGATCTCAAAAAAAATCGAACACAGGGTGTTTTCCGACATACATGAATATTTCAGTCCGGGCGACTGCGTCGTGCTCAATGACACGAAGGTGATACCGGCGCGGGTGTACGGCGAGAAAGTCACTGGCGCCGAAGTGGAACTGCTTTTTGTAAGGGCGCTTTCCGACGAAAAGTGGGAAGCCATGGCCAGGCCTGCAAAAAGGCTGAGAGCCGGTACCGGGATATTGGCGGGCGGGATGACGCTGACCGTATCTGAAAAGACGGATTGGGGCGGAGTGGTCGTATCCTTTCCCCGGGGCACGGATGTCATGGCATTTCTCGATGCGCATGGCAAAATGCCGGTACCCCCTTATATTGGCAATGATGACCAGGAGTACCTGCGCAGCCGCTACCAGACCGTATACGCAAAAAAAGAGGGCTCTGTCGCCGCACCCACGGCGGGGCTTCATTTCACGGAAGAGATGATTGAGAAACTTCGACTTAAAGGTGTCGATGTGGAATATCTGACGCTGCATGTGGGCATGGGCACTTTTCTGCCGGTCAAGACAGACAGCGTTGAAGACCACAGGATGCACAGCGAATACTATGAGCTTTCGGAAGAGGCCGCCAGCGCCATAAACAGGACTGAAGGCGGTTTGTTCGCGTGCGGCACAACGGTCACCCGAACACTTGAGCACATAGCTTCCGGGGGAGCGATCCGTGCGGACAAGGGCTGGAGCGACATCTTTATATATCCCGGATATACTTTTAAGGCGGTTGACAATCTTATCACAAACTTCCATCTGCCAAAATCAACGCTTATTATGCTTGTGGCCGCATTGACCGGCCGGGATGAGATACTGGACGTCTACAGGGAAGCCGTCAGGGAGGAATACAGGTTCTTTTCATTTGGCGATTCCATGCTGATACTGGGGGATTGAGATGTTAGGGAAGAAGGAGATCGCATCAATAAGGGCATTGCATAAGTCGAAAGACCGTGAACATGCCGGATTGATACTTGTAGAGGGGTATAATGCGGTCAGCCTCGCCGTGAAAAACGGTTTAAAGACAAGCCGTATATATGCATCTTCTGTGGAAAAGACGGCCTCTCTGCCGTACATGGGGGGAGCGGTTTTATGCACCGAGGATGAGATGGCTGCCATGTCCTCCACGAAGACGCCATATCCCGTGATCGCTGTCTTTGGGATGCCGGTTTGCCCGGAAATGCCCGTGGCCGCTGACAGTCTCTATTTCGACAGGATACAGGATCCGGGAAACATCGGCACGCTGATCAGGTCTGCGGCCGCCTTCGGGTTTAAAAATATTATTTTTTCGGCTGATTCCGCGGACCCCTGGTCGCCAAAAGTCATCAGAAGTTCGGCAGGATACATATTCGGGCTCAATGTGTTCAAAGGGTTCAGGCATCTTGCCTTGCTCAGGGACAGCGGCGCGCTTCTGTTGGCCGCGGATGCGGGCGGCGTGGACGTGGACGTGATAGATGCAGCGGGACCGGTCGTCCTGATGCTCGGGAACGAGGGAGCGGGCCTCTCGGCCGATGTCAAAGCCATGGCATCCTTCACCGCGGGCATAAGGCTTTCAGAGGGCGTGGAATCGCTTAATGTCGCCATTGCCGGTTCAATACTCATGGAACATCTGTTCGGGAGGCGGGTGAGATGATACGCAAAGCTGTTTTTTTTGACAGGGATGATACGCTGAACCAGGATCCCGGTTATCTGCACGAGCCGCGTGATCTGAGACTCAAGCCGCATGCCGGAAGGGCTCTCGCCATGCTGCGGGAACAGGGTTTTCTTATAATCGTGATAAGCAACCAGTCCGGAGTCGGGCGGGGATTGTTCGGCGTCGATGCCGTGGAAGCGGTCAATGCGGAATTGTCGCGTATGCTTGATGAATACGGTGCCGCGCCGGATGCCTTTTATTACTGCACGCATCGGCCGGAAGACAATTGCACATGCAGGAAGCCGGCTACCGGGCTTTTGCGCGAGGTATCGGAAGATTATGAAATAGATATGCGGCATTCCTTTATGGTCGGCGACAAGGAAAGCGATGTGGAGTTCGGGATCAATGCCGGACTTTCCACAGTCCGTCTGTGTGAAGCGGGCACCCTGACCAGAGCCGATTATTCCGCTGTGGACATCATGTCCGCGGCCGCATGGATACTCAGCCATTCATCGCGGGATAACTGACAAGATAAGATACGGCCGGCAGTTATACGGCCAGATTTTATCGGCTTGCGACGCCGCGCTTTTCCGCGTAACAAATACTTTTCTTGACTCATAATGTCGCAGTGATATATTCCACTTAAGTAAGGAGGAATAATATGATAAAAGTAGGAGATTATATCTCTAAAGACAGGATCTTTGTCTTTGAACGGATGGAAAAGGATGAGGTAATGACAGCGCTTTGCGATGCGGTGGCGTCTTCGGACAGCATCGTGGATAAGGATATGTTCCATGCCGACATAGTTGAAAGGGAAAATATCATGAGCACCGGGATCGGGCTCGGCATAGCGATACCCCACGCCAAAAGTGATTACGCCAGGGATATTGTAATAGCCATCGGCGTTGTAAAGGAAGGCGTTGATTGGGGCGCTCTTGACAATGCGCCGGTTAACTTTGTCGTGATGATAGCCGCCAATACCGAGCAGCATAATGACTATCTGAAGGTGCTGGCCAAGGTGGCCCTGGTGTTAAAAAGCGAGAAGAAAAGAATGACCCTGCTGAACGCCGCTTCAGTGGATGAGATATACGGAGTGTTTGAGGGGATATGAATAATCTGCTTCTTTTGGGAATACTTCTTGCAGTCGCCCTTGCGTCTGAAAGCATGTCCAGGATTTTGAGATTGCCGCAGGTGACCGGTTATGTGATATTGGGCGTTATCTGCGGAAAATCGCTCATCGGATTGTTCGGTGACGGATTTCTTACGGACGCGGCGGTTGTGAATGATTTTGCGCTGGGAGCCATGGCCTTTACCATAGGGTCCGAATTGAAGGGCACTCTCTTCAGGTCTTTGGGAAAGTCTATATTTTTTATTGTTATTTTTGAAGCCATTGGCGCTTTTTTACTGGTTGCCGGAAGCATGTACCTCATGCATCCTGACAAGCTGTATCAGGCCCTTGTACTGGGCTCTGTGGCTTCAGCCACTGCCCCTGCGGCCACAGTCGCGGTGTTGTCCCAATACAAGGCAAAGGGGCCTCTGACCTCGACCATACTGGCTGTGGTCGGCATAGATGATGCGATAGCGCTTATTATATTCGCATTCGCCACCACCATAGCAAAAGCGGTCATGAGAGGCACGTCATTGTCGGTCTCGGAGATCATAGGCAAGCCTCTTGTCGAGATCGGCGGGTCCCTTATACTGGGCATATTGGTGGCGTTCTTGTTCAGAACTCTGTTTGGAAAGACAAGACATCCGGACCTTCTGTTGATACGCATCGCTGCGGCCATGATACTTATAATGGGGATCAGCACTCAGTTCGGTTTATCGGAATTGCTGGCTATCATGGCGTATGCCGCGGTCATCGTCAACATCGACCCGGCGCTTAATAACAGGTCGCTCAATATTGTCACACATCTGGGGCCGCTCTTTTACGCCATGTTCTTCACACTCGCGGGTGCGAGGCTGGATATCAAGCTGCTGCCTGTTGTCGGAGTGATGGGCCTTGTATATACCGCGGCGAGGATGATCGGAAAGACAGCGGGGGGCACGCTGGGCGCCGCGCTGGGCAAGGCTCCGGAGGTCGTGAAAAAGTATGTCGGGCTTGGACTTATACCACAGGTCGGAGTGGCGATAGCGCTTGCCATACTCGTCGACAAGATGTTCGGCACCGGGGCATTTGGGGAAGCGGGCCTTATGCTTTCGAAGGTTGTGATCAACATACTGCTTTTCACCACTATTATCACGGAGATAGTGGGGCCGATTCTTACCAGGTTTGCCGTTACAAAAGCCGGTGAACGGAATGATTCCGGAGAATAGGGGGTATCATGTATTATTTTATTATTCAGCTTTATAAAGAGGAATACCTTGACGATATAATGCTGGCGCTCACGACTGCGGGTATTGACAACGGCACCGTGGTGGACGGCGTCAATATGGATAACATCATGAACCAGCACATGCCCATATTCGCGGGACTTATACCGGGGGACGATCAGCGGTCGCGGTACTGCAAGGTCATCTCATCCGTTGTTAAAAAGCGCGACAGGATCGACGCCGTATTGGGAACGCTCAGGGATGCGGACATAGATTTTAAGGGCGAAGGGCTTGGGCGTATGCTGCTGCTGCCTGCGGAAGAAGTCATCGAATAGACATGTATAAGGAAGCGATCAGAGGGTTCCTCAGATACTGCCGTGTGGAAAAAAATGCGGCCGCGAATACAGTGATGGCATACGGGAGCGATCTGAAAAGGATGGCGGCTTTTTTTGATGAAAAAGGCCGTCGTCCGGAAGACCTTTCCAGGATGGATGTGCTTGATTATTTTGAATCGCTCAGGCTGAGACAGTATTCCAGGACCTCGGTATACAGGGCTTATGCATCCGCCAAGGAGTTCTTCAAATATCTCAAAAAAGAACATGTGCTTGACAGATCACCTATGGAACTTATGGACAGTCCGAAACGATGGAGCCCTCTTCCCGATGTGCTTTCCCCGGAGAAAGTGTCCGAGATCCTGGATATTGTTGAGCTGTCCGGCCAAAAGGGCATAAGAGACAAGGCTTTGCTGGAGTTCATGTACGGCACGGGGGTGCGTATTTCCGAGGCGGTGGATCTCAACATGGACCGTATACTCTGGGAATATTCCGTTGTCAGAATAATCGGCAAGGGCGACAAGGAGCGGCTGGTGCCTATGGGCCAGTATGCGGTCAAGGCCCTTGAGCAATACCTTCCCGTAAGAAGCAGTTTGCTTGGCATGCGCCAGACCGAGGAAAAGGTGTTTCTGAATCTGCGCGGGAGGCCGCTTAGCCGTTCGGGAGCATGGCGCATATTGAAAAGACGTTTTGCGGATGCTGGAGTCCCCGAAGCCCATCCACACACGCTGCGGCATAGTTTTGCCACCCATTTGCTCAACAACGGCGCGGATATCAGGTATGTGCAGGAAATGCTGGGGCACAGCGATATATCGACCACCCAGGTCTATACGCATGTCTCTGACGAGGCCATACGGAAGGTGTATTTTAAGTATCATCCCAGGTCATGAGCTCTTAAACGCATAGCTTAAGATCGTTAAAAGTATTGCATGCAATGCGCTTTTGTGATATTTTCTAATTATGAACGAATTGAAAATAGACCTCGGTTTTGAGTTTTCCAGCAGCCCCGGTGAAGTGGATATCTATATAGACGAGACCCGCATGGCCGTCACCAGGCCGGAACTTAACCGGGTGGATATATGTTACTTTAAGGATGGAAGCGAAAGCAACATCATGTGCCTTCAGGAGGAGAATGACGATGCGGTGGAATACCTTGCCACGTATGTGGTTGCCGAAGCGTTCAAACTCATACTTGAGAGGAACCGGGCGTTTCAAAGGGACCGTATGCTTGACCTGTACGGTTTTTTCACTACGGACAAGTGTCGCGCGCTTGAGGAAGCCGTTCTAAGTTTAGGTATTGACAAACAATAGATTTGACAGTAGTTTTCATTACGGCATATGCCGTACCCTCAGGGGGTGACAAGGCTTCGACGGGGGCAGGTGTATCCCGGGATGCATGCCGGTTCGCCGGAACCGTAAAAACGGCAAACTAAATTTACTTGCAGATGAAAATCTAGCATACGCCGCTTAATTAGCGACTGTCCTTGATGTTTGCGCCCGTGGGGCTTCAAGGGCATCACTTTAACGGGCTCATCCGCAGAGGAATGTTCCGGCCTTTGCGGAGAAATTCAGGTACTCGGAGCCGGACGGTCTGGACGTTATCCTACCCGGCTTTTAAAACAAAAGACGTCATAAGCATGTAGATTCCCTGGTGAACCGTCTTCGGACGCGGGTTCGATTCCCGCCACCTCCATATAACGGCGGCAGATGATTTTTATTGCGCTCGCTTGGGGGCGGGTGACGCCCATGAGGCGATGTCCGTGATCTGACTATTTACCAATCGCTCGACTTCACTTAAATTACAAACTCACCCTTTAGGGTTCAAAGGATTTAACTTACCCTTCGGGATGTTGCGTCTCGTGAAGTTCATCATGTCAGCTCTGCGGATTACGCTTCACATGGGCATCACCCCGATAGAAGAAAACCCGCCAGGATGTTGAAAATCATTTGTGTAAAGGACAAAGAGCGGGTAAAATGAACCGGTTAGTCCGGCATTATGATCGGGATCAGGGAAAAAGGAGTGCAAAAGACATCATGTTAAGACCTCTGACACCGGTTGTTCTTTTGATCATCTCGAATGTTTTTATGACCTATGCCTGGTACGGCCACTTAAGAGACTTCGGCAGAAAGCCTCTTTATTTTGTGATACTCCTAAGCTGGAGCGTGGCATTGCTTGAATACTGTTTTCAGGTGCCCGCCAACAGGATCGGTTTAAAGTATTACAGCCTCGGCCAGTTGAAGATCATCCAGGAAGTCATCACGATGACGGTGTTCGCCGGATTTTCCTGGCTGTATATGAAAGAACGCCTGTCGTTTGATTATCTCTGGGCCGCATTGTGCATGGCTGGCGCCGTCTACTTTATCTTCAGAGCCA
>CAZJQC010000004.1:17402-88671 GCA_964548195.1 uncultured bacterium | reverse complement strand
ACTGCCGGGACAAGCGGTATATCGTGGACCTTTCCATCTCTCCGGCTGTGCCGCCCCTTTCATACGGGGCTTTTACGATCTTGCCCGGCAAAACCGAATATCCGACTCTGGACAACAGTTCATGGGCCCTGGCATTGTCTATGCCGCTGAAATAAGGTTGTATCACAGCGGCTTTTTCGCCCTCAAGAAAAAATGAATGGCGCCTGACCTCAAGACGGACCTCGTCCGTGCGAACGGCCGCGCAGGAGGCGGCAAATAATACGACTATGCCCAGGAAAAGGTTTCTCACAGCCCCCCCATAAATCTTTTATAGTTCTCATATACCGAGGCATCTTCGTGCTGTTCAAGGGATCTCCTGTAATATTCACGGGCTTTTTCGTATTGCCCCTCCGCCTCATATATGACGGCGAGATTGTTGAGTATGCGCGCCTTTTCGATATTTGTGCGCGCCGCCGCAAGCAGTCTTTCGTAATGCATCCCGGCGTCCTCATACATGCCCATGCGCATAAGCCTGCCCGCATAGCCCATGCCCGTTTTGACATCGGCGCCGCCCGTGGCAGCCGTGCATGAAAAAAACATCATGACAGCGCAAAGCAAAGATAATCTTACAGTCTTCATCCGCCAATGATACATGAATTAATGCGGCTTTTCAAGAGTTATAAAATAAGCCATTGAACAAGCACATAGACATAATGGGCGAACATCCCCGCTGCTATGCCTCCCACGGTATGAGCCGTAAGCGCTTTGGACGTAAGGTCCCTTCTTTTCAAGGCGTCGAGCATGGCAGTATGTGTGCTCAGATAACCGCTCCAGCACATGCCCATGGCAGTAAACACCGCTATTTCATTGCCGCCGGCAAAACCCTTCGCAAGGAAAGTTGGTATTAATGAGAGGGCGGCTCCCACGGCTCCCAGGGAAGTGACGGGAAACGCTATGGCTTCCGGCCTTGTAAAGCCAAACAGCGCCTTAAAAAGCCAGCCGAAATATCCGGCAATACGCGGCAGTATGGGGACGCCTTCAAAAGCGGCTCCGGTATAGCCGCCAGGAGGCATTGAAAAGGTGGTGATCATTATGATGGAGCTTATGATCAGTACCCCCGGTATGATCGCCAGGCCCAGATCGACTCCCATCTTGCCGCCATCCAGTATCGAGTCTATGACTCTGAGAAAGACGCTTCCCCTTGTCTTGAAGGAGATCTTTTCCTCATCGCCCCTGTCCGCGAAACCCTCGTCGCCGGGAAAATCCTTTTTTATCATGGCCTGCATGAGACGGGTGGATACCATGGCGCCGAATACCGCTCCCCCAAGGCCTACAAAGGCCGCCAGGGCAAATCCCTTGCCTATCATAAAAGTTATGACGACAAGGCCCATGCCGAATGCGGTGCCGAAGTTTGTCAGAGATATCAATTCGTACTTTTTGAAATATGAGCTGAAGTTCCTGTCGCTGGCAAGGCTGATTATGGCGGGATTGTCCGAGAAAAAGGTCATAAGCGCGCCCAGCGACGCCACTCCCGGCAATCTGAACAACGGACGCATAAAGGGTGCGAACAGCCCTTCCAGAAGCCGGACAACACCGAATTCGATGAGCAGACGGCCAAGGGCGCCGGAAAGCACCGTTACCGCCATGATGTAAAAGACCGTGTCCAGCAGCAGGGTATAAGCTGTCTTCATCAGAGTGGAAAGCATGTTCTGAGTGCCCATCCGCATCGAAAGAAAACCAAAAAATAGTACAAAGACCAGGAGAAAGATTATCGCCTCAACCCTTCTTCCGTCCAGCTTTTTGCTCATAAAAACACCCCCTGCCGTTCAATGGGAGTATAGTCAGGCAACCCTGATTGTCAAACATTTTGTGATTTTTTTAACTATTTATTTTCAACATATTCTATGAAGACGCCGAGCCTATGCAGTGTCTCCTCTTTTCCGGTAAGTTCAAGTACTTCAAATATGCCGGGGCTCACTGTGGTGCCGGTGATTGCCAGCCGCAGAGGCTGAGCCAGAGACCCCAGCCCGGTGTCATGTCCGCCGCAGAACGATTCCGTAAGCGTCTCAAGGGCTGACGCCGTGAACGGTTCGGCCTGTTCAAGTTCCGCCGCGTATTCTCTGAGCAGTCCTGGCGAAGATTTTTTCATGGCCTTTGTGACATCCTTTTCCTGAAAAGAGCCCGGCCTGTTAAAATAGAAGGCGATCTTCCCGGGTATCTCGTCAAGCGTCCTGATCCTGCCCTTAAGCGATTCCATGCACAGCCAGAACCACTGCGGCTCGCGGGATGCGGTGTCTATTCCGTTTTTTTCCAGTATGGGAATGGCATAATCCAGTATCGCCGGCGCCGGGGTGTTTTTTATATGCTCCTGGTTAACCCAGTCAAGTTTGTCCGGGCTGAATACCGCAGGCGACCTGTTCACGCCTTCCAGGGTAAAACAATCCGTCAATTCCCGAAGGGTGAAGATCTCCTTGTCCTTATAGCCCCAGCCGAGTTTGGCCAGGTAGTTCAGCAATGCGCCGGGCAAGTAACCTTTTTCTCTGTATTCGGTCACGGATGTGGCGCCGTGGCGCTTGGAAAGCCTTGAACGGTCGTCACCAAGTATCATCGAGAAATGTCCGAACGCCGGAGTGTCAAATCCCAGCGCGCGATAAAGGGCTATCTGTTTGGGTGTGTTGGTTATATGGTCGTCTCCGCGCAATACATGCGAGACCCTCATATGGTTGTCGTCCACCACGACGGCAAAGTTATATGTCGGGTATCCGTCGGACCTCATGATAATAAAATCGTCTATTTCCTTTGAGTCAAATCTGATGGGCCCTCTTATAAGGTCGTCAAAGGAAAGGTCCACATTATCATCCGTCTTCAGCCTGATGACAGACTTTCCGGATGCGCCGGCCCCGAGCCCTCTTTCGCGGCATCTCCCGTCGTATCCGGTAAAGACGCCCTCTTCCTCAAGTCTGCTTTTTCTGAGCGCCAGTTCACTTTTCGTGCAATCGCAGTAATAAGCCTTTCCCTCTTCGACGAGTCTTTCGGCGTAAGACCTGTATGTATCAAGGCGCTGCGACTGATATGTGAGCTCCTCATCCCAATCCATGCCCAGCCATTCCATGGCCTCAAGTATTTGAGCCGCCGAAGCTTCCGTGGAACGTTCCCTGTCCGTGTCTTCTATGCGAAGGAGAAATTTGCCTCCGCAATGTCTCGCAAACAGATAATTATAAAGGGCGGTGCGGACCCCGCCGATATGCAGATGCCCTGTGGGTGAGGGCGCGAATCTGACTCTGATCTCATTGTTCATCATTACCTCCGTGCAGCAGCAGGTCTATCAATCCGTTGACCTGTACGGCGACATTGCCGTCATCCGCACGCAGCAGGGCTTTTATCCCTCCAGTGACGTCGAATGACAGGTCTTTGCCGTATTTTTCGACCAATCTCATTATATCCTTCATGTCGGTGGACGCATCGAAGACGGTCTCTATGTATCCGCCCTTATATTCCACGGAGACTATGCCCGCATGAGACGCTTTGAGCCGCATTGATGCTATCTCAAGGAGGTTCTCGGTCTCCTCAGGCAAACGGCCGTATCTGTCAGCCATGTCCTTCCGCACCCTTTGTATAGCGTCTTCATCCGCGGCGCCGTAGATCTTTTTATAGAACTCTATTTTTCCGGAACCGCTTTTTATATAATCATCAGGTATGAACGCGGGAATATCAAGGTCCATCGTCACTTTTATGGCGGACACCGCCTCTTCGCCCTTCAGTTCCGCCACGGCCTCGCCCAGCAGCCTCATATACAGATCATACCCTATCATGTTCATATATCCGCTTTGTTCTTTACCTATGATGTTTCCTGCGCCCCTCAGTTCAAGGTCGCGCATGGCTATTTCGAAACCGGCGCCGAGATAGTCAAAATTGAGCAGCGCATCCACCCGTTCCCCCGCTATGGAGCTCATGCGCGGCGGCACTATCAGATACGCGTAAGCCTGTGTCTCGCGGCGCCCCACGCGCCCCCTTATCTGGTAAAGCTGCGAAAGGCCAAACTTATCAGCCTCGTTTATTATCACAGTGTTGACATTGGGTATATCCACTCCGTTTTCAATGATCGTGGTGGCAATAAGCAGGTCCGTCTCCTTGTTTATAAAACGCATCAGCCTGCCCTCGATCTCCCTTGAAGACATCTGTCCGTGCACATAATCCACCTTAAGCCGTCCGTCGACTATGTCTTCAAGTTTTTGTTTTATCGTGTCTATGTCCTTCACCCTGTTGTGTATGAAGAACACCTGCCCTTTTCTCCGCACTTCCCTGAATATGATCTCTTTAAGCAGCCTTTCATCAAATGATATGGCGCGCGTCCTTATCGGATGCCTGTTCTTTGGCGGGGTATCAAGCCTTGAAAGGTCCATTATGCCCACAAGCGACATGTACAATGTCCTCGGTATGGGTGTCGCCGAGAGCACGAGTGTGTCCACCGTCTGTTTGTCGTATTTCAGTTTTTCCTTGTGCATGACTCCGAAACGCTGTTCTTCGTCTATGATAAGCAGTCCGAGGTCCTTGAATGCAAGATTGCCAAGTATTATTTTATGGGTGCCGATGACTATGTCCACGACCCCCTTTTTTACCCCCTCTTTTATGCCGGTGGCCTTTTTTCCGGTGACGAGCCGGGAAAGCATCTCGATTGTGACAGGGTACTCGGCCAGCCGCTCGCGAAACGTCTTCAGATGCTGTATGGCAAGCACCGTCGTCGGACACAGCAAAGCGACCTGCTTTCCGTTCTGAACGGCCTTAAAGGCGGCCCTGACAGCGACTTCGGTCTTTCCGAAGCCCACGTCGCCGCAAAGCAGGCGTTCCATTACGGAATCGCTCTCCATATCCTCCTTTATCTCTTTCACAGCCTGAAACTGATCCGGCGTTGCTTTATAGATGAAGCTCTCTTCAAAGGCCTTCTGCCACGGCCCGTCCTCCGCGAAGGCGTATCCGCCCACGGCTTTTCGCCTTGCCTGAAGCGAGAGAAGCTCCACGGCAAAATCCCTTATCCGGTTCCTGACAACGGCTTTTGTCTTCTTCCATCCATTGTCACGCAATGAATTAAGACGCGCTGTCTTTTTATCGCCTATATATTTTTCGATCTTGTCAAGATGGTCCACGGGGACGTAGATCTTTGCGTTTTCCCTGTATGTGATCAGCACATAATCTCCGACTTTTCCCGCAATGCTTTCGTTCACGACCCCGCCGTATGCGCCGATACCGTAATCGACATGGACTATCAGGTCTCCCTCGCGAATGTCCCCGATTATATCGTCCATGCGTTTGTAGGAGGACGCATATTCCATGTTTTTTTTCTCAAGATAGCGGCCGAGCATCTCATCCTCGGAAACGTGCATCTCCTTTTTTATGTCGTCCCTGTAACTGCCGGAAAAGGGCTCGATCTTCAATTCCGACGCGGCGCTTATCTCGGGAAAGCTTTCGGTGAAACGGTCCCTTTGAGCTACGTTGTCAAAGTACATGGCGATACCGTACCCTCCGGCCTTGCGCAGCGAGATCTCCTGTATAAGCTGTTTGTCGCTTACCGGGCCCTCAAGAAGAGCGCAGCCTCCCCCTTCGGATGATATGAAATATTTCTCTTCGGGGGTCACGTGCCTGTCATGAAAGAAAAAAGGCAGTATGGCGGAGTAATCGCCCTCGACTTTCTCTATAAGATGCATCTTATCCATGAATATCTCTTTGTCGTCCCTGTTTCCCGCGCGTATGACCACCGTGTCCGCGGGTATAAGCTCCATGATGGTATCGTATCGCCCGTAAAGAAAGGGAAAATCGCCGGACATGCCTTCATAGTCCTCTTTTTCCATGAGTTCAAGGACAGGGACTTTCTCCTTTATAGCGTCAAGGTCTATTGATTCGTCATAAACGGCTTCCTTTACCGGCAGCGGCACAAAGCCGCCGGCATTGCCGACGGTGAGCTGAGTATCGGGGTTATAATTCCGTATCTCTTCGATCTCCGTGTCCCAGAGCACTATTCTGAAGGGAAGCTCCTCGGATGGGACGAACACATCTATGATCTCGCCTCTGACTGCGAACTGTCCCGGGTATCGCGCTTCATAGCCCCGTTCATAGCCCAATCGGACCAGCCCCTTAATAAAACGCTCACGGTCAATGACGTCTCCCGCCGCGTATGGCCGCATGTATTTTTCGTATATTTCACGGGGGCCTATTTTCTGAAAAAGCGCCTGCGCCGACGTGATGAGCACGGCCGTCTCACCGGTCAAAAAGCGGCGTATCGCCGCGAACCTGCCGGCGGTCTTGTATTTATCGTTATAATAGGGTTCAAACGGCAGTATTTCCCAGGGATGAAAGACTTCGGCACCGGGGCAGATCTCCGCAAAGGATATCGCGTCGTCTATCTCGTCGAAGACGAGGAACAAACGGTTTTTGTGCCGCCGTATGATATTCTTCAGATGGCCGTATGACACTACATTATTATGGCTGCTCATGATATTCCGTCTCGCAATGAAAAGACAGGGGCCCCCCTCAATTCTCGGTCTCTTGCGGTTCTCCCATAAAGAGAAACCGTTTGATCTTTCTCGTGGAGGTCTTGGGGAACTCCTCTTTACGGAGGGTGATCTTATTCACCCGCTTGTACTGCGCGAGTTTTTCATTGAAACGCGCCATGTCGTCTCTTATGAGCTCAAGCGTTTTATCATCGCTGATCTCGTCCACGCCGTTTTCACGGGCCCAGGACTCAATATATTCATAATTCGGATACACGATGGCTTCCGGCTGGTCTTTGCCTATTACCAGTATTTCCTCGATATAATCGGATTCTATAAGTATCTCTTCTATCTCTTCGGGGTATATGTTCTTGCCGCCTTTTGAGACGATCACATTTTTCAGCCGTCCTTTTATATTGATACGGCCCTTATCGTCCAGATACCCGAAATCGCCGGTGTAGAACCACCCTCTTTTAAGCACATCGTCCGTTTTCTGAGGTTCATTATAATATCCTGCCATTACGCTGTCGCCTCTGATCACGATCTCGCCTATGCCGTTCTCGTCGGGGTTGAATATACGGACCTTTATACCCTCGAGAGGCTGGCCTACCGAGTAAAAATCGATATCCTGCGGATCCACCACGGAGATGACAGGAGACGTCTCCGTCAAGCCGTAACCATGGAGCACCGGTATGCCGAGCAGATAAAAGAATTTGTTGATATGAGGGGGCAGTGCCGCGCCGCCCGCCACAAAAAATACTATATTATAAAAACCGGCTTTTACAAGCAGAGGCTTGAATATCTTTTTTGTCCCGTTGGGGCTTTTGTCGTACAACCTCCGGACCCTGCCGGCAAGAAAAAGCATGTTGATGAAGGCCTTTTTCGCGCCTTTTGCGGAGGCAAGGTTTTTTACCACGCCCTCGTACATCTTCTCGAAGATCAGAGGCACTCCTATCATCTTGGTAATACCCACATCCTTCATACTACGTATGATGTCCCTGCTCAGAAAAGAGGGGCAAAATGTGATCAGCGTGCCGTTGGAGACCGGGACTAGAAATCCCGCCGTTCCCTCATAGGCATGGTGCAGGGGAAGTATTGAGAGCATCCTGTCTTCGGAATTGATCTCCAGTTTTTTATTTATACTCTCCACGTTTGCAATAAGGTTTCTATGGGTGAGCATGACACCCTTTGTCTTTCCGGTAGTCCCCGATGTATAAAGGAATTCCGCCGGCGCATCCGGGGAGATTTCGGGAAGAGTATCCGGCACCGCGCATTTCTCAGCCAGCATATAGATATTGTCCTCGTATCCCGGTGTAAGCGGATATACATGCTTCAGGGCATTAAGGGACTTGGATATGGCCGCCATGTCATCCAGATACTTATCATCGGCAAAGAGTACTTTAAGCCCCGAGTCTGATATTATATGCTTTATCTCCCCCGTTTTAAGCAGCCTGTCGATAGGTATTGCTATAAAGCCCTGCATCTGGCAAGCCATGTAGGCGATGGCCCACTCCGGGCTGTTTGCGCCCAAGATCCCGACTCTGTCGCCGGTCGCGAGCCCCTGTTCCGCGAGAAAAGCGGATACTTTTCCGGCAAGGGTTGAAAAATCGGAAAAAGTAACGGCATAATAATCACCGTTGCGCAATGTCTGTAAGGCTGTCCTGCTGCCGTGCTTTGCGGCACTCTCCAATAAAAGGTCTCTTACCGTTCTCATAGCTTTATTCTCCGTCTCCCTTCCGATTCATCATAAAATATCTTGAAGATCTTGTTAAATCCGGCCAAACTGAGTATTTTATCTATCTTCGCCGAAGGTTTTATCAATACCAGTTCGCCTTTCCTGTTGTTCAGTATCGACCGCGCGGCGAGAAAAGAACCCATGCCTGCGCTGTCGATATAATCGATTTCACTGAGGTCGAACATAACATATATCCAACCCTTGGACAAGAATTCATTTTTCACCATATCCACTATGCGCGGCTCATCATTCACGTTTATACTGCCCGTGAACCTTACCGCAACAATATTATCGCTGTCGCTATACTCCGTTTTGTAATCCATGGAACCCCCTGTCAGACATTTTTCACCATTATCAGCCGGGTGCCGTCATCATTGAACTCGTACTCCACCCCGTCCATCAGCTGTCTCATCAAAAATATACCCCTGCCCCCCGGCACACTGATGTTGTCCGGATGGGTGGGGTCTTTCACATCGTCCGGGTCAAAGCCGTGGCCACCGTCCTCAACTATAATTTTAAGCAGGTCTCCCTCATAAGACAATGTAAGAGTGACATTTTTATGGGTATCTCCCCTGTTTCCATGCTTGACCGCGTTCACCACGCCCTCAATAAGGGCCAGAAACACATCGTTTGCGTCAAGCGACTTGTATAAACCGTTGATATTCATGAAATTCTGAAAAAATGCCTCGATGCATCTCAGATAATCGGTATTGCTGGGAAATGATATCCTGAGCAGCTTTGACATTCACACTCTCCTCAGAAGAAGCAGCGTCATGTCGTCGGCCTGCACCGCCCCCGACAGGCCCAGAGCCGAGGAAAACAGCCTGTGCCCGAGTCCATCCAATTTCCCGGGGGAAAATTCGCATAGATCCTTTTCAAACGCCCCGTCGCCGTACATGACGCCGTTTTCATCCGCGGATTCGGTTATGCCGTCGGTATAAAGCACCAGCATGTCCCCTTTTTCAAAACTGAGTTCAAATTCCGAATAGACGTAATCCGGCACTATACCGGCGGGTATGTCGTTGCTCGTCAATGCCGAGGGCGCCCCTCCCTGAGGTATAATAAAGGGATAATTATGCCCCGCATTGATGTACCGGAAGGTATTGGAGGCTGTGTCGAGCTCCCCTGCGACCATCGTGACGAATCTCCCCGCTTCGGTATCCCCGCATGTATAAATGTTCACCATATTCATGATCTCATGCAGTTTTAATTTGAAACGGACTGCGGACCTTAAATAGGCTCTGACCGAACTCATCACGATTGACGCGGGAGCGCCTTTGCCGGAAACATCCGCTATCACTATGAGATAACGACCGTCTCCGAAATCAAGAATATCGTAATAATCGCCTCCCACGCTTCTGCATGACTTATATTTGGAAAAAAATTCATAGCCGGGCACCTGCATGTCTGAATCGGGCAGCAGTTTTTTCTGTATCTCTCCGGCCACGCGCAGATCGCTTTCCATCCGTTCTTTTTCAAGTGCGTCCTTATGCCACATGGCGTTTTTCAGGTTCAGCGCGGCCATGTCGGCAAAGATGGTCAAAAGTCCCGAGTCCTTTTCCTCAAACACGCCGCCGCCGACCCGGTTAAGCACTTCTATCAAACCGATCACCTCTCCGTCGATCCATACGGGGGTGCCCATGATCGAGCGAGTGACAAATGACGATTTTTTATCCACTTCCCGATAAAAGCGTCCGTCCTCCATGACATCTGCGACAAGCAGAGGTTTTTTGTTCTTTATGACCCACCCTGCGATCCCCTGGTCCGCGGGAAACCTGATCTCCTTCAAGGCGCTTCCTTTTTCGCCAGTTGCGACTTCAAAAAAAAGTTCGTCTTTCTCTTTGTCCAGAAAGATCAAAGAGCTTGCTTCCGCCTCAAACACGGCTTTCGCCTGCTCGATTATGGTGGATTTTATATATTCAAAATCAAGCGATTCGCTCATAAGCTTGAATACATTCAAGAGTTCCAGATACTTATTGGATTCAGCCATCTTTTTCCTCTCCGTATAGAGACTGCAATCTTTTTTTATATAAGAGCAGCTTGTCTTTTTGCGACAACAGTTCCGAGACTTTTTGCTTTTCCCCCTCGACAGCGTGTGGATCGGCTTTGGTAATATAGTCATAATCAAAAAGCATGCGTCTTTTCATCCCGATCGCATCATCCAGGCGCATCAGTTCCCCGTCAAGTTCAGAAAGCCTCGACCTGACGCCCGCCTTGTCAAACACCGGGAGATAGATATCTGAATCTTCAGATGATATTCTGAGGCTCTGTTTAACAATCTCCTTTTCTGTGATGAATTTGATCTCGCTAAGGTTTAGAAATCCTTCTATGAATTTTCTGTTTGTGGTCAATTTTTCCTCGGTCACGCCGTTTCTGCATGAGAGGGCGACGTTGACCGGCTTGCCACCGGCGATGCCCAGTATTCTGCGCCCTTCCGTGATGCCGTTTATGACATCCATAACGGCCGCGTCGGATTCGAGTTCATCGGAAAAATTATAGTCCTCTCTATAGACCGGAAATTTCCCGGCCGCAGACTTGCCGAGCAAAGCGGCGATATATGACAATATGCCTTTATGCATAAACAGGCAATTTTTAAACAGCGCGGGCTCATCCCTGGGATCCATCTTCTTCACATAAGGGTAGACCCAGAAATTCATGGTATCCATTATGCTTTTCAGGTTGCTTACATAACCGGACATGTCCCCCCGGCTGATTGTCTCGTCCTGGGACAATATGAATTTTTCATACGATGTCAGCATCATCTTATCAAAATAAAAGTCTGTGCGGATCTCAAAATCGCTTACTATGTCTTCAACGCCGCGGAATACCGGCTCCCATTTTCTCATATAAGCGTTTATCTCTTTATCGTAGAGTTTAAGTCTGTCTGAGCTGATGTCCGAAAGCACGTTAAGCGTTGAATATTTTTCCAGAGCGACCATGTTTGCCAGCGGCGGATCTGTCCTAGGCCTGTTGAGTTCCACCCATACGCCTGTCTCAAGTCCGGCTTTCAGAACAGAGCCGAACAGTCTGAACCTTTCCCGCAGCACATCCGCGTCGTCCCTGTTGCAGACCACATATGCGATGTCTCTGCCGTAGATAAACGGATAAAGGTATTTTAATATTTCCGGGGAACAATACCCTTTTTTTTTCGCGCCCCGGCCGGCCGAAAATCTGTCGGCGAAACGGTAGGCCTTTCCATATTCAGCCGCTGTCTCTGAAAATGTGTTCAGATAGACCGTCCCCGTCCTGAGCGGCATGCCGTCGACGGAGTCGTTTTCAACATAATAATGCTCCGCGAGCACCGGTTCGAGCACTGACCCGCAGCGGGAACATTGCCATACTGAGGATTCCTGTTCCGTGCTCTGCACATAGGCGCCGTAACTCTTAAGATCGGCGATCAGGCGCGCCGGGTCTGCAATGCAAAGATTAAGGTAACGGATCTCGTTTTCTTTTACCGGCATATCACGGACGTCGCCGCCTATGGTGCGGAAACGGGTAAAATATTCAGGCCTGCTGAGGTCTTCCACCCTGAGTATCCCGGCCATCCTGCCGGATATGGGCAATATGGCTTCTTTTCCCTCGTATTTTTCGAGATTGCGCACCCCCAGAACGGCGATCTTGAGGACATCCACGGGGTCCGCCACGGTAAAATATACGGGTTCCGCGCTGTTCGTCACATTTATACGGATCTCATGCATGACCATGCGCTTTTTCACATAAGACGTCTCATGGTCCTCCGCAAGACGCCTGCACCTTGGACAGTAACCCCGTTTTTTCAGCCCCCTTTTAAGCAGGCCGGAATGTTCCAGTTTTTCCATCAAACGGGTGAAAGAGCCCTCTATATCCGCCTTTAAAAAGGCGGACTCTTTTATGTCGGCATCCAATCCGAGCTTTTTTTTGACAAACCGGCCGAACTCCCTTTTAAGCGCCGGAGCCACGAACACATTGTCGATAAACGGAGCACGCGGCTTGCCTCCCCGCTCAGATATTTTTTTCAGCATCATGGAATATATCACGGGTATCATATCCGAATATCGGGGAGACGCGCCGTAAACGGAAGGATAATATATGTATCCGCTTTCCAGACCCATTATTCCCCTTCAGAAAATATCTCGGCTTCAAACCTGTATATTTCCGTGTCAGATTGCATGTGGCAGTCACCGGGAAGGCCGGCTTTGAGGCAGGTGTGCTCCAAAAACGTGTGTGAATCCCAGCCGTATTCCAGGGCCACCTGGGGCAGCAGCAGGCCGGAACGGCCGCCGCGTCTTATATATATGCCGTATCCGGAAAAATCGCTTTCCGGAGCGAGCGGCCCTTCCAGCGGGGAAAGCACCGATATCTCTATCCGGACCCTGTCAAACTCATCGGCGCTGAGAGAGGGAAATCTTGGATCGCCGAAGGCGGCTTCCTCCGCCATGCGGCGCACGGCGTCCCACAAAGGTTCCACACCCGTGATATAGCCGATACAGCCGCGAAGAGCACCGTCCAGCGAGAGCGTTACGAACACTCCGACTTTACTGTCAAATATTTTGTCATCCGGACGTCCGGGTCCGCTGATACCTTCGTACAATATGTCCCTGATCGCGGAACGGGCAAGCCGGAGCAACACTGACTTATGTCTGTCGCTCAGCATCTTTCCTTCCTCTGTTCTTTGAGATCACATACAGAGCCATGGCGGCGAAAAATCCCGCTATGATCAGGATATTCATGACAACGCCCGTGTAAATAAGTCTTTTTCTGTATCTGAATATGACATCATGTGACTTTTTAAATTTTTCATTCCCGAATCTGCAGAGATATTTGTCGTCCTCTGAATACACATCGACGATGTTCCTTGTGTTGTCCGTTATAAAGTAATACCCGTTGAAATTCGCCATGTCGACGGGATAATAATATTTGGTATCCGACAACATGGTGCGGCCTCTCAGGGGCTCATACACGGCATATCGCGCCGAAAAGAACTTTTCATCGGAGACGACCATGTGTATCTTGCCGTCCTTAGCCAATGCCTTTATTACCGTCCCTGAATCCTTAAGCCTGTCCAGGCGCAGTGTCTCTTTTTCGTCAAAGGAGCGCATCACATTGGATGAATAAACCGCATAATATTCCACTCCCCCGTTTACAAAAACCGAATAGGGTTTCTTTTCCGTTTCGACACGTCCTGTCCTGCGCAGCGAGACATCAAAGACCTCAATGGACTTTTCATGGGTGGACACGCAATATATGAGCCCCCCATGGACGGAGACCGTATCGTATTTACCCGCAGCTATTTTTTTCACGGGCCTGAAAAAATCATCAAGCTTAAAGAAAGCCGCCATCTCGTAATCATATAAAACGGGCGTATCCCCCGCAAAGAAAAACGCGTCGGGCAGAAAAGAAAACTTGAACGAGAATATCCGTTCACCCTCCATGGAGTAGCCGTTTACATATTCGTTCTCGGTCAAATAGACCATATTGCCGTGCACGCATATCGCTGCGATCCCGGGCGCCCGGCCCAGCTGGTGCTTGACAAAAAAATTGGCCGCGACCGCGGCGATGATCAGCGCTATGAGAAACAGCGCCGCCCTGTTTATATTCCGCTCACGCATCGTTTACACCGAAAACTTCCTTAAGGAAATCATTCATCAAGTCCTCACTGTTTTCGGGAGAAACAGCCTGAGGCAAAGAATCATGGCCGGCGGAATATATCGTGTCTATGATCTCCTTATGCTGCTCTACAAGCTTTTCCTCTATTTTCTGGCGCATCTTGTCGACATCGCCGTTGATGATAAGTTTTTTCTTTTTACTGCCTATGATAGCACCGTTATCGAATATAAGTGTCACTATAGTGCTTATATTGGACATAAACTCAGTCTGGACGTGCACTTTTCGTTCCTTAAATTCGACATCGCTGTTTCGTCCCTGAATCATAACCCTCCCCCTGCAACATGGATTATAGCATTGCGGGGCAATCTAATCAAGCGATAGTTGCATCACCAAGGCATCCTCACCGTCATCCGAATAATAGTTTTTTCTTACCCCGATGGGTTCAAAACCCGTTTTTTCATAGAGCTTTCTGGCGGGGATATTTGATCTTCTCAGTTCAAGGAAGACTTTTTTGACGCCTGCCGCCCTCATGTCCTCCAATATAGCGTCAAGAAGCATCCTGCCGAAACCTTTTTGTCTGAAATCCCGTCCCACAGCGATATCCGCGATATGCCCCTCATCAAGTATGACCCAGCTGACGCAGAACCCGGCCATATTCCCGTTTTCAAAGATCCCGGTAAGTCTGGAGTGGTCAAGCGCAAATTCATTTTCAACCATACTTTCGGTCCACGGCGAAGCGAAGGACTCCGTTTCTATTGCCATGATGGCGTCAATGTCAGAGGGCGTCAGTCTTCTTATGCTTATCATGGTTTATCTCCGCGTCGGAGGCCCTGTAATAATCGGGTTCAAGCGCGAAAAGGTCTTCGGCGCCGTTTTTTGCGTACGACTCCATCGCAAGGGCGGCGCAGATGTCGGGATAGCTTCTTATGGTCGAGTCAGCTGAAAAATCCTTGCCGGGGAGCAGCTCCTCTATGCGCTGTCTGTATTTTCCGGCCCCGTCTCCAAGAAATGTGACAGGCTGTGAAAATTCATTTTTTGAAACCAGCGCGTCAAGCGAATACGCTCCGGAAGGCAGGACCTCCCGCCAGCCGCTCTCCGTCTTCTCAAGCAAAGCGGCAAACACCTGTTCTTTCCTGGCATCCATGACGGGAGCGTAGAGTCCCGGCGCGGAGGCGGCATGCCTTGCGGCCATATGCAATGTGTTCACCTTTACGATCGGAATATTTTTGGCGTACGCCAGCCCCTTGCATACGGACATGCCGATCCTGAGCCCCGTAAAAGAGCCCGGCCCTGAGTTCACCCCTATGAGGCCGACGTCCCCGATGGTCTTTCCGCTTTCTTTCAGCAGAAAATCTATCATAAAAAGAAGCTTTTCCGAATATGTCGCCTTTGTATTAAACGTCACTGTCATGAGGGACTCACCCTCTTCGAACAGCCCCGCACTGCCTGTAAACCTCGAACTGTCAACCGTAAGCAATAACACCGCTACCTCACTATCCTTATTTTTCTGGAATCGTCCCCGGTCTGTTCCATATAGACCCTTACAGCATGTTCGGGAAGATCCTCTGCAATCCGTTCGGACCATTCTATAAGAGAGACCGCGTCTGAATAGATATGGTCATCAAAGCCCAGATATGTAAGCTCATCGGTGTCCGATATCCTGTAGAGGTCAAAATGGTTTATCGTGATATCTTCTCCCCTGTATACATTCAATATCGTAAAGCTCGGCGATCTTACCTCCGCCTCTGATATGCCGAATCCGGAGGCGATGCCTTTGCAAAAAACACTTTTCCCGGTCCCAAGGTCACCGAAAAGCGCGACAACACTGCCTTTGCGCAGGGTTGCTGCAAAGCGTCTCGCGAAAGACATAGTCTCTTCGGGCGAATCCGTGATAATGACTTCATTCATATATATAATCCGCACTCTTTTCCGTTATAACGATGATGCCGTTTTCAAAAGGAAAGAGTTTTTTTATATCGTTGCCGGAGAGGCCGTCATACTCGTTTACAAACCACGACTCGCCGCTTGCTATGTCCTCGGCGTACAGTCCGTCCGCCGTCGCGGCGAAAAGCCTCCCGTTTTCTATCAGAATATCCTCCGTGCGTACATTTACCGCCCCCGTGATCCGTTTTTCATTTGTGTTGATATCGTACACGGCTATGCCGAGATTCCCCGCCACATATACAGATCCGTCATGGTATTCCGCGTCAAGCAGAATATCGTTAAACAATTCCGAGGAGAGTATCACCCTTGAATTCCTTCCGCGCATGTCGCTCACGACGATGCGGTCTTTGTGTAAAAGGACGAGATATCCGTCTCCGCCGCTTATATCGGTTATATTATAATAATCCATCCCTTTGAGTTCGGCCATCTTTCCTGTGTTGAACGGTGTAAAGTAGCTGATGCCGTAACGGGACACGGCGTATATGTAGCCCCCGATATAAGCCACTTTTCTGATGTCATTGTCAGAAAGGCCGCGTGATGTGCCGATGGATCTGAGCACGCCTTCCCGCCAGTACACGAGCCCGTCGGATCTTGTTGCAAAGAGCACGCCTCCGTCAACAGCGGCAGCATCATTGATGTTGCCGTCCAGTTCGGGGACGGAACGGAAGGAAAAGGTCCCGTTATCAAATATATTGAGCCTGTTTCCAAAAAATACAGTCTTTCCTCCTCCAAGCCGTACCGTCCCGCCGATCAGTGTGTCGAAAACAGCAGCATTGTCATAGATGAGCTTATACCGGAATTCATCATACAGACAGAGATAGCCGTCCGCCGTAAGTATCACGGTGTCTCCAAAAACGGTCCTGACGAAATCAGTGACTTCCACCGGCCTGTTAAGGACGGTATTTATGAGCATAACATCGAAGGAGGCGTCATGTATGCCCGCGTAAGGCCCTTCGGAACCTTTGTATATGGCCCCGCGCGCGGGATCGAAATAATAGCCGCCGCGGTCGGCCATAAAATAAAGTCTGCCGTTTTTCATGTTGGTTCCGGTGACTTTGCCCAGGGTGTCGCCAAGCGTCTCCCATGTCCCGTCGGGGGAGAAGCGGTACACGCCTCTGTCCGTAAATGCGATCAGGGCATCGGCCTCTTCCGAAGAGATCAATGCGTATACATACTGCCCGGCAAGGCATTTTTCCTTTTCATACGTGTTCAGAAAAGTCCCGGCATGTTCGTCATAAGTGATGATGCCGTTGTCGGTGGCGACATATACCGTATTTCTGAAATACTCCAGGTCGTTTGCCCTGGAGTAACGGAGAAACGAAAGGATCTCGTAACCCCATGCAGATGAACACACAAGTGATATCAATACTGCAATAAACGCTTTTCTCATATCAGCTTCCCTTCAAATGGCTCAACAGTATCCTGACACCTATGAAGATCAGGACCATACCCCCGACGGCATTCGCTTTGCCTCTGAAGATCCTGCCGAAGACACGGCCCACGTAGACTCCCGCATATGAGAGTATAAATGTCACGGCGCCGATAATCAACACCGGAAACAATATTCGCACTTTTATCAGGGCCAGGCTGACTCCCACGGCCATGGCGTCTATACTGGTGGCAAACCCCAGCAGCAGCAGCATCCTGACGTTGTATTTCATGGGCTCCGCATCGCCGCCGCCCTTAAAGGCATCCCATATCATCTTGAGGCCGAGCCCTGAGAGCAGGGCGAATACCAGCCAATGGTCATAGGGCGATATCCATCTGTACATCCCCTTGCCGGCCAGCCATCCGGCCACAGGCATGACCGCCTGAAAAATGCCGAATGTCAGCGCTATCATCGTCATCCTGAGGGGGTGGGTGTATTCAAGGTCAAAGCCGTAAGCGATCGAAACGGCCAGGGCATCCATGGCAAGAGCAACGGCAATAAGGAAAACGCTGACAAAATCCATTAAATACTAATTCCCCCGAGTCTGTCTGAAATCCAGATATCCGAAGATGAACTGGTCTATGTCGCCGTTGAGTACGGCATCGGTATTGCTCGTCTCGATATTTGTACGGTGGTCTTTTATCATCTTGTACGGATGAAGCACATATGAGCGGATCTGGCTTCCCCAGGAATTCTCCATCTTGGAGTCCTCAAGTTTTGTCCGTTCGGCTTCCAGTTTTTCCAGTTCAAGCTGATAAAGCCTGGCTCTGAGCATTTTCATGGCCTGTTCCCGGTTCTGTATCTGTGAACGTTCGTTCTGGCACTGGACGACCACATTGGTCGGAATATGCGTTATACGTACGGCGGAATCGGTCATGTTTACATGCTGTCCGCCGGCGCCGGAGGCGCGGAACGTATCGACCCTGAGATCCTTTTCATTGATCTCCACCTCTATATCCTCTTCTATTTCCGGATACACAAACACCGAGGAAAAGGATGTATGGCGCCGTTTGTTGGAATCGAAGGGGCTTATTCTCACCAGTCGGTGCACTCCGTTTTCCGCCTTAAGATACCCGAATGCATAATTGCCCTTTATCTTCAGAGTAACGGCTTTGACTCCGGCCTCGTCTCCGTCCTGATAATCCACGATCTCCACAGTATACTTGTGATTTCTTGACCAGTGCTCATACATGCGCATAAGCATCGAAGTCCAGTCCTGTGATTCGGTGCCGCCGGCGCCGGGATGTATTTCGACGTAGGCGTCATTGGAGTCGTTCGGCTCGTTGAGCAGGCTGCGCAGTTCCGATTCCTTCAGAAGCTTGTCAAAGCCTTTGACCTTTTCCTCAAGCTCACTCAGTATTTCATCGTCGGCTTCCTCTTCAAGCAATTCCGTCATGACCGATATCTCATCAAGGTCCTCCACAAGTGAGACATATTTTCCCTCATTGTCCTCAAGCAGCCTCAATTCCTTCCCCAACTCGCGGGTCTTAGCCTGATCTGACCAGACCTCTTCAAGCGTCATGGATTCGCGTATTTCGGCCATCCTTTTTCTGCCGCGTTCAATGGACAGATATTCCTTAAGCCTCGATACTTTTTCAGAGGCTTTTCCAAGCATGTTCTTAATCTCAAAAAGGTCCATTATCTCTCCCCATCGCCTTCTGTCATCTGCGCGCGGTATCCGCTCAAGGCAGATGCGTACCGTCTGTTCCCCGGCTCGATCTCAACAGCCATATACAGATGTTCAAGCCCTTTTTCCCTGTTGCCCTCTTTGAAAAGCAGCCCGCCCAGTAAAAAATGGGCAAGCGCGTTTTTCGGGTCCGCGCCGACGGCGGTCTCGTACCCTCTCAAGGCGGCCTCAATATCCCCGGAGCGCTGAGCTTCCGCGGCTTTTTCCATCGTCTCCAGAGATCTTACATATTCCCTGCGCCAATCCTTGTTGAAGACCTTGTCACGTCTTTTTTTTATGAAATAATTAAACGGATCGGCAGCAGCCGCGGCCGTGGCTGCCTGTTCGGCCTGTTCCCAGGCCCTGTTTCTGAGATAGACCTCAGACAACAGCGAATGCGACAATACCGATTGCGGGTTGACTCCCACCGCTTTTTTCAAATATTCCTCGGCGGCCTTGAGATCGCCCTCCTCGAAATATATGGAACCGATATTGTGATATGTCATAAAATTCACAAACCCGTATGATTCAAGCCGCATATACAACTCTCGCGCCCCCGCATGATCACCTTTCGAAAGCAGAGCGTTCGCCCTGGCGGTCATCTTTCGTGCACGGTGAAGCGCCGGAAAACCCATTATTTTTTTTAAAACACCCATTTTACCTCCGTAATCATATGTTCGACCCGGAAATAATAATCCAACATGCGTATGTTTTCAAGTGTTTAATATATAACGGGTTTGCGCTTCACCCCCTCAAAAATGCATTTCACACCCCGATTTTGTGCTTTCATCCGATATTTATTCACATCATCGCGGGAGGTCATCATAGATAAACAGATTCACTAATGAAAGGAGTGGTCATGAAAAAATCTTATCTGTTTATTTTATCTTTGGTGCTTTTTATTGCGGCAAGCTGCGGCAAATACTCCAACCCTCTGGAGATGAGTGACTCCGAGATCCCCGTGAGCTATTATTCCGTTGAAAGCGAGATCATCGTCCCCAGCGGGACCATCTCGCAGACGATAACGATGCATGCGGCCCCCTCTGGACTGTCCACCACGCTGGTATGGGACCAGCCGCTGACACTGGAAGAGATACGTGACGGCGTGCGCTACCATGTATACAGGTCGTCGTCGGCGATCCCGATATATCAAAAGATCGGGGAGACATCAAACACGTTTTTCACGGATGAGGCTCCGGACCAATGGAACACCTATCTCTCCGTAAAGGGGATTTACAAGGAATACGCCCTTACGTTTACAAACTTTGTCGAAGTGGGCGTCAAGGAAACATCCGAGGAGATCATAATAAAGGATAAAGTGATGGAAGGCGATATACATGAAGATATACCCGACGACATCGTTGATATCATAATACAGCTTGATTTCCAGCCGCCCAACGAGATCTGATAGCGCTTGTCAAGCCCGTTGTTTTGGAGTATGATTGGGGCGATATGCGTAATATTGCCCTGATCATACTCTTTTTCTTAATAATACGGCCGTTCTCCTCGGCAGAGCCCGTGGACAACGGCCGGCTGCTTGAGGGGATCAAACATGCGTATGAGACATATGACAACGGCTACAACAAGCAAAAGGACAAGAACGCCATAGCTGACTCACTTGCGATACTTGAAGCGCTTCGGATCGAATATCCGTCCAACGCCCTGCTCAAGATGCTTTGCGCGCGGCTGATAATCCGGGAGGGGATGGACTCTTTCTGGGTATGGGAGAAATACATCAGGACACGAAGGGGGATAAGGATGGCCGAAGAGGCGTTCCGCTCGGCTCCTGACAATGTGTACGTCAAAGTCGAATATGCAAAGCTCTGTTATTTCCTCCCCTCTTTTTTCGGAAAAAGGCAAAAGTCTCTCCTTCTTTACCGGGAGATCGCCGAGGAGCTCAAACGCAGTGTGCCCGGCTATCTCATAACGGAATGGGAGGAATGGCAGGCCTTCAACAGCAAACTTTTTCAGACCGACTCCCCGTCGGTGACCGAGCTGCGAATAGGATTCATACAGATGTCCTATTTTTATCTCGCAAAAATATATGAGCGGGCGGGCGACTATACGGAAGCGAAGAAAAACATGACGTTGTCATATTCTCTCGACAAATCCTCCAGTTACGGAAGCTATGCCTATCTGTGGCTTTACTACAAGAAATATTAGGTGTTATGTACAAAAAAAGGAATAAAAATAATTTTTTAATAATGGCGGTGCTGTTTCAGCTGACCATACTTGCTTTCTCTTTCATAATGAATTCGGGAGGCAAAAACATAACCGGCTTATGGAGCATATATTACCGCAACACCGTTTTCTTCAATGCCATGGGCATATCCTTTCTCCTCCTGAGAAAGTTGTCCAAGGGGGTCACATGCGCCGAGAGCATAAGAAAAAACCTTATCGACACGGCGCTTACCGCCTTATCCGCCCTTATATCCTTCGTCTTAGGGACCTATATAGGGTTTAAGTTTCTCCTTTACATGTCCTGGGTGGAATATTTTCCGTATGAACGGATGCCCGTCTATGAGAACAACGGCCTGTTCGTCATAATAGTGTTCACCCTGTACACAGTCTATGCGAACTATCGCCTTGAGTTGAGGCACATACTTGACAGACAGCATCAGATAGAGACCGAATCGCGGCTGAAACTTCTGCAGTCAAAACTCAACCCGCATTTTCTATTCAACACGCTCAACTCGCTGATCTCACTGGGTTACGACAACGAACCCGAAAAACTGGAACAGACCATACAGAGCCTGTCCGACATATACAGAAACATACTCTATCTTCCTGACGATTTTCAGGTCCCCTTGCGAAAAGAGCTGGACCTGGTCACGTCCTATCTTGAGATAGAGCGTCTGCGTTTTCAGGAGCGTCTGGAGTATGAGATCAATGCGGATGAAGAACTTATGGACATGCCTATCATGCCCCTCATCATCGAAGTATGTGTCGAAAACGCGGTAATACACGGGATCACGCCCAAGGACAGCGGCGGAAAAGTCACTGTGAACATAATGCGCGCTGAAAATATGCTGCAGATCGATATAATCGACAACGGCATAGGTTTTGAAGCAGACAGAGCCAATAAGACATCTTCCGGATACGGTCTCTCCAGCCTGCGTGAACGCATAGCGATGTTTTACGGAAACAAGGGTATATTCAGGATATTTGTGGTCCCCGAGGGCGGGACACGCGTACATTTGGAGGTGCCATGCAAATAAATACCATGATAATCGAGGATGAGCTTCTCGCAATGAAGAGGATGGAAAACCTGCTCTCCGATATTGAAGAGGTCGTCATAGTGGGAAAAGCTTCCACGGGCGCTGAAGCTGTGGAAAAAGCGAACTCATTGCGTCCGGATCTGCTGTTTGTGGACATCGAGCTGCCCGGCATGAGCGGCTTTGAAGTCATATCGAAGCTTGAATACAAACCGATGATCATCTTTGCCACGGCCTATGACCAGTATGCATTGAAAGCCTTCGACCTGAACAGTGTCGACTATATACTGAAGCCGGCCACCAGAGAGCGGGTGGAGACAGCGGTGCGGCGTGTATTGGCCCGGGGCGGAGCCACTTCCACGGACATGGCCGAGTTCATATCAGCCATGCTGAAAAAAGAGAAGATAAGACGCAGGTTCAGTGTCAGACGGGGAGAAGAGATATTGATAATACCGCAGGAGGACGTTTATTTTTTCAAAGCCGATATAAAATATATCTTCCTATGCACCTATGACAGGGAATTCTTTGTGACAAGCACGTTACGGGACCTGGAAGCCACACTTGACCCCGACCTGTTCTGCAGAATACACAAAAGCATAATAATATCCCTTGATAAGATAGAGAAGATCGAAAAGGTGGTCGCCTCCGATTACTGGGTACGCATGGCCGATGCCGAAAGGACGTCCTTCAGGATCAGCAGGACATTTCTTCCGGCCCTTAAGGAGAAGCTTGATTTCTGATATAACCCAGGCCGCAGTATGTCACGAATGAACCGCATCCCCCCTGGGGATAGACGTCACAGCTTGTCGTATAGTCCATCACCCTGACCTCATGCCCTTTCAATATACCGGTGAGCAGGGCTATGCCTCCCGCGCCGCAGGCCGACGCGTGTTTTACGGCATACGGTATTATACGCCCGTATTCGCCCGAACGGACAAGGTTTATAAACAGTTTGTCCTTTTCCTCCTTTACCCGCGAGTGCGCGGCCTCGCCGCTGCCGTATGAAAGATCGCCGTAACGGGGGCCATAATGGGTGAAATCGCTTGACGCTATGAAAAACGTCCCTTCTTTTTGGGCAATTTTCGAGAACACTGATACATATTTTTCAAGGTCGTCCTGTATATAATACGGGACGGAGACCGGAAGGATCAGGCAATCCGGCGCCAGATGCCGCACAAAAGGCAGCAGCACTTCTATCGAATGTTCGTCTTCGTGAGCGCTTGCGCTGACATCAAACAGGCCGCTGTCCGCCAGTTCCGCCGCAACGGCGGTATCTACGGGGGCAGTTCCCAGAGGCGTTTCCCACCCGTCTGCCGGAGAAAGAGCAGGCCGCGCCATCGCCCGGGTATGGACGGCTCCGAAGATGACACACAGACGGACTCCGGAAAAACCGGAAGCCGCCCGAAGGGTGTTTAATGCGGTGCGGCCGGAAAAAAACCATCCCGCATGCGGCAGGACGCAGCCCGCCATGGGATAGATTTTCTCTTCACGGACCGCGCACCCGTTTATAAACTCGATTATTTCCGCCGGGTCATCGGGATAAAAAGAACCTGAAAAACGGGAAGTCCTCTCCATTGCAAACCTCCGTTACTCGAAAAGCACTTTAAGGTCGTCCCATGTGATGTTTTTCATAAAAGCGCTGTCGGTAAAATCAAGAGACTGAAAGATGTCCTTTTTTTCTTCCTGAAGCATAAGTATTTTTTCCTCAATAGTGCCTTCGGTTATGAATTTATACACATTCACGCTTTTTGTCTGCCCCATTCTGTAAGCTCTGTCTGTGGCCTGTCTTTCGACCATGGGATTCCACCATGGATCGAAATGGATGACCACATCCGCGCCCGTTATGTTAAAACCGGTGCCTCCGGCCTTCAGACTCACAAGTATTATGGGAATGTCGGTGTCTTCATTGAAACGGTCGACGATCTCCACCCTTTTGACCGTCTTGCCGTCGAGGTATTCAAACGGTATGCCGTCTTTTCTCAGCGAGTCCCTTATAATATGGAGCATCTTAACAAACTGGCTGAATAATAGTATTCTGTGTCCGCCGTCCATGCACTCAGCCAGTATCTCCTTCAGCAGATCCATTTTAGCGGAAAGGTCTTCATTGTCGGCCAGTTCCGGATATATCATGCCGGGATGATTGCACACCTGTCTCAGTCTGACCAAAGCGCTGAGTATATGCATCTTGCTTCTGACATATCCTTCTTTTTCCACTCGCCCGAACAATTCGCTTTTTATATTTGACAATATGCCGTTGTAATAGGAGCGCTGGCCGTCGTTAAGGGGGACCACCGCAGTCTGTTCGATCTTTGGCGGCAGTTCCGTAAGCACTTCCTCCTTTGTGCGCCTGAGCACAAAGGGTTTTATCCTGGAATTCAGGTCAGCAAGCGATTCCCCTCTTTTCTCATCTTCGGGGTCCTTGTCGAAATGTTCAATAAAGTATTTTCTGCTTCCAAGATAACCCGGCATGATAAAGTCGAATATTGACCACAATTCTCTGAGAGAGTTCTCCATCGGGGTTCCGGTAAGCACCAACCGGAGGCGGGAGTCTATTTTCTTCACGCTTTTTGCCACCTTGGTCATATAATTTTTTATATGCTGTGCCTCATCCAGTACGGCATAATAAAATTCCTTTCCCGCGTACATGTCTATATCATTGCGAAGCAGCGAATATGAGGTGATGACTATATCATGGGACCTGTAATCATCCAGTATGTCCTTTCTGACCTGCTTTCCGCCTTCTACTATGACGGTTCTGAGTTTCGGGGTGAATTTTGCTATTTCCTTGCCCCAGTTGTGCATCAAAGATTTGGGACAGACCACCAGTGAAGGTATATCGCTGGCGACCGAACTGATCAGCGCCAATGCCTGAACGGTCTTTCCGAGCCCCATGTCGTCCGCCAGCACTCCGGAGAGATGATACCTGTGAAGGAAATGCAGCCAGAAAAAGCCTTCTTTCTGATAATCGCGCAACACATGGTCGAGATTTTCCGGCACTGGCACCCGTCGTATACCCCTGATCCCGGTCATCTCGCCGTACATCTCGCCGAAAGCGCCCTCTCCCACGATCTCGACATCCTCATACCGTTTCATACGGTTTATCAGATGCGGGAGAAAAAACACATTGCTGAAATATTTCCCGCCACTTTCCAGTTGCATGCCCAGCCCCGAACCCAGTTCCTCCATGATGCGTCTTATTTCATCCAGGTTCACCAGTTTAAGTATTTTTGTGTCGCTGATCTTGATATACTCCTCGCCGTTGTCTATGTGTTTTTTCAACAATGCCGGCGGTATGATGAAATCTTCCTTTACGGAACAGTCGACGGACAATCCGAACTTGTCCGCGCGGTTCATGGTGATCCTGATCACGGGCCGTATGCGCACATTGAACACGCGTATCATCCTGAAAGCCGGAGTAAGTCTTTTGGACCAGTCCGATGGTATTCTTTTGAAGCCGTTTATCAGAAATTCTATAATATCGTCGTTCAGCTTCAGCACGAAAAACTCATGTTCCCATTTGAAATTGTATTGGAAAAAGAAAAGAAACAGTCTGCGCTCTTTTTTGGGGTCTCTTTTTATGTAATAGATCTCGTCATCCACTGGTTTTATAATATATGGCCCTTTTTTCACGATATGGTCATAACTGAACTCAAGGCGGCCGTATTTATAGGAGGGCCGTACTTTCACAAGGCCGTCAGAATAGTCTATGAACAATTCTATGGAGAGCTTGTTGTTGAGTATGTTTATGCCCTTGACGGGGCCGATCCAGTTGAAATCTATATAGCGGTCCCAGTAATTATAAAAATTGTCAATAAAGTCAAACATATCGCCTTCACGGAATGTCTTTCCCGAAGCGAGCATCGTATCCCATGATTTTTGTGAATACACAGGCTGCAGCCTGGCGAGCACGCCATTGCTGTAATACCACTTTTCGCCTTCGAATGCATACACCACGGAATTTGACTCCTCTTCCGGAAATATGGCTATCGAGTCTTCCGTGACTGATATGTCCATTCGGGGGCGCTGATATTTATCCTCCACGAGTATCTTTCTGCCGGACGCCATCTCATGCAGATTGTCTGCCCCAAAAAAGAGGGCGAGCGTATCTCTTGCGTAAGTGCCGTGAAGTATGAAGGAATCATCGTATAATTTTCCGAATTTCAGCAGATGCTCCATCACCAGTGTATCTGCATCCGTCAACTCGCCCGTCATCCTGATAATATCTTTGTCCGTGAAAAAATCACGCACGGGCTGCTCCGAGTTGCCTATGTAATCCATAAGCTCGGACTGAAGCGCGGATAAAGGAAGTCTTCCCGAGACCCTGATGGTCACATAGACTTCGGATGAAGTCATATCAAATTTTATTCCGAATCTCATATTCCCGGACATGTTTCAGCCTCTGTCTCGCCTCTCTCTCAGTAATTCTTCAGCTGTTCTATGCGGGCCGCGGCGGTCTTCATATAAACGGTATCTTTGCCGGATACTCTGATGATCTCCTCGTATATTTCCACAGCCTTCTCAATCTCATTCAGCGACTCGTATGCATTGCCCGCCTGGAAAAGGGCGGTCACCATCCACTGGAAATCCTCTTCGCCGTTCACGGGTATGTATTTGACCTTCATGAATTCCCTTACGGAATCCCTGTATTCACCCTTGCCGTACAGACAGTCTCCTATATGATACTGCACCTCCATCCTCAGTGTGTCCGGGACCTTGTCAATGATCTTGTTGAGTTCTGCGAGAGCCTTGTCGTATTCCCTGTCATCCATGAAGGTGTATATATAGTTCAGATAAGCGTCATAGTAGAGGCTGCTGTCGGGAAACCGTTCGATCACTCCGCGGAAGGCTTCTCTGGCGGCATCGCCGTCCTCCATTATTTTTCTCACCACGCCGGTGTTGTAGAGAGCGTCGGCGTTGGGGGCGGCTTCATACGAGCGGCTGAAATAATCAAGCGCGGCTTCCGTGTCGCCCTTTTTATAAACGGCATGCCCCATGGAAAGGTAAAGCATGTCCCTGAAATCATTCAGCGGCTCATCTTCTATATCGGCGAACTGCCTCAAAGCCTTGTCGTAATCTTCGGCGGCAAGCAGCAGGTTCCCATACATGAACTTCGCCTTGACAAACCATATGTCCCGGTTCGGCGATTTGAGCACCATGTCAAGATATTTGCGCGCGTCGGCCGCTTTATCCGTCTTCATGTATCCGTTTGCCATATGATAAGATATTTCCTCCGTGTATTTTCCCGTCTTTTTTCTATTTTCCCTTAACAGGCGCTCGGCTTTTTCCATCATACCGCTCTCGCCCGATGCTATGATGACCCTGCTCAGCGAATAGGGTGAACCGTCGTCAAAGAAGCCCATGACATCGCCCCATCGGTTGTTTTTCGCATAGACCTCATACACTTTGCTTTTCACATCGGCATCCTCTCCCTTGAGCAAAGATATGCCCTTGTCGTCCATGCCTGATTTGATGTATGCAAGGCCTTTTACGGCGCGCATGCCCGGAGCCGATATATCCATCTTCTCTATCAGTTCAGCGAGGCCCTTCATGTCGCCCATCCTGGACAACGCTTCCGAATAACGTCCCATGACGATCGGATCCGCATAGAACTCCGGTTTTCTTTTAAGGACATTATAGAGAAAATAAACCGAGCGCCGGTAATCCCCGGCATCGAACTTCACTTTGGAAAGAAGCAGGCTGGCCTTGATCCTGAGCTCAAAATTCTCCGAGATGGCGGTCAATAATTCCTCTGCCTGTTCTTCTCTCCCGGTTTTACAATAGATCTCCGCAAGATAATAATCGACGGCCTCGCTATCGGCAATACCGGATGAACGGAGGTCCCGGAGCCTGTATTCGGCCTCCCCGAAATTGTCCGAATAATAGGACTGCATCGCATTCACGTAGAGCGCCGCAGGGCTGTCGGGAGACACTGCCGCGGGAATCTTAAAATCTTTCAGTTCGGCAAAGTTCTGACTTCCTATGAGATAATCGATATACGCCCTGACGGTTGCGCCGTCGGCGGCTTCCGGGTAACTGGTGAAATAGAAGAGATAATCCCCGCCGTCTATGCGGCCGGAGATCCGGTAATATACCAGCACGTCCGGATAGAGTCCTCCGATTTGAGGGTAACGCTCCGATCCGGCAAGAAAGAAGGCTCGTATCTCATCCTTGCTTTTGCCCTCCTGCAGCATGGCATAGACGGAGGCAAGATAGTACCGTCCGTCCCTGTCTGCCCCCCGGCCAAAATAATCGCGGGCCCTGGAAAAATCCTTCAATGCGAAGAATATATCGCCGCGTTCACGGTCTATCTCCGTTTTGTCCATCCCCCCGGCTTTTTCAAGCAGGCTGTCCAGTCTGTTGATGGCGGCTTCCGAGTCACGTATGACATACTTGTTCAAATAGTCTATTCTGTTTGTGCTTGAATCCCTGAGTGGGGAAAATCCGAACCGTGATATCAGTTTTTCATACATATTGACGGCATCATCAAAGCGGCCGGCTGCTTCATGTGACATGCCCGCCATATAAAGCGCCTTATCCCCCAGTATTTCGTCAAATCCCAGCCTTTCAAGCGTGACAGCCGCCTTATCGTAGTCTTTAAGGTCTTCATAATATATCCTGCCCACCCTGTAGACCAGAAAAGGCGTGCCGGGATCGCCCGGAGACACTCCTATGAGGTCAATGAGCGCATTGACGGCATCTTCATAACGGGCGGATTCCTCCATGTAAGAGACCATCTCCAGGTATTTTATGCGCCCCATCTCCGCAGATGAACGTTTCAGGACGTCTATATATTTTCCGTACAGTTCCACGGCATCCTCATAAGCGTTTACTGTTTTTTTCAATGCTATAAGCTTTTCGGCGACATCTCCGTATTCGGCGCTGTCTCCGTACGCCTTGAGAAAATATTCCATCTCGGAGGCGGCCTCGGCCTCTTTTCCGGTAAGCAGCAGACAATCGACCTTGGCTTTCAGCACTTCATCCGCGCCGGGGCCGTTGGGATCTTTTTTCAGCAACGCCGCAAATAGCTCAAGGGCTTTGTCATACTCTTTTCTTTTCATCATTATAAGCCCCGTGCCGTAACGGGACCTGTATGCGAACCCGGTGCCGGGAAAGCGGTTCGCGGAGGAGGCATAGCTCTTGTAAGCCGCATCATAATCATGTTTCAAGAATTCTATTTCACCCTTCATCCAGTCGAACTGGCCGGGCTCAAGGTCTTTTTCCTCCAGGCGTTTCAGATAGTCCCAGGCGGGGCCGGCATCCCTTTTCTCAAAATAATAGCGAGAGAGCTCCAGATAAGTCTTTCTGACCTCTTCTTTGCCGGGGTTCAAGTTCAGCACTTCCTTTAGCAGCGACACATAGGATGACTCATCGCCTTTTCTTCGGGCCATATCGGCGGAGAGAAGGATGGCCTGAGGATATTTGGAGGCATCGCGATACCGCTTTCGGATATTGTCCAATATAAGCGCCGCATCATCGTACATCCCGTTTTCGAACATGGCTTCGGCCACATAGTAGAGCACGTCGCCGACATAGACACTTTCCTCATACTTTTGTATGAACCTGTTCCCTTCAAAGATCACCTGATTGTGATTATTCACCTCGGAATAACAGCTGATCAGCCTGTAATATGCTTTTTCCACCAGCCTGTCCTGCGGATGGTCATTGATGAAGTTCTTGTATTCGCCCAGCGCGAGATCATAAAAGGCGTCCTTATATAATTTCTCGGCATAGTCAAAACCGCCTATGACACCCATGGCCGCGGATGTGCATATCACGGCCGCCGCCACTGTCAAGATCAACCTCAAACTATATTTTTTCAACGGGCACCTCCGTTTTATTTGTTAAAAAACCCATCTCTATACACCCCGTCGGACATACCGCGACGCAGTCTCCGCATCTCAGACATTCCGGAGAACCGGGGTCCTCGTATATATTTATATCAGAGGGACACACGTCCCTGCATTTGCCGCATCTTATGCATCTGTCCGTGTCCACTTTCATGGAAAGCATGCTTATTCTGTTAAAAGCGCCCAGCACGGCTCCAAGCGGGCAGAGGGTGGCGCAAAACGGCCGTTTAACCGCCACGGACAATCCGGACAAAGCCGCCAGCAACCCCACTTTGAAGTAATACAACAAGCCAAGCGGGATATTGAGCGACCACACAAGTGTAAGCCCGCCCTGCAATGTGCCTGCCGGGCAAAGGTATGAGCAGAATGCCGGTTTGTGTATCAGCAGGGGCAGCGCCATGACAGTCACAAACAGCACGATGTATTTGACTTTACGCAGAATGCGCGGCAAGGCGATATTCTTCGCGCTGATCTTTTTCAACAGGTCCTGATACAGGCCGAACGGGCAAAGATTGCCGCAAAACCATCGTCCCGCGGCTATACCGGATATCCCAAGCATGCCGGCCACGAAAAGCGACGCTTTGCCGGGGAACGAATAGAGAGACTGCTGAAAGGTCCCCACCGGGCACGATGTATACGCTCCCGGGCAGGAATAACAGTTCAGGACCGGTAGACATACGGATTTTGAGGGGCCCGCATAGGGGCTGCTTTTGATAAAGCCCGGAACATATGAATTAACGAGCAGCGAGAAGGCAGCCTGCCGGAATATCCTTTTTTTTATAAACTCTCTGATTTTCATGACGACCTACCCCAGCCCTATGCATCCGAAACACACGTAACTGCCAAGATTCTTTATAAAATCAAGTTCTCCGCGCAACAGCCCCGCTGTCAGAAGTGCTGCGAAAATAACGACAAGCATGATACGCAGCAAAGACTTTCCGCGCTTAGACCTTCCCATGGATGATACCCTCCACTGTTTTAACGGCGTCCAGGGCTGCTGCCACATCGTGCACTCTGAGCGCGGAAGCTCCGTTTGCGATCGCCAATGCATGGGCCGCGGTCGTGGCGTTCAGCCTTTCAGCGGTATCGCGCCCCGAAAGGGTTCCGAGAAACGATTTCATGGAGAGCCCGACAAGTACAGGGTACCCCGCAGCGGCCAACTCCTTCAGTCTGCGTATCAATTCAAGATTGTCTTCAAGCCTTTTGCCGAACCCTATACCCGGATCCACCATTATGGACTCGGGCGATATGCCCGCTTCCTCGGCCGTACGCGCCCGTTCCATAAGAAACGAATAGACTTCCCCGCTTACGTCTTCATAGAACGGGTCAGCCTGCATGTCCTCCGGCGTGCCTTTCATATGCATGATCACATAGCCGCCTTTTTTCGCGGCGACCACGCCCGGCATATCGGGGTCAAGCATTGCGCCGGACACATCGTTTATGATATCCGCGCCGTTGTCCAGCGCCGCGGCCGCCACGCGGCTTTTATATGTGTCAACGGAAATCGTTATGTCCGCCGATACCTTTCTGACCGCCTCCAGGGCGGGTATTATGCGTTTCAACTCTTCCTCAAGGCCGATCCGCCCGCTGCCGGGCCTCGTAGTCTCCCCGCCTATATCGATAATATCGGCGCCCTCTTCGATCATCCGTTTCGCGCGCGCGGCAATCGCATCCTCAGAGACATATTTGCCGCCGTCATAAAAAGAATCCGGAGTCACATTCAGTATTCCCATTATCAGCGTATGGTCCATCGCCAGGGACTTCTTCCCTGCGCAGAAAAGACCGCGCCGCGGGGCAAGCAATGCATCTATTCCGGCAGGTAAAGAAGCAATCGAAAAGGGCTGGTTTTTCATCTTTTCCTCCAGCGCCTTAAGCCGTCGCCTGTCCGCGATTATGATCACGGAACATCTCTCGGGTGTCCCCGAGATCGCCGATCTGGGCACGGCGACATCGCATCCCACGGACAAAGCGTCCTGTTTCAGTATGTTCGCGGCTTCTATCCTTATGTCGGAGACCTTGATCAGCAGTTTTTCCCGCTTCTCCTCAAACACGTCCACGGCATATGGGTCCGCGCCTATGCGGACAAGTTCCCGCCGCCAGTCGCCGTCTCCGGGGTGGATAATCCTTATGTTTCCATGCATCGTCATCACTTCCCAAAAATCATCTAATAATCATATGTTTTTAAAGACGCCTTTTTCATTCTATAAGTACGATTTTTTACTGTCAACCCAAATATTGTCAATAGCGGTTTTAAGGGACAAGTATCTCCGCGCCGAACGGCTCAAGAGTCACTCCGTCTCCCAATATGGCCCGGCCATGGCCGCGGGTATCCAGAGCGGACAAAGGCACGGCTTCAGCCGTCAGATTCACCAGGCAGAGGGCGGAATCGCGGCCTTTGCTTCTGAGAACGGCGAAGACGCCTTCGGCCATGTACGGATAATCGGCCTTAGCGTCCGGAGAAAATACCGGGTTTGAGACTCTGAGATCAAGCAGACGCTTGTATTCATCATACACCCCGGCAAGGGGTGTATAGTCCCCGTCCGCCATGGATTCAGCCTCTTCAAGCGTCATCTTATACCGGTTGATCGTCCTTAGGCGCCGTGTTTCCGCGACCCCCTTTTCCCAATTCCTCAGTCCGAAAAGGGAATTGATATATACGGCGGGTATGCCGGGAAGCCACATGGCAAGCGCCTGTGAGCCGAGAAAAGGCCTCATGTCAGCCCTGTCAGCTCCCGATACGGAGGTCACGGCATCCACAAATGTGGCATTGATCTCATAGGGCGCCTTTTTGCCCCCCATATCCCTGTAGGAAACCGCGCCGCCGGCAGAGACCACCCGCGAGATAATACCTTCTATCTCAGGCGCGGCCACGATCCCTTCCAGAGGCCTAAGCCCTATCCCGTCATGTGACGCGGTAAAATTGAGAAACGCGCGGTCTTTCTCCCCGAACAGCTCTTTTTTCGCCCAGTCTCTCAACAGAGAGGCGTCGTGGCTGAAGTAAGCATGGAGTATGAGTGGTGGGAGGGCAAAATTATAGACTACATGCGCTTCGGGACTCGCCTTTCCGAAATATGACACGTTTTCCGCATGAGGCACGTTTGTCTCCGTGACCAGCACCGCTCCCCCCGCGCAGTCTTCCATGAAAGCCCTTATGATGCTCACTACATGGTGGGCGCCGGGCAGGTTCATACAGGTGCTGCCGCTTTCCTTCCACAGGAAGCCCACGGCGTCAAGCCTGACCGCCCCCACTCCGTGATTAAGATATGCCCCCAGCACCCGCAGCATCCTCAACAGGGTTGCCGGTTCACTGTAGTCGAGATCGACCTGATCCGGGCCGAAAGTCGTCCACAAGCGCCTGCCGTGTACCTCGGTAAAAAGCGGGGTGGTCCTGGGCCGGATCACGCGCGAATAATCAAAGTCCTGCTGATACTCGATCGCAAGGCCTCCAAAACCGCTGCCGCCGGCAAGATATTCGGAAAGCCAACCGCTGCGGGCAGATATATGGTTGAGGACCAGATCCGCCATGACCCTCACATGGCGGGCGGCCTCATGTACATCAGCCCATGTCCCGAGGTCATCCCTCACTTTCAAATAGTCTGTCACCGAAAAACCGTCATCCGAGGAATAGGGGTAAAAGGGCAGTATGTGGAGTGAATTAAAAACCCCGGAGAGGCGTCGGGAGATAAAATCTGTCAATGCGGCTATGGGCCGGCCTTCGGAGGGTATTATGGAATCCCCGTAGGCTATCATAAAAACATCCCTCTGGTCGAAAACCACCCGCGGTAATGCGTCCTTGAGCCGGTATTCATCTATCAGAAGGCGTATTTCAGCCAGCAAGGCTTTCGCTCGGCTGCCGTAAAGCAGACAAAGTACATCAAGACAACGGTCTATCTCCATATCACTCCCCCTTTTATCATACTTCCATATCGTCCGACTTTCAACGCGGACTTGCAAAAGAGGCTTTTTCATGTATAGTCGAACGATGACGAACCGGGGGATACAGGCCCTATCGGCCGTTACGGCATCTTCGCCGTACGGGCCCGTCGGATTTTCCATCGCTTATAATGGCCTCTGCACCCCGTCCGTGTTTTGAAGACAGTCACATAGAGACCCGCGAAAAGCCTGACGGCTTTTCGCGGGGTATACTGAGGAGGAGACATGAGAAGAAACAGATTTTTTATTCTGCTGCTGGCAGCCGCATCTCTTTTCGGATGCGCTAAAAAAGAAGCCGCGGCGGTAGGCGAAAACGTGATCTATCTGGAACAGGTGAACAACCGCGCGGCCCTCGTGGACGACGTAGTGATGCAACAATATGGAGAATCAAAGGTGAAGGAAAGCATACTCAATCAGCTTATCAACACCGAACTGATATATCAGGAGATGCTTTCCAAGGGCTTCGATGAAGACAATATCGCAGCCGAAAAGTGGAAAGAGGCGGCGGAAGACGCGCAGCTTACATATTTTGTAAACGTCTACATAAAGGTGAAGGCTGACATTCCCGAGAAGGAATTGAAGAAAGAGTATGAACGCCTTAAAGACACATTTGTAAAGGATGAAGAGGTCCGGGCCAGCCATATACTTGTCACGACAGGCAACGGCGTAAGCGACGCGGATGCGTCCGCCAGGATCGCCGCATTGGCCGGCCAGCTGAAAAAAGACGGAAGCAATTTCGCGGAAATAGCGCGTAAACATTCCGAATGCCCCAGCGCCAAAAACGGCGGGGATCTGGGCTTTTTCGGACGCGGACAGATGGTCGCCCCCTTTGAAGACGCAGCCTTCGCCCTAAAAAAAGGCGAGATCACAGCGGAACCGGTAAAAACGCGATTCGGCTATCACATCATCTACGTGACTGACAGACATGAGAAAGGCGTCATACCCTACGGGGATGCCGTTTCAAGCCTCAGATATGACGTCTTCAACAAACTGAAGACGGCTGAATACCGCATCGCGTTGTATCCGGAACAGATATCCCGCTCAAAACCCGAGACCGTGGTGGCGGAGATCGGCAAGACCGGCCAGGTCTATAAAAACAGCGACCTGTTTACGGATCTTTCAAGGTGGATGAACGACGCCTCTCTGAACAAACTTCTGGAAAACCCCGACGCGTTATACGGGACACTGAGCGACCTGGTCATGAGAAAGGTATACAGAGATATCATAAACACCGAAAACATGGCCGACAGCGATGAATACCGTGAATATATTCAAACCCTCAAAAAGGACTTTTATTCACGGGAATATCTTGAAAGAAACATACTCGCATCCGTGACCGCCTCCGACGAGGAACTGAGGAAGATCTACGAGAACAACCCCGAACTCATGTCAAGGCTTACAAAGCAATACGGAAAGCGTTTCGCGGATTCCGCCTCATACAGACGTTCCGTGGAAAAGGAGTTCCTGCCCTATATACGGCAGGAAGTGCTTGCCTCAAAAAAGCAAAGCGCCTATTCGGCTTTCATATCCGAGCTGAAAGTCAAATATCCGGTTGAAATAAAAGTCGAGTTTTAATGGGGGCCCTTCGGGGCCCCTTTTCATTTAGCAGGAATCTGTTTTTTGACCGTGAGTATCGCTTTCACTCCGTACATAATCCCGTAGCCGGTTATGGCGCAGAGTATGATGACCGCGCCGGAGGGCAGGTCAACTCCGTATGACACCGAAAGCCCTATGACATTATATGATACGGCAAAAAGGACGGAGAGCAGCATCATGCGACCGATGCTTTTGGAAAACAGAGATGCCGACGCCGCCGGCAGGGTGAGCATCGCTATGACCAGCACCAACCCCACGATACGGGTAAGCATGATGACAGTCAGCGCCACCATCGCCATAAGCATAAAAAACGCGTATTCGGTCTTTATCCCCCTCATCTCTGCATACTCTTCATCAAAGGAGACATATTGAAGGGGTTTGTAAAAGAGAAAGACAAATAAAAGGAGAAACAGATCCAGCACGGCAAGAAGAATCACGCCCCTGCCTGTGACCATCAGTATATTGCCGAAAAGATAAGAGATCAGGTCCACGTTGTAACCGGGTTTCAGATACATGAACACTATGCCCAGGGCCATGCCGGCGGACCAAAGCGACGCGACCATGGTATCCATGTTCTGTCTCATCCGGATCTTGCCGAAAGAGAGTATGGAGACGAACAGCAGCGCGGCGGCTGCGGCACCCAGCATTGGCTCCCATTCAAGAAAATAAGCCAGGCCTATTCCGCCCATGACCGAATGCGCCAGTCCTCCGCTTAATGTCCCCATCTTTTTTGTCACCACATAAGTGCCGGTGATCCCCGCGGATATACCCGCAAGCAGCGCCGCAAGCAGCGCAGTAGCAAAAAATCCCGACAGATGGAGTATCGCGCCCATCATTCCCCCCTATATTCCGCAGCGATGATGAATGCCGCTGACCTTTCTGCCGTAGACATCCTCTGCCATGCCCTCCATCGTCACCTCTTCGGCCGGATGACACACCGCTTTGCCGTTTACACAGATGATCTTGTCGGCATAAACGGAGACAAAGGAAATATCGTGTGTGATGATTATGACGGTCATCCTTTCATTGAGTTTTTTCAACAGTTCAAAGACGTCTTTTTCGACATTATTGTCTATGCTCGCGGTGGGTTCGTCAAGCATCAGGACGTCGGGAGACGACACCACCGCGCGTGCTATGAGACAGCGCTGTTTCTGCCCTCCCGAAAGGCTTCCGAACATGCGTTCTTCCAATCCGGCTATGCCGAGTATATCCATCGTCTCTTCCGCTTTTTTCATGCGCTTCCGCCCGAAAAAAGGAAAGGGGTCCCACGGACGCATCAGCCCCATGGCCACGACATCCCTGACTTTTATGGGAAAATCCGCATCCATAACCCCGAACTGGGGCACATAGCCCATACGCAGCCTTGACCGCGCCGGGTCGCCGCCGAATACGGTGATCTCTCCTCGCGACGGTTGCAGCATGCCCAGCATCAGCCTGACCAACGTGGTCTTTCCGCCTCCGTTCGGGCCGACCATGGCGACGTAATCCCCCGCTTCGATATCAAACGTCACGTCTCTTAACACCGGTTCCCTGTCATAGGTGAACCACAGCCCTTTTACGGCCACAACAGGCGTCATCTGTCTCCTCCCGCCAAGGTCTCCGCAGTACGCAGCATGTTACTCTGATAATCATACGCAAGTGGGTCAAGCTCCGCCACAACGCCCCCGATCTGTTCCGCCACATAAGCCGCGGCGTGTGAACTGAATTCCCGCTGAAGGAACACCGTATGTATGCCTTTTGACCTCATGTACGACACGATCTTCTCAAGATCCGCCGGCGAGGGCTGCTTTCCGGACAATTCAACAGGTATCTGGCGAAGGCCGTATCTGTCCGCAAAATACCCCCATGACGGGTGAAAAACGGCAAAGTCCCTGACTCTCATGCCCGCGAGTATCTCCCTTACGCGCCGGTCGAGCCGTTCGAGCTCACCCTTCAGGGAAAGGAGATTTTTTTCAAACGCCGCCGATTCGCCGGGATGAAGGCTTTCAAGCACCCGGGCCGCGGCATCGCCCATCTGCGAATAAAGCATCGGGTCCAGCCAGACATGAGGGTCTTTTCTTCCGTGCACGTGCCCCTCTTTTTCGCCAAAGACACTCTCCGCCGTCTCAATATCGCGTTTCTTTATGTCCCGGGTGATGTCCACGATAAGAAGGCGGGGGTACGCCTCCGCGATGCGGGGGACCCAGCTTTCCTCGAAGGGCATGCCCGCTGTGAGGAACAACTCGGCCGATCCCAGTCTTCTTATCTGAGAAGGCAGAGGTTCGTACGTGGCGGGACTGAAACCGGGCCTTACCATGACTTCCACCTCGTACATGTCGCCGGCTATTCTTTCAATCAGGTATTTTTGCGGCGCGACGGAAACATATATGACTTTTTTTCCTCCCGATGCCGTAAAAAAAATAAAAAGGATCAAAGCGAACAACAACCCCACACGCCTCAGACACATCATGCTCACACCCCTCCGCCCCTCTTTTTGTTTTTGACTTTGATGCAGTCCGGACACAGGCCCGTTATGATAAGTATGTGGCCGTTCACGTCATAACCGTATCTCACCCCGACAGTCTCCTCCACTGCGGCCGCATTGCAGTCGCTGAACTCTATGACCTCGTGGCAATTGTCACACATAAGAAAATGGCCGTTTCTATCGCCGCTGAAATAATATTTCCTGCCGTCCGGAAAGCGGAGTGAGTTTATCAGTCCGCGTGCCTCAAGCTGCTTCAAAGCCCTGTAGACGGTGGACTTATCCACCGCATCTTCCAGGGCGGCCCTTATCTCAACGGCATCGACAGCTTTACGGCTGCCCCCTATTATCTTCCTTATCCTCGCGGATGTACCCCTCAACGAAATCATATTGCAATCCTTTCGCGCAACTCAGTTGCATTATTATACGGCATTCTCCCTTTTTTGTCAACCATCAGCATACTTGAACAGTGGCCGCGCATATGGTAGTATTGTCATATGCGGACGATGACGCGTGTGGGAAAAGAGGCGCTTTCATAGTTGAGGACCTGAAATGCGGCTTTCGCGGGGATATACTTTAAGCGGAAGGCTCCGTGCGCCATTTTTACGCGCGCGCAACCCGGGAGTCTTTGCGATGAGCATGCGCACAGAGCGCGATGATTTAAGAAATGACAGGACGCCGGGATACCGTCATTATTCCGAAAGGAGCAGTCATGGGTAAAAGGAATGTCTACGACGTACGGCTGACCGAGATGCTTGAAAAAGTGACCGGAGACATACGCGACTATTCGATCGGCTTTATAGATCACATCAAGAAACTCTCTGAGATCGGCATATCGCTGACATCCGAGAAAAACAACACCAAGATACTTGAGATGATCGTGGAAGAGGCCAAGAACTTCACAAACGCCGATGCGGGCACCTTGTATTCGGTTGACGGCGACCATCTCAGGTTTGAAATACTGTACAACGACACCTTCGGGAACAAACTCGGCGGCACCACGGGAAAGCCGATAACACTGCCTCCCGTACCAATACACGAGGAAAATGTCTCGGGCTATGTCGCCAAGACCGGCGAGATAATAAACATCCCGGATGCCTATCAAAACAGTAATTTTGACTTTACCGGCCCGAAAAAATATGATGCGCAGACCGGTTACCTTTCCAAATCCTTCCTGGTCGTGCCGATGCGCAACCACGAGAACACTATCATAGGGGTACTGCAGCTTATCAATGCCAAGGATGCGGAAACGAGCGAGGTCATACCTTTTGCCCCCGAATATGAAGACATCATATTCTCCCTGGCCTCACAGGCAGCCGTGGCCATAACGAATGCCCAGCTCATAAAGGATATTGAAGCCATGCTGAACTCTTTTGTAAAGGTAATGGCAACGGCCATCGATGAGCGTACGCCTTACAACAAGCGGCACACCGAGCGGGTGGCTAAATATACGGTGGCCCTCGCAGCGAAGATCAATGATATTGACTACGGCAAATACAAGGAAGCATACTTCACGGAGGAAAAACTGGCGGAGCTGAACATGGCGTCATGGCTCCATGACGTTGGCAAAGTCACCACTCCGGACACGGTGATGGACAAAGCGGTGAAGCTGGAAAGCAGGTTCGACCGTTCGGAGCTTATCCGCGAACGGCTGCTGAGATTCATCACTGACTGCAGACTGAAGGAAAAGAACGGCGTCATCACAAAACCGGAGGCAGAATCTCTCTCGAAAAGACTCCGCTCACATATGGAGTTCCTTGCCGCAGCCAATAACCCTTCCGAGTTTTTAGACGATGATTCCTTAAAAAGGCTGAACGAGATCAGAGCCGAAAGATACACGGACCATTTCGGCGAGACAATGCCGCTCATCACCGACTGGGAATATGAGAACCTCAGCGTGAGAAAGGGATCGCTTACGGACTCCGAGCGCGGCATCATGCAAAACCATGTGACCGTAACGGCAAAACTGCTTTCAAACATGCCGTTTATAAAAAAATACCGCGATGTCCCCTCCATCGCAGCCTCCCATCATGAGAAGGTGAACTGTTCGGGGTATCCGGAGGGGTTATGCGGAGACGATATTCCGCTGGGCGGAAAGATCATGGCCATAGCCGATTTTTTTGACGCCCTGACCGCAAGCGACAGGCCTTATAAAAAAGCGATGTCGGTCGAGCAGGCGTTCTCCATAATGGAAAGATCAGCGGCGGACGAAGAGATCGACGGAGAGCTTCTGGCTATTTTCAGGGAATACAGATTATTCGATACCATTAAGGATTGAAAGGAGAAAGACATGACATCAGACATTGCAATGATACCGCTTCAGATATTCGCGCTGCTTTATGCCGTCGTGATACACGAATGGGCGCACGGCTACGCCGCCTTTAAGATGGGGGACAAGACCGCTTATTATATGGGGCGGCTCACACTGAACCCCATAAAACACATAGATCTCTTCGGCACCATACTGCTGCCGCTTTTCATGATCATAGTCCATTCGCCCGTGCTTTTTGGCTGGGCCAAACCGGTGCCTGTCAACCCCAACAACTACACCGATTACAAAAAAGGGGAGATCGTGGTCTCGCTCGCCGGGGTGACGGCGAACATCGCTTCGGCCGTATTGTTCACAATACTGGCTTACATACTCATGCCTTTCAGGGGAGCCCCCATGTATTTGTCCATGATGAAGTTCTTCGTGATGGCTTCGGTGGTGAACGTGATACTGTTCGCATTCAACCTGATACCCATACCGCCGCTTGACGGCTCACATGTGATGATGCGTCTTCTCAGCCCGAAAGCTGCCTACAATTACTCCAAGATCGCGCCCTACGGCTTCTTTATCGTCATCGCGTTGCTTTATCTGAATGTGATCGACGTATACCTTGTGGCCGTAATAAGGCTGTACAGCATCATAACGCATCTGCCTATCGGCTTTTTGTTCTAAGGAGCCGCCATGGATATTGAAAGACAGGAAAATTTTACGGCGCTGGAAAAGATCCCCGGCGCCCCCCTCTTCCGTGACGACTCCGGCAAAATATGCCTGAACCTCCTCATGGAACTACCCATGATACGGGATGCGATCGACGGGGCGATCTCACTGGGAGCCCGCAAAGGGGACAGAAACACCGTTTGCCTCACCGTAGCCGTACAAAAGGGCGGGATGCCGGCGTTTCTCCGGGAGATAAGCCTGGACACCGTTGAATACGCAGAGATGGCGGCTGATTTTCTCAACGAGGAGAGGCAATACATCTCCTTTTTCTACGAGCTTGACGGCAACTCCTATTACGGACTCTCAAAGGCCTTCAGACTTGAAGAAAAACACAAAGCGGAGATGCTCGCCATGTTTGAGAAGGACTACCCGATAATACATAAGATAAGGTTGTCCCAGGCCGATATCGCATCAATATCGGAGGGAGATATGTTCAAGTTCGTCTTTTCAAAGGGCGACGACCTGTCAATGCCTATAACCGAATCTCTTAAGGAAGACCTGAAGCTCGGCAGGGAATCCGTGTTCTGGCTCGGCATGGAGGGCGAAACGCCTTTTGTGGTCACTGACCGCCGGGATTTCCAGGGAATAAAAGGCGCCCCGCTCTGCGACCCGCTTGAGGCGGGGGCAATACCTTACGGAGCCGTAAGCGGGGGGATCATGTATATTATCGTGACCGACAGAGAGGGTTTTGAAAAGCTTGTCAATACCGGGAACAGAACGTTATATGAAAAAAATTATTCTTTTTGGGATTAGCATCGCCCTCATAGCGTCTTATCTCTTCTGCGGCGCCGGATGTTCAGCCGGGAAGGCCGGGGTCATGGTCGACGGCGCCCATCCTTACGCCCTTGGGCGCGCATTCGCCGACAAGGGGGATCATTCAGCAGCATGGAGGGAGTTCTCTTCGGTAAAGCCGGAAGACCCGATCTTTCCCGCCGCCGTCATCGCCGCTTTCAGGGCCGCGTATGAAGCGGACGAGCCACGCATGGCCGCAAGATCGCTCAATGACCTCGCCCCTGCGGTGACGCTATACCCGTTCCTGACTGATTTCCTGAATTTTCACACCGTAAAGCTGATGTTTTACCGCGAAAAATATTCCGATGTGCTCAAGTACGCCGAATACGGCGAAGCCGTGTCCGAAGAGGACCTGAAAAAAGAGATCACACTTTATACGGCCATCGCCCTGTACAAAACAGGAAAGCCCGGAGAGGCTTTTAGAAAAGCCGCTCCCCTTCTTGACTCAAGGCTGCCCGGAAACATCCGCGAGCCGCTGAAAAAACTGATACGCGATATCGTCGCGGAACATCCCTTTGTGCTCCACCCCGGGCACTTTGACGCCGTCATGAGATCCGGCATGGGCTACAGGGAGAGAAAAACTGCGTTGTTGTCATCATATGACGGCTCCGCCTCCTGGTGGAAGACCGCCGCCAGGACACTGCGCCGCAAAGACATGCTTCCCTACGCCGACCCCGAAAACGGTTACTGGCAGTCCTTTGCCATGGCGGACCGGCCCGTGACGCGTTCAACGGAAAAGAAGCTGAAGACTCTGCTTGATGACCCCGATACAAAATATAAACAGCCGCTGGCTGCCGCTTATCTCGTCGTAAAAACAGACGCGGAAGCCTTGGACCTCTACTTTTCCCTTTTGGACGACGACGGCGCCGCGGCCGTATTCAAACGATATTTTACCGAGTATATCAGGACAAGAGACTTTGAGTCCCTGTACGCCCTGTTAAATAAAAGCGGACATCTTGCGCGCACGGATGAGACAAAAGCGATGCATGAATACTGGAAAGGCAGATGCCTTCAGGAACGCGGCGAGAAAGAGTCCGCCAAGCGCCATTTCAAACGCGCCCATGATGCGTCGCCATTTTCCTATTACGGAGCCGAATCGGCATTGCAATGCGGCATACGCCCCTTTTACGGGGCCGTTCTTCCGGAAAACAAAAAAAACATATCCGGCCCGCTTGAATCGACGGTAAAATATCTCGCGGAAGCGGGATACGTCGCCGAAATAGTGGAGGTACAAAAGGTCATACCTCCGAAGACACTGTTCGAATCATCGCCTCTCTTCATCAAGGCTTACGGTGAAAACGGGCGATACGCATGGCTGGATGTCACATTGTCGCATCTGTTGTCCGTGTACGGGCCGGACAGGGAGATTGCCGCCGCATCGTACCCGACACCGTACAGAGACATCGTCCAAACGGTATCCCGTGACCTGGACGTGCCCGAAGCCCTGATATACGCCGTGATGCGGCAGGAAAGCCGGTTCACCGATTCGGCCGTCTCATCCGCGGGGGCCAAGGGCCTCATGCAGATAATGGACGCCACCTTCGGGGATTTGCTTGCAATCGACACATCAATACGCGGAGACATATTCGATCCCCGTGACAACATACGCGCGGGCGCCCTATATTTGCAAAGGCTTGTAAACAGGTTCAAAAACATCGAGCACACATTGGCTTCATACAATGCGGGGCCGCGCAGGGTGAGCGGCTGGCTGAATGAGTCTTCCGGCCGCCCGAGGGATGAATTTGTGGAGCTCATACCCTTTCGGGAGACAAGGGGTTACGTCAAGAGAGTGTTTGCCAATATGCTGATATATAATGACATTCTGGGGGGGAAGGAGCTCGCTTGGGCTACGGTTTTGACACAGTAATACCCCGTAAAGGCACATATTCTGTCAAATGGGACAATTACGAAACCTTTTTGGGGGCCAAGGACCTGATACCTTTGTGGGTGGCCGATATGGACTTTGCCGCGCCGCCAGGGGTCACGGCCGCCCTGAAGAAGCGCGCGTCCCATCCCGTCTACGGATATACGGCCAGGCCTCAGGCATACTACGACGCCGTGATCTCGTGGTTCGGAAACAGTCACGGCTGGCATATTGAGAAAGAGACAATACACTGCACACCGGGCATAGTGACAGCTGTAAGCCTGGCAGTACAGACTTTCACAAGACCCGGAGACAGTGTCACCGTACAGACTCCGGTATATGACCCTTTTTACGACTGCGTTGAAAAAAACGGCAGAAGACTTGTCAGAAACCCGCTTGTGGAGACGGAAAGCGGTTATGCGGCAGACCTCGACGGCCTCGAAAGAGCGGGGAAAGAGGGAGCGCGCATGCTCATACTCTGCAACCCGCACAACCCCGTCGGGAAGGTATGGTCCCGCGACGAGCTCAATGCCATGTTCGACATATGCAACGGATACGGCATGACTGTAGTCTCCGACGAGATACACGGCGACCTGACCATGCCCGGCGTCTCCTACACCCCGGCATGCACACTCTCTGAAAAGGCCGCCCGCATGACAATAGCCTGCACTTCGCCAAGCAAGACGTTCAACATACCGGGACTGCCGGCCTCAAACATCATCATAACGGATACAAAAAGATCCGCCGCCTTTGCGGAATCCCTTGAGCGGCTTCATCTTGGCATGTCCGCCATATTCTCAATAGAAGCGGTGATCGCCGCGTACTCGGAGGGCGCGGGATGGCTTGAAGAGCTGCGGAGCTATCTGTTTGACAACGCGCGCTTTGTCCTGGAGAAGCTTACGGCGGAGACGGCAGTCAAGACACGCGTGCCCGATGGCACTTATCTTATGTGGCTTGATTTCAGGGAGTACGGCATAGTACAGGACGAGCTGAGAAGGCTGCTTTATCAAAAAGCTAAAATCGGCCTTTCGGACGGCAGCATGTACGGCGCGGAAGGGAACGGCTTTATGCGCATGAACATCGCCTGCCCACGCCCTGTTCTGGAGGAAGCATGCGGCAGGCTGACAAAAGTACTTCCTTTTAATGCTCCTTGATATTGCCTTCGGTCATCTTCCTTGCCTCTTCGCCTTTTTTTACCAGCCATTTTCCTATGCCGACAGCCGCCTTGGGGGTGAGCGCGAGCCTTGACACTATCTCACGTATCACATCGGCGTCGGATTCAAAGGCGAGCGGTTTTTCGTTGCCGAACAGATTGTGTTCAATATGCTCGATCTCCATCGTCTCGGGAAAGGATTTCCTGTCGAAATAGAGGTTGACCAGCAGCAATCCGTCCGATGACATGCCGCCGAACGCCCCGTTTACAGGATGTGTCTCCCGGTCCCCGCCGGGAGTGACATATTTTATTGTCAGCTTTTTTCCTTCTTCCATGATTTTCCTCCAATTTCATTTTTCATTATGTGAACAGATCTTCAACACCCTTAATTGCCGGAAAATTCATTCCGCAACATTACAAAAAGTCTCCACTCCGGGAAAAGCCACAAGCCCGATTTTACCGTCCCATATTTATATTCAATCGCTTGACTTTATATTCAGATATAAATATCCCGCATGCGATTATCAGAATGCCCATATAATGATTTGCTTTAAGCTGCTCTTTTAAAAATATGCAGGAAAGGAGAATAGTAAAAAATGGCGTTATATACTGCATGATGTTAAGAAGGGACAATGAGATTGTATTCAATGCCTCAAACCAGGCAAAAAAAGCTATCGCGGTGGGAAAGATGCCCAAATAGATTATCAGTACCCATGAAATTCCATGGGTGGGCAACATCGTATTAAACGGCATGACAAGATATATGAATGTCAATTCCAAAAAACCAAAAAACATGACCCATGCCATGGTCTTAAAGCTGCCGTATTTTTTGACGATGTTTTTTGAAAGTATGGAGTAAATAGCCCAGCAGAGAGCAGATAACAGTATAAATATATCGCCCTCATTGTTTGTTGAAGTGATACTCAGGCCATTGACTGTCAATATTTCAATGACGAACAAACATCCAATAAAGCTTAATATCAGACCCGCCACTTTTCTCCTGGATATTTTTTCCCCGATAAACACCGACAGCACCATGATGAAAAAGGGATTGAGCTGCATGATAAGGGAACTGTTTGTCGCGGTTGTATGCTTCTGCCCTATAAAAAGGAAAAGACTCATCCCTGTAATTCCAAGAGCGGAGATCAAGAATAAATAGGGCACATCCTTAAACTCCATAACGAGCATTCTTTTTTTTAACAAAAAAAACCCTATGGCGAAAAGACATAGCGATCCGATAAAAAACCTGATGACAGAAAGACTGACAGGATCGATTTCATGCGTTGATATTAAGAACCTTCCCGACACAAAAGTAGTGCTCCACAGCAAAGCACTGACGAATGACCATATTATTCCCGACAACTTATTCGAAGGCATGGATTATTCTATTATAAAGTCCTTAATTTACAAGGTTAATCTCATGATCATACGATCTTCTTCCGTTGCATACCCGTTTCGATAGAGGCAACCGTCACTTTACTTCAAGTCAAATGCTTTTAATTTATCACAAAACATTTGACATCAGTCCATAATATCATAAACTCTATGCATCCATGGAAGACAGACACGACGTCATCTTATTTTTTCCAGAGGACGCTTGCCCCTCCGGGACATGTCATTTTTATAATACGGGAGCAAGTGAGCGCCTGCGGATGTTTTTCAGCCCCCGTTTTCCTCTGAACCTGATACGGAGATCTTAATGATAATTTTAATCGCTGCTTCATTTGTGGGTTTCATAATGTCAATGGCCATAGGAGCCAATGACGTCGCCAATTCCATGGCGACGTCCGTGGGTTCAAAAGCAATCACCATCAAGCAGGCTGTCATCATCGCCGGCATCTTCGAGTTCGCGGGCGCCCTATTCCTGGGCAAGATGGTCACAGAGACCGTTCGAAAAGGCATAGTCGACCCGTCGCTCATCACCGAACCCAAGGTGATGATATTCGGAGCTTTCGCGGCATTGCTTTCCGCCACGTTCTGGATATTCATCGCAACGCGCTTTTCCATACCCATATCGACCACGCATTCCATAGTCGGAGGGATGGCCGGGTTCGGCATTGCCGCTGCGGGATGGGACGCGGTAAACTGGACAAAGATGCTGCACATAGCATTGAGCTGGATATTTTCACCGGTGCTTGGCGGACTGCTGGCGTTTGCCGTCTTTAAATTCATATCGTTAGCCATACTCCATAAAAAGAGCCCTCTGGCGGCGGCGAAAAAAGTCGGCCCTCTGCTGATAGGAGCCACCTTCTTTCTGGCGATGTTCATCTTTTTCACAAAGGCCATGCATCGTACGGAGACAGTGAAATTTATCATAATATCCCTGATCATAGCGTTGATAATATCCGTTATCTCGTTTTTTATATTCAGAAGACGCAACTATCCAGATGATCAGTATGTGGCGGTGGAAGGCATATTCAAAAGGCTGCAGATCATAACGGCCTGTTACGTATCGCTTGCCCACGGCTCAAACGACGTGGCGAACGCCATAGGGCCGCTTGCGGCCATTTACTCGGTCGTACTTAACGGAGCGGTGGCTTCATGCGTGGAAGTGCCCAAATGGCTGCTTATGCTCGGAGGGCTCGGCATAGTGATCGGCGTCTCCACATGGGGGCACAAGGTAATGCGCGCGGTCGGGGAAGGCATCACCACGTTGAACAACTCAAGGGGCTTTTCCGTTAATTTTGCCACAGCCTCCACAGTCTTTCTGGCATCGATATTCGGTATACCCATCTCATCAAGCCATATAGTGGTGGGGTCCGTCACCGGTGTCGGCCTGGCCAGGGGGTTTGAGGCGTTAAACATGGGCTTTCTGGGTTCGATAGTCATATCCTGGATACTGACAGTCCCCTGCGCCGCCCTCTCTTCAGCCCTTATATTCAAGATCCTGATCGCATTATAAAAGGTAATACACTGATGTTGACATACGCTGCCGATGTTTTAAAATGAAACCGAGAGGTGAGATATGAAAAGTTCGTTTTTTCTCAAGATGTTTCCCAAGGAGTCGCCGATACAGTCACTTATAGAGCATGCCGCACTTTTGGAGAAAGCGGCCAACCTGCTTCCCGGGCTCATGCGTGATTATTTTGACGGCAAGAGCATTGAGGAGACAGTCAGGACAATATCCGACCTGGAAAGCCAGGCGGACGAGATCAAGTTCAAGATAAGAAAGATGCTTTCCTCCACGGTGCGGACGCCTTTCGCCGTCAAGGACATACTGGATTATCTCCATCTGCAGGATTCCCTTATCGACAGCGTGGAAGACATCGCAAAGAAATTATGCCTGAACAAGGTCGAAGGCCTTGATGATCATGTAAAGGGCCTTACCCTTGAGCTTGTGGACCAGGTCAAAGATTCCATAGACTTTCTCGAAGACATGATGCGCGAGGTGAAATCGGTCATATCCTCGTCGTTTGCCGAAAAAGTGCTGGAAAAAGAGGGACGCGGCGTCATCAAGATCGAGGATATCGAGTTTAATGTGGACAAACTCTCCATAGACATAGGCAAATGGCTGTACTCGAAAAAACATGAGATGAATCCGGTGGACCTGATCTTTTTCAGGGAGACCGTGCGTATCATGGTAAAGATGACGGATACCGCGGAAAACACCGCGGAACTGATGCACGCATTCCTGAAATAATAACGGAGCGATGATGACTATACTGATCTTAGCAGCTATCATAGGGTTTGTGATGTCCATGGCCATAGGAGCCAATGATGTCGCAAATTCCATGGCCACGGCCGTCGGGGCGAAAGCCATAACCATAAAGCAGGCCGTGATCATAGCCGCGATACTTGAGTTCACCGGCGCTTTTTTCTTTGGAAAGATGGTCACGGAGACCGTCAGAAAAGGGATAGTGGACCCCGCTGTCATCAAGGAGCCGAACATCATGCTCGCGGGCGCTTTCGCCGCATTGGTGGCGGCGGCATTGTGGGTATTCATCTCCACGGTATTCGCCCTTCCCATTTCAACCACACACTCCATCGTGGGCGGAATGGCCGGATTCGGCATAGTCGCGGTGGGCTGGAGCGCCGTAAACTGGGGAAAGATGCTGTTTATCGTCGCCAGCTGGTTTCTATCCCCCCTGCTTGGAGGGCTGATGGCTTTCGCCATGTTCAAGTTCATATCCTGGGCCATACTCCATCGCAACAAGCCTTTTGAAGCCGCAAAAAAAGTGGGCCCCGTACTCATAGGGCTGACGTTTTTCATAGTGATGCTGATGTTTTTCAGGAAAGCCATGCACATGGACCGGCTGCAGGGCCCGGTATTATGGTCGGGGCTGATAGGGCTGGCGACCGCCATAATCGCTTTTCTGGTCTTAAGAAGACGAAAAGCCGACAAAGATGAGTTCGGCTCCGTTGAAAACATCTTCAAAAAACTGCAGATCATGACATCCTGCTATGTATCTTTGTCACACGGCGCGAACGATGTCGCCAACGCCATAGGCCCGCTTGCGGCTATTTATGCCGTGGTAAAACTCGGCACGGTGGGCGGAGCCGTTGAGATACCCAAGTATCTGCTGGGACTTGGCGGGCTGGGAATAGCCCTGGGAGTGGCATTGCTGGGATACAGGGTCATGCATACCGTGGGCGACGGCATCACGGAGCTCAACAATACCAGGGGCTTTTCAATAGATTTTTCAACGGCCACGACCGTCTTTTTGGCGTCCGTACTGGGGCTGCCCGTGTCGTCAAGCCATACCGTGGTCGGCTCCATCGTGGGCGTGGGCATGGCGCGAGGGCTGGAAGCCGTAAATTTCGACATACTGAAGAAGATCGCCGTGTCATGGCTGCTCACCGTGCCGCTGTCGGGAGTCACCGCGGCATTGCTGTACAAACTCTTCATCGGATGGATGTAATGTGAAAAACCGTTTAAAAAACATTAACCTGCCCGCCATGTTATGGGCAAAATATACAGCAAGCCTCGGACAGGAGACCCCGTCCGAGCTGATACGCAGGATCCGCGATTTTACGGACGGCAATCCCTGCATACTGGAATGCTGCTGCGGCAAAGGGGAGTTCCTGAGCGAAGAGGCGAAAAAACATCCCGGTGAAAAATTCATCGGCGTTGATTATTCTTATCCCGTACTGCAGCGGGCGGTCAAACGCGCCGCGGAGGCGGAGCTTGACAACGTGCTTTTTCTCCACAATTCCATAGAGGACTTGTTCGAGATCTTCAGAGAGTCGGTATCATTCAAGCGCATCTATATAAACTTTTCAGATCCGTGGCCTAAAAAGAAACATTGGAAAAGGCGCGTGGTGCAGAAAAAGTCACTGGTCGAGATACATTCCCTCATGGATGACGACACCACGCTTTTTGTGGTGACCGACCATGAGGGTTACCGCGACTGGATCAGCGCGGTCTTCAAAAGCCTTGAGGAATTCTTTCTGCCGGAATACGGGACCTGGTATGTCAATGAGATGTCGGAGTTCCATGAATCGGATTATATGAACAAAGGCATGGCAAAGGGGTTCAGCATCAATTATTTCGTGGTGAAAAAAAGATGAAGCGGCTTTGTCTGCTCAGACACGGGCGCACAGAGGGAGAAGGCAATGCGGTTTTCAAGGGACGCGATGATTATTCCCTTAGTCCGGCGGGCATAGCTGGAAGCCTGAGATTGCGCGGGGACATCGCAGCGTTCGGGCCCGCCTTCATCGTGACATCGCCGTTGAAGAGGGCCGTCCAGACTGCGGAAGCGGCTGCGGGAGGCAAGACGCCGATCCATATCGACAGCCGCATAAACAATGTGGACACCGGCCTCTGGACAGGGCGCGACGCCGCCGATATTGAAAAAGAGTCTCCGGAAGCATGGGATATTTGGCTCAAATCGCCGGAGTCCATGGCATTTCCCGGCGGTGAAAGCATGGAATCCCTCTATAGGCGCGCCGCTGATTTTATACGGTCGCTGGAAGAGGAGGAGGCAGACAACATACTGGTTGTCAGCCACAGAGCCGTCATCAAGGCCATACTCGCCCTCTGCCTCGGCATGGGGACGGATTATTTCAGAAGGTTCCGTATTGACCATGAAGCGCTGACAATGCTGGAACACCGTGGCGGCCGGGGCTATATGCTTACCGCATTGAATAAAGTATGGCCGCAGACTGATTAAAAAAATGAAAGGAGATAAAATGGAATTCACAAACGCGAAGATAGTCAAAAAAGCCAATGTGTACGACGGCGGAAAGGTTACAAGCAGGACCGTATATCTCAGCGACGGTTCAAGGAAGACATTGGGCATAATGCTGCCAGGCGAATATGCCTTCAACACGGCGGCGGCGGAAGTAATGGAAAGCCTGGGAGGCGAAGTCGCCGTACTTCTGCCCGGCGAGAAAGAATGGCGCTCCATACCGGAAGGCGAGACATTTTCCATCCCCGCCCAATCGTCATTCAAGATCAGGGTCGAGTCACTATTCGATTACTGCTGCTCTTACAAAGATTAAAAAAAGGGGGGCGCTCCCCCCTTTTTTCACGTCCCTCTTTTATTTTCACATATGCAGTAGTATAATATTACTATGTGGGGATTTTACTTGCGCCGCCTTCTTTTTTTCTCAATCTTTCTTTCTCTGCTCATCCATTCAACAACGGCCGCAGTCGACAGCGGAAAACAGGCCGTGCTCGTACTTAACTCCTATCATCACGGATACAAATGGACGGATGAGATCATCGGGGGCATTGAGGAAATACTGCGGGGGGATCCGGCCATTCAGATCCATTTTGAATATATGGACACAAAAAGAAATTATTCCCCTGAATATCTGCGCATACTGTATGAGTATTTGCGCAGCAAGATCGGCCTGTCCGATTATGACCTGGTCATAGCAGCCGATGACAATGCCTTTGAATTCGTAAAAAAGTATCATGACATCATATTCAAAGACGTACCCGTCGTGGTATGCGGCGTGAATTTCATGGACGTTTCAGAAATATCAGCCCATCGCAACTTTACGGGCATAAGCGAAGGCATCGGCATAGAACGCAATTTTGAGCTGATATTAAATATTCACCCGGACACCGGGACCATCTATGTAATAAACGACAAGACACCTACGGGAAGAGGCGCGGACAAGATGCTGCAAGCCGCAATATCTAAATATAAAGACCGTGTCGATTTTGTCCTCCTGGACGACCTGACCTTTGAGGAGCTTATTAAGCGGGTGGGCGAAATAAGAGGAGATTCGATTATCTTCTATATGATATTCCTCAGAGACCGGGCCGGCCGAAGCATCGATTATGATGAAAGCATATACTCCATCTCGGCCGTCTCCCAAGTGCCTGTATACGGGACCTGGAATTTTTCACTCGGCCTGGGCATCACCGGCGGATTTCTTGCCAGCGGAAGAAATCAGGGAAGAGTCGCTGCCGAAATGGCAAAACTGATACTTTCCGGCATCAGGCCTTCGGACATCCCCCCTGTCCTGACGGTTGAAAACACATACTACTTTGATTATGTATACTTAAAGAAATATTCCATACCCAGATCCCGCCTCCCGGAAGGTTCCGTCATAATAAACGCCCCCGAACCGTTGCCGGACAATGTGATGCGCTCCATAGCGATCATGTCTATCGCCCTTACGGGTCTGATCGCTGTAATAATATTTATGAAGGCCAGCGACAGAAGGCGCCGGCTTGCGGAAAAAGACTCGATATACATGTCACGCTTCATGCGGCTTCTGATAGATTCCATGCCGATATCTCTTTTTATACTTGATGATACAGGCATAATAACCGATGTGAATGAGCATGCCCTTGATTTTTTCTCTTTGACAAAGGAGGGCTCCACCGGCAGGGAATTTTTCGATGTGATGCCTTATTGCAGAGGCATGGGCAAAAACATCGCCCATTGCATACACAGCGGCAAGACATCGCGATTCAAAAAAATATCCGCGTCCGTCTCGGGCAAGACGCTTGTACTTGAAATAAGCTGTTTTCCGATGCTGGGCAACCACAAGAACAATATTGTGGTACTGATAGACGACCTTACCGAGATCGAACAAAAAGAGACACAGCTCAGGCAATCTCAGAAGATGGAGATGATAGGGACTCTCGCCGGAGGGCTCGCCCACGACTTCAACAACGTGCTGAGCGGCATAACAGGCAGCGTATCGCTGCTGAAGCTTTATCTCAAGGATTCCGGGGAAAAGATCATAGCATTGATCAATATCATCGAACAGTCGGGAGAACGCGCCCGTGAGATGATCAAAAGGCTTCTGACACTCGCCCAAAAGCAGGAGACACGCATGAACCCGATGTCATTGGCAAGGGCGATACAAAATGTGATAAACGTATGCAAAAACTCATTCGATAAAAGCGTCACGATCAGGCTGAACGTCAGGAGCGACGATAATGCGATGATACTGGGAGATTCATCACAAATAGAGCAGATGTTTTTAAACCTGATAGTGAACGCATATCATGCGATGACACTGATGGAACACCGGGACGCCCCGAACGGCGGGACGATTGAGGTCGATATCAGCACCATCAGTGCCGACAGTTATTTTTGTTTGACTCATCCGGAGGCCGTCGAAGACGCCGAGTACCGGAGAGCCTCTGTCACTGACGCCGGAGTGGGCATTGAAAAAAAGATGCTCGCCAAGATATTCGATCCTTTCTTCACCACGAAAAAGGAGGGGCACGGTACGGGGCTTGGGCTTGCCATGGTGTATACCATGGTAAAACAGCATAACGGCTTCATAGACGTGTATTCCGAACCCGGCAAGGGTTCCACTTTCATCATCTATCTTCCGGTCACCGATCAAAAGGAGACGACCGGCGGAACGCCCGTGGAAAAAGGGCTGAAAAAATATTCGGGCACACTGCTTCTGGTGGATGACGAGGAAGTGGTGCGTGAAGTGGCGGGAAGGATGCTCTCCGACCTGGGCTTCGAGGTGATCAAAGCGGTCAACGGCAAGGAGGGCGTACAAAAACTGAAGGAGAACGCCGAAAAAGTCTCCATAGTCATCCTGGACATGTCCATGCCTGTGATGTCCGGGCGGGAGGCCTACAAAGCCATGCGTAAAATATCGCCCGGGGTGAAGATCATACTGGCCTCGGGGTACGCGCAGGATAAAAGGGTAAGGGAGATACTCAGCATGGGCGCGGACGGCTTTCTTCAAAAGCCCTATACCTTCACCGAGCTGATGACCTCCCTTGAGAACACAAACCGTCTATAGACCGGGCCTGTATTTTATGCAGGCCTGAAACTTGACAAACTCATCGTCATAAGTCTTTTCATCTCCGATATAAAGGGCCTGGCTGATAAGCGTGCCGGTAAGTTCCAGGTCCACATAATCATGGAGTTCATATCCAAGGCCGGCGCCAGCTTCAAGATGTCTTATGTAATTATCATGGCTGCCGCTTTCAAATGAATAGATCATCTGGCCCTTTACGATCAAATATGACGTATAACTGATCGGCAATCCGAGACTCACCCCCACGGGTATAATATCGGTAGCTTCAGATGAAGCATATCCCGCATTCACGATAAGCGAGGCGTCCGAAAACTTTGTCATGCCGATTGCCGTGATCCTGTAATAATCGCTGTTCTCTTCATCCGAGAAATTGTAACTTAGCTTAAGAGCGACCTTTTCCGGTATAACACCCACTTTAGCGCCCACTGAATACTGGTCCGCCTCCCAGTCGCCGTCTTCAAATTGAAACAGGTCGGCGCCTGCGGTTATCATAAGATTGTCGGTGATGCCCCAGGATGCTTCCAATCCGGTAACATTCATATCGGAAGCCTCGTTCATCCATATGCCCGCGTACGCCATAGCGCCGGGTGTTCCCCTGCTCAGTGTCAGAGCGTCATCGATCCCGTAATCAAAGCCGTATGCGGCTGTGGCTAACCCCGCAAACACAAATAATGCCATTATAAGATTCTTCATCCGTATCCCCTTTCATAATAGACCACTGCTATCATACAATATTTATTTTCCTTTCTCAAGAAATAAACCGCGGGAAAACAGACGTTTTTAACAGGTCCTCCGCACAGAACATGGTTATGGAAGCCGTCCCCGCCGAAAGAGTACAGCTTCCATATGACTGTTATCGTCAAGAAAAGCGGTCACCGTGGGGAAATTCTCAAGCCGCCGCTGTTTTTAAAATATTTGATATCATAAAGGGACGTCACGATGATATCAATATCAAGGGAATACTCATACGCCACCGTTATCGTCTCACCCGGGGCCGGCCTTGTCACGAAAGTCATCCGATTATTGGCCTTATCGACACAATATTCGGAGCGTTCCATCTTTCTGCCGTTCCTGAACACCGAGATGACGGATATGGGGCTGAGGCTTTCTATTTTGAGTGACTTCACCGGTGAATCTATGTGAAAGACTTCGGCGGATGTCACTATCCCGTCCCTGTCGGTGTCAGCCAGGGCGATCTGCTGCGGCATAGTCCTTCTTCCGTCGCCGAAGAAGGCATCGGCGTATTCGCCGCCAAGCACACCATCCTTATTTTCAAAAACACCGGCATGCGCTATCCAGCCGCCTGCGATCAGATCCTGGTCCCCGTCACAATCGACATCACACCAGGCCACACAGGAGGGTTCTTCATAGAGATCGCATGACCACACGGGCTCTTTACGGAACATGCCGTTATCGTTCAGAAACAGGTAAAAGGCCCCGCCTGAAAATCTGTTGTTTCCGACTCCGGCCACCGCCAGGTCGGGATATCCGTCGCCGTTAACATCCCCCATATCCATCTGCCTGGCTCCCACGATGGCGCCGGTCTTCCATGAGGGCCTCGGGGGATAGACTCCGCCGTCATTCAAATAGACTTCCACGCCCATGTCGCGCCCGCTTGCGATCAGGTCAAGGTCCCCGTCCATATCCATATCAGCCAGTTCAATGTCCTTTCCGTTATATAACCCTTCGGACTGCCATACGGGATGCTCCCCGAACCGTCCCCCGTTATTTTCATAGATGACGATCGGCTGATACTTTATATCCTCTTTTTTAAGCGAGTTCGCGCCCTGCACGACCGCCATGTCAAGGTCACCGTCATCGTCCACATCGCCGAAAGAGGCTGAAAACGCATTACCCGGTTCCGACACCCAGTCCGGGGAGGCAAAAGAACCATCGTTCTCATAGAACTTATGTTGACCCGGAGCAAAGGATTCCGCGCTTCTCCCGATAAACGTCACCAGAAGGTCCTCATCGCCATCATTATCGGTGTCTCCTAAAGCTATGTTTCCGGACGTATCCGCGAGGGGAAAGACAATATCAGGTTCAGGGCCGAACTCTCCGAGTTTGTTCATAAAAACCGTATTCTTCTGAGGATAGGAATCAAGGCCATTGCTCACCATAAGGTCCGGCCATCCGTCCCCGTCGGTATCGGCAAATCCCGCGCCCGAGGAAAAATAACCGGCCCCGAAAGATGTATATGCCCGGAATATCCCCGTCTCAGCGACGTCCGGCCGGCGTTTTTCGACCACCCTTTCAAGCAGTTCACACATATCGCTTCTGTAAAAACGGCTCCTTACCGTTGTGATGATATTGCCCGAAAGTACGGGCGGAGGAGCGTCTTTTTTCTCATCGATCACTACCGGCAGCGCTCCCGCCGCCCTATATTCGCCATTATATTCCTGAGCCCCGATAACGGTGACCCCGTTGATCACATCCGCAGCCGCCAATACCCTTACCGCCGAACACCAGGCCGCCAGGGGTTTTCCCGTGGCTGCAAAGTCCCTCAAAAACTCATGAAAACGCGAGTCCTTCATCAATCCGGCGTGGCTACTGCCGGGCATTATCATCACCGCGTCAAATGCATGTTTACGGAGCTGCTTCGTCCGCAGATCAGTCTTGAATGGCACCGGCCCCTTTACCCCCCTGCCGTATTCGCAGGGCGCGACCCGTCCGGCATAAGATGCCGTGACCGTCTCAAGATCCAGGGACGCCAGCAATTCCCTGATGGACTCGGTTTCATCGTCAATATTATAATTGGCGCCGTAACCGTCATCAAACACAAGCAAGACAACAGGTTTTTCCCCGGCAAATGAAAAGGCCGCCGCGCATAACAGACAAATCATCATAAGTATTGTTCTTTTCACGATATCTCCTCCTTTATGATACAATATAAAGGACAAGATCCGTTGTTCCATGATACTTTGGTGCCAAACTCTATCCGCTGTAGCCGGTGCCTCTGTTGAAAATACAATCCTCGCGTCTTATATTATCCCTTTTAAAATACATGCGCAGTATGCGTTTTTCCTCTTTAAAGCCGCAACTCCTTAAATATCGCATCCAGGAAATGTTGTTTGCCGGCGCTATTACATAGCTTCTGCCTGAAGCCGCCCTGGCCCCGCACAATGCCATGCCCGCCTCCTGATCAAAGGCGCCCACGTATCCGGCGCCAAGAGCGGGGAGATAATACCCTCTCAAAGCAGACTCCCCTCTTACCACCATTGCGCCTTTCATGTATTTTGACAAAAAAACGGACCTGTCCTCGCCGTTTATCTCCCTGTCCGCTTCAAGTATAAACTGACGGTCGCCGGCATCGGCGGAAACCGCCGGGACGACAGCCGCTTCTCTAAAATGTCCGCCTTCCATGACGATGTATTCGGACGCGGGGACAAAACCCCTCTTTACATACAACGGCTTTCCCATATCGGTGGCAAACAGCTGAAGCCCCTTGCAGCCCACACTGACGGCGGCGTCTATGCATCTGTCTGTCAACGCGCCTCCGATACCGCGTCCGCGAAACTCTTCCGGTACCGATATATTGCCGACCCATCCGCTCTCGCCGAATACAAACAGGTTTGCAAAGCCTGCGGTCAAGCCTTCACATTTTGCTATAAACGGGTGATAGCAATCACGCTCCGGATGCAGCCTCATCAAGTCCCCGGGATTAACGCCCCACTCTGCCGGGAGCACCCCCGCCGCCTCTTCCGGTTTGCAGTTCCATCCATAGTCTATTACAACCATCTTCCCAAACCCCTTTCCGGTTTAAAAGACTAAAACGCCTTTTCATTTAGAATTAAAGCGGTCATATCACATCCCCGGCCTTTTTATAGCGCCTTAACGTCTCCATGCGCTCGGCGGCATGGTTTACGACCGGCTCTACGCCCTCACCGCCGTTTAAAAGCCATCGCCTTATATACACCCCTTCCGGGTCGTACCTTTTTCTCTGCCTCTCCGGGTTCATGACCCTGAAATACGGGACACTGTCACAGCCTGTGGATGCCGACCACTGCCAGTTTCCATTGTTCACGCAAGGTTCATAATCGGTCAGATGGCGGGCAAAATACTCTTCGCCCCTCCTCCAGTCCATGTGAAGGTCCTTGACGAGGAAGGAGGCGGCCGCCATCCTCACCCTGTTGTGCATAAAACCGGTAAGAGCAAGCTGCCTCATGCCCGCATCGACAAAAGGATATCCGGTCTCCCCCTTTGCCCACAGCTCGAACAGGGCGGGAGAATCATCCCATTTAAGCGTCTCATATGCGCTGCGAAAAGGCCCCGTAAAGACGCGGGGAAAATGAAAAGCGACATGTATGAAAAAATCCCTCCAGAACAGTTCTTTCCTGAATATCTCCTCATCCCGCATCCCGGAAACCCCTGTGAGCACCTCTGCGGGAGATACCGTGCCGTTGTTGAGATGCGCAGACAATAATGACGTGGCTGACACCGCGGGAATATCGCGCATCAGGGAATAACTCTCGCATTTCCTTATCCTGCCAATAAGGCTTAACCCTTCCTCACGTCCGCCTTTAAGCGGCCCCCCGCACTCGGCGGGCCGCGATGTAAATCCATCGGTTCCGCCGACGCGGGGAGAGGATAATTTGGAGAGGTCACCGGCGGGAAACACCTGAAAGTCGGCCATGCGGGATTTTTTATAAAATGGCGTAAAGACCCTGTACGGGAGACCGCTGCCGTTAAGCACCGTTCCCGGCTCGGAGAGCACACCCTCATGAAAGGTTTCAAAAACCGCCCCCGCGGAAACGCACACATCCCTTATTGTTTTAATGAGTTCCCTGCCGCCGGCATCATACAACGCGTTCATGTAGACCGCCCGGACGGCAAAATCGGCAAGCAGCGCTTTCAGGAATGCCTCCGGGTCCCCGCCGGCATTCATAAGCTTCCCGCCATTGTCCGAGATGCGCCGGCCCAGTTCCGAAAGTGAATTATGCCTGAAGCAGCGGCGGTTTAGATTGTCTCTCTCCGCCGGCCTCAGGCCGTATTCCGCGGGCAGAGCGGCAGTCCAGACCTCATCGCAGCCGGCAAGAGCCTCACGAAGCCCCCGGTTGTCTTCAAGTCTCAGGTCCCTGTAAAAGAGAAAGAGTATCCTGTTTATAGCCATAATATATGAGTATATGGGCTTTTTACACATATGCAAGCAATACGGAAAAATCACACAAAAGTATCATTGCCGTATGGGCTGTACGTTATATCATTATATTGAAAGGAGAATATCATGAGATATTATATTCTGGCAGTTTCTCTCTTGATAATATTTTTCGCGGTGATGATCATAACAGTATGGGGAAGCTCAAACGTCATAAGAAGCAATTACCCGGTAAAGACGCTGCCGGGAAGGTCAAGGACGGTTTTCTCGCCGGGCATCATCAGCACGGGGTTGAACGAGCGGGACTTTTCCATGTCGCCCGATGGAAACGAGATATTCTTCAGTATAATGTGGCGGGGATATTCGGTGATCTGCCATGTGACGAAAGCAAACGGCAGCTGGTCGGCTCCGGAAACCGCTCCCTTCTCAGGCAACACACTTTATTATGACGCGGAGCCCTGCTTCTCGCCGGACGGCAAAAGCGTATATTTTCTTTCCACAAGGCCGCTGCCCGGTGACGAGTACAAAAAAGGATGGGGTTACGAACACATATGGCATGCCTCCAAAAACGGCAAGGCATGGTCCGAACCCGTTCCCGCGGACATGCCGGTGGAAAAAGATAAAAATTACTTTTTCCCTTCCTTCACATCAAAAGGCGATATGTACCTGACGGTAAGCGACAAAGCGTCGGGAGAGTCCCGCATATGCAAGGCGGAACTGAAAGAGGGCCGTTTTTTAGAGGCAGTCGCCCTTCCCGAAAACGTTAACGCCGTTAAAAACCAATACAACGGCTGGGTAGACCCTGAAGAGCGTTTTTTGCTCTTCTGCGCGGCGGGAAGAGAAGACAACGTAAACAACGCCGACATATTTATCTCTTTCAACGATGCGTACAGGGGGTGGAGCAAACCGCTGAACGCGGGCAATGAGATCAATCTGGCGGGAAGCACCGCGCAATCGGTGTCTCTGACCCCGGACGGGAAATATGTGGTCTTTTCCGCCTCATATCTTGATATATCGCCGGAAAACGGCAGATTAAGCTATGCCGACCTGTACAGGATGCACAACTCACACGCCAACGGTTATTCCGATCTCTATTGGATAGAGACATCCGTGTTGGAGGAGCTGCGCCCTAAAGCGGAATGGTGAGAAAACATTTTAAATCAACGGAGCAGGCGGACGGGAGAAAATAACTCCCGAAGAGAGGATACGGCAGGCACAGCTGCCATACAGCCGTGTTTTGAGATCGCGGTATTTGACATGGCGGGAAACGTCGATGTTTCCCGTCCGCATTCATTCGCTTTCAACCATCTCCGAAAGTATTTCGGCGGAAGAGGCTACCAGCCCGGGACAGACTTTTTTAAAGACATCATCTTCAGCCGCGGCCGCTTCACCCTCCGGCGTATTGAGGTCGTGGCCCAGGAGTTCCCTGCAGGTCAACGCACCGTTCATCTCCCGAAAACGTCTTCCCATCTCTCTGACCATACGATAGCACTCTTTTTTGTCGGCGTGATGTTTAAGCCCTATGGCCATAAAAGCTCCGGTGAGGGCGCCGCATACTTCCTGCATACGTCCCATTCCTCCCCCGAATCCGGCAGCCACCCGAAACGCATCCTCCTCGTCCATGCCGTAATCTTTACAGAACGCAAGAAACACGGCCTGGCAGCAGTTGCATGTTCCCTTGAAATTTTCAGCCGCGGCATCACTTTTTTTCATTTCAACTCCTGACTTTCACTTGCGGGGAGCGCTCTTTTTCCCATGCGCGGCAACCCGGGTGAATATTTAATTGATTGAACCCATTCTTACAGTGATGACTGTCATTATCGCGGAAAACCGGACGGCCAGGCCCCGCCATATTCATCACCGCATACACCGTCCCCCCTGCAGGGCACCAATATCAAAGGCGCACGGGCCATACTCCAATACCCTATATATCATTGATCCCGTTTCAGGTTTTTATCGGACCAGTTCCACCATTTCAGCAATGCCCCATCATGCTTTTCCGTTTCGGCATAATATACGGCGCATCGGAATACATAGAGCACACATCTGTCGATATGTGTCCCTCTGATACGGCACAGATCCTTATACAATGTCTCCGGGTCTTTGCCTTTCAGGTCTCCGGCGCGGCATATTCCAAGCTCTTCAAGATCGGAGGCGATGGACGGCCCCACCCCCGGAATATCGGTAAGCCTTGCGCCTGTCTTTTTTTTCATTTCATCCATACGGATACGATAACTAATTTTATATGGCTTGACAACATCCTTTTATTATATACCTTATATTCATGGCTCAGGGTATGATATTTGATATCAAAAGATTCGCGCTGCATGACGGCCCGGGAATACGGACCACGGTCTTTTTGAAGGGATGCCCGCTCTCATGCATATGGTGCCATAACCCGGAAAGCATCTCGCCGCACATACAGCTGATGTTCAACGCCGAAAAGTGCCTGGGATGCGGCGGCTGCGAAAAAAGTTGCGGGAAAGCCGCGCTCCGTTTTGCGGACGGCAGGCCGGCGGCGGATATTGCTTTATGCGACGGCTGCGGCGCCTGCGCGGAAAACTGCCCTTCCGGGGCGCTGGAAGTCTCGGGGATGCCGACCGACACCGCAGCAGTGATGGATACGGTGGCGCGAGACAAGATCTTTTACAGCACATCGGGCGGAGGCATGACCATTTCGGGGGGAGAGCCCCTTTTTCAGCCGGAATTCACACTGTCACTCCTGCGGTCGGCCGCTGCGGATCATATCAGCACCGCCCTGGACACATCCGGTTATGCGCCCGAACATATTATCAAAAGCACGGTGCCGTACACCGACATATACCTGTACGATATAAAGACGCCCTCAAAAGAGACACACAGACGTTATACGGGAGTCGACAACGATATAATATTGAGCAATCTTAAATATCTTGCCAAAACGGGAAAAGAGATAATCATACGTTTCCCGCTGATACGGGGCGTCAATGATGATGAGCATTCATTGACGGCATTGAAGAATATCATGGATGGGAACGGTCTGACAAAGATAAATGTTCTGCCGTTTCACAGGCTGGGCTATAATAAATACATAAAGCTTGGGATGAAAACGGAGATGCCCCGCGAACAGGCTTTTTCAGAAACGGAATTGTCCGAGACATGTTCGGTTTTTTCAGACGGCGGCATTGAGTGCAGCATAGGAGGCTGATATGGATTACGGTATATATACGGACAGACTGAAAAGGATCAGCTTATCAGAGAAACCCTCTTTGTCGGTGGAAAGAGCCGCCCTTTATGCAGAGGCATACCGTGAGTTTCAGGGAAAAGTATCAGCGCCCATGCTGCGGGCAAAGGCATTTTACAATTTTATGGCCAAGCGCAGCCTCTACATACATCCGGGTGAACTTATCGCGGGTGAAAAAGGCGAACGCCCCCAATCCGCGCCGGTCTTTCCCGAGCTAACCGTATATTCGGACGATGATTTCGACATCATAAGCGGCCGCAAGGAAGTGGGCTTCACAATATCAGCGCATGACCGGGAACATTACAGAAAAGACATCGCCCCTCTCTTTGACGGCATGGACATGCGAAGCAGGATATTTGCCGCCATGACGGACAGCTGGAAAGCATGTTATGAGAACGGCATCTTCACCGAGTTCATGGAACAACGGGGTCCCGGCCACACGGTGGCGGGAGACAAGATATACAAAAACGGCATGCTGGACATAAAAGAACAGATACGGTGTTCGATGGAAAAACACAGTGGCGATGCCGACGCACTGGAAGAGCTTCAAGCCATGGAAACGGTCTGCGACGCAATGATGGTCTACGGCCGGCGCTACGGCGACCTGGCTCAAAGACTTGCAGAAGAGGAACAGGATCCCGGACTCAGAGAAATATACGGCCTCATCGCGCGAAACTGTTCCGTGGTGCCGGCGCATGCGCCACGCAATTTTCATCAGGCCGTTCAGATGTACTGGTTTGTCCATGTAGGCGTCACTACAGAGCTTAATATCTGGGACGCGTTCAGCCCCGGCAGACTGGACCAGCATCTGATCGGATTCTATCGCGCCGAGGAAAAAGCGGGCACGCTCAGCTATAAGGACGCCAGGGAAATACTGAAACATCTGTGGATCAAGTTTCACAATCAGCCCGCGCCCCCCAAGGTGGGCATCACCATGAAGGAAAGCTCCACTTACACCGATTTTGCCAATATAAATACAGGAGGCATAACCCCGGACGGCGAAGACGGAGTGAACGACGTGAGCCATATGATTCTCGAGGTCACCGATGAGATGAGACTGGTACAGCCGAACTCAAACGTGCAGATCAGCGCGAAGACCCCCGACGCATTTCTTCACAAAGCCTGCGAAATAGCCTCAAAGGGATGGGGACAGCCTGCATTTTACAATACGGAAGCGATAATATCGGAACTGCTGAACGCAGGCAAGACCCTTGAAGACGCCCGCCTCGGAGGCGCAAGCGGCTGTGTGGAAACCGGATGCTTCGGGCATGAAGCCTATATACTGACCGGGTATCTCAATCTGTCCAAGATACTGGAGATCACGTTAAATAACGGAACGGATCCGTTGTCCGGCGTCAGGCTGGGCCCGGAAACGGGGGGACCCGGAGATCTCAACACATTTGAAGAGCTTATGTCCGCCTATGAAAAACAGATCGTCTTTTTTACGGATATAAAGATCGCGGGCAACAGAGTGATAGGAGAGCTGTACGGCAAACACCTGCCGGTACCGTTCCTTTCACTTGTCATAGACGACTGTGTCGCAAACGGCAGGGACTACAACGCCGGCGGAGCCAGGTATAATGTGGATTATATACAGGGGGTGGGGATCGGAAATGTCGCGGATTCCCTGAGTTCCATAAAATACAACGTATATGATAAAAAAAGATTTTCCATGGACGAACTGACCGCATCCCTGAAAGACAATTTCACAACGCGGGGAGACATATACAGGTATGTGACCGAACATACCCCGAAATACGGCAATGATGACGACTACGCCGACGGGATCATGTCCCGGGCCTTCATGTTATTTTATAATGCAGTGACCGGAAAAAAGAACATAAGGGGCGGCGAATGCAGGATAAACATGCTGCCCACTACCTGCCATATCTATTTCGGCTCGGTGACGGGAGCCACTCCGGACGGACGCAAGGCATTTGAACCGCTGCCGGACGGAATATCGCCTTCGAAGAACGGTGACAGAAAAGGGCCCACGGCGGTTCTTTTATCTGCCTCCAAAATGGACCATTTGATCACGGGCGGCACTCTGCTCAATCAGAAGTTCGCGCCGGACAACCTTAAAGACGACAGCGGCATCAAAAACCTGGCTTCGCTCATACGCTCATATTTCCGGCTGAACGGCCATCACATACAGTTTAATGTAATAGACCGAAAGACGCTGGCAGACGCACAGAAAAATCCGGAAGCGTATAAAAACCTGATCGTCCGTGTCGCCGGATACAGTGATTATTTCAATAATCTGAGCAAGGACCTGCAGGACGAGATCATGGAGCGCACCGAACAGAGACTTTGATTTTCCCATTGACAAAATCCGCGCCTCCTCTAAAATACATATGAACGATTGCTCATATGTTCATAGGAGGAGCCATGGAAGACATATCACTATGCCTGCACAGATGCGTACACAAAGAAAACGCGGAAAAAGCGGCCGCGTCGCTTCCGGATGTATCCGTATCAAACAATACCGCCGAGTTTTTCAAAGTATTCGGCGATCCGACACGTATAAAAATACTGTATCTTATAAAAGAACATGAACTCTGTGTCTGCGATATATCCTACATACTTGACATGAGCCAGTCATCCATATCACATCAGCTCAGCATGCTGAAAAGGGAAAGGATCGTCAGATTCAGAAAGTCGGGGAAATCCGTCTTCTATTCCCTGGACGACGACCATGTCCGTTCCATACTGGAGACGGGGACAGAGCATATAACCGAATATGGAGAGGCAAATAAAAATGGATAAATACATCTTAAAAAACCTCGACTGCGCAAACTGCGCCCTTAGCCTTGAAAAGAGGCTTGCGGGTCTTGATGATGTGCGTTCCGTCTCCATAGATTTCGCCTCTCTTACCATGGAGATCGACACGGATGACATGGATTCGGTAAAGAGGGCTATAAAAAAGATCGAACCGGATGTGGAGGTCTCAAAGCCCCGATCTTCACATGACGACCACGATCATGCCGAAAAGACAAGATTTCCGGCCGTCGCGCTGATGCTGGCAATCCTGGGCTTTTTATCTTCCATCCCCTCTTTCGCCATTCCGTCACATATCTCTTCCGCATTGTTCATATCCGCATTTCTGACGGCAGGCCATTCCGTCATACTGAAAGCCATACGCAACCTTGCCGGAGCCAGACTGTTCGATGAAAATTTTCTCATGACCGTTTCGACGGCAGGCGCCATAATCATAGGCGAGCTTCCCGAAGCCGCGGGCGTGATGGTATTCTATTCAATAGGGGAGTATTTTCAGTCGATGGCGCTGAACAGGTCAAGAAAATCCGTGCGGTCGCTGATGGAGCTCAGGCCGGACACGGCTCTGCTGCTTGACGCCGACGGAAACCCCTCGTCCGTGCCGGCGGAATCGGTGATGCCCGGTGACATCATACTGGTGCGGCCGGGCGAACGCATACCCCTCGACGGGACCGTGATAAAGGGCATGTCATATGTGGACGGCTCCGCCACAACGGGAGAGCACAAGCCCGTCAAAGTCTCCGAGGGAGAGCAGGTCTTTTCAGGACATATCGTGAACGACTCGTCTATCATCGTAAAAGTCGAAAAAAGACTTGCGGAATCTTCAATATCCAGGATCATGGAGCTGGTGGAAAACGCCTCTCTGAAAAAAGCGCGCACGGAAAGGTTTATCACCCGTTTTTCAAAATATTACACCCCGGCGGTGGTATTTTCAGCACTTTTTATTGCATTTATCCCCCCTCTCTTCATACCCGGAGCGTCACTTGACGAATGGGTGTACAGAGCGCTTGTGATGCTTGTCATATCATGCCCCTGCGCTTTGGTAATAAGCATACCGCTGGGGTATTTCGGGGGTATCGGAGCATCCTCCGCATCAGGCATACTGATAAAGGGATCCGACATACTCGACCGTCTTACCCGCCTTAAGACCATCGTCTTTGACAAGACCGGCACCCTCACAAAAGGAGAGTTCAAAGTAAAAGATATCGTACCCCGCAACGGGTTCACTTCCGGACAGTTGCTGGACTACGCCGCCCGGGCCGAAGCGGATTCAAGACATCCGATCGCCCTCTCCATACGGGCTCACGCGGGAATCCATAAAGCCGCTGCCGCGGCCGGACACAAGGCTTTCCCCGGCATGGGCATACAAAGCGACGTCTCTGGAAAGACCGTGCTTGTCGGAAACGACAAACTGCTGCATCTTAAAGATATTGAACACGACACATGCGAGATCGGAGGCACGGTGGCGCATGTGGCTGTAAACGGGATTTATGCGGGATTCATCACAGTGGGAGACACCATACGCGACAAAGCTGCGGCAATGGTGGAAGAACTGCGCCGTTCGGCCATAACGGACATGGTGATGCTCACGGGAGACAGCCATTACCCGGCGCAGGAAATAGCCGCTGCCGCCGGTATCGGCCGTTTCCATTCATCTCTTTCCCCGGCGGAAAAGGTCGAAAGACTTGAGGAAATAATGGCCGAAAGCCCCGGATTCACCGCATTCGCGGGCGACGGAATAAATGACGCGCCCGTCCTCATGCGTTCGGACATCGGTATATCAATGGGGGCCACTGGAACAGACGCAGCCATAGAGACATCTGACATAGTCCTTATAGACGACGATCTTTCACTCATACCGAAAGCGTTGAAGATAGCTCATAAGACAAAAAACATCATACGAGAGAACATCATATTCGCCCTCTCCGTAAAACTGTTTTTCCTCGCTTCGGGGGCACTGGGCGAAGCCACTATGTGGGAAGCCGTTTTCGCAGACATCGGGGTCGCGCTGATAGCAGTGTTTAATTCCATGAGAATACAGCATGTAAAAAGATCATGATCCGGCACCATCCGGCAGGTGTTCCACGTCTATAGCGGCATGGATAAATCCGCCGCCGGACACCTCGACCATGATATCACTGTCGGGATCTTTTAATACAAAGATACCCCCGGAATATTCCTTTTCCATGTGACGCAGCGTCAGCGGCTGTCTCTCTGAAAACGGAAAAATAATATGAACATGCCCCGATTCAAGTATCAACGGCTTCACCCCGGCGCATGCGTCGGCCCGGGCCCGGACCCCATTTTTGAAAATCAGATTGAAATCCCTGCCGCGGCCGCTGCTGTGTATCTTGTCCGAACCCGAAAAGCGGTACTTGTCACCGGGACTGAGTACGGTCTTTTCGCCCCCTGACTCAAGTGTAAAGACGCCTTCCAGGGAAAAAAGTATCCTTTCAAAACCGCTAAAATCAGAAAAATAAGATTCGGGACTGTCTATGACCGCTGTCGAGACGCGGAAGAGAAAGTCCCGCTTTGAAAGACAAGCCCCTTCAGGCCAGATCAGCACCTGTGACGTGGTGCCCCCGCTCCATGCGGAGACCTCAAGTTCTTCAAGATTTATACGTCTCAATACGGCGCCCTTCATAAAAATATTCTATGCCCTGAAAAAATTTATTCAACATATAATTAGTTTATATATAATAAAAGGGTATGTATTCGTTTTGAAAGGGAGGATGATGACAAACAAATCTCTTGTCCGCTTTTTTGTTTCAGTGCTGCTTTTCTCATGGCTTTTGCTTCTTGCGGTGTATCTGCTGGGATACGACACTTTTTGCGGAAAGGCCGCCTTCGCCCTGGCAGGCATCAGTCCCACCATGTTCGGACTGATATATATGTTCAGGGAATACTCCACGGCGGAACGAAAAAACTTTTTCAAAAGGCTTACGGATTTCAGACTCATAGATGCTTCGGGTTATGCCGTCATATTATTGTTTATACCCTTCTCGGCCGTTGCCGCGGGGCTTGCACTCAGTCTGTTTACGGGGAATACCGTCAGTCTTACACTTGATCCCGCTGTAAATAGCCCCCTTTCCCTTTTATCTTTTACCCTCTTCACCCTTGTCTTCGGGCCTTTGGCGGAAGAGATCGGCTGGAGAGGATATGCGCTTGACAGGCTTGAAAAAGGAGGCGGCAGGATCAGGTCAGGCTTTCTGCTGGCCACCGTCTGGGCCCTATGGCATCTGCCCATGTTCTTTATTGACGGAACATATCAAAGCACCCTTCTTTCGGATTCACCCCTTTACCTCGCGGACTTTATCGTCGCATTCTACCCGGCGACCATCATCATGGAATGGCTTTACCATAACAACCGCAAAAGCATACTGGCGGGTGTGCTCTTCCATTTCGCCATAAACTTTTATGGGGAGATTGCGGAGCTTCCCAACGAAGTCAAGCCCGTCAGGACTCTAATACAGGTGATAACGGCCCTGATAATGCTGTTCGCATATTACGGAAAAAGAGGGGTTAAAAGCCGGAGAACTTTTTCATAACCGACAATGCATTGACCGTAAGTATGCCTTCCCAGGCAGACAGGGCGCGTCCGCGATAGCCATCTTCATACACTTCGCCCGGCCAGTTCGGCTTGATCAGCTCCCCCTTTTCCAATATATGTCGAATCAGCTGCAGCTCCCTTCGCAATCCGTTTTCATCAACGCCCCAGAACGGGCCTTTGGGTGAACGGACGAATTTCAGGGGCGAAGGCCTGTAGTCCGCCCATTCCGACGGATCATACGTCACCAGCTGAGACACGGCCTCCGATATGGCTTTTCCCAACCGTCTTTTTTTATTTCCCGAAAGCCTTTCCCAAAGGTCTATAAAACAATAGGTCTCATGTTCCGAGCTGTAGTCTTTCTTCTCAATGAAATAGTCGACAAGACTGTCGCTGATCCTCTCCGGGTCCAGGCCCGCGGCATCGGGCACGTCATACAGATATGCGGTCAATGCGGCGGAAGGATTTCCTTTTGAAGCGTCTATGGGGCATCGCCCGCTCTTTTCATCATGATGCCACCATGGCGTATGGGGATGGTCATTGACCCGCACATCGGCCGCATACCAGCGCATCTCACCTTCATCGAAAACGTTTTTCAGGAATACAGCCGCCCTCTCAGCCGTGACAGCGCAATGCTCATATCCTATTTCCCTCATGGTCCCGAAAGCCGACCATGTGGCAACGGGACTTGAAAACGGCATCTCAAAATCGGGTTCCAGCCCGTGTCCGAAACCGCCGTCCTCATTCTGATAGTTTTTTAGTATCGAAACGACGTCTCGCGCGTTTCCCGTCAGCAGATATTCCGCTCTGGCCGCCTCAAGCGGCCTCGCTTTTTTTTTAACACTTGTCAGGACGTTTTCATACATACAACACCTCAGAACATCTCATCCAGAGCCTGATAGTATTCAACAAGCCCCGCGTCGATTTGGATGGCGGCATGTTTTTCAAACATCTCAGCCACGGTCTCGTATGCGACTATGCCGTAGTTATATTGAAAACTCCTCAGCATAAGGGCAATATCCTGATATCTGCAGGCAATGCCCGCACCTCCCATATCAATGAAAACAACATTGCCGGCGGCATCGAACATGATATTGGGGAGACAGAAATCGCCGTGTGTAAAGACGCTGTCTTCATGCTCAGGCCGGTTTTTCAGAAGAAGAACAAATATTTCCCGTGCCGACATACCCTGCCTCTTTTTGTCGAAATCACTTTCATCCACCGCCCCGCGCAACATCCGTTCGCGGGCAAGAAAGAGCTTTTTATCAAGGTCGTTGATGATGGGGCAATGTGAGATATCCACGGAATGCAGGCCTGCCATGGCAGCGCACAAAAGCATCATCATCCTCTCCGGCTCGTATTCTTTGCATAATTCCGCGGCGCTTTTCCCTGATACGCCATGTGTTAACATATATGTCATATTGTTGTATGTCCCGTATGAGCGAAGCCGCGGCAGGGGGAGTTTCCCGCTCATCTCCTCAAACACCCGGCATTCACGCAATATGCGCGCTGATTCTTCGCTATCATCGGAATATTTCAGAAAAAAGTCTGTTCCTTTTGACCGGACGCGCATCACCCTGCTTAATGAACAGCCCGTTGAGACCTCGCCTATAAGTGTCAGTCCCTCCACGGAGCTCATATATTCCATGAAGGTCTTTCCGCCTCTCATACCCCGCCCCTTTTTTGAAAACTCAGAGATCATCACCGCGGTCTAAAGTGTTCTTCACTCCCCGACAGGCTCCCACAACTCTATCTTGCGGCCGTCCGGATCAAGTATCCAGGCGAACTTGCCCTGGTCAAAACAGGATATCCCACCGATGATGTCGACGCCTCTCCCCCTCAGATCGGAGACAAATCCCTCCAGGTCATCCACGCTGAGATTGAGCATGAAGTTCTCATCAGAGGGAGCAAAATAATCGTCGTCTCCGTCAAAATAACCGAGCACCTGATATCCCGGCCCCGGTCCGCTCCCTTTCAGTATAAAGGCGGTCTCATCCCTGACATCCAGTCCCAGCACATGCTCATACCAGTCCATGGTCGCTTTATGATCATCGCATTTAAAAAAGATGCCGCCTATGCCCCTGATCTTTCCCATACGTCACCGGTTTTCATTCCAGATGCCTGTCAAATAAGCATACTCCACAAACCTTTCGGGGTCAGTCCTTTTTTCGGCCCTCAATATATAGCCTGTGCAGTTCCAGGGATCTCCATTCAGGGGAGTGCCGTCACGGTCGACCGTCAGCTTCCAGTTTTGGCTCACGGCCGGCTCAATATCAAGTATAAGCATCTGCCCCATCTTCGAATATTCCGGGTCCGCCGCGGCATTTTCCATCCAAGTATTCATAAACTCATTATTCAATTCATAGCTGCCATAGGTATAAAGGAATTCGTCAAATTTTGTTTTGGTGGTCTTTTCAAACATGATCACGGAGTCCATTGTCCTCTTGACTGACGCATATTCGGCATCCCTGATATAACCCAGATAAACGGTCACCCCGAAACCGAGCAAGACGGCAATGATCACAATGACAAACATAAGCTCAAGCAATGTATATCCTTTTTTCATAATACCTCCCAGCCATAATATTAACAAATAAAAAAATAACTTCAATTCAAAACGATGTAAAAAAAATATAAATAAAATGTAAAGCCCCCTTGACATTTAAAAAAATGGCGGTATATTACTTATGTAAAGCGCACTTTACATAAGCCTCGATGCGGCCACGGCCCGGCTTCATTGAACGGGAGGTAATATGGAAAATAATA
>CAZJQC010000004.1:11601-17302 GCA_964548195.1 uncultured bacterium | reverse complement strand
CTCGATGCGGCCACGGCCCGGCTTCATTGAACGGGAGGTAATATGGAAAATAATATCAGGGAATTACGGACCCTAAAAGGCGTGACTCAGGAAGAACTTGCGAAAAGCTGCGGTGTGTCACGCCAGACTATCATATCACTTGAGAGAGGCAAGTATGACCCGTCAATACATCTGGCTCATCGCCTCGCTTTGATATTTGGACTGACGATTGAGGAAATATTTATTTTCACAGAGGAGGAATAGTATGTCTTGCAAAGAATTCAGTAAGAAAAAGTTCATCTTTGGAAACGGATTATATCTTTTTGCCCTGATAACGCTTATAGCGGTCTCAAGCTATATGAAAGTCTCAGGGGCCTTTACAAAAGGGCTGTTGACGGGTTTTATCTCCGTGTGGGTGATATATCTGATCTGGGGATTAAGAGAACTGCGAAAACCGACATACAGCACAGATGAGAGGTTCCAGCTTATCATAGCCAAGGCATCATCGCTGACGCTGGGAATAATTATTTTACTCCTTGCCTTTTTCATCATATTGCTGCACTCAAACTGGCTTGTGATCACAATATCGCTCAAGAGTTTTTGTGTCATATTGCTCTACACGATCATGATACTGCATCTGACCGTGTATCTCATCATCAACAAGTTGAGTTAGGAGGATTGTATGGACCGGATAAAAGGCATGCTGATATTCCTGCATATCATCATAAGCATCATATGTTTCGCAGTAAAATAAGGCCGCGGGGGGTAGATCCTCACCACCGGCTGCGCAGAGATCCAGGCGCATGACTCGTTTATAAAGACATGACGGGGCCTCAGGGCCCCGTTTTTTTATATAAATTCCCACCTGCGTTACTCTATACGCATTTTCATATCCCCCGGCGTATCATCGGAATCACATCTGAAGGAGAGTCCAAAGCTCTTATTTTCTCCGATTCCTATACCTTTCCATGACAATTAAGTCTGCCCACTACCCGCTCGTGACCGGAAGAGCCCTACCGCCCCTCCTTTGCGAATGCCATACATACGCCACCGACGCAGGTTGTCACATCATCGTCGTCAGTAATATAATCATATTCCATAACGCTTGAATATATTGCTCTATATTTATATTGAATCATAAAACAAAAAAAGAAGACAGGTTTGTTGATGTCATTATTGCCGATCAATTGACGTTTTAAATATAATGATACAGTATCTCGGATTCTTTCAGCCGTTTAAAATACTTGATCTCCCTGTTGATATTGCCGACTTTAAAAAACATAAAGGAGAAGAGTTCCCAGAACAGCACCCATCCCCCGATCAGCAGGCCTTCCGAGAGGAGGATGAATATGGAAGCCTTTCTCAACACGTTCTGAAGCAGAAAACCGCCGACAAGGAGCACCGTTCCCGAGAAACCGTACATAAGCGAACTTCTCAGCATCACTTTGCGGTCAGCGATCTTTTTTCTTATTGAATAGACAAAAAAATTCTTCAACCCCTCTATGCTCTTCGTCTCTCTTGATTTGTCCGCGAGCCTGCCCGGAAGGTAAAAATTTATAATAAACTTGTATTTCAGGGGCACCTCTTCGGAACAGTCGTTCAGAAATTCCAAAAGCCCCAGGTCCAGGTCACGTCTCCGGACCGGGGAATAGTCCCATTCATTATACAGATCCCTGTAATAGTCTATGCGTATGTCTATGTGAAAAGCTTTCTCGGCGCTGTCATAGCGGTAAATGCTTTTCAGGTTGTTTAATGAACCAGACATGCGGCTCTCCTTTTATTATCGGCCCCGATACATCACAAAGTTATCACCGAACAAGCAATAATTCAATGCGTTATTTCCTGAACCCGGCTTGTTTCCTTTTGATATGATCCAATATTCTTTTCCTGAGCCTGAAATTTTTGGGAGTGACTTCAAGCAATTCGTCATCACCTATGAATTCAAGGGCCTGTTCTATGGAGAAAGTCCTCGGCGTAGAAAGTTTTATGGCATCATCGGATCCCGAGGCGCGCACATTTGTGAGTTTTTTGCCCTTCTGGACATTTACCACAAGATCGTCCTCCCGGCTGTTTTCACCTATGATCATCCCGCCGTAGACCTCTTCTCCGGGCCCTATGAACAGCGTACCCCTGTTCTGAAGATTGTCCAGAGCATACGCCACGGAAACACCCTTGTCCATGGAGATCAACACGCCTCTGGAGCGGCCGGGCAGTTCTCCCTTGTAATCCTCATAATCATAAAAAGAGTGGTTTATAATGCCGGTGCCCCTGGTGATGGTCATAAACTCATTTGAAAATCCTATCAGCCCTCTGGCGGGTATCATGAACTCAAGCCTTGAATAACCGTCGCTGCCCTGCGACATATCGACGATCTCGCCTTTGCGTTTCCCGAACATCTCCATCACCGCGCCGACATATTCATCGGCGACATCGATCATGGCAGTCTCATAGGGTTCGACTCTCTTGCCGTCCCGTTCCCTGAATATGACTTCAGGTTTGGATACCTGGAACTCATAACCCTCGCGCCTCATTGTCTCAATAAGTATTGAGAGCTGAAGCTCGCCGCGACCCTTGACTATGAACTCGTCGGGAGATCCCGTATATTCCACTTTAAGGCTTACATTGCTCTGCAGTTCCCTCTCAAGACGCTCTCTGAGGTTCCTTGATGTGACGAACTGCCCCACCCTGCCGGCAAACGGGGAATTATTTACACTGAATGTCATGGATATGGTGGGTTCGTCTATGTCCATGGAAGGAATCATCTCAGGATTTGCCAGGTCGCAAAGCGTCTCGCCCACGTCTATGCCGTCAATGCCGGCTATTGAGACTATGTCTCCCGCATAGGCCGACTCGACCTCTTTTTTCATCATCCCTTCATACACGTAGACCACGGACACTTTGCATTTCTTTTCGCTGCCGTCGCGTTTCATAAGCAGCACCTCATCATTGCGCGACACACTGCCGTTATATATCTTGCCCGTGACTATCTTGCCCACATAATTATTATACTCTATGGCAGAGACCATAAATTGAAAAGGCTTTTTTCTATCCCCCGTGGTATCCTCAACATGATCAAGTATCGTCTCCATAAGGGGTATTATGGTCTCGCCCTTGTCGGCGATCTCCTTTTTCGCATATCCGTCCCTGGCCGAAGCATAGACAACCGGGAACTCAAGCTGTTCCTCGGTGGCATTGAGCTCCAGAAACAGATCAAATACCTGCGCCACGACACGATGCGGTTCCGAATTGGGCCTGTCTATCTTATTGATGACTACTATCGGCTTCAAACCCAGCTCAAGTGACTTTTTGAGCACGTATTTCGTCTGGGGCATGGGGCCTTCGACGGCATCCACCAACAGCAGGACGGAATCGACCATCTTCATTATGCGCTGCACTTCTCCGCCGAAATCCGAATGTCCCGGTGTGTCCACTATGTTTATTCTATTGCCCTTGTAATCGAATGAGGCATTCTTGGAAAAGATCGTTATGCCCCTCTCCCTTTCAAGGTCTTCCGAATCCATCATCCGTTCCCGGACATCCTGATTTTTTCTGAATAATCCGCTCTGCCTGAGCATTGCGTCAATAAGCGTAGTTTTACCATGATCCACATGCGCGATTATCGCGATATTTTTGATTTTTTTCACAATTACCAGTCCTTTTGACTACATTATACCTTTTCGACCGGGGGAGTTTACCACATCCGCCCCGCATTACAAGTTGAAACACAAAAAACCCGACGTTTCAACGGATGTTCTCTCCCGTCATTTTCACCTAAATACCATGCCGTAATATAACCGGATAAAAAAACACCGTCCCGCGACATCATCCGGCCGGATATGCTGACAGCGGAACACGCCCGCACAGACTCTGCCGTATGCGTGTACACACCGCCGACCGCTTCAAGATAAAACTGGATGCATGACTTTTACCCGGATCGGATCCTGAATACCCGGACAGCCAACTGTCTGTCCATGAGAAGAATACTCACATTACGGCCGATGTCAAACATTAATACTCACGAGGCCGGGTAAAATGATACTGCGAAACACCCTTATCCGCCAGGCGTAAGGCTTCAAATGATCATTTACGGGGGAAATATATATGATATAATCGTTACCTGCATCGATCTTTTAAATTTTCAAGGAGGAAAATGAAAAAAAACATCGGCCCTTACCCCTTCGTCTACCCCACGCCAATAGCCATTGTCGGCGTACGCCATGACGGGAAAATCAATTTCACCGAAATAGGCGACTGCGGCATAATGGGCATATCCCCGCCGCTTGTCTACATCTCATTGCATGAAGACCACCTTTCCACGGACATGATCCATAATACCGGCTCATTCTCGATCAATTTTCCGGCTACCGGCATGATACAAAAGACCGATTACTGCGGCATATATTCGGGAAAAGACCGCGATAAATCCGACTTGTTCAACATATCCGAAGGCCCGGAAAACGTCCCGATGATAGATGACTGCCCTGTTTCCATAGTCTGCGGAGTATGCCATACGGCGATCATAGAAAAGCGCCATATATTCATCTCGGAAGTCATAAAGACATTTATGGAAGAATCCCTGTTTCAAAGAGGCGATGACGGAAACATCAGATTTGAAGACCTCTCCGCCTTCGACCCGCTGCTGTACGGACTTGACAACAGATATTATAAGATCGGGGAAAGCATAGGCGTCGGATATAAAGAAGGCCGCGGCCTGCGGCCTTGAAGTGATCCGCCCAAAAACCTTCGGGTCTTATCAGCGCAGCCTGAGCGTATAATAGGAGTCGAGGCTCTGCTCCAGCCCTTCGGCCTGCCCTTTTGACGCGAGTATGCTGCCGTCGCCGGCCACGCCGATGACCGTCCCGATCACATCCCCGTCTTCGAATATATATTCATATCTGCCTAAATATTCACCCTGTAATGAATAAGCCTGAAAATGATGTTTTTTATATTCCCTCTCTTTGTCTTCAAGCACATTTATAAGGAGTTTCCCCTCATAAAAGAATATGTTCTGTATGCCCGGCTTCCCCTCCATTTTAAATGCTCCGCCGGTCATATCCATCTTAAAGGGCTCTTTGACCCAGAACTTGGCCGGCTCCCTTGTCATGACAAGCTGTATCTCCCCATCCGCCTCATGGTAAAAACTCATGGCGTAGCGCATGATGGAGATCAGCATACAATCGTCACCAAGCGCCATGACCCTTTTCATATTGTCGATGAGCTTCTGCGGGCTGAATTTCCTGTCCTCTTCCTTCACCGGCAGGTATGCCGCTTTGAGATTGCCGTTCATGTCATATTTTTTCAACTGTGTCTCCGCAAACTGCGTATAGACGATTATGTTGCCCGACTCATCAATAGTGCCGTCGTTGATCCGCCCGTCGTCAATATTAAACTCGTCCACATAGGTGATGGCGGAAGCGTCTTCAGACAGGGAAAAGATCAGGACCGCGTTCTTCTGAAAATCACCCAGAAATATCCGCCCGTCATAAAACCCTATAAGTTTTGACGTGCGCCCTATAAACTCTCCGGGGCCGTTTCCTTCACGGGCATAACTCGCGGTTTTCCCTCCTTTAAGGTCAAAATGTATCAATTCGCTTTTTTGCCAGTCAAGCGCCACAAAACCGCTGTCAGCCATTGCAGTGTTTCTGATCGACAGAGTCTCCTCAAGCTCTACCCGCTCCGCCTGCTCAAAAACGCCAAGTTCGGCCTCTTTGTTTCCGCAACC
>CAZJQC010000004.1:0-11501 GCA_964548195.1 uncultured bacterium | reverse complement strand
CTACCCGCTCCGCCTGCTCAAAAACGCCAAGTTCGGCCTCTTTGTTTCCGCAACCCGTGCCAAAGAGTATGAATGCCGTGATTATCACCATCACAGATATTTTCATAATAATCTCCCATCTTTTCCGGCAATGCCGAAAAACGACCGCTTGTGGTCTTTTTTAAGCGCGATATTCAGTATATGCGACACCGGCCCGAGCAAACACACGCCCGCCCCGTTTTTTTCGATCATGCGATGATATCTATTTTAGCGATGTATTGAGCTTTTATAAGTTTTTCACGTCCTTTTTTGTCCTTCAGGACTATCCATGAATCGAGTATGTTCTCAATAAAGCCCTCTTCATATGACATGTTCGAATCAATGCTTCTTATCCTGACTTTTCGCCCCACATATGATTTAAGGACAGACATATCCATGTTTCCCCCTTGTCTTCGATTGAGCACGGCGGCAATAAAAAAGACCGCCCTTCGCCGCTGCGCGGCAAGCATCAGCACCACTATGATAACGGCCATGATTCCCGGATTCATTACCACTTCCTTTTACACAGCATATATAATAAAGCTTGCGGGGTCTCTTGACAAGAAAAAAAAGGGGGCCGGCGGCCCCCTCAAGTCATCATTCGCCGGAAAGGTTTTTAATCAGCCCTTTCATGAACTGACCGGCCATCTCGGCTTCGTCGGAAGGACCCTCATCCTCTGCGGAATCCTGGCCGGGCTCGATGATCTCGCGCCCCGCGGGGATATTGAACACGCTGCCGGGCACGGAACAGTTCGCGTCGAACACAGTGGCCAGAATGTTCACCTTGATGCCCATAATATTACTCTCTGATTTCAAAGACACATTATGGTTTTTCCACACCCATACTTTGCTTCCGAGGCCGGACCATATATCGCACGGCTTGCCCATGACGGAATCTGTGCCGACGATCTCAAATCCGAGGCCTTCAAGCAGCGCCTTGTCATAAGCCGCGACCTCATCGTAATTATAATCTTCTCTCTCATACTTTTCAGCTACGGGATTTTGGGCTTTGAACACCCTGTTATCGCCGTCATCCCATGTATACTGGTCAGGGCCTAGAATAAGAGTGGTCTTGACGCCCTTCTTTTTCATACCGAACAGCTTGGTCTCAAGGTCATCGACGGAGATCTCCCTGTATCCGTAATCGTCCCAATACACAGTCCTGCTGCCTGTGGACGTTCCGGTCACTTCATATACGATCTTTCCCGATTTATCGGGATATTTCCTGTATCTTGCCGCTTCAGCGGAACCAAAAATAAAGGTGACTGCCAATACCAGTGTCAAAAATGTTCTTTTAAACATACTACCTCCCTGTTAATTTTTATCGGAAACCAACTATACACAATATAAAATTTTTTCCAAGCCGATATCAAAAAATATTTTAAGTAAATGAACAGAGTGGCACAACAAAGTCTCCGGAATCGACGTCCCGAAGTATAAATACCTCTAATGCTCAAATATACTATCCGATAACGGCGCCCATGGACTCGGCCAGTCTGACAGCCTGATGCATATCCATTTTCACGCCCTTTATGCTGAATGTCTTGAAATCGACCCCGTCAACCGAGGCGCCCCGCATATCGGCCTCAAAAGTCCTCGCTCCGGTCAGCTGGGCCTTTGTAAGGTCCGCGTTTTTAAAGACGGCCTTTCTCAGATCGCAGCCATAAAAATCCGCTTCCACAAGTACGGCTCCTGAAAAATCAAGGCCTCTAAGGTCATTCTCGGAAAAGATCACGTATGACCAGTCTCCGCCCCTTATCTTCATTGCAGAGGCATCCACTGAATCAAAGACTGACCCCGTCATCTTGCATTTGTCAAATTCAGCGTCAAACAGACTGCTGCCCTTGAAACGGCAGTTGAGAAAGGCGCTGTTCTGATGGTATGAGGAGTTGAGCCTTGTTCCCGTGAAATCGCAATTAACAAAACGGCATGCTTTGGTGTTCATCTCCTCAAGATGGGCGTGCTTGAAAGAACAGTCATGAAACTCTGACGCGTAGACTTCCAGCACCTCACCCTCATCATCCATCCCCTCAAAATCCTCTTTTTTGTATATAGTCTTATCCTCTATTTTCACTTTTCCTCCGAAACATCCGTTATTTTTCTATGCCTTCCCTGGCCTGAACGCCCTTTGTATAATAGTGGCTGATCTCTTTCATCTCCGTGATCAGATCGGCTATGTCGAGTATCTCATCCGGAGCTTTCCTGCCTGTTATGATCACTTCCGTCCCCGCTGACCTGGCCGATACGGCGTTGACAGCGTCCGATGCGCTGAAAAGGCCGTAATACAGGGCAATATTCAGCTCATCCAGCACGACAATATCATATTTTCCCGAACTCATGGCCTCGGCACAAGCCGCAAGCCCGCTGACCGCGGCCGCGATATCCTCGGACGCAGGCTCCTTGTGTATAAAACAGTCCCGGCCGAACTGATGGAACTCCAGACCCGGGACAAAACTCTCCGCCTTAAGTTCGCTGTAATCCATGCCTTTCACAAACTGTCCGAAATATACCTTCATGCCGGCGCATGCCGCCCTGAGTGCAAGCCCCAGCGCCGCAGTGGTCTTACCCTTGCCGTCTCCTGTATAGACGTGCACATAACCCTTTTCCATATGCGCCTCCTTTTTACGGAATTTTACAGTTATACAGGAAAATAATCAAGCCCGATTATACGGGTCAAGACGTACGGCAGACCTGCCGGATCTCTAAGAACATGCCTTTTACAGTCAGAGGGCGATCCCTATTTAACGCCTTCAGCCGCTGAAAAATAATATACTCTCTTTGCTTTCGTGTCTTCCGTGAAGTATGTGTTTCCGACCGAATAAAACCTGAGATCTGTTTTGCGCTGCAGCGTCTTGTCCGAAACGAACCATTTCGGCCTTGGCGGCCTCTCAACCGCGGCCATCTTCAGCGTCACGGTGTTCCTGATCTCCACACGGACTTTCACGCCTTCCCTTAAAGGTGTGTCCTTATAGGAATACATCCCGAAATAAAGATTCGTATCAAGATTGTGTATCTCCCTCAGCTTAAAGGCCTCCCCCGGCACAAAATCCGGAAGCCATGAGAGATTGGCCTCGTCATCGGACCATTCCGCCAAAGCGTCATAACTGTTTTCAACATTTTCCACTTTACCGCATCCCGCCATGACAGAGACTATAACCAGTAAAGCGATAAAAAAACCTTTCATAATCAGACCTCCGTCCTTATGGTCAATGATATCCCCCGACAGGCTTTTTTTCAAGTCCATACGGCAGAAACAGTTCAATAGACGGCAATATATACAAAAAAAACGGCTCCGAAGAGCCGTTTCCTTTATTACAACCGACAGTCAGTACTTAATCGTTCCATGCCCCTGAATAGCCGTTCGTGGCATCCCAGTCAAACTCATACCAGACTGAATACGGCATGGTCTTCCAGCCATCCCATGTATCGGGAGCATTCTTATAGATCTTGGAAACATTGTACACAAAATCGGTAAAATTTGCGGCGGAAAGAGGATATTGATCATTCACGCGCCCTATAATATAGCTGCCGTCATTCAAGGCCCATATCTTTGCCAGATAGACATCCGCATTTCCGATGTCCTCATAGGCAAGCTGAGTGAAATATGAGTTCCCGTCGTCGGAAGCCGCAAATTCAAGCCAAAACTTCCTTCCTGATGACTCGAACTGTATCTTGAAACTGTCCGAATCGGGATGATAGTATGCGTCTCCGCCCCATTCGAACACATCGTCTATCGACACTTCCCAGTGGCATTTCAGTTCATCGGCGCCGTAGGTATCGATCTCGACAACGGTACTGGTGCTGCCGTTGGTGTATTCATAGCTCCATGAAGAATCGGCCGAATCCCACTCGGCATTGTCAAAGAACTCTTCGATCATGCCCATTACGCTAATAAGCTCGGCAATCATCTCGTCGTCGACATCTTCCATGAGCGAGCCCATGGTGTCATAATAGCTTCCCATGGTATCCGCATACTGTTCCGGCCCGGAAGCCGCATTGTCGACAATGGAAGTGAGATTGCTTCCGCATCCCGAAAACAGGGCGACCATCGCCAATAACATAATAATAACTGTCAACTTTTTCATCGTCCCTCCTTAATGTTCATCCTCTCAGTATAACATCTCGTGCAGGTTCATCAAGACGGATAAAGATAAAAAAAGATTTTTCCATGGAAGATCAAAAAAAAGGGGCGGTTATACCCGCCCCTCCATTTTAAATCAAAGAGCTGAAGGCAGAGGCGGCGTATATACATATCCGTTTAGGGGATCATATGTATATTCACCATACTCGGGATCCCACATGGTTTTCCATGCGTCCCATGTTGAGGGTGAGTTCTTGTAGATTGATGTGACTCCCGCTGCAAATGAAGTCAGATCAGTGAAAAAATCGCCATTTATGCGTCCCACAAGATCAGTCACGTCTGTGAGGAAATAGATCTTATGAGCATAATACCGAGGACCTACTACACCAGGAGCTAAAAATATCGCATCCAGGTTGGTGGCGTAAGCCAGCTGAGTAAAATATGACACGCCGTCATCAGGTGTGGCAAACTCGCCCCAGAATTCCCAGCTGCCTGTAATGATCATCACCTTGAAACTTTTGGAAGACGGATGATAATAAGCATCTCCAGTCACAGTAATCACACTGTTGCTTGTCTCCGTCCACTGACAGCGGAACTCATTACCGTTATAAACTGTGATATCCACGACAAGCAATGTATCAAAAATCTGCTCTTCATAATGCCAGCTGGAACCGGAAGCATCCCACTCGCCATCCTCAAAAAAGCCGACCATGCTTTCCATGATGCCGTCAAGCCTTGAAAGAGCGGCAGCTTCATTTCCTGCTGAAGGACTGATCAATGCACCGTAAGCCTGAAATGCCGCGGCATACTCGTCCGGGCCGGAAAGATCCATGATATCAGACACACTGTCTGAATCCAGAAAACAACCTGAGAGTGACAATGCGATTACTGCGATTGCCAAAACCGGTAAAACCTTTTTCATACATAACCTCCTAAATGTTAATGTATAAATATACCGTAATTTTACTGTTTTTCAATTTTAGGGACATATTTTAATATGGCATTAACTGTCTGAGTTATTTTCAAATATATTTCTTTGATTTATCGATTTTAGTCTTTCACATAAACGGAAAAATAATTCACAGGATCTTTCCCGAGATTTTCTCCGGATACTTTTTTTAATCCCGCATCTTCCGCCATGGAATCGATCTCAGCTGATGAAAGAGATGAGGCATACGGCAGCATGCCTGTGATCTTCATGGAAAACACAACGATTTTTTTCACAAATTGAAGCAAAGAACCTTTTTCACCATAGCAGTCAGTGGCTGTTATCATGCGCCCTCTCTTCTTCAGGCCCCTGGCACATTCTTTTACGGCATCGGCGGGTTCCTTGATGAGATAAAGCACATTGGGGACAAGGACCACGTCAAAAATCTCATCCTCAAAGGGCAGCGCGCATATATCTCCATATTGAAAAGCAACATTTCCCAGCCCTTTTTCCCGCGCTTTTTCTCCGGCGATCTCCAGCATCTTTTTTGATACATCTGTGCCGGTTATCTTTTTGCAGTACGGTGCCATTTCAACTGTGATGATCCCAGTGCCGCAGGCTGTTTCAAGTACAGCATCATCATCATGGAGAAGCGATTTTATTTTGCCGATAGTATCATCGTAGAGAGATTGAAGCGACAAAGCGTTTTTATCGTATTTTGAAGCGGTCTTATCCCAAAAACGTTTTTCTTCCTCCACCCGGTTCATATAATTCCCGCCGCTCTCACAGGGCTGCCGTCCCCATCTTTAACAGGTAAAGGAAAACATTGAAAAATAAAATCCGATTCAGGCAGACACTCCAGATTGGTCAGATTCTCTATGATCACAAACCCCGCGGAAAGCAGATTCTTATGGTTTCTCATGATTTCATCATCTATGGGGTCAACGGATACAGCGTCAACACCCAAACCTTTCAGCTGTCTTTCCCCAAGCCATTTTGATGCTTCTGATGTAAGTACGGGAAAACCCTCAAAATACCTTTCTTCGCCCCAGTACCTGCTCCAGCAGGTTTTCAGCAAAACGAAATCGGCCATGAGTATCTTATCTTCCTGAGAGATGAGACTTTCCAGAGTGATGAGTCCATCCTTACCCCCCTCTGCGGAGATCACCAGGCCCCTTCCAATAAACTTATCAAGGCCGAAAGCATCCAGCGTTTTCCCTCCGGCTATCATATGCGCCGGCGCATCCATATGGGTGCCGGTATGTGTAAACATGGACATTTTCATCTCTGCAAAGCCATTTGCTTCCACAGTAAAAAGACGTTCCAGCTTGGGCTTATCACTTCCCGGGTATACCGGCATATCCTCATCAATCATATGAGAGAGATCAACGACTTTGATTTTACTGATTTTCATAAAAGTCCTTTTTTTTCAGTTCCAGCCACATAAGTTCAGGATCACTTTTACTGCGGTTTTCAATAAAACCGCACTTTTTATATATGTATATGGCGTGTCTGTTTTCAGGTTCCACTGTGATGTCCGCAAGTTCAGAATCTGCATATGTCTTAAAAAGGTAATCAAGTGAGGCCTTCAAAGCCCGGGAAGCAAGTCCTTTTTCCTGATACTCACGTGCAATAAAAAATCGTTCTATGCCGCAGCGTTTTTCGCCCTCAAACATACGCAATGAAAAGCCCCCTATGAGTTTATCATCCAGAGCAAAAGCAAATATTTCCCACTCAGGTTCAGCGTAATGCCTTGCCAGCATATACATCCCTGTCCTGGGGGGAAGAAGATCATACTGATTTTCTTTGATATCCAGGGCGGCAAACTCCCGCCAGTTTGACCTGTCTATCAGAATAACACTCACATCACACATATTTCTCCTTATAGCATAAAACCGGACTGCTTATGGCTGTATTCAAATCTCTCGCGATCACAGGACATTTGGCTTTCAACAAAAAGAAAATATCCCTGTCCGCTTCCGACAACGCTTCGTAATTTCCCTGTCCTTTGCTGACCACCAGATCTGCTGACTTAAAAATCTCAAGAAACTCATCGCTGCAGTGTGTGAGCAGCGTGCCGGGGGCTTTTGTACCCGAAGATATGATCTCAGCATATTCATCAATGCCGGCTTCCATGGCTTCTTTCACCGTGACATCGTTTATCACGGCCTTGTCGCGTACCGCATAATAGATTTTTTTCTCTTCTCCCATCTCACTGAGAAGGAACTTGTCAAAGACCGCTTCTCCCGCGTTGTCGCCAAGCACCAGTATCGTCTCAGCGCTGGCCGATCTTTCCCTGAACTTCTCATAATCAAAAATACCCGGAACTGCTTCGGCAGTCTCCTTCACTTCGGAAAAGATGTCAATGTCCCCTTTGATGCCGAGATCGATCACGTTTCCCGCAATGGCAAGACGGACGGCTTTTTCAAGCCTGTTGGGAGCATCCTCAAGATCCCGCTGAAATAGTGGAAACAGTTCCCGGGCTTTTTTTATATTGCGTGCCTTGACTTCTTTAAAAGGGTCTTCCACGCCTGTTACGCGGGATACGGCGGCATAGACGGCTTCCCCCATCTCGGGAGGCGTTAGCCCCTCAGAAAAGGATTGTATAAGACCCGCAGTCTCGTTGACGATCTCTCTGATTTTTTTCTCATCCGCGCCGGCTATCCTGCCTGCTCTCAGCGCCTGGGACAGAAAACAGGGAAAACAGTCAAGAAAGGTCTTCATCGCGACCCCCGCGGGTATACAATGAAAAAAAATTTTTGGCCGTCATGCATCCTTCTCGCCCCCGTTTCCAAAAACGATACTGATCATATTGGCAAAACGACGCCGCCCTCGCGCTAACGCCTGCTCACTCGCCATTTTCCTGAAGCCCGGGCCCCGAACCTATACGCATCTTTCCCTGAAAATAAAGCTTCTTTATCTCCCCGGACCTTTTTTTAAACTCAGTTACACCCCTGTTCTTAATACAGGCAAGGTTATACATCTTCAGATTATGCGGCAGCAGATCCGCTCCGTCTTTGGCCGGGTTAAGTTTTTCACACGGGAAATCGCCGCATTCAAAGCAGAAATCCACGCCTTTTTTTGCACTGCATTTATAAGTCTCGCACACAGACTTTATGACGGGGCAGGCGCCCTTCAAGTCCCTGCAGCCGGGACAGGGAAGCGATTGCTCGGGAATACCCCGGGAAACAAGGTATTTTTTCAACCCCTCGTCTTTTCCCGCAAGATGAAGCTCACAGATGGAACAGTCTATCCCGCACGGGCCTGTCATACGGATCTCTCCTTTAGTGTCGCTCATAGGTCTCCTTTCCGGTTAAAACCTGAACATACCTACATAACAGTAGTTTAATCGATTAAAAACAGAATTCAAGTCAGATTCTTCGCGGCGGCCATGAAGCCCCCCGCCCCAGCTTGACAAGATCAAAATAATGATATATTCTTCGTTTTGCGAAAGGTGGCCGATGGGCGAATATCTTAGTTCATTCAAACTGATATCACGAAATGCAAAATTATTTTTACTTGGCGGCGTATTCAACGGGATCGGGATGTCCGTATTCAGGCTTCTTTTCAACCTTTATCTGAAGGAAGCGGGATACGGCGAGGGAAGCATAGGCACCATACTCTCGGCACGGTCACTGGGCGCTGCCGTGATAGCCATACCGGTGGCCATACTGCTGCGCCGGGTGCATGCAAAACACATACTTATCGGGGCGACTCTGCTTGCTTCGGCATGCTATGCCTTTCAGGTGACCTTCAACGAACTTACTCTCATCATAGTCTTCGCTTTCTTCGCGCATATGTTTTTTATGACATACAGGCTTGTCTCGGCACCGTTTTTCATGCGCAACAGCACGGAAAAGGAGCGCATATACCTCTTCAGCCTTCAGGCCGTCGTATTCGTGATATCCCAGCTCATAGGCAATATAATAGGCGGATACCTGCCCCATCTCTTTATGGAAACGGGCATATCGACAGATCTGGTAAGCGCCTACAAGGTCACATTATACGCCTCTATCGGCGCGACCATGCTTTCAATGCTGCCCTACACATGGATCAGTGAAAAGAAACCTGTTTATGTGTCGGGAAAAAGACTATTCGCGGAGATACGTTCATACGACTGGCACACCATCATAAAGCTGGTCATCCCCAGGTTTATAGTGGGGATGGGCGCGGGGCTCATCATCCCCTTCATGAACCTCTACTTCCGCAATGTCTTCGGGCTGGGGTCCGGAGCCATAGGGCTTTATTTTTCACTGCTTCAGGTATTCATGTTCATAGGCATGATGAGCGCGCCGCTGTTATCAAAGCGTTTCGGGATGATAAAGGGCATAGTGGTCACACAATTGCTGTCCCTTCCCTTTATGCTCATCATGGCGCTCACGAAAAACCTGCCCCTTGCCGTGGGAGCATTTTTTCTCCGGACGACTCTGATGAACATGAACCAGCCTCTGAACAGAAATTTTGCCATGGAAGTCGTTTCGGAGAAGGAACAGCCCATGACACACTCTATCACCCAGATCGCATGGAACCTCTCATGGATGGTAAGCGCTTTTCTGGGAGGCCGTATCATAGAAAAGTATTCCTTTTCATATTCATTCTTCGTCACCATAGCTTTGTATATCATTTCCACCACCGTATATTACATATTTTTCAAATCTCAGTCACATATCGGCAAAGAAAACAAATAGAATATCGTGGAACCGCTGTCTTCCTTCACCCATGATATCCACCGTTTCCCCATGGAAAAGCGCATGTCAGGGGCAGGCCTTGTTAGCGGCAGCTTATAACCATCCCATAAAGACCCGTAAGACCCGAGCTCTTTAATACATATAATAAAATCTCCCGCCTCTTTCCATATTCTCCAAAAGGACGTATATAAGACTGTATATTTAATATCGTGAATATTTTCACTTTTTGCTTGACAGCAGGGCTTGTTTCTGCTACTTTCGTGATATAAATCACTAATGGAGGTGTATTATGATGAAAACCACGATTTTTCCCGGGCGCTATGTCCAGGGCGAAAACGCTTTAAAAAGACTTGGAGATGAACTTGCAAGATTCGGCAAAAAAGCATTCATCATCGCTGATCCCTTTGCAGCTGAGAATATACTGAATAAATTCCTGGATCAAATCAAAGAAAAGATCGGTGTTGACATGGAAGTGTTCAACAGTGAATGTTCCGATGAAGAGATCGACCACCTTTCAGAGATAGTCCGAAAAAATAAAAATGACATCATATGCGGCATAGGCGGAGGCAAGGCACTGGACACTGCAAAAGCAGTGGCGCATGCCAGCGGCAATCCTGTTGCAGTCGTGCCCACCATAGCGTCCACCGACGCGCCCTGCAGCGCTCTCTCGGTAATATACACTCAGGAAGGGGAATTTAAGCGCTATCTTGTACTACCCAAGAATCCCGACATCGTACTGGTCGACACCATGGTAATAGCAAACGCGCCCGTGCGTTTTCTTGTCTCGGGCATAGGAGACGCGCTTGCCACTTACTTTGAAGCGGAATCCGCCAGGGCGAAATACGCGCCCAACATGACCGGCGATATCGGTTCCATGACTGCCTATGCGCTGGCGGAGCTGTGTTTCGACACCCTTATGGAATACGGCGAGACTGCCGTGATATCGGCATCGGCCGGCGTGGTGACTCCGGCTCTTGAAAAGATCATAGAAGCCAATACGCTGCTTTCCGGACTTGGTTTCGAAAGCGGCGGACTGGCCGCGGCCCACGCCATACACAACGGACTCACGGTGCTTGAGGCTACGCATGCCTTTTTCCACGGTGAAAAAGTCGCATTCGGCACGCTGACCTCCCTTATTCTCACGGACAAGGAGCCCGATCTTATCAGAGAGGTATTCTCCTTCTGTGAGGCTGTGGGACTTCCGACCACGTTGGAAGATATCGGCCTTAAGGATGTCAGCGACGCCGATCTCATGAAGGCTGCGGAGGCATCATGCGCGGAGGGCGAGACCATACACAACGAACCGCTGCCGGTGACCGCCGATGCGGTATTCAATGCCATGAAAGCCGCGGACGCAACGGGCCGCGCGCTGAAATACTGACCATTTCCGTATTCAGGGCGGGGGGATCTCCCCGCCCCCGAACCATCCGGGAAAAGATATGTACTAAAAGGTCAAGACCACGTTTTGATCTCGACCAGATCTTTTGAACGGGATGTTTATTGGCAAACACCCTGATCTTTGATAAACATCCTCTGTTGTGTCTGTATTTGGGGCTCTCCGCGTCCGTCCATAATGTCCGTGGCTGTCCATAATGTCCGTGTCCGTCCACAATGTCCACAATGTCCGCAATGTCCATAATGTCCGTGGCTGTCCGCAATGTCCGTGTCCGTCCACAATGTCCATAATGTCCGTGGCTGTCCGCAATGTCCGTGTCCGTCCACAATGTCCACAATGTCCGTGGCTGTCCGCAATGTCCGTGTCCGTCCACAATGTCCACAATGTCCG
>CAZJQC010000003.1:85915-89016 GCA_964548195.1 uncultured bacterium | reverse complement strand
GTCGACCCTGAGAAGAAAGTGGTGGAGCTTGAACTGCGCATAGACCGCTCGAGGGTCGAACTTCGCATAAGCGATTACGGAAAGGGGTTTGACAAAAGCGTGTTCCACAGACTGGATGAGGATGAAATACGCGAAAAAGTCAGACAGCGCCACAAAGGCGGACTCGGCCTTTACATGATAGACAAACTTGCCGACGAGCTGACCATAACCATAGAGCCTTTCAAAAAGAACCAGCTGATAATAGTGAAAAAGATATAGGTATCTTATGGGCACGATGAACTATATATGCTCATTTTTGATCTTTATGCTGAGCGTATATATTTACAAAAACAAAAGGACCATCATAAACAGCATCACCTCGATATTGCTGTTTACGCTCGGGCTGGCGCCTTTTTCCTGGATCATAGCCACCAAAGCGGACATATTTGAGAACATATTCGAGGTCTGGATACTGTATTTTCCGTTTCTATTATTGTTTTCAATAATATACCCGTACGAGCTTGAATCGACGAAGCGTATCAAAGGGCTTAAATACTACATATTCACGCCATATTTTATATATTTTACGGCTGTTGTGATCATAAAGTTCGTGCAGATGTTTTTTCTGCCCGAGGCCTTCAAGACGGGGTTATGGGGGCTGGGGCTTTCATCCCTGATAAGCAATGTGTACAAGGTGTTTCTCATAATACTCAATGTGGTATATCTCTTCATCGCGCACAGGATGCTGGGGCGCAAGAAGCGCATATTCGACAATCAGATGCTGAAAAAACAGGTAAGTTTTATTATTATCGGCATACAGGCATTTGCCTTTGTCTTTCTCATAGACCTTTTGTCGGGAGAGCTGAACATATTCGCGGATGTGTTTACCGCGGACCGGGTCAAGGTCATGTATACGATCGCCATCGTACTGAATGCCTCTCTGCTGGCTTTTTCAATGATCAAATACAAGTTCCTGAACGTCGAGATCAAGGAGCGGAGCCTGCTGTATTATTTTTTCTGGGCGTTTTTCATCTTTGCGTATGCCGGCATGATCACCATGATACTTATACATATGAAACTGCAGTATAATGAGTATTTCATGTTCGGCCTCTATTTTATGAGTTTTGTGATATACAACTATTATTACAGGATGGTAAGGCGTATCATAGATTATTTCTTTATCAGGGACGAGATAAACTACGAGGACGTGGTCGGCGATTTTTTCATGAAGGTCATGGCGCTGAACTCTTTCGGGGAGATCCGAAACATGGTGATCAATGAACTGAAGGAGCTTCTTAACATAGAGGAAGTGGATCTCATACGCAATGGTTCCGAGGAGGCGGTGTATCTTGAGCGGAAATATTTCACATTTGTGGATATGCATCACGACATAAGGCAGAACTACCGCTGGGCGTCCTACTTTTTCCCTGTATCTTTTGAGAAGCGTCTTTTCGGGTTTCTGCTCGTGGGGAACAAAAAAGCCGGCACAAGGTTCCGGGCCAACGAGATCAGGTTTATCTGTTCCATAGCGGGTCAGATCTCCATGGCGCTGCACAACATGGATGTGAATCTTGAGCTTTCTGAGAAAAAGATCATGGAAAAGGAGATCAACCTGGCAAGAAAGATACAGTTTTCCCTGCTGCCGCCGCGGGATTTTGAAAGCGGGGCGCTTGACGTGAAATGGCGGTATAACCCCGCCATCAGAGTCGGGGGCGACTACTGCGATATAATCACAAAAGAGGGTTCCGATGACCTTCTGATGGTCATTGCGGATGTCAGCGGCAAGGGGATAAACGGGGCGATGTACATGAGCATGGTCAGGACGCTGCTCCATATGGGCATGCGTTATTTCAGCATACGGGACATCATACTGTACATGAACGATTATATCAAAAACAAGCTGCCCGCGCAGATATTCGTGACCATGGCGCTGTTGTATTTTGACGCATCGGAGAACAGTTTCAAGTACGTGCATCTGGGCCACAATCACCCGATCATGTTTGATTCCGTCGATGACAGCCTTGCCGAACTGCACGGGGAGGGGCTCGGCCTCGGGCTTGTGGACAACGTAAAATTCGAGGAAAAGCTCGTCTTCAGGGACGTGGACCTGAAAGACGGAGACTTTATATATCTTTACACGGACGGGGTCACTGAGGCTCAGAATGCCCGTGGCGGACTTTACGGGGAGGAACGTCTGAAAAAAGTGATCGCGGAGAACAGAAAAGAAGGCAATGACAAGGTCATAAACAAAGTGGCCGCGGATCTTTACGATTTCCGGGGCGCGCATGAACAGACGGATGACATTGCCATGATGGTGATCTCAAGAAAGGCGCGCTGAATGGTGAACGGTTTTAAAGCCATAAATGACAAAACGCATGTGAGGGAGAGCCTCTCTGTTTTTACGGAGGGCTTTATGGAGAGGTATGCCATAAGCGGCTGCCGCATCGCCAACCTGAAAAACGGAGAGATACTCTTTGAAAAGGGGGCCGTAAGCGGGGATGAGAAGGCGGTGACCGTGTTAAGGCAGAACGGGCTTGAAGACGTGCGGATGTATACGGAGCCTCCGCTTGCCGGCAATGCCGCGCCGGGCCTGGATACCGAGATCGAGTTTTTGAAGGTGCTTGTGCTCAACCATCTCCTTTACAGGTCAATACTGCGGGTGTCAAAAAGCAGGATGCAGAAGACCAAGGAAGTCGAGACGCTGATGGAGATATCGAGGGAACTGATATTTCTCCATGACGAGCGGAACATACTCAATGCGCTGGTCTTCGCGATCATGGGGCAGGTGATGGTCACAAAGACGGCCATCTACCTGAACGGCGCTGACGGCTTCGAACTGAAGACGTCGCGAGGGTTCAAGGACCTTCCCGCCGGGCTTGAGATGATAAAGACGTTGAAAAAGATCCTTGACCTTGACGAGAGGCGGGAGTTTTTGATAAACCCGGAGATGAACCTTCTGCATGAGTCGGGCGTATCGATCATAGTGCCCATGCAGTATCAGAACAGTGTTACGGGCTATATACTGCTTGGCGGAAAGACCGACGGAACGGGGGTGCGGGAGACAGAATATGATTTTCTCTTTTCGCTTGCCGCGAACGTCGCTTTTTCCCTTGAGAACTCGA
>CAZJQC010000003.1:17322-85815 GCA_964548195.1 uncultured bacterium | reverse complement strand
TCCACCCTTCATGCGGCTTTTATGCTGATGACGGAGGTGGAAGTGCCTCTTGAGGTGATGGTGACGGATATTAACAATCTCATATATGAAAGCACCAGAAGCGATCAGTTCATCACCTTTTTTATAGGCATTATAGATAAGGAAAACGGCATATTCCGCTATATCAATGCCGGCCATAATCCCCCTTACGCGCTGTTTGACGACGGCAGTCTGGCTGAACTTGATTCGGGCGGGCTTCTTTTAGGCATCATGCCCGATCCTCCCTATGAACAGGGCGAGCTTGATTATGACTCGGTCAGGACGGTATTGCTGTTCACGGACGGCATCACGGAGGCCATGGACGCCGAAGATCAGGAGTTTGGCGAGGAGAGGCTGAAAAATATACTTTCCGCGCAGTCTTCGCTCTCCTCCGGGGAACTCGGCGAATACATCATATCGGAGGTCAACGGGTTTAAGACAAAAGGGGTGCTGCAGGACGACATGACGCTTGTCGCGCTCAAACGCGGAGGCCGGTGAGGATATGGATGTAAGGGTCAATGAAAAGACGGGGGATGCCCTCCCCGGCGAGACGCTTTTTTCTTTTCTGAAACGTCTGTACGCGGATCATCCGTACGACATTATAGTGTATAATTCATACCCCGTCGTTGAAGACAGGCCATTGCATGAAGGGGATGAGATCGTCCTGATAAAAAGGGGGGCGTGCCCTCCGCCTGATGAATACGAATCTCTCCTGACCGCCCGTCACACGCCGGGCGTGCATGCCGTGCTTAAAGCCGCCGTCGTGGGCATAGCGGGGCTGGGAGGGCTCGGTTCGTCCGTGGCGCTGGCTTTGGCGAGATCCGGCGTCGGCAGCCTGATCATAGCTGATTTTGACACCGTCGAGCCGTCGAACCTTAACAGGCAGCAGTATTTCGCGGATCAGATAGGCATGACAAAATGCAGGGCGCTTACGGAGACGCTGCTGAGGGTAAATCCTTACATGGACATCGAAGCGCATGAGACAAGGATAGACGGGGATAACATAGGCATGTTGTTCTCGCGGGCTTCCGTGATAGTGGAGGCGTTTGACGATCCTGCGGCAAAAGAGATGATAGTCAGATATGTGATAAACAATATGGATGACAAGGCCATCATATCAGCATCGGGCATGGCCGGATACGGCCCGAACAATGACATAAGGACATGGCGTTCGGGAAACCTTTACGTATGCGGTGACGGCGTGTCCGAAGCGCGTCCCGGCAGCGGGCTGATGGCTCCTCGGGTGGGTATATGCGCGGGGCATCAGGCTAATCAGGCAATACGCATATTGCTGGGAGAGCGTGACTGAAAGAGTGGCCGCTAAGCCGGCGGGCCGGCGCGTCTTAAAAGCCGGCGTTCATCTTCCGCAGCACGTCCGGCGGCAGGCCGGAGTCTATGAGATAAAAGAGGTTTGACAGCAGTCTGTAAAGCGTCATGTCGTTGATCCTGTTGCCCTTTTGCATGAGATCCCATCTGGGGGCCGTCATATAGGCTTTTTCCAGGACCGAGGGGTATTCAAAATTACCCTCAAACGATATGTCGATGATTATGGAGCCTTCTTTGATGCGCGGGGTGGGTATGACGAAACCGCCTCCCGGGACTGCGGATATTACCACGTCCGAGTTGCCGCAGAGGCGCAGTATCTCCTCACGCGGTGTATATTTGTGACAAAGCCTCACGGAACCGTTTTCGTTCAGCAGCATGAGAGCAAGCGAGCGTCCCACAGCGGGTGAATCGTTGATCACGGTGAAGCGGCTGCCCTCGATGACGAATGGGTTTGAGTCCAGTCCGTCGGGATATGAGCCGTTTGTCTTGTAATATGAATCGTAAAGTTCGCGGTATCTCTTGAAAATATATAATATGCCCTTTGCCGTCGGGGGGACCACCAGTTTTTTAAGCCCTGAAATATCCCTGAATTTTTCAAACTGGACGAGAAAACCGAGATGTGAATTATGAAGCCCTTCCACGTCTTTTTCCGGTGTGACAAGGTTCATGAAATATGTGTCCTTTTCTTCAAACGGGGTGGGGTACATGACCATTATGCCGTCTGTCTCATCGTCTTTGTTCAGCCGTTGTATGGCATCAGCCATCTCAGCTCCGCTCCCCACGCTGATCCCGGCGAACCTTATATTATGAGCGGCGCAAAAGCGTCTGATGCCTTTCATGTATGAGAGCGACCCCTTGTCTTCGCCGGCGACGATCACGGCGAGTGCCGGGGCGATGCCCATGGCCTCGAACACGGCCTGCCGCCTCTCAAACTCGGGTATGTCGTATTCCTCTATCAGCCGTTCGACTTCGATGAACCTGTGCTCACTCACCGGCTGCCTCCTCCCATTCAAGCATATCGCGCAGATCGCCTTCTATCATGTAATTGCCTTTGCCCGGCACATGTATGAACGTGGCCGACATGACGCCTTTGCTGATCGCCATGTCGTATATGGTATCGCCGAAACTGATATACGATGTGCCTGAGAACCTCAGCCTGCTGCCCGCCCGTGTGAATACCATTGACCTGAGCGTGTCCGTCGAGGAAGCTTTCAGCCTGTAAGGCGCGCCGTCCACGACCATGATGATATCGTCCGCGGCGGCGGAAAAGATGCGCGCCGGGAGCTTCTGGTCCCGGCGGCTGTCAAGCAGGAATACCGTCAAAAAAAGCAGCGCCAGCACGGCCATAAGTGTGAGGACATATGCGGGGCTTCTCTTTATGTTGTAATCAATCCCCATCTTGCGCCAGTCTCATCACAAAGGACCGCTCCTCCGGGGTGGCCGCGGATTCGAACCTTCCGCCGTGCGCCTTCACGGCCGCTGATATCAGTTCGGCCAGTGTCTTCGCGGAAGCTCCCGGCCTTGTGGCGTCTTTTGCATAGGGTGATACGCTGAGGGAGAACACGTACTCATTCCCCTCCATTGCGCTTGCCATACTGAGAGAGCTGTTTTCTCTGCAGTATTGGGCAGCGAGGGTGAATATATTGTAGATGGTCAGGCTCATTATCGTCTTGTCGAACCTGATGTCCGGAAGGTCTTTGCGCATATCGGCTGTCAGGACGCATTTTCTGTTTTTCAGTTCGGCTTTTGCAAGGTCAAAGCTTTTCTTTATAATCTCGTTGATGTCTCCGAAATCCGGCGATATGTCGGGCTCTTTTCTGATCATCAGCATGTCTCTCAGCAGGAAGTTCATCGAGGTCAGTTCTTTTTTGACCATCACGACCATCTTTTTCTCATCGTCGTCGAAAAGCTGGTCGGTAAGTACGCGCAGTATTTTGGCCGAACGCGAGAGTGAGGCCGCCATGTGGACGGTGAGCCCCTCCACGGATTCGCAGAATGTGTCGGCGGAAGCGCCGTCAAGGCCGGACGTTTTGCGTTGATGCTCATCCAGCGCAGAATGGAGTTCGGCGGATTCCGTCGACAGGCGGTCGATCCTGTCTTCCATCACGGTGATCGCGCGTTCGTATTCGCGTGTTTTCATGGTAAGTTCATTGTATATGTCGGAGACATCGGTGAAGGCAAAGATGAGCTCCGCCGGTTCGTATTCGGAAAAGGCCACGCTGGACGCCGAGACAAGCGTCGCCCTGCCGGCGATGTCGACTTTTGAGATGAATGTCTTGCCGGATGCGAGGACGGCCCGCAGCTCATTGACGTCCGTGTTCAGGCTTCTGAGAGTCTCAAATATCGTGGAACCGGATTCGGGGGGCAGTATGGCCTTTCCCGCCTCGTTGGACAAGAGCGTCTTCCCCTCATCCGACGTCCGTATGATGCCGACGCTGAGTCCGGAGAGGCTTTTTTCAGTCCGGACCTTCGATCTCAGGGAGCTCAGCCTGTCGTTGTGAAGGTTCATCGCCTCCCTGAATATGCGTACGAATATCTCAAATATGTCAAGCTTTATGTGTGAGACCGATGATTTGGGCAGCAGCAGCACGGAGTTGGCGTCAAGGGGGTACATTATATGGGAGTGTATGCCGCTTTCGTAGTTGCTGATGATCGAAGACAGGTCGAATTCATCCATTATCGCTTTTTCCTTGAAAGAGAAGAGTTTTTCCATGTTTTCGTCAAAGGCCAGGTTGTTCGTCGTCTGGTTGTGGAAATGCACGATGTTTTCATTGTTTTTCAGGAATATGTGCAAATCGGATATTTCAAGTTCATTCAGCATGAAGGATATGAAGTACTGATAATCTTTAAGCAGTGTCTGTTCTCTCAGGACCGAAGAGATCGTATGATTGAACGAGACAAGCTGCGACCTCTCGTGCTTGTATTGTCTCAGCATTTTCTGGGATTCGTCCAGGAAGACGTTTATGGAGTGCTTTACCGTGTGAAGCTGGTCGGAGTTTCTCAGGTCGAAACGCAGTTCCGTGTTCCCTCTTTCTATCTGTTCGAAAAAGGAGGTGATGGAGGGGATGTCCACGCGCCTGGAGAGTTTCAATGCGGCCAGAATGCTGTATAGCGCGAGGAGGGCGACAGCCGCTTCGACCAGATACAGCATGCCCGTTGCGTCCGGTATATCCTTTGCCACAATAAGATAATTGCCTTCGTTGTCCAGGGGGATGGAAGCGGCCACAGTATTGCCGTCGGCCGACAGGCGTGACACTATGGTGTCGGGGGCGGATGTGATCATGATATTGTCCTGCATGGATGATTCGGCGAGCGCGGTCAGCGAGATGCCGGCCTCGACCTTCGACTGTCTTGCGGCAGCCGAAGTGATGGTGTGGGTGTCGGAGCGCTGCCCGGCGATGGCCTTGGGTATGCCGGATCTGTCCGAATATTCAAGCCATAGAAAATGGGATAGGTTTCCCTCGAGTATGCCCGATATCAGATCGGCGTCTTCCTTGTCTCCGATAGCGGCGGCTATGTTGTCCAGCGTTGACTGCTTTTCCGCCACGCCTTTTAAGATGATGTCTTTTTGTATGAGAAGATTTGCGTCGACGTATTCAAGCGCCTGTTTTTCAGCGTATTCGCCGAACATGGGTTTGAAAGTCTTATGGATGGAAAACAGGGCGAACACCGAGATCGCGGAAATGACCAGTATCTTCAAATATTTCATTGTATGACTCCCCTCATCATTATAGACGAGTATAAAATAAATGTACGATTTTTCAAGTCTGAAGGTGCGCCGAAGGCAATTATTATGCCGCATGCCGGCCGAAAACGGCGGGATACGCGAAATATTGTAACGGTTCGGCGGCCGACAGGCGGGAAAACGGGTTGTTCAGGTCACAGACTCGGGGCGGAAAGGCAGTTCCTTGATATCGGAACCGGCTCTGCCCATCTTGTATACATATTCTTTGAAGGCCTTCGCCAGTTTTCCGGGGGGTATGCCTCTGATAAGCTCCGGTTCGACAAGGCCGCCTATCTTTATGTTCACTTTCTTTGATTTTTTGCGGAATATCTCCCTGGGCAGCATCAATGCGGCCAGGTTTTTGTGAAGCATGGTGCATATGTAGTAAAAAAGCGAGTTTTTGGCGTCCACGAACATGGGGACTATGGGGCAATTGAACTTCTGGGCGAAATAGAAGGCGCCCTCCATCCATTTCGGGTCTCTTATGCCGTCCGTGCGCACCCTGGATACGCCTCCCGCGGGGAAGAACATCAGTCCTCCGCCCTTTTTCAATGTGTTTATCATGTTTCTGGCGGATCTGGCCTGGGTGGATATCGAAGTCCTGCTGAAGGGGATGATGATCTTTCTGAGGTTTACCACCCGGTTCAGCACATCGTTTACGATGAACTTGACATCGTCTCGGACCTCGGCCACCGCGTTTAAGAGCGCCATCCCGTCGAGTCCTCCGAGCGGGTGGTTGGAGATGGCTATGAACCGGCCCTCCGCGGGTATGTTTTTGAGAGATCCGGGCGCGATCCTGATGTCAAGATCCACATCGGAGACAAAGGCTTTTACAAAATCAATGCCCTGCAGGTCCTTGAAACGTATCATCAGGTCGTTGATGTCGTCGAGCCGCAGGAGCTTCTCGAGGAAGTTGAAGACATGGTCCCTGAAGTCGCGGGGTATGCCGGCCATAAGATCCGGTTTCCGCTCCATCGTGAGGGATTTTATATCGATCAATTTGATATCGTCTTTTTCAGCCATAATATCACCATCATGACTATAGCAAAAAAAACGGCTTTAATAAAGAAAAATCTATAATTGTTTTCACATGGTTTGAAACTCAGGCCGTTTGTGTTATCCTTTTAAAAAAGGGGTCTCCATGGCTTTAGCGGGTACATTGAAGGATTTTTTGCTTGAGGACATATTCCAGCTTATCGGGCTGGGCAACTATAACGGATGCCTTGTGATCATACGGTCCAACGGGACAAAGGGTGAAATATTCTTCAAGGCCGGTTTTGTGATACATGCGAAAGCGGGAGCCGATAAGGCCGAGCATGCGGTCTATACCATGTTCAACTGGAAAGACGGGGATTTCAGCTTTGAAAAGGACTGCGAACCGGACGAGGTGACAATAGACATGCATTGGCAGGGCGTTATACTCGAGGCCGCGCGCCTGAGCGATGAGGAAAACGGGAGGGCGGCTGCCGGCGGACTCGGGGGCGCCGGCATAGAGATCACCGATACGGTTGAAAGCGACATGAACAGGATGGATGAGACGCTGCCCTTTGACAAGAAAGAAGGCTTTGATTTCGGGAAGACCGGGGCAAAGCGCAAAGAGGCTGCCGCGCCGGGAAAGCCGGCCTCTCCGCACAGAGGCCTTGTGGGGAACGGCTCCGCCAGAGGTGACGAGGATATGGTCAGCAAGCTGAAGAGTTTTGACATAGATGTTGGCAAAGACCAGGCGGGCGGCGCGGAAGTGACGCATCTGGATTTTGTAGTCATGTCGGCTGGGAAGTTGTTTAAAGACCTGCGGGAACGGATGCCGAAACATTTCTCAGCGTTTATTGACAACGTCGGGCAGGAGATAGAAAAAATGAAAAACGCCGGCGAATTGTCAGGCGATATGAGCATAGACAAGATGACGCTTGAACTGAATACGGGTGCCGCAGGCCGGGATCAGACCGCTGTGTTTACCGATGTGCTGGCCGTATTCGGAGCGGCCCTGAAGCTGCTGGACCTGTATGTGAATAAAAATGCGCAGATCAGTTTTTTAAGCGGTTTTTATGAAGAGATATCGGGCAAAGCCAGACTGATGAGCCAGCATCTGGGATATCCGGTGCTGTCGCTGAAATATGTGATAGACGACCATCGCGAAAGCATTCTGACGGACGACAGCGTCTCCATCTGAGCTGCCGCCTTAATTAAATAATTGTGACATTTCGAAAAAGCTGAAACTTTTTTCTTGACTTATGCGTCCTGTATTAGTAAGCTAATACAGTGTAACTGTAAGAAGGAGGCAAGATGATCAGTATCAGGGGATTGGATTTTAAGTATTTTCCGAACAGGAAGATATTCAAGGGGCTGGATCTGGAGTTTGAGCAGGGGCGTGTCTACGGCATTATCGGCCGCAACGGCAGCGGCAAGACCACGCTTTTGGATATAGTATCGGGCATGATACCGGGATACAAGGGGTCGGTATCCATGGACGGCATGGAAGCCGGCAGGCGCCATCCGGATTATTTGGGAAAAATATATTACATACCCGAATCGCCGAACCACAGCTCCTATTCGATGAGAGACATGATACTTCTCGGGAGATTGTACCCGAACTGGAAAGAGGAACGTTTTCTTAAATTCATGGAACAGTCGGGTTTTACCATGAAGACAAGAAACTCCCGCCTTTCCAGGGGGTGGAAAAAGAGGGTGCAGGTAAGCTTCGCTCTGTCAGTGGATCCTGAAGTCCTGGTCCTGGATGAAGTGACGGACGGCATTGACATGATAGGGCAGAGGGCTATCGTGGACGATCTTATCGAATATACGGATGAGAAAAAGACCGTGATCTTCTCCTCGCATCATGCGGGAGAGATGCAGACGGTGATCGAGGACATAATCCTTATTGAAAACGGGGCTGTACTGTATTCGGGAAACCTTGAGGACGGTTTGGGCTCCATGGGTTGGGTTCCCGGTGATAAAAAAAGCGCGCTCAAAAAAAAGGACATCCTGGATGAAAAAGTCATACTGGGGAAAACGCATGTACTGTTCAAGAACACGAACGCTTATGACCTGGATCATGCGGCAGTGACACTGCCTGAGTTCATGGAATATACGGTTAAGATGGACAAGGAGGGCCTGTTATGAGATATGTGTCAGATACCTGGAGATTTATGAAGACATACATCGCCCAGCATTATAAGGCTATCATTGTAAGCGGCGTGATCATATACCCGCTGTTGATACTGCTTTCGGCGGCATCATCCCTGTTCATCCATATTGAGACTTCCGATATTGATTTCACAGGCAAGGACATATTTACGTTCATCGCCCTCGGGACCGTGTTCACGGTCAACATACTGATACTCACGGTATACCATCTGCGTTCGGCCATAGGTGACAGGCGGGTCTTTACATCCATGCCTCTGCCCATGTCTTCAAAACTGACAGGGACCTTTTTACTGGGCCTGATATGGTGTGTATGGAACATATTGATCTACCTGGCGTTTGCGTTCTCGTACGCTCTGATAAGGTTTGGCCATTCAGATATGGATCCGGGCGAGGTCGACCTTAGTTTTATCTGGGCAATACTTTTCGGTATATTCGCATATCTGGCAGTGATGATCTTTTACAAGCTTATGGAAGGAAAAGGCTTCTATAATTTTGTGCTATTCATGGGCATCGCTACCGCAATAGTCCTTATCGGTTCTGCTTACCGGGCGTTGTTTTCTTTTGTTACGGGAATACAGGCGGCGACCCTGGGCTGCGTGACATGGCATTTTTTTACAATAGCTGCCGTGTTTGCCGCGCTCTCGGTGGTGGCGTTGAGATTCAACATGTATAAGGAGGGTTGATATGTTCAGGGAAAACACACCCATATATCAGCAGATAAAGGAGATCATGATACAGCGTATTATCTCCGGTGTGTGGGCGGAAGACGAACTGATACCCAGCGTGCGCTCGATGGCCAAAGAACTCGGGGTAAACCCCAATACCGTGATGCGCACTGTCACGGAACTTCAGGCTCAGGAAATACTTGTCATAGACAGGGGGATCGGGAACAATCTCGCCCGCGGAGCAAAAGAAAAGCTGAGGATAGAGGGCGTGAAGTCTTTTACGGCGAAAGAAGTGCCTATCATCGTATCCAAAGCCAAGATGCTGGGTATGAAAAAGGAAAAGCTGATAGAACTGATAGAAGGAGAATGGTGATCATGAGAAAAAGGACGTTATTATGCGCGCTGGGTCTTGCAATGCTGCTTTCCGCCTGTTCAAAGGGCGTGCTGGGCGACCTTGACCATCCCGAGGACGGCGCGCGCAAGATGGAGATACTCCAGGCCGTACAGCTTGACGATATCACGGGACAGAACCCGATGCTCAATTCCGGTGTGTACAGGGACAGCGTTTATTATCTGAGTGACAACGGCAAGGAGATGAGGCTGAACTTCCTTTCGATGGAGGATATGAGTCTTCAAAGATCCATATCCGTACCGAAGGGCAAGGGCCCCGGCGAGATGATGCACGCCATGCGCGTTTCCGTGGGGGACGAGAAGATCATCATCTTTGAGTCGGACACCCTGAAATTCCTGATATACGGACATGACGGCAAATACCTGGAGGAATGCATCATGGACCCCGCAAAAGGCATCCCCTTCTTCCACAGCCAGACTCCGGACGGTATAGTCTACAGCGGCATGCTTAGGACGCGTGTGGGACTGGCCAGTATCAGGGACGACTATTCCATCGAAGTCACCCGTAACATCGAATATGACAACGTGCTCAAGGGCCTCGAAGAGATGGAGGAGTCGGGCATGAGAACAGCCCTGCCTCTTTACGACGGCGGCGAGATCTTTCTTTCGGAGACTAACGACTCCTATTCCCTTTCCGCGCTTGACATGGAGCTGAAGGAGACCAAAAGGTATTTTGACATATCCGGCAAGCACATAGCCATAGGGCTGGGCGTGGACGAAAACAGCATATACGTACCCGCGCCCTTTGATTTTGATAAGGCGCGCCGGACCGGCAGCATGAAAAGCGATCTAATCGTCTCCGTGCTGGAGAGAAAAAGCGGCAGGCATCTGTATAACCTGAAAAGCGACGTGGATTCGGTGGAAGGTGTCATAAGCGTCCTGGGCGTCAGCCGGGGGCGCATAGCCATGCTTGTGCTTGATGAAAAGAACGACATCGGCAGGATGCTCGGAAAGGCGGAGCCCGGAAGCACGACATGGCTTATGGTCATCAGATAAATCGAGATAGTAACGCCGGCGGCGCAAAAGAGATCGCGCCGCCGGCGCCTGTCCGGGGGAAACCGAGGAGGTCGGTGTTCATCCCCGCCGGAAAGACCGCCGCAGAGGTCCCGCGGCAAATCCTGTAAAACTTGTATGCTTTCAGGCCCGCAATCCAATAAACGTCCGCAGCCGGCCCTTTGACTAATGTTAATAAAGTCATAACAATCAAATCCGCAAAACTGTTCCCATAAAACCTCTTTTTTCTTTTAAAAATGCATTGTTTTCACAAAAAAATGAAGTTGTGTGCCTTGACATTATCTATGTGGGGTGTTAATATATAGATGTGGAGCGAAGTGGGAAGAAATGGAGGGTTTATGTTCATCGGAAATTATAGGCATTCCGTTGACGAAAAGCAACGTTTAAAGCTGCCGTCCTCATTCAGGCAGAAGATCGTCGAAGACACCGTGGTCCTTGCAAAGGGCGACGGCGGGACTGGACATATCACTCTCTATCCGCTCAAGACATGGAACGACTACATCGAACCGCTTCAAAAGAAGGCATTGCGCGATTACAAGTACAGACAGTATATCAGGATGAAATACGCGTCGGCCTCGGAAGTCAGGATGGACAGCCAGGGCAGGATACTTATCCCCAAGTCATTGCTCGATTTTTCCCTTATTGAAAGGGATGTCGAGATCATAGGCGTGGGGGATTATGTCGAATTGTGGGCGCCTGAAAACTTCGAAAAGGAGGTTGAGAGTAGCGAGGAAGTCTCTGCGGATTTCCTTGACTATATGGCCCGACAGGAAAGAGAATGATATGGAATATCATGAGCCGGTGCTTCTTGATGAAGTATTGGAAGGGCTTGCTGTAAAAGAGGACGGAAAATATCTTGATCTTACGCTTGGCGGCGGCGGCCATTCCGGAAAAATCCTTAACATGATCAGCGGCGCGGGTATGCTCGTGGGCGTGGACCGCGACGCGGATGCGCTGGCCCATGTGGCGGCTGTGTTGGGAGATGTGAAAAACTTCATCGCTGTGAAGGGCGATTTCGGAGACGAACGCACCTGGGCGGATATGCCCGCGGTCTCTTTTGACGGCATACTGATGGATCTTGGCGTCTCTTCTCATCAGCTTGACATGGGCGAGCGCGGCTTTTCATTCAGATCCGACGCCCCGCTTGACATGCGCATGGATGCGCATCAGATGCGCACCGCATCGGATGCGGTAAACGGATTCGACGAAAGGTCGCTGGCCGATCTTATATATAAATACGGGGAAGAGCGGAGGTCCAGGTCCATAGCCAGAAAGATCGCGGCTTCAAGGCCCGTATCCGGCACGGTCATGCTGGCTGACCTGGTCAGGTCATGTTTTCCGGCTTCGGAAAAAAGGAAGATGAAGACGGATCCCGCGACCAGGACGTTTCAGGCGTTGAGGATATGGGTGAACGACGAGATGGGCGCTTTGGAGCGCGGGCTTCGTCTGGCGTCCGCGAGGCTTGCCCCGGGCGGCAGGCTTGCCGTAATATCATATCATTCCCTTGAAGACAGGATAGTAAAGGATTTTATAGCCACGGAGGCCAGGGACTGCCTGTGCCCTCCTGAGTTTCCGATATGTGTCTGCGGCCACAAGGCTTCATTGAAAAAGATAACACGCAAAGTGATCACCGCTTCGGAATCGGAAGTGGCCCGCAACCCCAGGAGCAGAAGCGCGAAATTGCGCGTTGCGGAGCGTATATGAGGGGCTTTAAAAGGATATTGCCTGTTTCCGTCATAGTCCTGGTGATAGTGTTTTTTGTGGAGGCCCTGGTCTATATGGAGAAAGAGCGCGTAAGGACAGAGACCTACGCTTTACGGGACGAGCTTATCATGCTGAAGCTTCGGAACAGGGAGCTGAAGATAGAGATCGAAAGGCTTACGGATGTCAAGGCTGTTCAAAAGTGGGCCGTTAAGAACGGGTTTACCGAAAAATGGTCCGCCGCGGAGGCTGAGTGAGTATGTCGGGAAATAGTAAAAAGATCGACGCTTACGGAAAGATATTGCTCTCGTTTCTCCTGGCGGGTTATTTTATCCTTGCCGTGAGGCTGCTCCATTTCCAGGTGGTCAATGACGAGGACGCCCTCAGCAAGACCGTGAAAAGATATCAGAATGTAGAAAAGAACAAGCTGGCCACCGAGAGGATATTTCAGCCGCTCAGGGGCAATATATATTCAAGGAACGGAAAACTGATGGCGACCACGGTATACAACTACCGGGTCTATGCCGACGGTTCAAAAGTGGACGACGATGAAAAAAAGCAGATCATAGATTTTGTCCATTCCGGTTTTGGCATGGACAGGTCTCTCATTGAAGCTGAGCTCAAGACAAACTCAAAATATATAACGGTCGCAAGGCGGGTGGATTCGGATGTCATCGACAGCCTTCCGTCAAGTGTCTCCCCAAAGGGGCTTTACATGGACCGGGATGACGCAAAAAGGATATATCCGCTCAACAACACCGCGTCTCATGTGCTCGGCTATGTCAATTACGCGGGGCAGGCCACTGGCATAGAATATTCCTTTGACGACGTCATGAAGGGTGTCAAGGCCTCAAGCCTTAATCAGCTGCCTTCCGACGGGGCGGACATATATCTTACAATCGACACCGATATACAGTATTTTCTTGAAAAGGTGCTGGAATGGGGTTTTGAAAAATACGACCCTCATTTTGTCTCGGGCATAGTGATGGACCCGAAGACGGGAGAGGTGCTGGCGATGGCGAATTACCCCGATTTCAACCCCAACAGGTTCTATTCATACAAAGACAGTGACGTGATGATAAACAGGGCCGTGGCCCATTCGTTCGAGCCGGGGTCCAGTTTCAAGATCGTCGCTCTTGCGGGAGCCCTTGAAGAGGGGCTGCTGGACAAGGATACAAAGATCGACTGTGAAAACGGCGAGTTCAGGTACAAGGGCGAGCTGTTCCGCGACACACTCAGAAACGGCGTGCTGGATGTCGCCTCCGTCTACAAGCGCTCAAGCAATGTCGGCGTTATCAAGATAGCCGACCATCTGGGCAGGGAAAAGATGTTTTATTATGCGAAACAGTTCGGTTTTACGGAGAAAAAATCCATAGAACTTCCGAACGAGTCGAGCGGCAAGATCAATGAGGTGGAAAAATGGGCCCCTTCGGACCTGGGCAACATAGCCATCGGATACGGAGTGGCCACCAATCTTTTAAGGCTTACGACGGCCTATGCCGTCATAGCCAATGAAGGTGTGCTGCCGGAGGCCCATATCATAAGCAGGGTCAGGTATGCGGATGGACAGGGATACCGAGTAAAGCCGATAACAATACGCAGGGTCATATCCAAGAAAACGGCCCGTAAGACCGCTGAGATACTCCGCGGCGTGGTGGAGGACGGCTCTGCATCCCGCGCCAGCGTGGCCGGCCTCGGCATAGCCGGAAAGACCGGTACCGCGGTAAAATACGACCCGTCCGCGGGCAGCTACGACTACGGACGCGTTACGGGGACTTTTGTGGGGTTCTTTCCGGAAGATTCGCCGCGATACGTCATAGGTATCTTGGTGGATGAGCCCAGAGGCGGGGGCTACGCCTCCACATTCGTGGTGCCGATCTTTAAAAAGATCGCCGAAAACATAGCCAGATACGAGGGAATATGAACTTTAAACTGACGGATATGAAAAACATATATGCGCTGCGGCGGGAGGGCAACTGGAAGGAATACCCGGTGTTCAGCTCTTATTCGCAGGATTCAAGGACGATCATGGCCGGCGGCCTTTTTCTCGCGCGCAAGGGGGAGAAAGACGACGGAAACCTTCACATATCCGAAGCCATAAACAACGGCGCTTCTTTTGTGATAGCCGAAAGGCTTCCCCCGGGAACAGATGTGGAAAGGGTCCCCGTACTCATAACGGATGACACCGCAAGGACTTTGCTGGAACTCACGCATAAGGTAAGATCCTCAAACATCAGACAGCGGGTCATTGCCGTGACGGGTTCCTTTGGTAAGACGACCACAAAGGATATGATATTTTCCGTGCTCAGGGGCAGCTACCTGACGGGCAGGACAGAGGGGAACATGAACTCGGAGTGGGGGGTGCCGCACACTGTCTTAAACAATATGGATAAGGATGTGTTGATCGTCGAGATGGGCATGGACCGCGAAGGGGACATAGATATACTGGCGGAATGCGTGATGCCCGATATCGGAGTGATCACAAACATAGGGGCCGTGCATCTGGAATTCCTTGGTTCCGTCGAAAACGTACTGCACGGAAAACTTGGGTTGTTCAGAAAAATGGCGGAAGGCGCGCTGAAACTGGTCAACGGCGACGACAGGCTGCTTGTGACTGCAAAGGGAAGATTCAGCAATGTAGTGACATTCGGAGCCGGAAAGGAAAACGACGATGTGTTCACGCCCGAAGAGTCTGATCATACCGGCGGTATAGCCTTTAGCCACAAAGGCGAAAGATACGGCGCCGCCATATGGGGCGGATATAACCTCTATAACGCCGCGCCTGCGGTCATCATAGGAAGCAGGATGGGGCTAAGTCCCGATGAGATAGACGCGGGGCTTTCGACGATACCACTCTCCACAGGCAGGTCCGAATTGATCGACACGGGAGGCAGGATCATAATAAACGACACATACAATTCTTCTCCGGGCGCCCTGATTTGCGTGTTGCGCGAACTGTCAAATAAATACCGCGGCAAAAAGATACTGCTTTGTCTGGGGGATATGCTTGAACTGGGCGCTGAGTCCGGGAAGCATCACCGCGCGGCGGCTGAGCTGGCGGGGGGGATGGCCGGGGCCAAGGCATTGTTTCTGGGAGAGGGTTTTTCCGCTGCTCGCGCTGCTTGCAGTACGCATGAATATTACACGGACAGAAAGGTGTTTGCGGGGCGTGTCATGGAATTGTCGGCCGATTACGACGTCATATTGTTCAAAGGTTCCAGGGGCATGCATATGGAGGAGTTCATGGGCATGATAAGGGAGAGTCTGTAATGCTGTATTATATTTTCGCGCCTCTGATCAGGCATTTTGCAGGGTTCAATGTTTTCAGATACATAACATTCAGGTCGATCTATGCCATGATCACCGCGCTCGTCATAAGTTTTATTTTCGGTCCGGCGGTGATCAGGTTTTTGCGCAGGATCAATGTGTCGCAGATCCGCGAGTACGTGCCGGAGACCCATCTTAAAAAGACCGGGACCCCCAGCATGGGCGGGCTGCTCATACTCCTCGCCATAATCGTCTCGACATTGCTGTGGGCGGACATCAGGAACACCTATGTCATCATATCGCTGGTTACCGTCGTCTGGCTCGGCATACTGGGTTTCGCGGACGATTATCTTAAAGTCAGAAAACAAAATTCGGACGGGGTGATCGCCCGTTACAAGTTGATCGCCCAGGGTTCACTCGGCCTTCTGGTGGGGACATATCTCTATATGTTTCCCGGCAACGAGGCGCTGAAAGGTTTTATAACCATACCGTTCATGAAAGATATGTTCATAGACCTGGGCATCTTTTATATACCGTTTGTGATGCTCGTGATCATGGGAGCGTCAAATGCCGTCAACCTTACGGACGGACTTGACGGCCTTGCCATAGGAAACGTCAGTCTGGCCATAGCCGCTTACGGGGCGATAGCTTATGTGACCGGCCATGCGGAGTTCGCGGCTTATCTGAACATACCCTATATGCCGGGCACCGGAGAGCTTACCGTGTTTGCGATGGCCATACTGGGAGCGGGATTGGGATTTTTGTGGTTCAACAGCCATCCGGCATCGGTTTTTATGGGCGATGTGGGCTCTCTTTCCCTGGGCGGAGCGCTCGCGATCATAGCGATTCTGCTCAAGAGGGAGATACTGCTTGTGATCATCGGGGGCGTCTTCGTGATGGAAGCGGTTTCCGTGCTGCTTCAGATCGTATATTTTAAATGGACCAAGGGCAAGAGACTCTTCAAAAGAGCGCCCATACATCATCATTTTGAGCTTAAGGGATGGGCGGAGACAAAAGTCACCATCCGGTTCTGGATACTGGGCATAATGCTGGCGTTGCTCGGGCTGAGCACGCTGAAACTGCAGTGAGGTAGTAATGCGTATGAATAGGGACGGATTGCTGATCATAGGGCTGGGCATAAGCGGACTCAGCGCAGCGCTGCTTGCAAAACGCAGCGGCCGTGACGTGTTTGTCACGGAGATGGAGCGCAATGCCAGGAATGAGGCAAGGTTCCTGCGTCTCGAAAGCGAAAAAATAGAGTATGAAGTGGGGAACAGCGAAAGGTTTTTTGACAGATGTTCTCTGGCCGTCATATCGCCCGGGATAGACCCGGAAAGCCGTTTTATCAGGAGCGTGGAGTCCCGCATGGATGTTGTCTCTGAGATCGAGTTCGCATACAGCTGCATGAAAGCACCTCATATCATAGGCGTGACCGGCACAAACGGCAAATCGACCACTGTGAGCCTTATACACCGCATACTTGCCGGGCAGGGGCTGGATTCGGCTCTCGCGGGCAATATAGGCAGGGGGCTCTCTGACGAGGCCGATATCCCGCGTGATATCCATGTGTGCGAGCTGTCTTCATATCAGCTTGAAAAGATCCGCGATTTTCATCCCGTCTGCGCCGTGGTGACAAACCTTACCCCCGATCATCTCAACAGATACGGCGGTTCTTTTGAGAGATATGCGGATGCGAAGATGAATATTTTTAAAAATATGAGCGGGGGCGATGTGGCGGTACTGAACCGCGACGATGCCGTACTGATGGAAAGGGCCTCCGCAATCGATTGCAGTATAGCGGAATTCAGCCGCAGGACGACCGTGTCAAACGGGTATTATTCTGACGGTATCGGTATTTTCCGGGCGGAGAACGGAAACGCCGAAAGGATATTTGATGTGCGCAGCCTGGGGCTGGTCGGCGGGCATAATCTTGAAAATGTCCTGGCGGCCTTGTGCGCGGTAGACCGGCATGTGGCCTCCCGCGATGCGCTGCTGCAGACGTTGGCGGCCTTCACCGGCATAGAGCACAGGCTTGAATATGTCACGGAATACCGGGGAATATCCGCATACAATGATTCAAAAGGGACGAATGTCGATTCCACCAGACAGGCTTTGGCCTCTTTCCCCGGAAAGAGCATCGTGCTGATACTGGGCGGCGATGACGCCAAAAAGAACGACTTTTCGCCGCTGATGGAGCTGATCAGTGATAATTGCAGGGCCGTGGTGCTCATCGGCGAGACGTCGGAACGTCTGAAGACTCAGCTTGACGCGCTTGGCGTGAGGAACATCATCTCTACGGACATGGATGCGGCCGTGGCGGACGCTTTCGGGTTTGCCCGGCGCGACGACGTGATACTGCTTTCGCCCGCAGCCGCAAGTTTCGATATGTTTGACAATTTTGAACACAGGGGCAGGGTCTTCAAAGAGGCCGTCATGCGTCTCTCCGGAGGCGGATCATGAGAAAAAACACGGTATTCGCGGATATGAGGCTTATACTCGCCATCTTTATCACGGTATCACTGCTTACCATGTGGTCTGCAAGCGCCGTGCCCGCATCCCGCGTCGCGGGCAACCATCTTTTCTATTTCATACGCCACCTTGTAGCCGCAGCGGCAGGACTGCTGTTTTACAAGGTCTCTTCGATGATCGACATGAAACATCTGTTGAAAATGGCCGGTTTGCTACAGGTCATGTCAATACTTATGCTTATACTGGTGTTCATTCCCGATCTGGGATTGACCATAAACGGGGCCCGCAGATGGATAGGACTGGGTGCATTCCGCTTCCAGCCTTCCGAGTGGGCCAAGCTGACGCTGATCCTCTATCTGACCGCTTCGTTCCACAAAGAAGGTGGAGGTGTCAGGAGGCCCTTGACCGGCGCGTCCAAAACGGGCAGAGCCTTCATGGTGACGGCTCTTACAGTGCTGCTTGTGTTTCTCGGCAATGACCTGTCGACTGCAGTGCTGTTTTGTTCGTTTTTCATCGTGATCTATTTCCTTTCGGGGATCAATCACAGGTCCGCGCTGGTATGGGCCTCCACAGCTGTCGCTTCGGGCGGTTTTTTCATATTGAAAAGCGGCGGTTTCAGGAGCATACGCATCAATGACTGGCTGGATTATCTGTTCAAGGGCGGCGCCCCGGCGTATCAGCTGAAATATTCCATCGCATCTTTTCGCATGGGCGGGCATCTCGGCATGGGGTACGGAGCGGGCGTATACAAAAAAATGCTGCCCGAGTCGCATACGGACTTTATATTCTCAGTTATGGGCGAGGAGATGGGCTATCTTTTCCTCCTGGCGGTGATATCGCTTTACATAATACTTGTGTTGAAGCTCTTTATCATGGCACAAAAAGCGAAATATGATTATGAAAAATATTTTTTATACCTCACGGGTTATTTGCTTGCGGCCCAGTCCATAATAAATATGGGCGTGACCGTGGGCATGTTCCCGGTGACCGGCATGACACTGCCGCTGATAAGTTACGGCAGGACATCCTATCTTACCTATATGATACTCCTGGGCCTCGCAAGAGGGCTGGAAAAGAACATAGTCAGGAGGGGCACATGAAGACGCTTATCGCCGCAGGCGGAACGGGAGGCCATATATACCCGGCCCTTGCACTTGCCAGGGCGCTGGCCGAGAAGGGCGAAAAGATCACCTGGGGCGGCTCTCTCAACAGGATGGAAGGCGACGTGGCGGCAATGAATGGTTTCGATTTTAAGGGTTTTGACATCAGGCGGCCTTTTGAGGGATTTTGCTGGCTATTTAAGGATATAGCCGCTATGTCCGCCATCATCTCCGCCATGAAAAAAGAAAGGTATGACAGGATGGTCTGCGCAGGAGGCTATGTCACCTTTTTCTTTATAGTGGCTGCAAGGCTGCTCGGGCTTAAATACTATCTGCTTGAACAGAATGTCATACCGGGAAGGGTGACGCGCATGGCCGCTTCCCGCGCGGAAAAGGTCTTTTTGTCATTTGCCGAAAGCGAGGCGAGGCTTGGAAGATGCAATGTCGCGGTCACAGGCAATCCCGTCAGAAAAGAGATAAGGGATATAAAAAAAATCGGCGGCCATATCACGGTGCTCGGGGGAAGCCTCGGCGCCAGGGCGGTGAATAACGCGGTGCTTGAGCTGATGAAAAGAGGCTACTTTTCGAAAAACCGCATGAAGGTCATTTGGATCACCGGCAAAAGGGATTATGAATATATGATGCAAAACGCTCCTCATGGCGAAAACATACAGATTTTCGCGTATAGGGAAGATATGGAAAACGTATACGCGCAGACCGATTTTGTGATCTCAAGGGCGGGCGCGACGGTGCTGGCGGAACTTTTTGTCACGGGCACGCCCGGCATCCTTATACCGTATCCGTATGCAAAAGACGACCATCAGACAGCCAATGCCGCCGCCGCCGCGTCATACGGGCTCTATGCCGCGGTGGCCGAAGGCGACTCTTTTACCGCGAGGCTTGAGTCCGCTCTGGATGAGATGTCGGCAAGGTTCGGAGAGTCCCTGCAGGTGAGACCGGCGGATGCCGTAAAAGAGATCATTAAGGAGATGAGATGAAGATACATTTTGTCGGCATAGGAGGGATCGGAGTCAGCGCTTTGGCGGATATATGCCTGGACAGGGGCTTTCGGGTCACAGGTTCGGATATCGGCCGGAATGAGCGCGTCGAGGCTCTGAGCGCGCGCGGCGCCCTTGTTTTTGTGCCGCATGACCGCACAAACCTTCCCGACGACACCGATCTGGTAGTATTTTCCAGTGCCGTGAGGCCGGACAACCCCGAACTGAAAAAGGCTGAGTCCGCCGGCATAAAGATCATGCGGCGCGGTGATTTTTTGCCCGTGCTGCTTGATGGCAAAAGGTGTATGGCGACTGTGGGCAGCCACGGCAAGACCACTGTGGCTTCCATACTGGCGGAATCTCTTGTAAAGCTTGAAGGCAGCCGAAACGCCTCCTATTACCTGGGCGGGATCCTGAATATGACCGGAAAAAACGGTTTTTACGGTTCCGGTGAGTTCGCGGCGGTTGAGCTGGATGAGAGCGACAGAAGTTTCCTCTCTTTTAAAAGCGGCATAGCCGGCGTGACGAACATAGAACTTGAGCACGTGGATACCTACGGCGATATGGAAGGGTACGCGCGCGCCTACGCCGATTTCATAAGGGATTTTGACGGCGATCTCTTCATAGGGGCGGAAGCCTGGCCGCTTGTGGCAAAAGAGACCGGCAGCAGAGAGAACATCAGGACAGTCGGCCTCGGATCCGGGGACCTGTGTCCTTCCGAACACGGTGATAACTGGTTCTCATACGGAGGAGTACGGGTGGATCTGCCGCGCAACGGAAAGTATTTCGTGTTTGACGCCTTTCTCGCATTTGTCATGCTGCTGTCCGCAGGTTTCGCGCCATTGGAAACAGCGGCAGCCGTCTCCGGTTTCAGGGGTACGGCAAGAAGGCTTGAGACCGTGCTCAGGCAAGACGGCATAGCGCTCATCGATGATTATGCGCACCACCCCACCGAGATCCGTTCGACGTACAAGTCACTGGACCCGCGGCGGCAGAACATCGTGGTCTTTCAACCTCATCGCTACAGCCGGTTCAATGCGTTCTTTGACGAATTTAAAGAGGTGCTGAAGACAACGGGGGATGTGTTGATAATTTTGCCGGTCTATGCCGCTTCGGAAACAAAAAAAGCCGGAGAGCGCGACGCTGATGAGATCTACGCGGCATTGAAGAATATCAGGGAAAACGTTTATTTCGCGGAAGACCTGGGCAAGGCCGCATCCATATGTCTGACATTGATCGACAATAACACAAACATCATCACATTTGGAGCAGGCAATGTGAACAGGGTATTGAAAATGATAGAGGAGCGTGTCGGATCATGAAGCCGGTATACAGGCGACGAAGAAGAAAAACCGCTGTCAACCCCATCGGGCTGGCCATAGCGGTCTCGCTTTGCATAGGCGCCGCCGTCGGCATATATTCGGTACTCTCCAACTGGTCCTTTTTCGAGATAAAAGCCATAGAGGTCAGCGGGGGCGACGGTTTTGACGGCGGCAGCCTTGAATACCTGAAGGGGCAGAACCTGCTGAAGATCGACCTCAAGGACATCAGAGAGACCGTGTGCGCGGACCCGGCCATAGAAGGCGCCGAAGTCAGATCCGTTTACCCGGGAAAGATCGCCATAAAGATCACACGCCGAGTCCCGCTGTGTAAAGTCAGAGACAGCGACGGATCGTTGAAAGCCATGGACGGGAAGGGGAATGTCTTTTCATGTCAGGGGCTTGAAGGGCTGCCGCTACTGGCAGGCAGTGAGTATCTGGCCGAGGGACTCAGTCTCTGTTCGGAAGAAGACCTTGCCTTCGGAGGCTATAAGGCGGACAAGGTGGATTGCGACGGCAAAAAAGGGATAATAGTGACATATATAAACGATGAAGGGGATACTGTTTTGTGCAATTTCGGCAAAGACGGCTATAAAGAGAAACTGTCGGCTCTGAATCAGTGTAAAGAGCGCCTGAAGGGATCGGATTATGCTGATCTGCGGTTCCTGCCGTATGTCGTGCTTGGGAACGGAGGTGTGTAATGGAAAACGAAAAAGTCATAATGAGTTTGGACCTCGGATCTCAGAACTTAAAGGGACTGATAGGCACTTTTGATGATAACAACGGCCTTGAGATCAAGGGTATAGGCATGGTCACATGCAATGCGGGCAACTGCGGAATCAGCGAGGGTATCATCAAAAACATAGAGATGACCGTGAAAAATATCGCGCAGGTGACTGAAGACGCCCAGGCTCAGTACGGCGAAAGGATCGAGAAGGCCGTTGCGGGTTTCAGCGGACGTCATATAGAATCGCGGAACGAAGAAGGCAGTGTGGTGGTATCCGGCCGCGAACATGAGATAGACCAGGATGATGTGGACCGCGTAAAGGAACAGGCCAAGACCAAGGTCGAACCTTTGCCGGAGACCAAGACCGTTGTAAAACAGATCTCCAGATGGTTCAGCATAGACGGTGAAGACCGGATAAAAGAGCCGCGGGGCATGTCCGGCATAAAACTTGGCGTAGATATGCATATAGTCATGTGCAATTCGCAGCAGATACGCAATATAGAGAAATGCGTGATGAAGGCTGACATCGACCTTCAGGATACCGTGCCGAATCTGCTCGCATCATCGCTGGCTGTCATGGATAAGGATGAATCCGAATTAGGATGTATGGTGCTTGATATGGGAGCGGGGACTACCGACATGGCAATATATCTTGATGACGCCCTCGCGTTCAGCGATGTTCTGGAAATCGGCGGGAACATAGTGACAAAGGACCTTGCGACCGTGCTGCGTACACCCAAGAACAAAGCGGAACGGCTGAAGGTGAAATACGGGACGACGTTTATTGACGGCAATATCGACCCCGAGGAGATCATCGAGGTGCCTTCCGTGGGGGGACGCGAGCCGCAGCATATAAAAAGAGAAAACCTGGAAGAGATCATACGGCCAAGGCTTGAGGAGATCAGCGACCTGATATATGACAGGGTGAAGAGGAGCAGCATTAACATAAGCAGAGACCTTCCCGCCGGGATAATACTCACAGGCGGTATGGCGAACCTTCACGGTTTTGACAAACTTCTGGAGCAGATATTTGACGTGCAGGTGAAAGTGGGGCTGCCCCACAGAAGCCTCGGAGGGCTTGACGTGAGCCGGCCTGAATTTGCCGCAGCCGTGGGGCTTTTGATATACGGTATGGAGCATTACGGGGAATACAATGACAGATTCATGGGTGATTTTCCGGGAATGTACAAAAAAGCGATGAGTTATATAAAAAAACTGTTCGGTAACAGGTAAGGGAGGTAGCTATGATAAGCATTGAAAGACAAGAGGCCGCAAGGTTTGAAGTCAAGATCAAGGTGTTCGGGGTGGGCGGCGGCGGTTGCAACGCCGTTGACAACATGATATCATCCGGACTATTGAAAGGCGTTGAGTTCACCGCGATCAATACCGATGTGCAGGTATTGGAAAAGTCAAGGGCGAGGAACAAGCTTGCCATCGGAACGAAACTCACCAAGGGATTGGGCGCCGGAGGCAACCCCGAGATAGGGGAAAAGGCCGCCGTGGAGGACAAGGAGCGCATACGCGAGCTTATTGAGGGTTCAAGCCTTCTTTTTCTGACCACGGGCATGGGCGGCGGCACCGGTACCGGAGCGACCCCGATCATAGCGGAGATCGCAAAGGAGATGGGCGTTCTTACTATCGCAGTGGTCACAAAGCCTTTTGAGCTTGAAGGCAAAGACAGGCTTGAGTTCGCCGACAAGGGCATAGAGTCTGTGAAGGAGATCGCGGACGCTGTCATCGTCATACCCAATCAAAGACTCTTCCTGCTTCAGGACGGAAAAGTCTCGTTTGTACAGGCCTTCAGGATGGTCGACAATGTACTGCTTGACTCCGTGCGCGGCATAACGGAACTGCTTGACAGCACCGGTATAATCAATGTGGACTTCAGCGACCTGAACAAGGTCATGCAGACGCCGGGCGATGTATTCATCGGCATAGGCGTGGGCGTCGGTGAGAACAAGGCTGTGGAAGCGGCGGAAAAAGCGGTGGATTGCCCTCTGATGGAGACGCTTACTATGGAAGGCGCCGAAGAGATACTTATGAATGTCATAGCCGGAGCCGATTTTGACATGACCGAGATGGACAGGGTAGTCAAAGTGGTCGAAAAGAAGACCGGAGGATACAATAATCTGAAATACGGCATAGTGTTTGACGAGAACATGGCAGAAGAGGTGAAGATAACCGTGATAGCCAAGGGGTTCAAGAAAGTCAATAAACACACGGCTGAGAAGATGAGAGAACGCCTCGCGGAGGACCCCGTCCCGAAGAGGCTGATACTGATACCGCCCGAGGGGCCTGATTTTGAGACTCCGGCGGTGTTCAGAAGAAAAGCCGACTGATAGCCCGGCGCAGCAAGGAGAGATGATGACTGACTACATATTTGATGTCCTGAAAAGGATACTTGAGATACCTTCGCCCACCGGGTTTACGGAAAAAGCGATGGACATGATCGAACGGGAGATCACCGGGTTCAAAGGGGCCTTCGAGATCAGAAAGATGAAAAAGGGAGCCCTGGTGGCGGTACTGAAAGGCAAAAGCCGGCGTTCCGTGGTGCTGGACGCCCATGTCGATACGCTGGGCGCCATGGTCAAGGAGATCAAGGCTAACGGAAGGCTGGTGCTTGAACCCGTGGGAGGTTTTCTGATGACCGCCGTGGAATGCGAGAACGTCATGATCCATACGGAAACAGGGGGGAGGCACACAGGTGTCATACTCTCAAACTCGCAATCAGTGCATGTTTATGATGACGCGCGAAAGCTTGAAAGAAAAGCTGCGAACATGGAGATCAGGATCGACGGCAGGTACGGCGATGCGGATTCCGTAAGGGCCGACGGCATAGCCGTGGGAGATTTTATTTCATTCGATCCCAGGGCTGTGATCACGGACAACGGTTTCATAAAATCCCGTTTTCTGGACGACAAGGCCAGTGTCGCCATACTGCTTGCTCTTATGAAAAGACTCGGGGCGGAGGGGTATGAGCCTCAGCGCGATGTCTTTTTCTATTTCAATAATACGGAAGAGGTGGGCGCAGGGTCCGCCAACGGCATGGACAATAACTGCGAGGAGTTCATCGCTGTGGACATGGGGGCGCCCGGCAGAGGGCAGGAATCCGATGAGTATACTGTGAGCATATGCGCCAAGGATTCAAGCGGCCCTTATGACCTCTCACTTCGAAGAGAGCTCGTCGCCACCGCGAAAAAGTATAAAATACCCTATAAAGTAGACCTTTACCCCCATTACGGCTCCGATGCATCGGCGGCCAGAAGGACGCTGCTTGACATACGGACCATAGTAGTGGGCCCGGGCGTGGACGCATCGCATGCGTATGAGCGCACCCATAAGGAATCACTTGAAGCTACCGCCGAACTATTGTATCATTACCTGAAGAAAGAGATATGAAGTTTTTAGGAAGTTTTACCATAGGACAATACATACCGCTGGATTCGGCGGTACATTCATTGGACCCGCGGACGAAGTTTATAGGCATGTTCGCGGCCATGACCTATGTGTTCGCATTTCCCTCCCTTACCGTTTATATTTTTCTTATGCTTTCACTCCATGTGGTGCTTATATTCTCCGCATTAAAATACCGGTATATCTGGAAAGGTATAAGGCCGGTGATCTTTTTAATAACCCTCTCCGCCCTCTTTAATCTTTTATTTACGCCGGGAAAAGTCATATTCTGGCGTATCACGGAAGAGGGGCTTCACAACGGCGCTCTTTTTTCGCTGAGGATATATCTTCTTGTCTTCATGTCCGTGATATTGACGTTTACCACTTCCCCGTTAAGCCTCACCGACGCCATAGAGTATTTCATGAAGCCGCTTAAAAGGCTCAAGGTCCCTGTCGAAGACATTGCGCTGATGCTTGTCATCGCACTCCGCTTCATACCCACGCTGCTGGAGGAGATAGACAGGCTGATCAAAGCCCAGATGTCACGCGGCGTCGATTTCGACCAGGGCAATGTGATGGTGCGTATAAAACGGCTGCTCCCGGTCTTTATACCGCTGTTCGTCTCATGTTTCAAAAGAGCCGAGGAACTCGCCGACGCCATGGAGACCAGATGTTACCGCGGCGGGGAGTTCAGGACAAAAAGGATCAAGCTGAGGTTCGAGACAAACGATTATGCCGCCATGGCTATTGTCCTGCTCATGGGTATCATAAGCGGAGCTGTGTTCTATGGATGGCAGTGCATCGTTTCTACGTAAGTCGGCTTTTTTCGCCGCCCTCCTGCTTTTTTTTCTGACACTGGGCCATTACGGGATCTCCATCCTGAAGCGCGCTCATGATGAGAGCGCCTCCGTCTCTGCTGTTGATGAAATAACGCCGGCGCCGGGCTCGCTCTCCGGGCCCGTCGACATAAACACTGCCGGGGCGGATGAACTCCAGTCCGTAAAAGGCATCGGCTCCGTAAAGGCGGCCGCCATAATAAAGTTCAGAACGCAAAACGGACCTTTCACAGACATAGCACAAATCAAGAAGGTCAAAGGCATAGGGCCTGCGACTTTTGAAAAAATACGCGAACAGATCACGATCGGAGAAATCGATGAAGATAAATAGACTGTTGACATACATATTGCTCATATGCGCCTTGTCCGCAAGCAGCCTGTATGGGTCGGAGTTGTCCCTCAAATACAGTGTCAGCATATACCCGACGGGCAAGATCAAGGAAAACAGGCTCAAAAGCAGATTGTGGGGGATAGCCCTTAACGGAGGCGGGGCGCTGGGTTTTGCCCATCTGGGCGCATTGAAGGCCTTTGAGGAAAAGGGGCTTGTGCCGGATATGATGACAGGGACATCCATGGGGGCGATCATGGGCGGATTCATCGCGGCGGGTTATGATATTGAAGAAGTCACCGACCTGATGCATTCCACGGATTTCGCGGAGATGTTTCTATACAGCCCCGAACGAAAAAACCTGAACCCGGCCGGCAAGACGGACCATGACCTCTTTATGGGAACCCTGAATATAAGCCCGCAAGGCCTCTCCGTGCCGCAGAGCCTCCTGCCCGATTACGGGGTGCAGAAACTGCTGTTCACATACCTCTCCACCGTGAGCATAATGGACGGACTTGATGATTTTAACAGATTGTATTACCCCTTCAGGGCCGTGGCCGCCGACATCAAAACAGGAAAAGGGTATGTCTGGGAAAAGGGCGACCTGGGCCTTGCCGTAAGGACCAGCATGAACATACCCGGCGTGTTCCCGCCCATAAGGCATGAGGGTATGATGCTGGTAGACGGCGGCATATACCATAATTTTCCTTCCGAGGAGCTCCGGGCCATGGGCGTGGATTTCGTCGTGGGCGTAAAGTTCAATACACGCGAGGAAAAAACGCGTGATCAAACCATCATCAATACCCTTACATCGGTGATATCAAATTTTATAAGCGAAAAGGAGGAAGAGGCATACAAGTATGCGGATATCATAATCGAAGTCCCTCTTCAGGGTTATTCAAGTGCAAGTTTCAACAAATACAATGAGATATACGAGAAAGGTTATGAATACGCCTCAAAATTCACCGAACAGATCATTGCAAAAATTGGCCTTGAGTTCAGGAAACACTATATAAGGGAACTTGATGTGGGCGGGGAGCGCGTCGCGGTCAAAGCGTATATGATGGAACCCGAGATGTATGAACTGATAGAGTCGCATCTGAAAAAAGATAACATCTATGCATATGAGGCCGAACTGGATGACGGCGTGCTAAGGGTTGTGAATACGGTGTCCATAGAGAACATACGTATCTATTCTCCGGACAAGTCGGTGTGGTATGACACGGATAACCTGGGAGAAGTAAAATCCCTGCTTGACACGATACGCCGCATGTATATATACAGCGGCGAACGGGGGCTGAACGTGGGCATGACCGAGTTCAGGGAGGGGACACTGACCATCATGACCTCCGTCATAGATGTTGACGGACTGCGCGTCGAAAACAACAAATATATCTCGGAGTCAAAGATCAGAAGCATAATGGGATACACGGACGGCGCCAAACTCGACAAGGATTTTTTGCACTCATTGGATGTGCTTTACGCCACGGGAAAGTTTAAAAGCGTCGTTCCCTATTTTGAAAAATCCCCGGAAGGCAATATATGCGTCCTTAACGTCACTGAAAAAGAACAGGCGCTGATGAAATTCACCGGCAGCTATATGTCGGACAGGGGACTGTTGACATTCATGCAGTTCATGTATAACGATTTTTTAAGATGGGGGGATTACGCGGGTTTCGAGATGGGGCTCAGCCGGGACCTCAATCTGCGCGTCTTTACAGGCACATCCTCCCTGTGGGGCGGCCCTCTGGGCGTCAGGGCATATTATGCTTTTGAGAAGAACACGTATTTCCCGGAGGACGGTTTCGTGGGGAAAAAGGACGCCTTCGGCCTTTCAGCATCCGTATCAAGATATTTTGCCGGTTTGAACATCTACGGCGAACGGGTCAGGCTTGACGAATACCCCTCCGGAGAACGGAGATATATGAAGGCCGGAGTGACTCACACCACAGACCTGCTTAATGACGCCTACATACCCACCGACGGCGTCAGGACGTTTTTTAACTATGAGAAAGCCTTTGACGGCGCCGGTTATCAGCGTCTCAGCGCAAAAGCGGAGGGGTGTGTAAGCATCGGGCCGAGCCTGTCACTGAACGCTTCCGCATATTGGGGGAAGTTCTACGGTACGGACAGAGTTTACAACGAGCGTATTTATTATGAAAATCTCTTTGTAAATGATGATTCCGCGTATTATGATAAGGTATGCGATGTGAGAGCCGGCCTCAAGTTTACGGGCATCGACAAATATGCCGTGCCTTTTGTCTATGCGGGCAGGATAGAAGCCGGAGAGGGTGCCGCCGGAAAATACTATTACGGGGCGGGCATCGAACAGAAACTGATACTGTTAAAGTATATACGCTGGGAGTATATATTCGGCGAGGGTGAGAATGAGATCAATTTTATGATCGGAGCAAAACTGCCATGAAAGTAATCGCAGGACACACGAATATGGATTTTGACTGCCTGGCCTCCATGGCCGCGGCAAGACTTATATATGACGACCATACCGTAGTCTTTCCGGACAATGCGGAAAGGATGGTGATGGAATATATAAAAAGGGAGGATATCGGCATACCCCATATCTTCGCCGCCGAACTTTCCGAAGAAGTCACCGAGGCGGTACTCGTGGACAACGATGACCTTTCCCGGGCCGGGCTGCCGCCGCAGTTTACGGGTAAAACACGCGTAACGGCGGTATACGACCACCATCCGGCAAAAGGGGGCGCGGACACGGAGATGTTCACGAGGAATACCGGCGCCAATATCACCATACTTGTATCAGAACTTGAAAAAAGAGGCATTCCCTATGACAGCAGGCATGTGAAATTGTTCCTTCTGGGGCTCTATGAGGATACCGGCATGTTCACATATGTTTCGCTTACACTGGAAGACGTGCGTGTATTCAATATACTGATGGAACGGTTCGAAAAAAATGACATATCATATGTGGCAAGGTATCTTGTGACAGACTTTAAAGCCGATCAGCTTTCCCTGCTGGATGATCTTGTCAAAAAGAACTACCTCATGGAAGACGGCAACAAAAGGATAGCATTGTGTCACGCGGAAAGCGACACCTATATCTCGAACGTCTCCTTTGTCGTACAGAGACTCATGTTCATATTGTCGGTGGATGCGGTGTTCGTGGTGGTGCGCCTGGGAAAGAACGTATATTTTTTCGCCAGAAGCAGGACAAAAAAGATAGACGTCCTGGAAGTCGTCTCGCAGTTCGGAGGGGGAGGTCATCCCTCCGCCGCTTATGCCGCCCTGAAGGAGATCTCGTTTGTTGAAGTGCGGGAAAAGGTTATGAACCTTCTTGAAGGGCTTTATGAAAACAGGATAAGGGTGTCGGATATAATGAATTCAAAGGTCATCTACGCGTTGCCCGGGGATACAGTCGACGATGTGAGACAGAAGATGACCGCTCATAACCATTCAAAGCTTCCCGTATTGGACGGTGATAGAAGGCCTCTGGGGATAATAACAAGAAAAGAGACGGACAGGCTGTTTCATCACGCTTTGGGAAACCATCCGGTGAGCGGGTATATGAACGAAGAGATCTATACCGTTGAAGAGGCTGACAGCCTGTATGGTCCCAGGAAAGCCCTGATGGAGGAGCGTCAGTCCATGGTCGTAGTGAAAAGAAACGGCATGTGCGTTGGGGTGATCACAAAAAACGATCTCCTCAAGACCGAGTTCCTTCGCCCCGGACTGATGATGGTGAAAAAGAACCTGATGTCCGAGATGAAATATTCATTGAAAGGCGTCAATTTTCAGCGTATCCGGGACATAGGGAATATGGCGGACGGCATGGGATACAGATCGTATGTCGTGGGCGGACTGGTAAGAGACCTCATACTTAAAAAGCAGACGTTTGATATCGACGTGGTCATCGAGGGCAGCGGACTCGAAGTCGCGCGCGAAATGGCCGCCCGATACGGACTAAGGCTCAGGTCGCACAGGAAATTTCAGACTGCGTCACTGGAATATGAAGACGGGATAAAAATTGACATAGCGACCGCAAGGTCGGAAACATATGAAAAGCCCGGCGCTTTGCCTATGGTGATGCGCTCGCCTCTGCGATACGACCTTTACAGGCGCGATTTTACGGTGAATGCGATGGCAGTCTCCATATCGGAATCCGATTTCGGGGATCTGTATGATTTTTTTGGCGGTTATGATGATATCAGAAAAAAAACGCTGAAGGTGCTCCATACGATCAGTTTTATTGAAGACCCCTCGCGCATACTGCGCGGGGTGAGGTTTGCCGCGCGGTTCGGTTTCGATTTCGGAAGGCAGACAGGGGAACTCCTGAAAAATGCGTTGGAACTGGGCGTTATACGGCTTATATCGGGACGGCGAGTAAAGGACGAACTCTTCCTGATCTTTAAAGAGGATTATCCCGAAAACGTCATGGAGATCATGACCGCAAACGGCATATTTTCCGAGTTGTTCCCTCAAACGGCCTTCGGGGAGGAAAAAGCCGCCCTCTTCAGGGAAGTGCGGCATGTCTTTCACTGGTATAAACTGCTTTACCTCCGAAACAAGGCTGACGACAAGGTCTTGTATCTCCTTGCCCTGTTTGGTGATATGGAGCCTGCGGATCTCTATGCATACGCCGCAAAATTTGAATTGACCAGAAAGTTTATGACAGTTTTTGACGATGTGCACGAGTTCATCCAAAGCAGGTACAAGAACGTGCACAAGAAGGCTTTTTTGAAGAACAGCGAAATAAACGACATGTTCCGTGACCTTCAGATCGAAGGGTTGTTGTATGTGATGGCCCGTTATGCGGACAATCAGAGGCTGCAGCAGTATGCCTCGCTTTATATCATGGAGATAAAAAAACGGGTCAAGATACTTAACGGAAACGACCTTAAAAACGCGGGTTTCAACGACCGCATGCGGATGAAGGAGATACTGAAAAAAGTAAACGACCTGTACCTTGACGAAAAAATAAAGACGAAAAAGGAGGCGCTCGAATACCTGGAAAAATACTTTCCGCCGCGCTGAACCTGATCTTTCCACAGTTTTGCAGATTATGCGGCAAAAGGATACCGTATGGCAGCGGATTGTGCCGGGACTGCCTGGCGGGTTTGAGACGCATAAGCCCGCCGGTGTGCGCCCGATGCGGAAAAAAGATCGGCTATGAGGGATTGTGTGCGGATTGCGCCGGGAAAAAAGGGAAAAAAGGGGGCCGCGGCCATTGGATGTTCCGAAGGGCCGCCATACTCTATGACGACACAAACGCCTTTCTCATAAAGAAGGGGAAATACGGAAGGGACATCCCCCTTCTGAACTCGCTTGCGGAGACTGTCGCGGAGGCCTATAGCCTTTATTTCGGGGAAATAGAAGCGGACGCTGTGGTGGCTGTGCCGCTGAACAGGAAAAAACGGCTGCGCAGGGGGTTCAACCAGGCTGAGATACTTGCCCGCGCCATACCGCTTCCCGGACTTGAAAAAAGAGTGTCGCGTAACGCAGACACCCTTCCTCAATCGGGCATGGACAGTGACGGGGCGAGGAAGGTCAATGTAAAGGGCGTTTTCGGGGTATGCGGTGATATAAGGGGCAAGACACTGATCATCGTCGATGATGTGGTCACCAGCGGAGCGACAACGGACGAATTGGCTTCCGTATTAAAAAAAGCGGGCGCGGCACGGGTGTATGTACTGGCGCTCTCCCTTGCAAGGAGCTAGGATGGGAAACTTTTCTTTCAGAAAGATGAGGCATGAGGACAAAGACGCCGTATGCGATATGGTCAGGGAACTTTGGGACGGGGATGATTATATTCCTGCAGTATTCGATGACTGGGCGGACGAACATACAGGCGAGTTTGCCGCCATATTGTTCGACGGGAGAATAGTCGGCTGCTCCAAGATGACGTTTTTGACCCCACGCGATGTCTGGCTGGAAGGTCTCCGTTCCGTGGAGGATTTTCCCGTAAGGGGGATGGGGCGGGAAGTGACTGCCTATTTTCTGGAGAAGCTCCGCAATATGCCGGGGCTGGACAGCGTCAGGTTCGCGACGTATGCCGGGAACAAAGCGTCGATCATCTCCGCGGAGAGATCGGGCTTTGTCAGAACGGCCGTGCTAAGCGTGAAAAGCCGTGAGTGGGAGGCATCGGAGACGGCCGGGGCAGCCCCTGAGATGGAGCTGTTCTCAGACCCAGCTGTGGTATTCGATATGACTAAGGATTGCCCCTATTTTTCGGACTGCGGAGGGAATATAATCGACGGCTGGCGTGTGTATCCCTATTCGCAGCCCATCTACAGGGATTATGTCCGGAAGGGAATAAGGCTTGCCTCACTGGGGGCTTCAAAGGCGCTTTTCGGCTATTTCGGCGACACAGTGCATTTCCCGATGTTTGACCTCAGGTCAGCGGAGGAGGGGGCCGAACTTCTGTCCGGCATGTTGAGGGAAGCTGCGGCCAGAGGGGTCTCATACGCCGAGACCGCCGTGCCCGATGACGATATAGTGAAGGGGGCGCTGAAAAGGGCGGGCTTCGAGTCATGGGAAAGTGAGGACGATTATTATATATATGAATACCCTCTCAAACGGCTATACGGAGGGCCCGGACATGAGGATAGATGAGCTGAAGTTCCGTGAACCTTCTTTGGAGGAGCGGCTCCATACCCCCAACGGTACTGCGGCTGTCCTTGTGCCCCTGTTTTCAGGAGAGAAAGGCATTGAGATATTGTTTGAAATAAGGTCGGCCTCGGTCTCCGGCCCGGGGCAGATAGCCTTTCCCGGAGGGCATCATGATCCGGTCAGAGACCGGGACCACTATGATACCGCGGTCAGGGAGACCTGTGAAGAGACGGGCCTGCGGCGGAGTGATGTAAAGGGTATGTGTCCGGGCGGCATAGCGTTTAATCCCTTCGGCATATTGGTATATTCTTACATAGCCGGGATCGGCATACATTCAGTCGATGAACTGGTTCCCTCGGCGGAGGTCGAACGTTTTTTCTCACTGCCCCTGAGCAGGCTTTCCACGGAAAGCTTTGACGTGGAATCGGTGGCGGTGGAGCTTGGAGACCGTGTCGGCAGCGACGGGGGGCTGCGGGCAGGCGTGACACAGGGAAAAAGGAGGCGCGGCGTTTTCAGCATGGTGTCCATCGAATCTCATTACGGCGACATATGGGGCATAACCGGCACATTGCTGAAAAAAGCCCTTGAATGCATACTTCCCGCCTGACACCCGTTCCCAATTTGACTTGACATTTGAGGAACCGGGTTTAAAATCCAGAAAAGCATAAAGGAGTAAGTCCATGGGTAAATTCAAGGATATAATGATATGGGTTTTTTTGTTTTTTATATTCATGCTGGCCTTCAGCTGGCTCAATAAATGGCAGAAGAACGCAAAAGTCGTCGATGTCTCATACAGTGATTTTATATATCAGGTGGAAACGGGAAATGTCGATTCCGTCGTGATACAGGAGATGGACCTGACAGGCGAGTTCAAGGATGCTACGCCCGACGGCGCGACAAATTTCAAGACGGTCATCCCGTATGACCAGAAACTCACGCTGGAGCGCCTGTTGGAGAAGGATTCGCAGATCATGATCAAAAAGCCCTCTTCGGGCGACATGAAGATGTTTCTCATATACGTCTTGCCCACCGTGATATTTCTTATATTTTTTGTGATGTTCCTGCGCAATATGCAGGGCGGAAACAACAAAGCCTTCTCGTTCGGCAAAAGCAAGGCCAGGATGATCGCAAAAGGCGATGTCGGTGTCACCTTCAAGGATGTCGCCGGATGCGACGAAGCCAAAGAGGAGCTTGAGGAGATCATAGATTATTTAAAGGCGCCATCCAAGTTTCAGCGCCTCGGGGGTAAAATACCCAAAGGCGTCCTGCTTGTGGGGGCTCCCGGAACGGGTAAGACACTGCTGTCGAAAGCAGTGGCCGGCGAGGCCAATGTGCCGTTTCTCACATTGAGCGGATCCGATTTTGTCGAGATGTTTGTGGGCGTGGGGGCTGCCAGGGTGCGTGACCTCTTTGAACAGGCTAAAAAAAGCGCTCCATCCATCATCTTTATCGATGAGATCGATGCCGTGGGCCGCTCACGCGGAAGCGGGCTCGGCGGGGGACATGATGAGCGTGAACAGACGTTGAATCAGCTCCTGGTGGAGATGGACGGCTTTGAGACAAAACTGGGAGTCATACTGATAGCGGCCACGAACAGGCCCGATGTCCTTGACCCCGCGTTGCTGAGGCCCGGCCGTTTTGACCGTCAGGTGGTAATAGAGCTGCCCGATGTGCGGGGACGTGAGGAAATACTGAGGGTCCACACACGCAGCATACCCGTGGCGGATGACGTGAAGCTTGAAATACTGGCCAAGGCCACCCCGGGTATGAGCGGTGCCGACCTTGCGAACATGGCCAATGAAGCGGCTCTTCTCGCCGCCAGACTCGACAAGATGAGCGTCGCCATGGAGGATTTTGAAGAGGCCAAGGACAAGGTGCTCATGGGCAAGGCAAGAAAAAGCATGGTCATCACCGATGATGAAAAAAAACGCATAGCGTATCATGAATCAGGTCATACCATGATAGGGAAGCTCAGCGAGAACGGTGACCCCATACATAAAGTCACCATCATACCGCGGGGAAGAGCTCTTGGCGTCACCCATTTCCTTCCTCTTGACCAGCGCCATCTCTATACACAGGAGTATCTGGAGTCTATTATGAGACGCATGCTGGGAGGCAGGGCCGCCGAGGAGATCATATTCAAGGAGGTCAGCAGCGGCGCGTCGGATGATCTGGAAAAAGTGACGGACATAGCCAGGAAGATGGTATCGAACTGGGGCATGAGTAAAGAGATCGGGCCGATGACATTCGGGAGAAAAGAGGAACATATATTTCTGGGACGGGACCTTGGCAGCACCAAGGACCATTCGGAGGATACCGCAAAGAAGATCGACGAGGCCATCAGCAGAATAGTGAATTCGGCGTATCGCGAGACGCTTGACATACTGAACCAAAACAAGGACAGGCTCATAAGGCTTGCAGACGCCCTTCTGGAAAAAGAAGTGTTGGAATCGGATGAGATCAGCGCAATACTTGGCTTGGAAGGATGATATGGACAAGGAAAAGATCAAACAGGGCGTGGCCATGATACTTGAGGCAATAGGCGAGGACACGCAGCGCGAAGGGCTGCTCGACACCCCGCGCAGAGTAGCGGATATGTACGAGGATATATTCAAGGGCGTGAATATCACCGAAGAAGAACTCGAACGCATAGTGGTCACGTTTCACGCATCTTTTGATGAAGACGAGATGATCATAGTCAAGGACATACCGTTTTACTCTATGTGCGAACACCATCTCCTCCCGTTTTTTGGGAAAGCGCATGTGGCTTATTTTCCTAAAAACAATAAAGTCACCGGGCTGAGCAAGATAGCACGGGCCGTCGACATGATATCACGGGCTCCTCAGTTGCAGGAAAGACTTACCGTTGAGATAGCGGACGCCATAATGAGGATCGTGGACCCGCTGGGAGTCTTTGTCATTGTGGAGGCGGAACATCTCTGCATGATAATGAGGGGAATAAAAAAACCCGGGTCCCAGACGGTGACGTCCGCGATCAGAGGGGCTTTTAAAAGGAAATCAACGCGTGAGGAAGCGCTGTTCCTGATAAAAGGGGGGAAGTAAGATAAACGTATTGGTCTATCTGCAGCATATTACGATATTGGATGTGTTGGACATACTCCTTGTCTCATTGCTGCTCTACTATATAATCGTCACATTCAAGGGCATCAAAGCCCTTCAGATGATGATAGTGCTGCTTATGATACTGCTGTCGCAGTTTATCGCTCAGTGGCTGCAACTTACTGTGCTGCAGTCTATGGGGCGCGTGCTGCTGCTTTTATGGAGCGTCTTCTTTGTATTGATCTTTCAGCCGGAGTTCAGGAACATGCTTTCGCGCGTTTCAAAGCTTCCTCTCTTCTCACTTATATTAAAGCCTGCGGTGTCCGAGGAAAAGATGTATATCAATGAGCTTATCGATGCCGTGGTGGAGATGTCCTCAAAACGCATCGGCGCGCTGATCGTCTTCGAAAAAAACACGGACATACGGAATTATATTGAAAATGAGGTCGTGCTGGACGCGGATATCACAAGGGAATTGATAGTCACGGTATTCTCCCTCAATACGCCCCTTCATGACGGCGCGGTGCTGGTTAGAAACGGAAGGCTTTATGCGGCCAGATGCGTATTGCCGCTGACAGACAGCGGGAACATACCCAAGGAATACGGGACGCGGCATCGCGCCGCGGTCGGACTGTCCGAACTTACCGATGCGGGCGTGATAGTGGTCTCGGAAGAGACGAAGAACATATCATACGCGTACAGGGGGCAGTTTCTCAGCAGGGGTATGAACAAGAACGAACTGAAAGACATATTGTACGACCTGCTTCTTGAAAGGGACACCGGGGAAGCTAAAAACACCGCGGGCCCGGAGGGCAAGACATGATATCCTTCAGACAATTTTTTCGAGGAGCCACGAAAAACATCACATACAAATTTCTGGCGGTGCTGATCGCATTGTTGTTGTGGTTTGCTTCGGTTAAAAACAGGGTGGTGACCGAATACATCGAAATGCCGCTTTCATTCAGCGGCCTCTCGGAAAACCTGGTCATATCGGACTTTGAGCCGGATACGATAGCCTTCCAGGCACACGCCAGGGGGGGCGAACTCATGGAACTCAAACGCCGCGACCTGACTTACGGCGTAAACCTTAAGGGTTATGAGAAAGGCGTTTATGAGCTTGACGTCGAAAAGAAGAATATAACCGGAACGGACAATATGTCCGTATTTGAGGCGATCGGCGTATCAACGATAAAGATATCAATAGAACAAAAGGACGAAAAGACCGTGCCGGTGTTTGCCGTGTATTCCGGCGATACGCCTCCCGGCTATAAGCTTTTGGAGCCGATAGAGGTAAAACCTTCTTTCGTCAGCATAAGGGGGCCGAAAAGTGTAGTCAGAATAGATACTTTTCCCGTCGATATCACGGGTATGACCACATCCTTTAAAAAAGAGATCACCATGGATATACCGGAAAACACGACCCTGCTCGGCACCAAGAGCAAGAAGGTGTTCGCATCGATAAATATAGTCCGGTTGAAGACCGTCGAACTCAGGGACGTGCCAATACGGATAAAAGGCGATTACTCTCTTGTCTTTCCGCGCGTGGCTTACCTTAAACTTGAGGTCCCTGTATCCGTCAAGCCGGACGAGCTGAAACAGGACATCAGTGTATCAATAGACCTTACGGAATATACCCGCGGATCGCATAATATAATACCCGTTGTCGCGCATCCATCCTGGGTGAATCTTCTCGATCTGAACCCAAGCAGCATACAAGTCATTATCGAATAATACCGGTTGAAATAATTCATTCCGGATGATAAAATAAAAGAGAGGCTTGTTTTTAGTTTCTCGGGAGGATTTATGGAAAAACTCATTAAGGAAATAAAGCCCTACAGAGATGACTCCGATATAACACTGGTCGTCCTGCAGGGATATCTTGATTCCACCACGTCCAATGTCCTTGTGCAGCGATTCACAAAGATGCTGGCGGAAAGAAAGACCCGTTTCATATTGGATATGTCGGATATTGAATTTATTTCCTCAAGCGGATGGAATACTGTCATCGGATTGAGCAATAATATAAGACAGGCTTCGGGCGATATCAAGGTCACAGCCATGCGCAGCGACGTCAGAAAAATATTTTATCTGCTTGAATACACCGAATTGCTCGGGTATTACAAAAACGTGGATGATGCCGCCCTGTCGTTTTCAGACGCCAAACTCCAGCCGGATGTTATAAAAAATGAGAACCTTGACATAGTGGAGGATTTTTCGGGAGTGCGGGATATGGGGCTTGACGACAAGATCCGCAAGATAAAGACCACGTATCCGGGCGCGCGTTTCGGAGAGATAAAAAAAATGCTTAAGACCCCCGCTTATGACGGGGTACGCGTGTCGAATTTCAAACTGGCTCTGACGATGATCCGGTCTTTCGGGAAAGTGAGATGATGCCGCATGACGGGAAATAAAAGATATAAGAATGTATATTCCCGCGTGGGAGAACTGCTTATAAGCAAAGGGCTGCTCACTCAGGAGCAGCTGAGCGAAGCCCTGCTGTATCAGAAAAAGGAAGGGCTGAAGCTGGGCAAGGCCCTTATTGAGATGGGCTATATATCAAAGGATGATTTTCTCACAACACTTGCGGAGCAGCTTAATGTCGATCTTGTCACCGGAGACATGCTGATCAATATAAGCCCTGACGTCGTCTATAAGATACCGCAGGAGATCGCTCTAAAATACAACGTCCTTCCGGTAAAATTCGATCAGAAGACGGAAAAGCTTTATGTTGCCACGGAACATCCCGAGGACATAATACTCCTGGAAAACCTTAAAAGCATAGTCTCAATGAATATCGTCACCATGCTTGCGGACGGCGACGACATAGCAAGCGGCATAAGGAAGCTTTATTCAGAGATACAGAAAGTCAAGGAAATACAGATACAGCAGGAAGAGGAGATCAGCTTCGAGTCCGAAGAAGAGGCTATGAGCGAGATGACGGTCACCGAAGAGGACGAAGCGCCTGCCATACGCCTTGTCAATTACATATTGATAGAGGCGATCAATAAAAATGCCACCGACATACACATAGAGCCGTTCGAACATCTGCTCAAGATACGTTTCCGAATAGACGGAAAACTGATAGAGATCGTGACACCTCCCAAAAAACTTCAGGCTGCCATAATATCCAGGATAAAGATCATATCAAATATAAATATAGCCGAGAAGAGGGTGCCCCAGGACGGCAGGTTTTCATTCAAGCACAAGATCTATAATGTGGACATAAGGGTCTCCACTTTGCCTACAATATACGGCGAAAAGATCGTCATGCGTATTCTGAACAAGTCCGTGGGGGTGCTGGGCATACAAAGCCTGGGCATTTCAAATAATCTTCTGCCGGTGTTTATAGATAATTTCAGCAAGCCTTACGGCATCATATTGGTCTCCGGGCCAACGGGCAGCGGCAAGACGACCACAATGTATTCAATATTGAAGGAATTGGTCGCCCCTGACAAGAACATAATCACGATCGAGGATCCCATCGAATACAATATGAACGGCATCAATCAGGTGCAGGTCAACGAAAAAGCGGGGCTTACCTTTGCTTCTGGCCTCCGGTCCATGCTGAGGCAGGACCCGGACGTCATCATGGTGGGCGAGATCCGTGACAAAGAGACCGCGGAGATCGCCATAAGGGCGGCCCTTACGGGCCATCTGGTCCTTTCCACCATACATGCCAATGACGCCGCCGCAACGGTCACAAGGCTTATAGACATGGGAATACCTCCCTATCTTGTGGGTTCCTCTCTGAACATGGTGGTGGCGCAGAGACTTGTGAGAAAGGTCTGCGACAGCTGCAAAGAAGCCTATGTGACCGATGAGGCAATACTTGAGAAATACGGGATCAAGCAGGGCTCTGTGCTTTACAAGGGCAAAGGCTGTCTGCAATGCAATAATCTGGGTTATTCCGGGCGTATAGGGATATTTGAAATACTTTCGGTGAACAAACCGCTGCGCCGCCTGATATTTGCGGCCGCGGATGAAGACGGACTGAAAGCGGAAGCCGTGAAAAACGGCATGAAATTGATGCGGCAGGACGGTCTTGACAAGATAGAACGGGGTATAACCACCATTGAAGAGGTTTTCTCCGCAACTTTCAGCGAGGAATGATATGCCTGAGTTCAAGGTTACATATTTTGACCGCAAGGGAAAAAAGAAAAAAGAGAATTTCATAGCCTTCAACAAGGAAGAGCTGGTCACCATGATGAGGGAGAACGAGCTCACGATACTTGAAATACATGAAAAAGGCGAAAAGAAGGGTTTCTTTTTCAGGGACATGCTGCGCGGTCTGAACCGTATAAACATCTCCGGCACCACGGTGAGCGATACCACGCTGATAATGTTTTCCAGGCAGCTGGGTTCAATGATAGGCGCGGGGCTGCCTATATTCCAGTCGCTTGAGACCCTCGCGAGGGATGAGAAAAACCTCGAGTTCAAAGAGGCCCTGGGCAAAGTGATAGACGATATAAGGGCAGGCATAGCTTTTTCAGACTCCATCGCCAAATATCCCAAGATCTTTTCAAACCTTTTCATAAACATGATAAGGAGCGCCGAGGCTTCGGGCGGGCTTGACGTCACGCTGATAAGCATAAGCGAATACATAGAACGTATGAAAGATATCAGGGACAAAGTGAAATCCGCAACGCGATATCCGGCGGTCGTGCTTACCGTGATCATACTGGCGACGGTGGGGCTGATGCTTTTTGTGGTGCCCAAATTCAAAAACATATACTCGTCCATGAATGCGCAGCTTCCGACCGTGACGCTGGTCGTGATGTCCATATCGGAGTTTATAAAATACAATGCGCTGATCATAGCAGTGCTCCTGGTCATAGTCTTTGTCGCATTGAAATATTTTATCAGGACGAATGAGCGGGTGCGGTTCATATACCATAAATTCCTGCTCAATTTCCCGAAACTGGGCGATATATACAGGATGGGCATATTGGTCAACTTCACGAAGACTTTCGGGCTGCTGCTCATCGCCGGCATAAACATCATCAAATCCATAGAACTCTCAGGAAACATCATAAACAACGAAGTGTACAAGCAATCGCTCAAACGCATCAGCAAGAAGATACAGCAGGGCTACACCATATATGACAGCCTCCAGGAGGAGGGCAAGATATACCCGTCGATATTTGTGCAGATGGTGGGCACCGGTGAAGAGACCGGCTCCCTGGACGATATGCTTCTGAAGTTCAATAATTTTTTCGACTCGGAGATCAATAAGCGCGTCGACCGTCTCAGTCAGATCATCGAACCGATGCTTATTATTTTCATGGCGTCGCTTGTGCTGGTCCTTACACTGGCCATATATATGCCTGTTTTTTCACTGGGAAGGGCGATACAGGGCCGATAGATAATGGTTTGAAATTATTCTCAGAATATAGTATAATGCTCTGAATCGGGAAGGGAGTGGCGAATATGAAAGTAATATTGGCCGGGATGAACATAGACGCATCACTGATAGAGCTGCTGAAAAAAGCTGTGATGGAGGACGACGGCGATGCATTGTCGGCGTTAAGGGGATTGATAGAGAATGACGCGGTTACGCCGGAGACCATATCAGCCGCCTATGCCCGGATCAGCAGATCGCCTTTGTCCGTCGATCAGCTCAGATCCGATTCAGTAAAAGCAATAGAAAAAGCCAGAAAATCCAATGAAAGCATCATCTATGGAATGGGCCACGGCTCGGTGGCCGAGCATGCTGTTTTCAATATAGATCTTATAGGGGTATCAAGGCTTGCCTCCGAGTTCATCCAGGAACACAGGCTTGTCTCGTTTACCGAAAAATCACAACGATACATAAGACTTGACAAGGATTTCATCATCCCCGAAGAGTTCAGGGACGACAGCACCCTTGTCTCGGAATTTACAGAGATGCTTGAACGGCAAAACGGGCTTTATAACAGGTACTACACCGTTTTGGAAAAGTACTTCCTCGATAAATATCCGGATATGTCAAAACGGGATATAAGCGGAAAGGCGAAGGAGGATGCCAGATATGTGCTCTCAATGGCGACCACTTCGCAGATGGGGATGACGGTGAATGCCAGAAACCTCGAATATATGATCAAAAGGCTTTCAGCCTGCCAGAATTTCGAGCTTCAGAAGCTGGGAAAGTCGCTGTACAGGCTGGTACATGAAAAAGTCCCGTCGCTGATAGTATTCAGTGAGCCGGGCGAATACGATTTTAAGCCGTGGGAGGGCACGTTCAACCCGGGCATCCCTTCGGACAAGAAGAAGTACGAGCCGGTCCGGCTTGTCTCTTCCACCGTCGACGGCGACATGAAGATCGCCGCAGGCGCCGTCTTCAAAAATTCGCGCCTGGATTACGAGGACATACTGGAAAACCGGCTTGACACCGAACAGATCTATTCCAGGCTCTGGGAAGGCCTGAATTTTTACGACAGCATGGACCGGGTGTTCGAGCTGGCCGGAGCAACGTTTCAGCTCACAATGTCGGCTTCCTGCTATGCACAGGTGAAGCGCCACAGGATGGCCACTATATTAAGGGGCGACTATGATCCGGATCTGGGCGTCATGGTGCCGGATTCGATCAAGGAAATAGACGAGGAAAAATCGTTCCTTGATATGATGGATTCTGTCAACGAGTTGTATGAAAGGGTGCGTATATTCGACAGGCTGGCCTGTAACTATGTGCTGACAAACGCCCATAGGAGAAACATAGTGATGAAGGCGGATCTCCGCGAATGGTACCATTTCGTGAGGCTGCGCAGTGATGCCCATGCGCAATGGGAAGTGCGCGCGCTTTCACACCGCATCGAGGAGGAGTTGAAAAGGATCTATCCTCTCGCCACACGGATGCTGATGGGCAAGGATGCCTTTATAAAAAACAGAAACTGACTGATATCATAACAAAAGGAGAGACATGAAAATTACATTTAAAGGTGCCGCCAGAAGGGTGACCGGGTCAAAACATCTGCTGAGCACGTCCAACCGGGAGATACTTGTGGATTGCGGCCTGTTTCAGGGTAAACGAAAAGAGGCTTTTGAGCTCAACCGCAAAATGGACGGAGTGGACCCGAAATCCCTTGACGGCATGATACTCACACATGCCCATATCGACCATTCGGGCAATATACCCTCACTCGTCAAAAACGGTTTTCAGGGCGATATTATCTGTACACATGCGACCAGGGACCTGGCCAATGTGATGTTGAGAGACTCCGCCCACATACAGGAAAACGACGTCTCTTACGTCAATAAAAAGAGAGCTAAAAACGGACAGGCTCCCTTTGAACCCCTTTATGTGATGGATGACGCTCTTGACGCCCTGCAGTATTTTGTAAGCTACAATTATATGAGGGATATACGGTTTTTTGACGATGTGAAGGTGAAATTTTACGATGCCGGCCATATTTTGGGGTCTGCCATGGCTCTGGTCTCTTCGGAAGGGAAAAACATATTGTTTTCAGGGGATTACGGGCGTAAAAACCTTCCCATACTGAAGGACCCTGATAAAGTGACCGAAAAAGTGGATTACCTTGTGATAGAGAGCACTTACGGGAACAGACTGCATGACGATATAAAAAATGTGGACGACGAACTGGCCCGTATCATAAATCAGACCGTAAAAAGAGGCGGAAAGGTGATCGTGCCCTCCTTTTCAGTGGGCAGGACACAGGAGCTTGTATATGCATTGCACAGATTGTTTGATGCCGGGAAAATACCGGAGATCCCCATCTACGTGGACAGCCCGCTCAGCGTCAATGCCACCGCCGTGTTCAGGCTGCACGCGGAATGTTTTGACCGGGAGACCCATGACTTTCTGCTGAAAGGCGGCGACCCGTTCGGATTTGACTCGCTGCGCTATATACAGAATGTGCAGGATTCCAAAAAACTCAATGAGACCGATGAACCGATGGTCATCATCTCCGCATCCGGCATGTGTGAAGCCGGAAGGATACTGCATCATCTGAAAAACAATGTCGAGGACCAGCGCAACTGCGTGCTGTTTGTCGGTTATCAGGCGGAAAACACCCTGGGCAGAAAGATACTTGACGGTGAAAAATCGGTGAAAATATTCGGCGAGGCATATGATGTCAATGCGTTCGTGGAACGCATCGAGTCCTTTTCGGCGCACGGAGACAGGGATGATCTGATCAGTCTTGTGGAGTCGGTCAATGACGGATTGAAAAAGATCTTTATAGTGCACGGCGAAGAGCAGTCCGCTCTGGATCTCGCTGAAACGCTCAAATCGCATACATCCGCGGAGATACATGTACCGTATCCCGACGACGTATTCGAGTTGTGACATGAAACCGCATAATGCGGAACCATGTTTCTTGACAATGGGTGTTTCGTCTATATAATATCTCACGGATGTGCCCGTAGCTCAATGGATAGAGCGGCAGACTCCGGATCTGCAGGCTGAAGGTTCGACTCCTTTCGGGCACTTAAATCGTGGGGATTGAATGAAAAAGAGAAGACTCAAAGGGATTTTGATCCCGTTATTTATACTGACATTATCGGCCGTGCTGTATCTTTTTTTTGACAGGGGCAGCGTGTATGAGTATTTTCCGGAAGACACGGCCGCGGCGCTCAGGGTCAATGACTACAAGGGGGCGCTCAGCCTCAGTTCGCCTGCCTTGGACAGCGCCGGGTTTGCGGATATCGGGATACTGAAATATATACCCTCAAAGGATTTTTACCTTGTCATAGACGGCGGCGGAAAAAAGTATCTGTTTTTGAAGTTATCCTTTCTTACAACATTGCTGAGGCCGTACGGGCAGGTGGAAAAAAATGTGTTCTGTGTCACGGACAATGCGGATTTTCATCTCCGCAGACATGATGTGGCCCCCGAACGCGAGGCGCTTTTCAAAAAACTTAAAGGCGGGGGCGAAGGCACTTTCGTGATCAGCGCCTCCGGGAATCATATCAGGGGCGTCCCGTTCAGTGATGACATATGGGGGCGCTTTTATACACACAGCGATGATAACACGGCCGAGATCAGGTTTCATACGCCCTACAGGGGCGAGGTGCCCCCGCGGGGACGCATCTCCGATCTCTATGGATCGGTGCCGGGAGACGCCAATCTGATGTTCAAAATGGATCTTGACGGCCTGGAGTCAAATTATGCACGGCTGCGCAACCTCATATCGGATACGGAACTGTTCAAGGCATTTTTGAAAAGCAAGAAAAAGATCTTTGAGATGACAGGCATAGATATTGAAAAACAGGCCATGCCCTTTCTGGACAAAGGTTTTTTGGGCGGAGCCCAAAACGGCAGGGATTATTTTATTTTTTCCGTTTCTCCGCTTGCGGGCGCGACGCTTGAACATGCCGAGGAAGAGCTTAAACGAAGATATCCTATAGCATTTGAAGAACTGACATATGGCGGGAAGACATACAAGGCGCTTAAGATCACGGGAGTGGCGGGGCTTATTGCGAGAAGTGTGATGGGAGAAAGAATGAACTCCATGAAAAAGCCCTATTATTATCGCAAGGACGACGGGCTCTTTGTCTTTGACAATAAAAGAGACATGGAATCCTTTTTAAGAGACACACCTTTTTCAAAGCCCCGGCCCCGTCTCGACCGGGTCCGTGAGAATTTCTTCGGCGAATGGCATTTGGGTGTTTATGCGGATTCCCAGTTTGTTAAAATGGTAAGCGATAATCAATATGTTTATGACAATATTTCGGCTTTGTCGTTTTGCGCCGTTATGAACAGGGACGTTCTTGACGGGTCTGTCGTCATCAAGCTGAAAAGGACTTATCACCACATGGAGGAGAATTTATGAAAATCTTAGTTTTGAATTCCGGCAGTTCATCGATCAAATTTCAGTTCCTGGATATGGAAAATGAGACTGTGATGCTCAGGGGACTGATAGAGAGGATCGGCATAGCCGATTCCGTTATGTCCTGGAAGGCGTTTGAAGGCGAAAAGCACAAGGAGATCTCGGATATAGCGGATCATAAGACCGGGCTTTCAAAAATACTGTCGGTTCTTGCCGATGAGCATGACGGCGTCATAAGGGATTATTGCGAGATAGACGCTGTCGGACACCGGTATGTGCACGGCGGGGAAGATTTCAAGGAATCGACGCTGGTAAAAGAGTCCGACCTTGAACGGCTCGAGTCGTTAAACCACCTGGCCCCTCTGCATAACCCGCATAACCTTGTCGGTGTAAAGGCCATGATGGAACTGATACCGGGCATACCCAACGTGATCGTGTTTGACACATCGTTTCATGCGAATATGCCCGGCAAGGCATATATGTATTCACTGCCTTATGAGCTGTATGAGAAATACGGTATAAGAAGATACGGTTTTCACGGCACATCCCATAAATATGTCGCTCAGGAAGCGGCGGCCATGGTGGGAAAAGAACTTGAGGGTCTCAAGATCGTCACCTGCCACATGGGCAACGGCACTTCCTTCAGCGCCGTCAACGGGGGGCATTCGGTGGACACCTCTCTTGGGTTTACGACGATGTGCGGTATACCCATGGGGACGCGTTCCGGCGATTTCGATCCGGGCATAATCACATATCTTATGAACACAGGCGACTTCAGCGCTGACGACATGCATGACATCATATATAAAAAAAGCGGTATGCTGGGCGTGTCCGGCGTGTCAAGCGACATGAGGGATGTCGAGGTTAAGGCATTGGAAGGCGACAGGCGTTCTCAGCTTGCGCTTGACCTTGTCCATTATAACGCAAAAAAATATATCGGATCCTATATAGCCGCGATGAACGGCTGTGATGCCCTGGTCTTTACCGCCGGCATCGGCGAGAACGGCTGGGAGTCGCGCGAGGAGATATGCCGTGACATGGACGCCCTGGGTATTAAGATAGACTATGAGAAGAACAAGGTGCGCGGGCAGCGTGTTGATATTTCGGCGCCGGATTCGAAGGTCAGGGTGCTGGTGATCCCGACCAATGAAGAGATGATGATAGCCAAAGACACACTTGATATAGTCGGGGAAATAAAATAAGGAGGCAGGGATGTCTGATTTTAAAAAGATCGACAAGAAGACGGAAGAGTGGAACGAGACCACTCTGAAAAAAGTACTGGAACGTTTTCCCGAAAGGAAAGCGGAATTTCATACGGGTTCCGATATCGAAGTCGAGAGGGTTTACCAGCCTCGACACGCGCTCAATGAGGACAAATACCTGGAAGAGATCGGCCTTCCCGGGGATTATCCCTATACAAGAGGCGTTCAGCCCACGATGTTCAGGGGCAGGTTCTGGACCATGAGGCAGTATGCCGGATTCGGGACCGCGGAAGAATCAAACAGAAGATACAAATACCTTCTTGAACAGGGGCAGACCGGCCTCTCGGTAGCGTTTGACCTTCCCACGCAGATCGGCTATGACTCGGATGACCCGGTCAGTGAGGGTGAGGTCGGCAAAGTCGGCGTTGCCATTGACACGCTCCGGGACATGGAGATATTGTTTGACGGCATACCCCTGGACAAAGTGTCCACATCCATGACTATCAATGCGCCCGCGGCAGTGCTGCTGGCGATGTATATAGCGGTCGGCGAAAAACAGGGCGTCTCACGGGACAAGCTCCGCGGCACCATACAGAACGACATACTGAAGGAGTATATAGCGAGGGGTACGTATATATTTCCCCCCACGCCCTCGATGAGACTGATCACAAACATATTCGAGTATTGTTCAAAAGAGGTCCCGAAATGGAACACCATAAGTATTTCGGGCTATCATATCAGGGAAGCCGGGTCCACGGCCGTGCAGGAAGTCGCATTCACCCTTGCCGACGGCATGGAATACGTGAAGACCGCCATGGATGCCGGGCTGGATGTCGACGGCTTCGCGGGCAGGCTGTCTTTCTTTTTTAACGCCCATAATGACCTGCTTGAGGAAGTCGCAAAATACAGAGCCGCGAGAAGAATATGGGCAAAGGTCATGAAAGAGCGCTTTAATGCGCGTTCTGAAAAATCGATGATGCTTCGTTTCCATACACAGACGGGAGGCTCCACGCTGACAGCCCAGCAGCCTGACAATAATATCGTGAGGGTGGCAATACAGACGCTTGCCGCCGTGCTTGGAGGGACACAGAGCCTGCACACGAACTCAAGGGATGAGGCTCTGGCATTGCCTACGGAGGATTCGGTAAGGATCGCTTTGAGGACTCAACAGATAGTCGCTCATGAATCAGGTGTGACAAACACGGCGGATCCGCTGGGCGGGTCCTATTATATCGAAGCCCTTACCGACAGGATCACGAATGAGGCCATGGAGTATATTGAAAAGATCGATGAACTGGGCGGGATGGTAAAGGCCATCGAAAAAGGATATGTACAGAAGGAAATACAGGATGCCGCCTATAAGTATCAGAAAGATGTTGAGGGCGGAGAGCGCATAGTTGTCGGCGTCAACAAATTTGTGGTTGAAGAGGATGCCCCGAGAGATCTGTTGAAAGTAGATAATTCCCTTAGAGACATACAAAACGAGAAGTTGAAGACTCTCAGGGCAGAGAGGGATAATGGCGCGGTAAAGGCAAGACTCGACGCCATCAGGGCCGGAGCCGGGAATAAGGACGTAAACCTTATGCCTCTGATACTTGACGCGGTCCGGGAGTATGCGTCGCTTGGCGAGATCTGCAATGTGTTGCGCGACGAATTCGGCGAATACCGTGAATCCATTGTCCTTTAGGAACGGAGGTAATTGATATGAACGATAGAAAGATCAGGGTTTTGATTGCCAAACCCGGCCTGGACGGCCATGACAGAGGCGCAAAATACGTGGCAAGGGCGTTGAAAGACGAGGGTTATGAGGTCATATACACGGGCATAAGACAGACTGCGGAGAGCATCGTCAAGACAGCCGTGCAGGAAGACGTCGATTTCGTCGGGCTGAGCCTTCTTTCGGGGGCGCACAATGAACTCTTTCCCAAGGTCGTGGACCTTCTGAAGAAGGAAGACGCTTCCGATATAATCGTTTTCGGCGGCGGCGTAATCCCGGAGACGGACATACCCTTTTTGAAGGAACATGGCGTTCAGGCTGTGTTCACTCCGGGGACGCCAATAAAAGATGTCGTCGATTTTATTGAATCGAAAAGAGGCGAAATACGCAGATGAAACAACTGATAGACGGCATACGGGCCGGGAAACCGAGATCTGTTGCCAGAGCCATATCTCTTGTTGAGGATAACGGCCCGCTTCGTGAAGCCGTCGTGGACGCTGTGTTCGGTTATACGGGCAATGCGTCGGTATGGGGCGTCACAGGCCCCCCCGGAGCGGGTAAAAGCACGCTTGTGGACAAACTGATATCCCGTGAAAGAAGACGCGGCCGCAAGGTCGCCGTGATAGCGGTCGACCCCAGTTCGCCTTTTTCCGGCGGAGCGCTTCTGGGGGACAGGCTCAGGATGCAGCAGCATTCCACGGATGACGGGGTGTTCATACGCTCCATGGCGTCACGCGGCCATTTGGGCGGGGTGGCAGGTGCCACTTTTGACGCGGTCAAGATCCTGGATGCCGCAGGTTACGACACCGTCATCATAGAGACCATAGGCGTGGGACAGACCGAGGTGGATATTATAGAGATGTCCGATCTTGTCATGCTGGTGCTTGTCCCCGGCATGGGCGATGAAATACAGGCGATGAAGGCCGGAGTCATGGAAATAGGGGATATATTTATAGTAAACAAATGTGACAGGGACGGCGCGGAACGGCTGAAAGCCGAGATAGATTACGTGCTGGGTATCAAATATGCGGATGACGACGCTCCTATGAACCCGGTTCTGCTTGTCTCGGCTGTAAATGACGAAGGCGTCGACGAGCTCCTTGAAGAATCGGATAAGTATCTGGCCGGGCTGGCGGGATCGGGAGCCCTGGTGCAAAAGAGAAAAAACAGGCTTGAAAAGGAGTTAAGGAAAATATTTTCGGTCAAGATCCATGAAATGCTTGACATCAAAATGGATTTTTATAATAATGTCGGCAAATGGGTGGATGATCTGTATAACAAAAAAACGAGACCTTACGCCCTGATAGATGATATAATGCGTGTTTTTAAGAAGGAGTGTGAACGTATATGATCGAAAAGATCAACCATGTCGGTATAGCGGTGACGTCATTGGAGGAGCATATCCCGTTTTACAGGGATATACTGAAATTGGAATTCTGTGGCATAGAGGAAGTCGCCGGCCAAAAGGTCAGAGTGGCGATGTTCCGTGTCGGTGAGGTGAAAATAGAACTGCTTGAACCCTCTTCCGAAGACAGCCCCATTGCAAAGTTTATTGAGAAAAAGGGGCAGGGAATGCACCATATCGCCTATCAGACAGACGACATCGAAAAAGAAATAAGTGATTTTACCGCGGAAGGTATACAAATGATCGATAATGAGCCCCGTAAAGGCGCTCACGGATCAAAGATAGCCTTTATTCATCCCAAATCATCCGCTAAAGTTCTGACAGAGATCTGTCAGATTAAGGAGGACTGAGACCATGGCAATGGAAAGAAAGATATTGGAGTTAAAGGAAAAGATGGAGAAAGCCCGCGTCGGCGGGGGTGAGGCTTCCATAAAGAAACAGCATGAGAGAGGCAAACTTACTGCGCGTGAACGCATTGAACTGCTTCTTGACGAGGGAAGCTTTGAAGAAATAGACATGCTGAGGACCCATGACTGCCATGAGTTCGGCATGGAGAAGAAGATCTTTATGGGCGACGGCATGGTCTCGGGCTACGGCACCGTCGAAGGCCGTCTTGCCTTTGTCTATTCATTCGATTTTACAGTGATAGGCGGTTCGCTTTCGGAGACTGTGGCCGCTAAAATAGTCAAGATCATGGAAATGGCCGCAAAGACAGGCGCCCCTGTCATAGGTATAAATGATTCCGGTGGAGCCAGAATACAGGAAGGTGTCGGCGCTTTGGCGGGTTATGCCTCAATATTTTTACGCAATGTTATGTATTCCGGCGTGGTGCCTCAAATAACTGCCATAGTCGGTCCGGCAGCAGGCGGAGCCGTATATTCTCCCGCCGTGACTGATTTTATATTCATGGTCAAAAATTCGGCGCAGATGTTTGTTACGGGACCGAAGGTGGTCAAGACCGTGACGCATGAGGATGTCACGAAAGAGGAGCTTGGCGGTGCCATGGTGCATGCGAGCAAGAGCGGCGTCACCCACATGACGTATGAAGACGAAAAATCGCTTTTCGCGGGCATACGCGAACTGCTTTCATTCCTGCCGCAGAACAACATGGAGGAGCCTCCGAAGGTTAATACAGAGGATCCCGTCGACAGGGTGGATGAGGAACTGAATTACATGATACCTGACAACCCCAATAAGCCTTATGACGTGAAGGATATCATCACGAGGATAGTTGATGACGGGAAATTTTACGAGATAATGGAATACTATGCTCCCAATATAGTCATAGGATATGCGAGACTCAACGGAAAGAGTATCGGCATCGTCGCAAACCAGCCTAAACACCTTGCCGGTGTGCTTGACATAAACGCTTCGGTAAAGGCCGCCAGGTTCATAAGGTTTTGCGACGCGTTCAACATACCGGTGATCACATTCGAGGATGTGCCCGGGTTCATGCCGGGGACTGTTCAGGAATACGGCGGCATCATAAAGCACGGCGCGAAGCTTCTTTACGCCTACGCGGAAGCCACTGTCCCGAGAATAACAGTCATAACCAGGAAGGCATATGGCGGCGCCTATTGTGTCATGAACTCAAAGCAGCTGAAAGGCGATGTCATATATGCGTGGCCTTCGGCGGAGATAGCCGTAATGGGGCCCAAAGGCGCCAGCGAGATCGTGTTTTCAAAAGAGATAAAAGAGGCTGAGGACCCGGCAAAAAAACTCGATGAAAAGATCGAGGAATACAGGGAAAAATTTGCCAATCCTTATGTGGCCGCCTCCAGAGGCGATGTTGATGATGTAATAGAGCCAAAACTGACAAGGTATAAATTGATAAAGGCCCTTGAGATGCTTAGTAACAAGAGAGATACTACGCCTCCGAAAAAACACGGCAATATACCGCTTTAGGAGTGTGGATATAATGGATCTGTTTAATATTATTATTTTTGCGCAGCCGGTTTACGATGGAAAGAACATAGCGCTTAGCGGCATTACGACAGTCTTTATGGGACTGATACTCATCGCGCTTTCCATCGCCGTGTTCAATTTGTTCTTTATCAGCCACGGGGCAAGAAAACTGAAGAAAAACGTCGATCTTCCCGGAATACCGGAGATCAAGGCCGCCGTTGAAAAGGGTATCATCGTCCGCTCGGAGGTCGACGATGATGTGGTCGCCGCCATAGGCGCGACCGTGGAGCTGTACAAAAGGCTGCATCTTGAGTCCCTGCAGAGCAAGATCACGTTCAAACACGGCAGGGAGCAATCCGGGTGGAAAGCCGGCGTCAAATACGGACACAGGGTATAGGGGGAAAGTATATGAAGGAAATCGTATTGGAAATAAACGGTAAGGAATACAAGGTCAATGTCAAGGAGTTCGGCGCTGAGACCGCGAAGATGACTGTCAACGGCAATGACTATGACATTGTGCTGAAGGACCTGGGCATACCCAAACCGGTGGATGTGAGGCCGGCGGCGCCGGTGGTCAGCCGCGAACAGTCGGTCAGGCCCGCTGAGAGCGCTCCGCTGCGCAAGCCCAAGGATGTTGTGAGCTCGGGCGATATTACGGCTCCCTTGCCGGGACTGATCATAGACCTGCTGGTAAAAGTCGGAGACGAAGTCAAACCCGGCCAGGACGTCCTGATCATGGAAGCCATGAAGATGGAGAACGAAGTCCAGGCACCCCGAGAGGGCGTTGTCAGGGAAATCAGGGTCAAACGCGGCGATTCCGTTTATGAGGGCGACGTTCTGATCGTCCTGGAATAAGGAGATAGCGCATGTTTTTCAATCTTTTAGCATTGACATCCGTCTTGTCTGACAATGCGATCATCGCGCTGTTCAAGACAATTATCGGAAAGACCGGATTTGCCCAGATGGAGACCGGAAATGTGATCATGCTGGTCATTGGCGTGATATTCATATACCTTGCCATAGCCAAGAAATATGAGCCGCTTCTCCTTCTTCCCATAGGATTCGGCATCATAGTCGGCAATATAGCCAGTCCGCCTAATATGCCCATAGGCGTATATGACACCGTAGCCAACGGGTTCGGCATGGACAGCGTCCTGAGCTATATATACTGGGGCGTCAGATCGGGTATATTCCCGCCGCTGATCTTTCTTGGTATTGGTGCGATGACAGATTTTTCCACGTTGATATCCAGCCCGAAATCGGTGCTTTTGGGCGCGGCCGCGCAGGTGGGTATTTTCGTGACATACATAGGCGCATTGTTCGTGGGCTTTTCCCAGACCGATGCCGCCTCAATCGGCATCATAGGGGGGGCGGACGGGCCCACCTCCATCTTCATAGCGTCGCAACTGGCGCCCAAGCTTTTGGGCCCTATAGCGATCGCGGCGTATTCATACATGGCCCTGGTGCCCGTAATACAGCCGCCCATAATGAAGATGCTGACGACCCGGAAGGAAAGGCTGATCAGGATGCGTCCTCCGCGCAGGGTCTCAAAAGTGGAGCGGGTGGCTTTTCCCATAATAGCCTTTGTAATAGCGGCGTTGATCGCGCCCGGTTCCATACCTCTTGTCGGCATGCTGATGTTCGGCAATCTGCTTAAGGAAAGCGGTGTCACGGAAAGACTCGCCAAAACGGCCTCAAACGCGATCCTTGATATTGCAACGGTGCTTTTGGGCTTTGCTGTCGGCGCCAGTACGCAGGCCAAATATTTTATCAACCTTGAATCACTTGAGATATTCGGACTTGGAGCGCTGTCCTTTGCAATAGCAACGGCAAGCGGGTTGTTGTTCGCAAAATTTATGAACCTCTTCCTGAAAAACAAAATAAACCCGCTCATAGGCGCCGCAGGCGTCTCGGCGGTGCCGGATTCAGCCAGAGTGGTCCAGCATGTCGCTCGTTCATATGACAAGGATAATCATCTACTGATGCATGCCATGGCGCCCAATGTAGCCGGAGTAATCGGTTCCGCTATAGCCGCAGGTGTTTTTCTGGCTGTTTTCAGATGATCCAATGGAGGCGGCGCGGAGTTAGATCTCCGCGTCGCCTCAGATTAAGGCAAAAATGGTTTTAATCAAATTCATACTTATAATTGCCTTTATGGTGGCGCTGCTCAGGATCAGGATACCGGTGGGGCCCGTGCTGATACTCTCTTCCGCCCTCACTGTGTTCGCTTTTTCCCTTTCCAACCTTAAACTTAAAGAGATATTGTTCCGCACTGTCACCGACAGGGCGGGCATCACATTGCTGCTGACCGTATACCTTATATACATACTCATCGGACTCATGAGGTCTGCCGGCCGTATAACAGGCCTGACAGAACATATAGGCGTCAGCAAGATGTCGCTTGTCTTTCCCGCCATGTTGATAGGCATGATACCAATGCCGGGCGGCGCGGTGGTGTCGGCGCCACTGGTGTCGCAGGTCGGGGATAAGCTGAATATGGATGATATCTCAAAAGCCTATGTGAATTACTGGTTCCGGCATGTATGGGAGTTCGGATGGCCCATGTATCCCGCGATAATACTTTTCATGAACGGTTTCGCTGGCGTATCCTACCCCCGCATACTGGCGGGGCTGGCGCCCTTTTTTTTAATCTCCATACTATGGGGGTTTTTTATGATAAGAAAAGTCAAGGCGCCGCTGTTCGACTCCAACATCGATCTTAAAGGCCTCATCCGGACGCTGTATCCCATCTTATTCCTGATCGTACTCTATGCATTTATCGGGGTTGACATACTGATCAGCCTGCTGTCGGCTATGACGGCCTATGTCCTGCTGGAAAGGATACCGGCATCTTCAGTATTTGAGAGTATAAAAAGTGTGGATTACATCAAGATGTTCCTTTTGATCTTCGGCGCGATGCTCTTTAAAAACGTGGTGGACGCGGGGCAGGTTTTCAGCGGTTCCGAGGTGATACCCGGTTCCGTGGTCTACCTTCTCATGGTGATACTCCCGCTGATAGTCGGCTTCGCGACAGGGCTTACCGTGGCAGCGGCGGGCATAGTCTTTCCCATATTCATGTCCCTGATACCAGATTTCGGCCTGCCTCATGTCATGATACTTTACGCGTCTGTGTTCGTCGGCATCATGCTCTCGCCGACGCATCTATGTCTCATATTAAGCGGCGAATATTTCAAGGTGGAGCTGACGGCGCTGTACAGAAAATACCTGCTCCCGTCGGTTATTCCCTTGATATTATCAGTCACAATGATTATTATCTATCTGACTGCGGGATAATGTTTCTGTATGCGAAATAAAAAACTTGAAATCGGAACGACACTGAGTATAATTATTTACATAAAGGCTTAAGGAGGTCTTATGACTAAGTACGAGAAACTTGAAAAAGAACTGACGTTGGAGAAGAAGAGCAGTTGGCTGAAAAAAGATGAAAAATACAAAAAAAACGCTTTTGACTTCAGTGAGGCATACAGAGGTTTTCTGAGCGAAGTTAAGACGGAGCGCGAAAATGTCCTAAAAGTGGCCGCAATGGCCGAAAAATACGGTTTCAGGCCTTTATCTGAAATGAAGGACAGCAAAGGGCATAAAAAGTTTTATGAGATAAATCACGATAAAAACCTTGTCCTGATAGTTTTGGGGAAGAAAAAGGTATCGGAAGGCGTTAATCTTGTGGCATCGCATGTAGATGTCCCCCATATCGATTTCAAGATGTCTCCCTTGTACGAGGATGAGGGATACTGCATGGTGAAGACGCATTATTATGGCGGCATAAAGAAATATCAGTGGGTCACCATGCCTCTATCGCTGCACGGCGTCATCGTGAAAAAGAACGGCGAAAAGGTCAATGTGGTCTGGGGAGAGGATGACTCGGAAGGGGTGCTGACTTTTCCGGACGTGCTCCCTCATCTTTCAAGAAAGGTGCAGGGCGACAAGAAACTGCTCACCGGTTTTACCGGCGAAGAGCTGAACATGATATGCGGGTCAATACCCGTGGACGATGAAAAGGTGAAAAACGCGATCAAGCTTAACGTCCTGGAGATACTCAACAGCAAATACGGCATAACGGAGGCTGACTTTATTTCGGCTGAACTTCAGCTTGTGCCGGCCGGTGGCGCGAGATGGGTCGGATTTGACAAAGGGCTCATCGGCGCGTTCGGCCATGATGACCGCATATGCGGATATACCTCCTCTCTGGCGATATTTGATGTAGAGGACCCCGAATATACCGCGATCAACTTTTTGGCCGACAAAGAGGAGATAGGCAGTGACGGAAGAACGGGCATGAAATCCTGGTTTATACTGCGTGTCATATCCGAGATGATAGAAAATCAGGATGGTGATTTTTCCGAACTGAAACTGAAGAAGGCTCTTGAGATATCGGATGTATTGTCCTCTGATGTCGGCGCGGGCATCAACCCCAATTTTAAATCTGTACACGATCCCCTGAATGCCCCCCGTCTGGGACATGGCATCGTGATGACGAAATACACAGGTTCCGGCGGAAAATACGGTTCCAGCGATGCGGATGCGGAATTCGTGGCAAAAATAAGGGCGCTTTTTGACGAAAAGGGCATAGACTGGCAGATAGGGACGCTTGGGAAAGTCGATGAGGGTGGCGGCGGAACGGTTGCCAAGTTCCTGGCCGAATACAACATGAACGTCGTGGATGCCGGTCCTGCTCTGCTGTCAATGCACTCTCCCTTTGAGCTTGCTTCGGTAATGGATATATACGCCTGTTATGAAGCGTACAAAGCTTTTTTTGAAAAGCTGAAATAGAGGTGCTGCATATGATCGGATTTGATTCCATATACCGTTCCGTAAAAGGCGGACGAAAAAAGCTTGCGGTCGCACACCCATACGGTGCTGATGTGATCACCGCTCTTGAGACTGCCCGGAAAGAGGATATCGCCCGCTCCATACTGGTGGGCGATCGTGAAAAGATCATCCGGTCTTTCGACTCCGCCGGCGCGTCCTCGGACGATTACGAGATCGTTGATGTGCCGGATGAATGGGACGGCGCGTTGAAAAGCGCCGAACTCGTCTCAACGGGAGCCGCGGACGCTCTGATGAAGGGCAAACTGCCCACAGCGGTATTCCTCAAAGCGGCGCTGGATCAGAACAAAGGGCTTCGCACCGGCGGCGTGCTTTCGCATATAGTCCTGCTCGAATCGAAAAAACTCGGCAGGATGTTCATGATCACCGACAGCGGCATGTTCCCCTTTCCCGAACTGAAGGACAAGGTGAAGATACTTGAGAACGCCATTGAATACGCCCACCGCATAGGCTGGGAGGTCCCGAGAGTCGCTGTTGTGACGCATGTCGAGACTGTAAACCCCGCCATGCAGGCCACAGTGGACGCGGCGCTGCTTGCGAAGATGAATGTGCGGGGCCAGATAAAGGGCGCCATCGTGGAAGGGCCTCTGGGCCTTGACAATGCCCTGTCACTTGAAGCGGCCGAGATCAAAGGCATCGATTCTCCGGTCGCGGGCAATGCCGACATCCTGCTTGTGCCCGATGTCGTCTCGGGAAATCTTATGGCCAAAGCCATCATGTATACGGCCGAATGCAGTTTCGGAGGAATAGTAGTCGGCGGAAAAGCCCCCATAATAATGCTCTCACGGGCGGACAATGCGGAGACAAAGCTGAATTCCGTGGTCATGGGGCTTATATAGCCGTCATAAGGAGGCAATATGTCAACTGAAAGATTGATCTCAGTATTGAAGTCCGAGCTTGATGAACTGAAGGAAAAGGGTTCTTCAAAGGGAGCCGAGATGGTGATCGAACAGATCATTCCGGCCGACGGAGAAAAGGGCCCCAGATATATAATCGACGGCTTCGGACAGCGTGAATTTATTAAGATGAATGCAAACTCATATCTTGGCATGTCCATGCGGCCTGACGTGATCCGGGCCGAGGAAAATGCCGCTAAGGAATTCGGCGTGGGGCCCGGAGCCGTAAGGTTCATAAGCGGCACTCATCGTCCGCATATCGAACTTGAGCAAAGACTTGCCGCGTTCCACGGCAGGGAAAGCTGCATGATACTTAGTTCGGCCTATGTCACAAGCATGGGCGTCATCGTGCCGCTGACGGATAAAGACACTGTCATGATAAGCGATGAACTTAACCATAACTGCATAATCAACGCGATGAGACTTTCAAGGCCGGCCGCCAAATTCATATACAAACATAATGACATGGGCGACCTGCGCGCAAAACTTGAGGAGGCCACGGGCAAGGGCAAGAGGGCCGTTGTGGTCACCGACGGCATTTTCAGCATGAGAGGCGACAATTGCCCATTCGACGAGCTGAATGCCGTCTGTCACGATTTCAGGGACAATTTTGAGCAGGGTGTCATCACAATAGCCGATGACTCACACGGTGTGGGCGCTTTCGGCGAGACAGGCAGGGGGACCGAAGAGTATACCGGCTCCAAAGTGGACATACTCATAGGGACACTGGGAAAAGCTTTCGGCGTAAACGGCGGTTATGTGGTCGCAGACAGCACGGTGATCGACTATCTCCGCGAAAAGACCCCCATGTATATATATTCAAACCCGATAACCTGTTCGGAATGTGCAGCCGCTTTGAAAGTGCTTGAGATACTGGATGGGGATGAGGGGCGGAAAATACTCGCCCATATCAGGAACATCACAGCAAGATTCAGGGAAGGCCTTGTCAGACTGGGATTCGAGACACTGCAGGGCGACCACCCCGTGGTCCCGCTGCTGACACGCGACACGGACCTTACAAAAAAACTCGTGGGCTTTCTGACTGATAACGGCATATTGGCCACCGGCCTGAGTTTTCCGGTCGTGCCCAAGGGCGACGAGGAGATAAGGTTTCAGGTCAACGGCGACCATACTCTCGGCGACATAGATCATGTGCTCGGCGTACTGAAAAGTTTTTCACAGAAATAATGATCATAAGCCCCCCCTGCGGGGGCTTTTCTTTGCAACATTAATTTCGCACTGCGTATTAAAAAACAGTCGGAAAAGGAGGCACGATGAAATCTTATGTCAAATCAATCATGTTAATATTAATCGTTACCGCTCTGTTTGCCTGTACCGCGACAGAGACGCGCATGGAGAACAACCCCGTGAAGACTCCGGAAGTGGCTTACAGTGAGTTCGCTCTGGAAAACGGGATGAAGATATTCGTCGTGGAGGACCATAAAGTCCCCCTGATGAAATTCGAGATCTGGTATAATGTCGGTTCGATAGACGAGCCCGAACGTATATCCGGTATCTCCCACATGCTGGAACACACCATGTTTCTGGGCACGAAGAGCCTGGGCAAGGACAAAGTCCATCATCTGACCAAACAGGTGGGCGGATGGGCTAATGCCGGCACTTTTTATGATTTTACCATGTATGAGGAAGAACTTCCTTCGGCGAAGCTTGAGCTTGCCATGGCCATAGAATCCGACAGGATGCAAAACCTCAAGATCGATCCCGAAGAGTTTGCAAGGGAGCAGCAGGTAGTGGCGCAGGAGAGAAGGATGAGGACGGAAAACAGTTTTTTCATGTCTTCATGGGAAGAAATGCAGTCCGTCGCTTTCGAAAAACATCCTCTGCACCACACGGTAATAGGCTGGATGGATTCAATACTCAATTATTCGGTGGATGACATGAGAGCTTATTATTCAAAGTATTATTCGCCAAATAATGCGGTGATGGTAGTCTCCGGCGATGTCGATCCTGAAAACGTCCACGCGCTGGCCGTCAAATATTTTGGGGATTACAGCCCTAAAGAGATCACAAGGCTGGGGATCGTGGAGCCCGAACAGACGGAAGAAAAGTTTTTGAAGATCGAGAAGATCACAAACGTACCGATCATTGCCATGATGTACAAATCGCCACAGGGCGACAATCCCGATGTGCCGGTCATCGAAGCTCTTGCCGACATACTGGTGAATAACTCCACATCAAGGGTAAAGACCGTGCTCAAGAACGAAAAACACATGATCATGGAAACTGCCGCGATACCGATGTCGTTCAGGGATTCAGGATTTGTCATGATGTATCTCGTCCCGATGAGTGTCGACGGCATGGACGACGTGCTTGCCGCATTCGATGCCGAGATCGCAAGGCTTATTGACGGCGGCATCGAGGAGACGGAATTGGCCATTGTGAAAAAAAGCGCTTTGAAAGCGCAGATATTCATGATGAAGAATACCGGCGGCATGGCTTCACAGATGGCATTGGACACGGTGCGTTTCGGAAATCCCGAACTTTATAAGGACAAACTCGCTGCGATCAAGAACATGAACGCGGAAGATATAAAGGCGATCGCCGAAAAATATCTGTCCAAGGATAAAAGAACCGTTGCCTACATAGTCCCGAAAAGTAAATAATGGTTGGGAGAGTGAAGATGAAAAAGATATTATTTGTTTTATTGACAGTTGTGTTCCTGTCGGCGCCGGCCTTTTCGGGCGTCGAGTTCTCGGAGCAGTATTTTGAAGAACTGGCTCAGAGCAAGAACAAAATACCCGAGATCACCGTGCCTGCTTACGAACGCTTTGAACTGGGAAACGGCCTCATCGTCTTTCTTATAGAGAGCCATGAACTTCCCGTGGTCGAAATAAGCGGTTATATAAAAGGCGGACGCTCACATGAGACACCCGAACTGGCCGGCATCACGGATTTTATGATCGGGATGATGTCAACGGGTACAGCGAATATGTCCGAGCAGGAGATGAACGAATACAAGGGGCTGCACGGCACTTATTTCGGCATCACATCCAAGCGTGATTATCTGCAGCTAAGCGGCAACGCGCTCATAGAAGACAGTGACGAGCTCATATCGCTCATGGCGGATATCCTTATGAACCCCGATTTTAAAGCTCCCTATTATCAGCGGAAGATGATGGAGCTCTATCAGGGACTGAGTATGGCGCGCACACAGGACCCGTCTTTGCTGGATATGGTGTTTTTCGCAAAACTGTATGGCGATCATCCCTATGATTTTGATACGGATATCGATTTACAGACATCCGCCGTCCAGAACATCACCCCGGAAAAGCTGCAGCAGTATTATGATGAGACAATAGCGCCGAACACCACGATCATCGGCATTGCCGGCGATTTTAAAAACAGGGACATGAAGAAAAAGATCAAGGATGCTTTTTCCGAATGGCAGAACAAGGGCGTGACATTGCCGCATCAGAAAATAATACCGCAGGAAAAGAATTACGGCCGCGTATTTATTATAAACAAACCTGACGCGACTCAGGCAAAAATAGTAATGGGTTATGATGTGTATGACAATAGATATGAAAAATACGTCGAACATAAAATAGCCGACATGGTCTACGGGAGCGGTTCGTTCGAATGCCGTCTCATGGACCTTCTCAGAGTGAAAAAAGGCTATGCATATGACGCAAGGTCGTCCGTCAGCGTGAATAATCTCGGCGGAGATTATACGGTGCGCACGGAAGTGAAGCCGGAATCGGCGTATAATGCCTACAGGGGCATAATCGATGAGATGAGGGCCATAAAGGATGAGGTAAACCCCATATCCGCTAAAGAGCTTTACAAGACGGTAAACTTCTTCAATGCCCTGCTTCCGAAATTCTATTCGGACAAGACAGACATCATCAACGACGTCATGTACAACATGGAGATCACCAGAAGAGGCGCCGATTGGATGAATAAATACATCGCCAAATATAACAATATGACAGCAGGCGAAGCGCAGCTGATCTTTGAGAAAAAATCACGCCCCGATGACTTCATAACCGTAATACTCGGCCAGAAAGACCTTATAGCGCCGCAGTTTGAAGAGCAGGGCATATCTGTCGAGATCATAGAAATCTGAAAACGGGGGAGCGGCTGGCGCCGCTCCCTTTTCTCTCAGCGATAAGGCCACATCTTCCCATACAAGACACACGGCCGCCCCTGTCCGGGCTTTGACGATGTAAACGTGTAACCTTTAAGGCAGCGGAAGGGTATTGTCTCTTAAAGGAGGCCGAATATGAAAAAGGTTGTTTTATTATTGGTTGTATGTGCGGCGCTGGTCATGAGCGCGTGGTCTGCAGGCCAGCAGTCCAAAGGGACAAAATCGGCACAGGCCGACAAGACCTTCAAGTACAAAAAAGGCAGTGTGGACAAGGAGACCGAATACAGAAAACAGCTTGAGAACATGATACAGAACAATGAGCAGAACATGAACCAGAATTCCGGTGAGGAGCAGGGCAAGGAAGAGGAAAAAGAGATGAACAAAGAAGAGGTCAAAGCAGGCGACGCCGATTCCGGAAACGTACCGTCCGGGGATGAAAACGGCGACCAGACAAAAGATCAGATCAAGCTTCAGACAAAAGAACAGATCAAGCTGCAGACCGGGGAAGAAGTGAAGCTCCAGACAAAAGAGCAGATCAAGCTGCAGACCAAGGGAGAAGACAAGGAGCCGGCGAAGGAAGAATTGAAGCTGCAGACAAAGGAAGAGATCAAACTGAAGACCCAGGAAAAAACAGCGTTAAAGCAGCATGATTCGGATGATGAGCAGGAATAATCGAACTTAATCCTCAAAAATCTCAAAAAAATATGAAAAGTCCGGGTTTCCGGACTTTTCTATTCTTGAAATTATTTATAAAAAGTATATTATTTAAGCGGATTATGATCGGAGGTTTTTTCGATGGCCCGCTGTTTACGCATGTTTTTACTCATATCCCTGTCAATGTTTTTTTCCTGTGTGTCGCCGGACAATACGGGTACGGGCGATTATATCAACACTCCCGGGGCGAGAATACATTATCTCACATCGGGAAAGGGCACGCCTTTGATGATATTCCACGGTTCCGGAACGGACGGATGCGCGCCGCTGATGGATGCGTATGCCAAATCGGGGCTGAAGGCAAGACTCATATCTTTTGACAAAAGGGGCGCGGGCCTTTCAAAAAGCTGCGTGGACAGTAAAAATATTTCGGGAGACAACATCAGGGACGCCGAAGAGCTGAGGATGAAGCTGGGGATCAGAAAAGTCAACGTGCTCGGGCATTCCACGGGATGTTCCGATGCCCTGGAATACGCGAGGCTGTACCCCGAAAACTGCGGGGCTGTCATACTTGTATATCCGGAAAAAGCCATCTCTGAATCTGCGGACCCGGTCTTTTCAGCCGGGGCCCGCGAAGTGACCATGCCTGTGTTGATAACCGCTGGCGGAGATGAAAAGGAAGTGCTGAAGTTGCATGACAATCTGCCTAACTCGATACTGATCATATACGGTCGGGATTCAGGGCCGGTATATCCCGGTAAGGGAACGGACTTTTTCGGCGATATAGCGAGGTTTTTGAATATTTATGCCGCTGATGACAATTAATCACGATGTTTTTGAAACTGTATTTGACGATCAGTGTCACATATAATGTAAGCTTCTTTTGAATGGGCCGTAGGGACTGTGACTGCAGAGTCTCCCGAACGGGACCGGAAAGGACGTGACCGCTTTGCTTCCCGGACAATTGTCTGAATACAGGAAACTGTTTGCCGAATATACGGAGCTGAGATATCAGGAAAACAGGGAGCGCGACATACATCTGCTCAATGGCGATGTGTCGGTTAATGCCGATAAAACAAAAGGGGGCATCTCCGCCCGGGTCTACACAAACGGTGTATGGGGTTTCGCAGCGGTTACCGGTTCTCAGGACGATATGGTAAAAGAAGCAATACGCTCCGCGACAGAAAACGCCCATTTTCTTGATGCCAGGGCTAACAGGAACATCATGCCGCTTCCCGCGGTAAGCGGCGAGTCCTATCATGACTTTTCGACCAAACAACAGCATCGGAACAGAAAGGAAAAGATCGGGTTTTTAAAAGAACTTGATTCTTATATTCAAAAGACATGCAAAAACATATTGAGCAGAAGCATGGCGCTTAAGACGCTTGACATGAAAAAATCCTTTATAAATTCAGACGGTTCAAGTGCCTATTCAATGGTGCCAAGGTCATTACTGATACTTTCAATGACCTCAATATCCGGGGATTCGCCGACCGACCTCTTTGAAATTTTCGGGGGGTTCGGCCAATATGAGGATAACTTCGGGATACCGGATGATTTTTTTGAGCGCATCGACCTGTTTTATGAGTCCCTCAGAAAAAAAGCGGAAGGCGTTTATCCCGAGACCGGAGAACATGACGTCATACTTGATTCCGAGATCACCGGGGTCTTCGCGCATGAAGCGATCGGCCATACCACGGAAGCGGATATCGTTTCCGGGGGGTCCATGACTTATTCATACATGGGTAAACGAATAGGATCGGAAAAGCTTAATCTGTCGGATTTTGCGAATACCGCCATGGGCCGGCAGTGCCCGGTGCCGGTATTCGTGGATGACGAAGGCACGCCCGCCGTAGACGTGGCCCTTGTGAAAGACGGGATCTTATGCGGCATGATGCATAATAAGGAATCTGCGATGAAGTACGATGTCCCGCCCACGGGCAATGCCAGGGCGTCGGAATATGACGATGAGCCTCTGATAAGGATGCGGAACACGGGGTTTCTGCCCGGCCAGGATAAGCTTGAAGATATGATAGCTTCGATAGACAAGGGATATTATCTTATGAGATCGAGCAACGGTCAGGCTGATTCAACCAGCGAATTCATGTTCGGCGTAATAAAAGGTTATGAGATCGTGAAGGGAAAGCTGGGGAGAGCTATAAAGGATACTACCATATCGGGTATGGGTTTTGACATGCTTGGGTCGGTCTCCATGGTATCCGACGAGATGTCATGGTCTTCTTGGGGGATGTGTGGAAAAAAACAGGCTATCCCCGTAGGCTTTGGCGGGCCCTCGATCAAGTGCAGAGTCAATATCGGAGGACGGTAATGGGAAACGGCTGTGTAAGAGATGTCGCGTCGCGTTCGATGAAAGCCTTGAAAGATACCGGGGCCGATAAATATTCGGCGCGTTACAGGGTCACCGAAAAGCATGAAATAAACCTTGAAAACGGGGCCTTTACCCTTTACAGAAAACTGTTTGCTCCTGAGTTGACAATGAGCATCATAAACGAGGAACGCCTGGGAAGTGTCACCGTAAACCATACGGAACAGAGTTCTGTCGAGGCTGCCGCGGTGCTGGCGATGGATCTCTCCCACTCATCCGTAAAAGACAGTTCCAACGATATGCCGGAGGGCAATACCCTTGACAGGGAGGGAACGGGACTTCTTCCCGACATGGATTTGATGTATGACCGCTTCGACCAACTGATAAAAGGCCTCAAAAAAGAATTTCCCCTTATTGCGGTCGAACAGATGATAATGGACCATACTGTCTTGACAGAAAATTACCTTAACTCCAACGGCGCAGACCTCTGTTCGCGCAGGGGAGTATACGCTACGGGCATAACGTCTGTCGCGAAAAAAGGCGATGCCGCTTCCTCTTTCAGCCATCTCTATATGCAGTTGAGCGGGCTGGAAACCCCGCTTCTTGACATGCCCGGAGTGAGAAGCTTTTTTTCGGATGTGGAGAAGACACTTCACCCGGTCTCTTTTGAAGGTAAAACTCTCGGTACCGCCATCCTCACCCCTCAATGCGTTTTCCAGTTTATCAATTTTATCTCCGCCTATCTCAGAGACAGATGGCTTATATCGGGCAGTTCCCCATATAAGGGAAAACGGGGCGGGCGCATCGCGCCGGAAAATTTGTCACTGCGCTCCGAGCCGCTTAATCCCCTCATGGCCGGAGGGTATGACATTACCCGCGACGGTTACCCGGCAGAGGACATAGACGTTATAAAGGGCGGCATACTTAAAAATTATATTCTGTCCCTGTACGGCAAGAATAAGACCGGCCTCGAAAATGTCAGAAACGACGGTTATGCATGGGTGCTTGACAAAGGGACGGACAGGCTGAGTGATATCATCGCAGCCACTGAAAACGGCGTGATCATATCGCGCTTCGCGGGGGGGCATCCGAACGAAAACGGAGATTTCTCAGGCGTAGCCAAAAACAGCTTTATTGTACGGAACGGAGAGGTGAAAGAGGCCCTGAAGGAGACAATGATCAGCGGAAACCTTATGGATATGATGCTGGGCATCAACGCCGTTTCCGTTGAAAGACTTAACAGCGGCTATTCCATACTGCCATGGATATCAGCGGGTGGAATCACCATATCAGGCAAGTAGTTGGGCTTTACTGTCCGGGACAACAGGAACGGGTGTAAAAGGCCGTTCATCCCGGCCATTGAAAAACAGGCTCTTTGTCATTATAATTAATAGTTGATTCTATCAATCGGGTCCGGAAATCACGATCCTTCCATGCCCGGAGGCGCAGCCATTCACGGCTGCGCCTTTTTTTGTTCCCTTCCGGTGAACTTTACACGGGTTTTTAACGGGATCATGCATTGTTATTTAACGAGTTAGATGTGCGCGGGTGAACTGTGTTAACGAAAATTTACTGTCTCAACATTTTCCCTCCAAGCCATTATAATACATTTGAACCGAGGAGGATATATGTACTTGTTTACTGCCGTCGTAGCGGGGCTCCTGATCGCCTCAATATGTCTGTGGGGATATGCGACATTTCTGTTTTTCAAGGATATCGCAAGCCTGAAAAGAAGCGCTAAAAGAAAGAAAAACATATCGATATATTCCGGCGCATAAGCATTTCCCGTTTTTAACGCCTTCGCGCTCTCAGGAGGAGGACGAATAAATCAGCGCATCAATAACTTTTGCCGGCGTCTTGTCTGTATGGGTGCGATGGAATATATTTAAACATGAAGTATGGAACTCAATGCTGTGAAAAAGTCATGCCGGAAGGAAACGGCAGGATCATCGGAGCTTGTCCGCGTGTCTGATGAGCGGGGCGGCTGCGCGGGACATCCGGATGGTGATATGACAGGCTGCCGGTCGCTTGTGACGGCGGAGGTGTTCTATCCCGGCTGGTTTTCGCGCATGTTTGTCACGCAGTTCGGCCTTATGTTCCACAACGTGGATTTTCCCGCTTTCCGGGAGGGGAATCACGCGGTGATCACAGGTTCGGGCCATGATATTTTCCAATGCATTCATGCGGTGGAGATGTTCTATGAAAAAAGGGGGCTTGCCGCTGTGTTCAGGTCCTCGCTGAACGGGGAACGTGATGTGTTGGTCGAGGCCGGGCTGGCCGCCGCGGGCTATCAAGTATGCCCTGAAAGGACTTCCCTGGCCGTATGCGGGGAGCGGTGTTTGAAAAAGGGCGCGACAAAAAGCGTCAGGGTGGGCAGGGAGGTCACTCCCGGGATACGCGAATTTCTGTCGTCTGACGGGGCGAGATCATGGATATTCGAGAAGATCCGCCGCAGAGCCGGGGCTCGAAAGTTTTACATAATCACCGCAGAGCAAAACGGATGCGTCTCCGCATTGGCAACGTATCACGATATGGGCAATCTCTGCAGGCTTGATGACCTGACGATCCCCGAAGGGAAAGAGGACGAAGGCGCCGGGCTTTTGAGATATATCACGGTGTTCCATAATCAGCGATGCGATAAGCCGCTGTACGCCGTTACAGGCGATGAGATCTCAGGGCTGTACTTCTGTAACGGTTACCACTCCGCGCGTCTGTTTCCGCGCAGATGGTCCGCGCAAAGGTCAGATTGACTGATCCCACCCCGCGATGACTGCAAAAAGATGCCATGCCGCGTAGGCTTTAAGGTTGCCGTTGAGGGGCTGCGTGTGGGCGGGCGAGCAGTCGTACCATGCGCCCGGATTTTCATTCTGCCACTCTATAGCCCAGTTTGAATCGCGTGTCCCGTTTCCGTCGGAATCGTAATCGCAATTGTCATTGGCCGCCATGCCGAGATACCCCGCGCCATCGGGGTCGTAGCTCTCTATATCGGCAAAATCATACAGTATTTTCCCGTTTGAAAGGCAGAACTCACGTATTTGTTCATTCCTCGCTTGAAGGTTGCCCGATTCGCCGGATCCGTCAAGATGGCCCGTCATATATACGAAAGTGACATCCGGATAATCCGATTCCAGGGCGGACATCAGAGTGAGATACGTGTCAATATCCGATACGGTAGCATCGCTGACCTGTCCGCACCATGACCACATTATGACATTGCATGCCGGATTTGCATCAAGGTAGGTCCGTGTGGCGCCTGCCCACGCGGTCCTGTCCGGATTGCCGAGATCGGATGCGCCGGAAAAGGGGTTGTCGCGGAGGTCGAGGGCGCCGCCTGTGCCGCCGGCGTTCCATATGTAAATGCCGTGGCCCCCCATGAATCCGTCAAGGCCGGCCATCCCTGTTATCAGCTGGCTGCCGTGAGAGGTGTGTCCGTAGGCTATATGCAGGGTGTTTCTGGCTTGTTCGATCGCGTCAAGGGGTATCGCGCTTATAGATGTGTCTTCATGGCTTATGATATTCGACTGTGTATACGGTGTGGAGGACGTGCCTCCGCCCGAGCAGGATATGCCTAAAAGGAACAAAA
>CAZJQC010000003.1:13715-17222 GCA_964548195.1 uncultured bacterium | reverse complement strand
CCTATAAGCGGCATAAAGGCGATGCCGATAAGGCGGTTGCCTATTCCGTAGGCTGCCAAAGCCGCGCTTCCGAAAAGCGATACATATTTGAGGATGGCAGCCATGGAAAAATTACGTATAAATATCTCTATGCCGTTCGGGAGTCCGATGGTCATAAGTTTTCTGTCCATCTCCCCGTTAAGCCGTGCCAGACCCTTAAGAGAGGGCTTTACCCCGCGTCTGCCGGAAAAGAGTATATAGAACCCGATGAGAAATGCTATGGTCTGGGATATGATCGTCGACAGTGCGGCTCCGAAAATGCCCAGCCCGGCGCCGGGCAGTCCTATGCCGGGGATGGTCCCGAACATGAGTATCGGGTCAAGTATGATATTCAGTACGCTTGATCCGATCATGATGTACATCGGGGTCTTAGCGTCTCCCAGACACCGCAGGGCGGTGTTGACGGAATATGAGGAGAACATGACCGGGAGGAAAAAAAGCCTTATATAGCCGTATTCAAGCCCGTATCCGACAATCTCTCCGCTTCCGAACATCAGCATTATGGGTTTTAGAAAGAGCACCAGGAAGAGGGCCGCCAGAAGGGCGACAATGAATTTGAACGCTATTGTCTGTTCTATCGCCAGAGATGCCCGGGCCATGTCCCTTTTGCCGAAGGCCTGCGAGATGAGGGATATGGAGCTGGTGCCGATTATTTCGTTCAGGGATTCCACTACCCAGAAAATCGTGGAGAATATGGTGACTCCCGCTATGGCTCCGCCGGATATTTTGCCGAGCCAGAAGATATCCACTATATCATAGACCATCTGCGCGCTGAACCCCACCATAGTGGGCACGGCAAGCAAGAGCAGGTTTTTAAGGATATTTCCACGGGTAAGGTCTCTGACCACGTTCTCTCCCTGTAAGGGATACAGTATATACAAAGGTTTTTAGATTTACAACAGTTAAGAGAATAAGTGTTTGCCTCGTCACCTGTTTTTTCAAGAAAACGATTTCGTTTGAAATAACGCGGGAATGGAATATAATAAGATTAGGTGGTGCCATGGGGACTTTCAGCAGGCTTGACAGGGTGTTTGACAATGCTTTTCAGATCGAGTTCGGGGACGAATCGAGAATAGTCCTTTTTTCCGATCTTCATCGGGGAGACGACAGGAAAAACGATGATTTCGCGCAGAATAGAAATATGTTTGAGTACGCGCTTAAATATTATTTCAGGGGTGGATTTACTTATATCGAGCTTGGCGACGGCGATGAACTGTGGGAAAATAAGAGATTTGCCGCGATCAGAAAAGCGCATGAGACCGTGTTTAACTGGATGAGAAAATACCATGTCGAAAACAGGCTTTTCATGCTGTTCGGGAATCACGATATGGAGAGAAAATATCAGTCCGTCACTGAAAAGTACCTTCATGCGTTCTATGACGGATATTCCGGCACGGTCAAACCGCTGTTTGACGGCATTACGGTGTATGAGGGTATCAGGTTGAGGCATAGGGAGAATATGACGGAACTTTTTCTCGTACACGGACATCAGGGTGATCTGATAAACGACAGGTGGTGGAAGATCGGACGGTTTTTCGTCAGGTATGTCTGGGCGCATCTGCAACTCATAGGTTTTCATGATCCTTCAAGCCCCGCGCGGGAGTTCAAAAAGAGACGCAAGGTCGAAAATAAGTTGATCGCATGGGCGCGTGACAGAAAAAAGATCATAATAACGGGCCACACCCATAGGTCCATGTTCGCCCGTAAGGGCCGTGACGCCGCGGCTTATTTCAATACCGGAAACGGAGTGCATCCAAGCTGCATAACCGCTCTGGAGATAAAAGGCGGCAAGATCAGACTGGTCATGTGGCGACGGTCTACAAAAAGCGACGGTACCGTATATATCGAACGGAGGAATATGAGCGTGAACACTCCATTGGAGACATATAAGAGGTTTTATGAAGCATAAAACTTCCGCAAATAAGATGTGTGACGCCGGGAGAGCTTTTCTCCTGATATTGTGCTTTGTGTTGTCTGTAACAGCGTGTGGAGAGAGGCGGGACATTAAGATCGGATTTTTGGGATGTCTCTCCGGGAAACCGTCGGACCTTGGCGTTAACGGAAGAAACGGGTTGATGCTCGCCGTGAGGGATGTGAACGCAGCTGGAGGCATAAACGGCCGAACAGTCAGGGTGCTGGTAAAGGACGACAAGGGAGATGCCGGCACGGCACTGAAGATGTTGGATGAATTGCATGAAGCGGGCGTGTCTGTGATAATAGGGCCTATGACGAGCACAATAGCGGAGGTGGTCGTCGGCGAGGCCGAAAAAAAAGGAATGCTCCTTATGAGTCCGTCCGCGACAACAGATGACCTCGCCGGTAAAGATGACTGCTTTTTCCGCATCCAGCCTGCCAACGCTGAGGAGACCGATACCATAGGCGCCTATATGAAAAAGAGATACGGTAAAATACGAGTTACTGTCGTCCTTGACGAGGCAAATGACAAGTATACCGAAGACTGGTTTCGGGGGCTGACCGGCAGCCTTGCAGGTTCGGATATCAACGCGGCGGCCTTCAGATATGACAGCAGAACCCGACCCTCGTATTATGAGATGTCGCAAAAGATCCTTGCTACTAAAGCCGACTGTGTCGTTCTTGTGACAGACGCAATGGATGCCGCCCTGATATGCCAGCAGCTGGGCAAGTTGAGATTTTCAGGGGACATCATATCCAGTATATGGGGAAAGACCCGTGAGTTTTTGGAGAATTCAGGTAAATACGGCAGCGGCGTCCTTTTTTTCCAACACTATGACGAAGAGTATCAGGGCGAGAAATATCGTAAGTTCAGGGATATGTTCAGGGCTAACTACGGCTATTCGCCCGATTATTCCGCGATCAGTTCATATGAGGCCGCTCTTGTACTATTTGAATTTATGGAAAAGCGTATGGTTTATGACGGGTGTGGCATAAGGGACGGACTGCCCGAATACGGAAACTTTGACATGCTTCAGGGAAGCCTGCATTTCAGCATACACGGTGATCCCGTTTACGATGCGGAAGGCGTGCGCACGCTGGTGGAAGTGCGTGACGGAAAATATGTAAAAGCGGGTAATCTTTAATGAGATCTGCGTCTTCTCTGAGACGTGTAATAACGACCAATCTGCTCATACTGGTGACCATTCCGCTGATAACGACCATGCTGGTGACGTATTATGTCATAGAAAAGGATTTTAACAGAAGGACCTCCGAGAAAAACAATACCATGTCAAGGCTGCTGAAAAACGAGATCGCGGGTTTTTTAAGCAGGTCCGTGGATGATGCGGCCGAACTGGGAAAACTGATCGACAACGGAGTGCTTCGCAATATACGTCAGGCGGAAAGATATGCGGACACGATCATACAAAATTCAGGCTATATAAAGAGGATACTGATCGCCGACAACACATCGAAAACCTTGGCTGTATCACCGGCCAATCCCGATCTGGCGGGCAATGACCTTTCCGGCCAGGTGTATATGTCGGAATTGCG
>CAZJQC010000003.1:12481-13615 GCA_964548195.1 uncultured bacterium | reverse complement strand
GACATAATGTGTGTACAGTCGGAGATCAGGGATACGGGGTGGAGGGTAATAATATACCAGTATAAGGGGTCCGCCCTGACATCACAGGCCACGGTGCCGTTCATACTGGTAATGGCAGTTGCCGGCTCGCTTTTCCTTTCCTTTTTATTTGGTTCCGCTTTTTTGCGCAATATAACCGCAGCCCTCATGAGATTGAATGTGACAGCCAGAAAGATGGTCGCCGGCGATATAGTGCTCTCCGAAAAAGAGGAGCGGTATACTGAGATAAAAGAGCTGACTGACAGTTTTAATATGATGGCGATAACCATAGCTGAAAGGGAAAAAGAGCTGCGCGAGAGCGAAAGATATATGGCAAGCCTGCTGGAAAACCTTCCGGGAACGGCCTACAGATGCATAACGCATGAGCCGTGGACCATGCTTTTCATCAGTGAGGGGCTGACGGAACTCACCGGATATCTTACCAGGGAACTGCTTAATGACGAGTCGCTCTCGTATAATGACATCATATACGCAGAAGACCGCAAGAAGGTACGGGAACAGATCGAAAAGGGGATCAGGGAAAAGGGTTTTTTTGAGATCATCTACCGCATAATGACAAAAGACGGCCATGTCAAATGGGTGTTTGAAAAAGGCCACCCTGCGATGCTGAACGGGACGGTCTTCCTTGAAGGCTTCATATCCGATATCACTGCGACAAAGGAAAACGAGCTTAAGCTCCAGCAGGTCCAGAAACTCGAGCTGATCGGACAGCTGTCCGGCGGACTTGCGCATGACATAAATAATATACTGGGGGGCATATCAGGCGCGGTGGGGCTGATAAGGATAGGGATGGAAAAAAAAGAGAGTATAAAAGCCGAATCGATCGCCGGGCATATCGACATCATAGAACGTTCCGTTGAAAGAGCCGCCAAGATCGTCCAGGAACTGCTTAACATCTCACACCAACGCGAACCCGTGATGGAGTTATGTCCGATGAACGCGACCATAAAGGATGTTATTTCCATATGTCAAAACACTTTTGATAAAAGCGTCACAATACATGCGCATTATTATCCCGAAGAGATCATTGTCAGGATGGATAAGGCCCAGATAGAACAGGTGCTGCTTAATCTATGCATAAATTCGATGCATGCC
>CAZJQC010000003.1:0-12381 GCA_964548195.1 uncultured bacterium | reverse complement strand
TAAGGCCCAGATAGAACAGGTGCTGCTTAATCTATGCATAAATTCGATGCATGCCGTGACAATAATGGTGCCGGAAGGGGGAAAAAAAGGCGGTTTGATAGAAGTTGCGCTGGAGAAAAAAAAAGCCGAAGCCGATTATCTTAGAAGGGGCTTGGCAGTAAAGGGTAAATATTATGCGGTGATAACGGTCGGAGACACGGGCGTCGGAATAGACAAGGCCGACCTTGACAAGATATTTGATCCGTTTTTTACCACAAAGATGAGACAAAACGGATCGGGACTCGGCCTTTCAATGGTGTTGAAGATCTTGGAGATGCACGGCGGGTTCATCGATGTAAGATCAAAAAAAGGAAAGGGGTCGGTGTTCAAGGTCTATATTCCCGAAGCGGACGATCCCATGGAAGAGAACACGAAAGCAAAGGACTTTAATACTGAGCCGCACGACGGCGGCGGAAAAAGCATATTGATAATAGATGATGAGATGATCATACGCGATACCGCGGAAGGCATACTCTCATACTACGGCTATAAGGTCTTCAAGGCTGAAAACGGCATTGAGGGCGTCAAGGTCTATAATGACCACAAAAATGAGATAGACCTGGTCATACTGGATATGGTCATGCCCGGTCTGTCCGGCGAGATGACCCTCCGCGCACTCGTGGAATCTGACCCGGATGCAAGGGTGGTGCTGGCCTCCGGATTTAAAAAGGACGAGAGGGTGGAGCGTACGCTTAAAACGGGAGCCCTTGATTTTTTACAGAAACCCTTTGATACAAAGTCACTCATTAAGATGATCAAAAAATATGTTTAATCTGGCTATAGCCTTTGACATTCTGTAATACATGCTATATATTGTATGCATGTGGGGCAAGTATGACAATATATACCCCCCCGGGGAGGTAAAAGATGGTAAAGAAAGTGGTCAAGAGAAGCGGCGAGACCATGGATTTCAGGCCTGAAAAGATTGAGAATGCTATCTATCTGGCTTCGGCGAAGTCGCTTAACGGCGCATGCAGTGAGCTTGCCCGAAAAGTGGTCGAAAAAGTAGTGGACTATATCGGCAGGAATTATGAAGACACGATAACCGTTGAAAAGGTGCAGGACATCGTCGAGAATTTTCTGATGGAAAGCGACCGTAAGGATGTCGCCAAGGAATATATATTGTACAGGGGCAACAGGGCGATGAAACGCAATGTCGTGCAGAAAAAAGAGACGATTTCCGGCATATTGTCGGAAAAGTATCTGTCTGCCTTCAAGCATAAGCCCACGCCCATGGGAGCGCTTGGAAGTTTTGTGTACTACAGGACATACAGCCGTTTTCTGGAAGATGTGGGGCGCCGCGAAGAGTGGTGGGAGACGGTTGCGAGGGCCGTGGACTACAACGTCAGTCTTGTCCCGGGGGTCGCCAAGGAGGAGGCGGAGGAGCTTTTTGACAATATTTTCAATTTAAGACAGTTCCTTTCCGGCAGGACATTCTGGGTGGGCGGAACGGATGTCGCAAAAAAGTTCCCCACAGCCAACTATAATTGCGCATTTACCGTCATAGACAAGATGGAGTCATTTTCGGAGGCGTTTTATCTTCTGATGGTCGGTTCCGGAGTCGGGTTCAGGGTGTTGCGTAAAGACGCGGCGAAGCTCCCTAAGGTCAGGACCAATCTTGAGATCATACATGAGCAATTTATACCGGAGGAACACGGCAAGCGCCATGAGACGACTTCACTTTCCTTCAATGAGACAGGCGAGATTGCCAGGATAAAAGTAGGCGACTCAAAGGAGGGATGGGTATCCGCCCTGGAATTCCTTTTACAGCTTACCTATGCCCATAAGTATAAAAACGTCAAGACTGTTTTGATCGATTACAACTCAGTAAGGCCGAGGGGGGAAAGGCTTAAGACTTTCGGCGGGACCGCAAGCGGATATAACGCCCTGCAATCCATGTTCAGGAAAATAGACGGCGTGATCAAAAAAGCGGGATTCAGGGCCATGGCAAACAAGATCAGGCTTGAACCCATAGACTGCATGGATATCATGAACATCATGGGCGCCTGCGTGGTGGTCGGCGGGGTAAGGCGCACTGCCGAACTGGGCCTGATCGACCCCGACGACAATAAGTGCATAACCGCTAAAAATGAGATATACTTTCAGGATGAAGAGGGTAAATGGGTAGCGAACAATGATATCATGCACCGGCAGATGAGCAACAATTCCATATTTTACGAACACAGACCCTCCAGGGAACAGCTCCATTGGCATATTGAACAGATAAGATATTCGGGAGAGCCGGGTTTCGTGAATGCCGAGGCCGCCGCGAAAAGGCGCACGGACTTTCAGGGAGTCAACCCCTGCGCCGAAATACTTCTTTCTGACAAGGGACTGTGCAACCTTACCACCAACAATGTCATGGCTTTTGTGAAATTCAAGGATGGCGCGGATGCGGGCGTATTTGATAAAAAAGGTTGGCTGCGCGCCATAGAACTCAGTGTAAGGGCGGGATACAGGATGAGCGCGGTGTACCTCGAACTGCCGGAATGGGACAATAACCAGCAGCGTGACAGGCTGTTGGGTGTCAGCCTGACGGGATGGCAGGATATGGTCAACGCCACATCCATGTCGGGCGAGGAGCAGATACAACTGCTTAAAGACACAAAAAAAAGGGCCCGGAAGACTGCCGAGGAATATGCCTCCGAACTTGGCGGCAATCCGCCTTTGCTGGTGACCACGGTAAAACCGGAGGGCAGCCTCTCACAGCTTCCCACGGTCAGCAGCGGGCTGCACTATTCCCATTCGCCATATTATCTGAGACGCATAAGGATAAGCAAAACGGACATACTGGCAAATGTATGCCGGGAACTGGGATATCCAATGGAAGAGGACGTGAATAATTCCGGAAACCTTGTGATCTCCTTTCCAGTGAAATCACCTCCGGGCAGGACCAAATATGATGTCAGCGCACTCGAACAGCTTGAAGTGTACAAGATGTTTATGAAACATTTTGTGGATCATAACGCATCGATAACGGTGCATGTCAGGGAAGATGAATGGACGCTCGTCGAAGACTGGTTGTGGGAAAACTGGGATGACGTCGTGGCCATATCCTTTTTATCACTGGATGACCATTTTTACGCTCAGGCTCCTTATGAAAAGATCAGCAAGGAGGATTATGAAAAAAGGGCGGCGCTGCTTAAACCCATGGTGCCCTCACTGATCGCCCGCTATGAGAGTTCGGAAACAGATATAGACCTGGGTGACGAGACATGCGAATCCGGCATATGCCCCATAAGATAGAAGGTTGAACGCCACGTTGCAGAGAGGCTCCCGGTACGGGCCGCGAGTCTCCCGGACGCACAGACGGTATAAAGACACGGGCTTGCGTCTTTTTACAATATGGTCTATGATGTTCCTATGGACGGAAGAGTAATATTGTTCGATCTTGAGACAAACGGATTTTCAGGCAGCAGCGTCATAGAGGGATTCTTTCTGAAATGCGTATATCAGGGCAAAGACCTCCGCATCGCCGACAGTTTTCACAGGTTCTATTATCCCAGGGAACCATTTAATCCACACGCCTTCAGGGTGCACGGCATCGGCCCGGAGACAATAGAAAACAGGCGTCTGGAATCGCCGTCCGACTATCCGCCTTATTTTGATCTTGACCGTGAACTTTTCGCGTTTTCACTGGGCGTCGACAGGTGGGTCGCCCACAACATATCCTTTGACAGTTCTTTTTTGCCGTTTCCCATTAAAAAGAAATACTGCACAATGCTATCCTCTACCGACATACTGCGTCTGCCGGGGGGCAGATACGGCAACTTCAAATACCCCACACTGAAAGAACTTGCGGCATATTACGGCATCCATTATGATCCAAGTAAGGCTCACGGAGCCGAATATGACACCATGCTTCTATATGGCGTCTTCAAAAAGATGGCGGAATCCGAACTGCCCGGACTCTTGGATTTTCTTGCAGACTGACCGCTGCTGCCTTCTTGTTATCACTGCGTTTTGAACGTATATTGAGAAGAAGGGAGGACTTTATGACCAGAATAGTCTCTTTTACAAAAGAATCCAGAGACCTGTTGAATGCGTTCCGGGATAAGATCGGCAACGTGCGCCGTGTCTCGGACGTTGAGAGCGAACTCAATATATGTGCAAGAAGACTGCTGGAAAAGGTGTTCGGAACAAACGGTCCGCAGATCCCCGAAAGGCCCCTTAAACTGCTGTCTGATGGTGAAGGGGTGCCCTATGTGCTCGAACACTCCCTTAAGGCGGACCGTCAATTCATGGAGGTCTGGAGCTCTTCGGACCTGCCTTCAATAATAAACCGGCTTGCCAAAAGCGCATCACACAGACATATGCATCTGTCAAAACATCCCGAAAAGACCAATCAAAAGATCAGATAGGAACAAATCGCTTCTTTTATTTGTTACTATCTTAGTAATGATTGGACGTGTGAGGGTGTGAGACGATTTGTTGGCAGACGTATTTATATCTTTGTGATAATGGCCTTTGCTTTTATCACCCTGGCCGGATATATGACGTTTTATCGTATGCAATCCGTTCATGCCGCGCAGACCGGCAAAGGGGGCGACATGCTTTTTAAGGGTTTTTCAGAGGTGTCGGATTGGATCAATACTGCGGTTGTCCCGGATAACGAGGTTTTCAAGGGGCATGTGCTGCTTCTCGATTTTTGGACGTACTGCTGTATTAACTGCATCCATGTGCTGCCCGACCTGGATTATCTGGAAAAGCGTTTCGAGGGGGAACCCTTCCATGTCATCGGCGTGCATACTGCGAAATTTTCTAATGAAAGAGAGACGGAAAACATAAAGGCCGCCGTCGACAGATACGGCATTACACACCCAGTGGTGGCTGATAATGATTACGGTCTTTGGCGTCAATACGGCATAAAGGCTTGGCCCACATTCCTGCTGGTAGGGAGCGACGGAAAGGTGATCGGCGCGGTGTCCGGCGAAGGAAGACGCCATATTCTCGAGGAAGCGATCGCGGAGGCTCTGGACAAAGGCAGAAGAGACGGGACACTGGCATCGGCGAAACGCCCGATACCGCTTTCCCCGGTAAAAAGTACGGGAATTTTGTCTTATCCGGGAAAAATCGACATAAAAGACGGGATCATCGCCGTAAGTGACAGCGGTAATAACCGCATTGTCATCGCATCATTGACATCCGTCACCGAAGCAGCCGTAATAAAAACGGCAGGATCCGGCAGGGGATTTGCGGACGGCAACCCTGAAGAGGCCATGTTTAACGCCCCGCAGGGAGTGTTTATCAAGGGCGGAAAAGTGTACGCGGCCGACACCGGAAACCATGCAATACGTGAAGTAGATATCAGATCCGGATATGTCAGGACAATTGCCGGTACGGGAAAACCGGGCCTATACGGCTCCGGGGGCGGGCAAGCCCTGGAAACGGCCCTTAACTCACCCTGGGACATTGCAATCTCCGGGGATCACATGTATATAGCCATGGCGGGCAACCATCAAATCTGGAGGATGGACCTTAAACGCGGTACGATAAATCCGTATGCCGGCTCCGGCAGGGAGAACATCCGTGACGGCAGGCTGTCAGATGCCATGCTTGCTCAGCCGAGCGGTATTTCCATTCACGGGGACAGGGTCTTTTTCGCGGACAGTGAAGTTTCCGCGATACGCTACGCCGATATTTCGAAAAATACGGTAGACACCATATCGGGGACCGGACTCTTTGAGTTCGGACTCAAAGACGGCATCGGCAAGGATGCGGCTTTCCAGCACCCGCTTGGGGTGGACTACCGGGACGGCAGTCTTTATGTGGCGGATACGTACAATGATGCGGTACGCATCGTGGATCTGGCCACATTTTCTGTTTCCACCCTCATAGGGCCCGGCCCGGGCGGCTTATGCACTTCCTCGGGACTTTGTTCCGTTCTGGGATTGTTTGAACCCAATGACGTCAAGATGTATGATGGGGCCCTTTACATCGCGGACACCAATAACCACATAATAAGGGTCTGGCGGGGGGAAGGGAATACCATAGAGACTGTCGATCTTGATTTCACCCGGGCGGCCTCCGACTGAGCCGCTTTTTTATATGCCGATATCGTATTGAAACAGGGTGCTGCGCGTCAGAAGACAATCGTAAAAAGAACTGCTAAAAACAATGACGGGATGTAATCGATTATGGCGATGTCCCGTATATTGAGTATCTTTAGAGCCAGTCCCAGTATCAGTATGCCGCCGGTCCCGGTGAGATTAGAGATGATCCCGGGCGAAAGAGCGTCTCCCGCCAGAGAAGCGGCGACGGTAAGCCCTCCCTGAAAGAGCAGCAGCGGCACCGATGAGAACAGCACGCCTCTGCCGAAGGCCGATGCCAGTGCAATGGACGTGAACCCGTCCAGAAGGGATTTGGCCAGGATCAGATCGGCTTTGCCGTTTATCCCTTCCTGGATCGCGCCGACTATGGTCATTGAGCCCATGCAGAAGATCAGAAAGGCTGTCAGAAGTCCCTCAAAAAAATCACCGCTGTAAAAACCTCCGGATTTTTTTTGTGACAACCTGTCTGTCAGGCGCTGAAAGCCGGCGGCGTGTCCGATGATGCCCCCGATAAGCAGGCTGAATATCATAATAAGTGGATCAGCCGTCTTAAGGCTCATGCTGATACCCAAATATATGCTGACCAGCCCGACGGCATCCATGACGATCTTTCTTACGGACTCCGGGTATCTTGAACCGGCGAGCAGTCCTGCCGCGCTTCCGGCTATGACAGCCGCAGCATTGACGATCGAGCCCCAGGGTACTATCATCGCACGGACACCCTGTTTTTACCGTTTTGTTTGCTTTCATAGAGAAGCTTGTCCGCCCGGGAGAATATGGACATCACGGTGTCGCCGGGTTGCGCTACCGTGCCTCCGGCGGATATTGAAACGGGAATGCTCCGTCCGTCGTCGTCATAGTAGGAGGAACTGCTCACAAGTGTGATCAGTTTATTCGCGATACGCTGGAGTATTTCAATATCTATACGGCTGAGTATGATCAGAAACTCATCTCCCCCCCAGCGGCCGACAAAATCGTTGTTCCGAACGTTTCCGTTTAATGTCTTGCTGATTATGGAGAGTATCTTGTCCCCGGCGAGATGGGAAAAGCTGTCGTTTATTCCTTTAAAATCATCTATGTCGACGAACAATATGCCGGTCTCGACCCCGTAGCGGCTGAACTCTCCCATCCTTGTGCTCATGGTCATGTCGAGAAACCTTCTGTTGGGCAGTCCGGTAAGGTTGTCGAACAATGCCTGCGACCTCAATCTGTCGACTTCCTCTATGAGTGCGGACCTTGCGCTGTTGTTGAAGAAGATCTCCACCGCGCCGTTTATGCGTCCGGAGCCGTCATAAGAGGGGGATATGGATACATGCACAGGTATTCTGTGGCCGTCCTTGTGGTGAAGATAAACGTCGGCGGTATTCGGCAGCCCTTTGTCCAGAGTGTGTTGCAGGGGACATCCGTTTTGACAGAGGTTCACGCCGAACTCGTCTATGTGTCTGAGTATGTTGTCGTAGCAAAGGCTGCCGGTGACTTCGGCGGAGTTGAATCCGGTTATGGCTTCGGCGCCTTTGTTCCAGAAGACGATGCGCCGTTCCATGTCGACGAAATATATGCCTTCGGACATCTCATCCAGTATTTTCAGGCAACGGTCATTATGTCTCATATTCAAACCTCTGATGGATTATAGCAGAATATGATGCTATATTCAATCCATTAGGAGGTCATATGCGATCGAACACTATTATGGAACGATTCGGGTATTGGGAGTCGCGATTCGGAGTTGCAAGGAGAGAGCGTGTCCGCGAAGAAAGATCTTTGGCTGCCGGCATCAGATCCATGATAGACCATACATGCCTCAGGGCCGGTACCACGGAAAAGGATGTACTGCGGCTTTGTCACGAGGCTGCCGAGATGGGGTTCGGCGCTGTCTGTGTGGCGCCGGTGTGGGTGGATCTGTGTGCGTCCGACAGAGCCTCGTATAAACGGGTTTTCAGAATAGCTTCGGTGATCGATTTTCCGCTGGGAGCCGGAAGCACAGTGTCCAGAATGGCCGCTGTCAGGGAAGTGATCTCGGCCGGGGCGGATGAGGCCGATATTGTAATGCCTCTGGGGAAGTTCCTCAGCGGCCGCTATGAATATGTCTTTGAAGACCTTCGCGTCCTCTCTTCGGCGGGTATATATACCAAAGTAATACTTGAGACCTCATTGCTGGGGAAGACCGCAGCGGTGGACGCGGCTATAATATCGCTGCTTGCAGGCGCGGACTGCCTTAAGACCTCCACGGGTGTGAACGGGCAGGCAAGCGTGGAAGATGTCGGACTGTTGAGAGACGTCGCCGGAAACACAGCCGGTGTGAAAGCCTCCGGCGGAATACGGACCATGGCGGATATAAAGGCGATGCGAGATGCGGGTGCGGACCGCATCGGCATGAGTTCGGCTTATTCCCTTTTCGCCGGCGAAGAAAAAGGGTGAAGCGTCTCCGGAGCAGGATCAGCGGAAACAAAAGCATCTTAGAAGATGTATTGTAAAAAAAAATCAGGCTGAGTGTATCATATTGATCATCTCGACCCTGCTGTTTATCCCCATTTTTTGATAGATATTGTAAACGTGATGTTTTACAGTCTGTTCGGAGATGGAGAGGTCCCATGCTATCTCCTTGTTGCTCATGCCCTCGCATATGTAGCTTATGATCTCCCGCTCCCTTTTTGAGATATTGTGCTTGTCAAACAGTTCGTCCACCAAAGACCTTTTCCTGGCGTCCATCTCAGTCTTCCCGTAATAATGATCAAAGAAATAGCGCAGGAATATCAGCGGGAACAGGTTGATCACAAGATAATATAATGAAAGATGCAGCCCCCTGTAACCGTATCCGAGTACTGATATCATAAAAAACTCATATGATGTGAATGTCAGAAAAAATAAAGCGAATTCCCGCAGGAGTATTTTACGATGCTTTTTCAACACCTTTGAAGCACGTATAAAGAGCAGCACTGAGGCGGCTATTTTCAATGCCGTGAATGTGCGTATGGAGAAGACCGCGAATCTGCCCAGCGTGATGCTGCTTTTTGAAAAGATGTAGATGTATACGCAGTATATTAAGTACGGGATGAGGGCGGATGTCAGAATCAGATAGCCCCGGCCTATTCTTTTGTTTTGTTCCAGGCCGGCCATGCGGAATGCCATCAATGAAAAATAATAGGAGCCTGCTGCTGCAAAAAAAATCAGAAAAACAGTGACAAGCATGTTGATATACACAAAGGACTCAAATTGATTTATATAAAGCAGGTTGGTTACAAGGTATTTCGCGGCAAGGCGTATAAGCAATGAACCGTTGACGGAGATGTAAAACAAAAAGAGAAGGTCCACAAGTGGATATCTGAATGTCTGCCTCAACTGAAACAGGCTTACAATAAGAGCAGAGCCGAAGATCGTACTGAAAACTATTAGAAGGATGGTTGCATGTTCCATATACCATAATGATAGTCTGCGGGCAACCGGGTGTCAAGCCTTCGTGGATGGCACTTAAGTATCAAATAAAAGGATGAACTTAAGTCTCATTGAATACTGCACTGCACGACATAATAATGAATGTGTGAGGAAGCGCTAAACAAGGAGGTGCGTATGAGAAGGATCGTGTTTTTAATGGTGTTGATGTTGGCTTTCGGATCGGTGGTTTACGCGCAGACCTACGATGAGACATACGACAAGGCGGAAGAGCTGTTCTACAACGGTAATTACAACGAGGCGATCAGGACTGCCGAGACCCTTATTGATGACGGAAACACAAAATCCAAGGCATTTATACTCATGGGCAGGGCCTATATGGCCCTTGAAGACTATGACGCTGCCGTAGAACATTATAAAAAGGGCATAGAGATAGCCGATGATAAAAGAGACACACAGAATATTTCATGGGCATACAACAATATCGGGGTCATCTACAAGTTGAAAGGCAATTTTGACCAGGCCCTGAAATATTATCAAAAGGCCCTGATACTTGATGAGGCGTTCGGCAACAAATACGGCATGGCGCGTGAGTATAATAATATCGCGAATATCTATTATGTGCTGGGAAACAAAAAGTTCGCGCAGCTTTTTTACAGAAAGGCTCTTTGGACAAATCAGGAACTGAACAGCATAGAAGGGCTTGGCATCGCGTACAACAACCTTGCCTCATTCCATTATAATGCCGATGACTATGAAAAGGCCATAGATTACCTCAACCTTGCCATCAAATATGATGCGCAGCTTCCTTACAAAGGTAATCTCGCCGACGACTTTCAGAATCTCGGCATCATCTATGAGACCATGGGCAAGATGAACACGGCCATACAGTACTACAGGGATTCACTCGCGATAAATCAAAAGATCGGTGTCTTTTCGAAGATCGTGAGCAACTTTGAAAATCTTTCCTTTATCTACGAAAAGATGGGCGATCTTGATTCCGCCATAACCTACAGACGGAAGATGGTCGATGCTGACAGCAAGGCGGGCTTCATGAGGATATACAGAGACCAGGAATACCTTGAAAAACTTCTGGAGAAAAAAGCGTCGAAATAACCCGCTTTTGATGTTATGCGCTTGAGAAGGCCGGCTTTTAAGCCGGCCTTCTCATATTATGTGCATCTTTTTCGCTGTGTAATAACCCGCTACGGATAATATAAAGCCCTTTAAAAGATTGAAGGGCAGTATTGCCCAGAGTATCAGGGCAAAGGGTGTGTCGATCATACCGTTGGCCTCTGACGCCGCCGCTATCACGGCCTCGACGGGAAAGCCCAGGACTTTTTCATACAGAGGCAGCAGTACAAGGTAGTTCAAAAAGGATGCGCAGAGCGACATCGCTATGGTGGCGGAGGAGAGTCCCCAGATCAGCGCGCCGCGTGTATCTCTTCTTCTGAATATGGATCCGGCCACGAGTACAAAGACCGAGCCGAGCAGAAAGTTCGCCCACTCTCCTATGTACGCGGTGGAGCCTACCGTAATTCCGTGAATAAAGTTTTTCAAGAACTCCACGGCCACCCCCGAAAACGGGCCAAGCGACAGCGACACTATCAGTGACGGCAGGTCGGATATGTCCATCTTGAGAAATACGGGAAATACCGGCAGGGGAGTCTCTATCAGCATCAGCAGAAAAGAGAATGAAGCGGCCAGAGCAACGGTAAGATGACGCCTGATATCTTTCTTCACGGGAACTCCTTTGCCGTTCAAGTATATTACGGACGGCCTGTTTTACAATAAAAATCTTTTCGCCTCCGTTTTTAATATTTAAAAATCCGCCAGATGTGATATCTTTCAAGAAAAGGAGGCCATATGAAAAAAATAATAGTGTTATCTCTTTTCGCATTCTTCTTCGCTGCCGCGGTGTCGGCTCAGTATTACTATATCTATCCCGGCCATACGGACGGTGATGAGGATGCGGTCATGGACCTTTCCATATTGGACGCTATGGAAGCCGTTCCCGAGTCCATTGATTCCGCAGACATGCTGCCCGAGGGCGATTCCGCCGACATATCATGTGAGCTGGCGCTCAGCTCCAATGTCAGAACGCTCAATATACCAGTCAATTACGGTAAAAAAGTCAATTTTTTCGGAGATGCGCCGCAATATCTTAATCTGAGTATTCTTCTCCCGATAACGTCAAGGTCGATCGAGTATCTTGACGGCACTGAAAGTAAAAAAAGCGGTTTGGGAGATATCAGCCTCGGCGCCGATTATTACAGAAAATCCCCGTTCGCAGCCTGGCTGGCGGGCATTTACTTCAAATTGCCCACCGGCAAAACTGATGTCGGCAACGGGGAAGTGCCTCTCGGGACCGGGACATTCGATCTCGGACTCAATCTTTGGGCAAGAAAGAATATCGGGTCGGTCTCTGTCTCGGGGGGCATGGATTATGTCACGCGAGGCAGCTATGATTCCGACACCTTCTCGGAGACGATGGAGTACGGGAACGTCTTCAGCATGTATATGCAGGCTTCAAGGCGGATAAGACAGGCTCTCTATGGAGGCGTAAAACTAAAATATGTGAATGTCGGGGAAAGCAGGGTGGACGGCAACGGTTATGATTTTTATGTGCCCGGGGTGCGCGGACTGGATCTGATACCCTTTGCAAAGTATTATATGGCCGGCAACCTTACGGCGACATGCCGCATATTCATACCGGTCTATTCCGGGTGGTCGTCGAACAAGGGGGATGAACCGGCTGACGCCGATGCCGAAAGGGGATTTAAGGTCAAATTGAAGCTGACGTATCCCCTGAACATCTAAAGGGCGGTGTGTATCACGGAACTGCGCCATATCCTCCATTCCATCGCTGAAAGGTCCGGACATGAGGAAAAGACCGCCGCCG
>CAZJQC010000002.1:0-177269 GCA_964548195.1 uncultured bacterium | reverse complement strand
GAGAAGATGCAGAAGCTTATGTTTACCCAGAACCCGATCATCTTTTCGACTTCTTCCGGCACGGGGCTTATGGAAAGCGCCATAAGGAGTTGCACGAAAAAACGCGCCATTGTCTTTTCAGTCGGCGCTTTCGGCAACAGGTGGTTTGAGATCGCCAAGGGCAACAATGTCCCGGCAGACAAACAGGAAGTCGAATGGGGGAATCCCACGACTCCGGAACTTGTTGATGAGTATCTGTCGACGGGGAAATATGATGTCATCGCCATAACGCACAATGAGACGTCGACCGGCATCATGAACCCTGTCTATGAGATCTCGGAAGTCATTAAAAAATACCCGGATGTCGTATGGCTGATGGATGCCGTCTCCTCACTCGGCGGAGTAAAGATCGAGGCTGACAAGCTGGGCGTGGACATACTGATAAGCTCTTCTCAGAAGGCGCTGGGAGTCCCTCCGGGACTGGCTGTATGTTCGGTCTCCACCAAGGCCATAGAAAGGGCGAAGACGGTCGAGAACAGGGGTTATTACTTTGATCTTGTGCAATTGTACAAATATGCGGTAGATAAGCCGCATCAGTATCCCTCGACACCCAGTGTCTCCCATCTGTTTGCTCTGGATGTATCTCTGGACAGAATATTCGCGGAGGGTCTGGACAATGTTTTTAAACGCCATCTGGACAACATGCGCTTTGTAAGAGCCTGGGGCGAGAAACATTTTGAACTTTTTGTAAAGGATGAAAAATATGCGTCAAGGACGGTGACGTCCATAATGAACACGAAGGACGCCGACCTCGGAGCCTTGTCAAAAGAATTGAAAAAACGCGGCTATATATTTTCAAACGGATACGGCAGCATGAAAAACAAGTCATTCAGAGTGGCCCATATGGCCGAAAGAAAACAGGATGACATCAGAGAGTATCTTGAGACCATAGAAGATATATTGGGCCTGTAAGCATAATCTTAAAACGGGCCTCAGGGGGCATCCCCCCGGGGCCCGAATAAAACCATTGACATCGTCATTGTTTAAGAAAGTCGAAGATCAGACTGTCTATGTTTCTGATGCAGTTTGAAGTCATGTTGAAATTTTTTCTGGCGTAGATATAACGGTCGTCCGCGGCCATTGAATCCTTGAAAAACTGTTTTGACTGCTTCAGATAATCCTGGCCGAGCATAAAATATAATATGCCTATCTTATTGAGCAGTATGGTGTTGGACGGATCTTCCTTGAGCATCTCATTGAAAGAATCCAGGGTCTCTTTGATAAGTCCCGGGTCCTTGCTGTTTTTGTACTGCATCAGTATTATGTGAAAATTATCGATCTCCTTGTTCAGGAAAGAATTTTTACAGTCGTCAATAAGTGTCTGTATGTCGTTAAGGGCGCCGCTGAAATCGCGGGTGTTCACTTCTATATACGCTTTTTCGAATATTGTCTTGTCTATTATCTCATCAGCTTCCGCGTAACCTTTTTTCATCCAGTCGATGATATTTTCAGAGAGTCTGATGTCCTCATTTATCTTGTAATTGCCGGAAACCAGTTTTTTAAGGGTAAGCAGCACGCGATACCAGTAGACGAAATGATAATCCGGATACTTTTTGGCGAGGCGCGAAAGTTCTTCGTCGACTTTCTTCATATTGTCCAGATCCAGATAGGCGTCTATCAGTTTTATCCTGGTCTCGGGTATATCCGGCGCGAGCACGGATGCCTTTTTCAGGTAATCGATAGCCTGCGGTATGTTGCCCTCCTTGAGGGAGATGACACCCAGGTAATTATATGCTTCCACACAATTATTGTCCCATTTGAGGGCTTTTTTGAAGATATCCTTCGATTCCTCTATGAGTCCCTTGGTGAAATACACCGCACCGAGAAAAAGGAGGAACTTGATGTTCTGTTTGTTTTCTTCCTCTTCGCTGAGATTGTTCAAGAGTGAAAGCTCATGTATATAATCACGATGGATCTTTTCAATATAAGGAATGAGCGCCTTTTCATCGTTTTCTTTCTGGAGTTTAAGGCTTTTTTCGGCAATGATCTTGTTTTTGTAGTATATCTTTGATTTTAATTTGTTGTAACGGTCGATAAAGGTCTTGATCTGATACTCTTTACCGGATATAAAAACAGTGTTTGAAAATTCGATTTTTTTCCCGGTCATAGCCTCACCTCACTGCCATAATAACATGAAAACAACTTAAAATCAATGATATAACGGCTGTCAGCTGATGCCGAGCCGATATATATAGCCGCGGTAGATGTCATATTGATATATATGAAAAATAATCAGCACTATGTCCGCCGCTATTAACAGCGTTATCCATATGAATCTTTTCTCTCCGGTCTCTTTAAAACAAATGGCGGAAGCGATGAAAGGTATGATGAAATAGAGGATCTTCGCGTAAAGTCTCCGAGAATAAAACAACGGCAGCGAAAGGCAATATGCCTGTATCAAGACATACCCTCCAATGGAGAAGATAAGCATAAGCAATGATAATTTCCCAAAAATCATACAATAATCACCGTTTAGATTATATACGAAGTATATGAAAAAACAAGTAAAAGTTGACTTTCAGAGGGTTTCATCTATTATTGTTATATGAAATTATCAGAGATATTAAACAATACAGGACGTTTTGCGATTTTCGTCAATGATTCTTATCGGCATATTGCGCCGATACCCCGTTTTACCCATATATTCAAAGACTTGTACGAGATAAGCGTGAGATCATTGCCTATCATAATGCTGATGGCCGCCTTTATGGGCATCATCATGTCGTATCAGCTGATATTCGAGCTCAGGACATTCGGGGCGGAGGTATATGTCGGAGGCATAGTCGCCGTTGCCGTATGCCGTGAACTTGGGCCGGTGTTTGCCGCCCTTATTCTGTGTGGACGTCTCAGCTCGGGCATAGCCGCGGAAATAGGCACGATGCGCATCAGCGAACAGATCGATGCGCTGGAACTTATGTCCGTCGACCCCTATAATTATCTTGTGGCGCCCCGGATCATTGCAGCGCTGTTCATGATACCGCTGCTGACTGTGTTTGCGGATTTTACCGCGATTATTTTCTCCTTCCTGATCACAGGGCGCCTGCTGCATATAAATCTGCTCAAGTTTGTGGCGAATGTAAGGCTTTATCTTGATGCCATAGACATATGGTCGGGCCTTGTGAAAAGCATGGTGTTTTCACAGATCATAGTCGTGGTCGGAAGTTATTTCGGTTATTATACTACCGGCGGCGCGGAGGGCGTGGGGCGCGCCACCACAAACGCGGTGGTCTATGCGTCAATAATCGTCCTTGTCGCGGATTATTTTCTCACCGCTCTTTTTTTCGGAGGTTAAATGATTTCCATACAGGGGTTGAAAAAATCCTTCAACGGCAAGACCATACTGGACGGGCTTGACCTTGTCGTGGAGCCCAAGATCGTTACCACTGTGATAGGGCAGAGCGGATGCGGCAAAAGCGTATTGTTAAAACATATGGTGGGAATACACAGGGGTGACGAGGGCACAGTGACCGTGGATGGAACAGATGTGGGCACGGCAGACAAGGAAGAACTCTCTTATTTGAGGACCAAGTTCAGTTACCTGTTCCAGGGAGGGGCGCTTTTTGATTCGCTTAGCGTGTGGGAAAATGTCGCGTTCCCGCTGATGTGGGGCGGAGGCAGGCTCAAGATCCATGCATCCGAAGCCAGAAAAAAATCCAGAGAGATGCTCGAACTTGTAGGCATGAAAGACGTTGAAGACCTCAGGCCCTCGGAATTAAGCGGCGGGATGAAGAAAAGGGTGGCCCTTGCCAGAGCCGTTATAAAGAACCCCGAATACATACTTTATGACGAGCCCACAACGGGGCTTGACCCGGTGATGTCCTCAGTGATAGACAATATGATCATAAAACTGAGCAGGGAACTGGATGTCACATCGGTCGTGGTGACCCATGACATGACTTCAGTCGAAAAAATATCAGATGTCGTTTGCATGCTTTATGGCGGCCGCATCATCTTCAACGGCAAGGTCGGCATGTTGAAAAAAAGCGATAACGGAATAGTAAGGCAATTTGTAAACCGGGAAAGTACCGGTCCCATCGGATTCGGTAGATAAGGTGGTGTGGGATGAGACGTGAACTAAAATGGGGTATATTTCTTTCGTCTGCTCTGATTGCGATGTTTCTGATATTCATACTGTTTGGGGAGTTCAAGTTTTTTGAAAAAGGGTACAATCTCTTTGTGACATATAATTTCACAAACGGTTTGGACAAGAACGCTCCCGTCAGGCTGTCCGGTGTAAATGTCGGGACTGTCGAGGATATCAATATGGCCTATGACCAATCGGGGAAGATACACATAATCGTAAAGCTGTGGATACGGCAGGCCGTCCGCTTGAAAGAGGATTCGAGGTTCTATATAAATACACTGGGGCTGCTCGGGGAGAAGTATATAGAGATATCACCCGGGACTCCGGCGTCAGACGGATTGACTGATAACAGCACCGTGGTGGGTATAGATCCTCTGAGTACGGAGGAACTGTTCGTGAAGGGCAATGAGATAGCGGATAATCTGAGAAGCATAATGAGCCAGCTGAACAAACTGGTTACGGGGGAGACTCTGGAGACCGTCGTCAATACGCTCGAAAGCATCACGGCCACTATGAATGCCGCCACGGGGCTCATATCTGAAAACCGCAGCAATGTAAAATCGGCGACGAACAACCTGAACAAGACCTCTTCGGAATTGGTCGGCATCTCGAAAAACCTTTATCAGACCTCAGCCGAGCTGAATGCCGCCTTGAAAGGCAGGGGGGAGCAGATCGCCGTCACTATAGACCGTATTGAAAGTTTCAGCAGGGAACTGGAAAAAATATCCGCCACAATGGAGACGATCAATAAAAAGATAGAACGGGGCGAAGGCAACCTGGGACTCCTGGTACAGGATGACAAGGTGTATAAGAATCTCGAAAAGACCCTTGAAGAGATCAATGCATTGGTCACGGACATGAAGGAAAACCCGAAGAAATATATAAAACTATCGGTGTTTTAGCATGGCGAAAAAACATACAGTCTATATATGTTCAAATTGCGGCAAGGAGTCACCCCGATGGATGGGTAAATGCCCCGAATGCGGAGCGTGGGACAGTTATGAAGAGGAACAGCCGAGGACAAAAAAACGTGAGTCTCAGGCAAAAGGCTCCTTTTCCTGCAGATTGGGCGAATTGCCCGATATATCGTCGACGGACAGGTTTGTATCAGGTTTGAACGAGTTCGACAGGGTCCTGGGGGGCGGGATATTTCCCAAAAGCATTGTGCTTCTCTCCGGAGGCCCGGGGATAGGTAAATCAACGCTGATGCTTCAGGTGTCGGACGCCCTTGTCGGGCGTGGACGCGGAGTGATGTACGTCAGCGCCGAGGAGAGCTCTTTTCAGATAAAGGACAGGGCCTTGCGGCTTGACGTCGACCAGGATGTAATGGTCTCCGGAGAAAACAGGCTGGAGGGCATAGTCTCTCTGATGCGTGACCCTTCTTTCGATGTGATGATAATAGATTCGGTTCAGACCATATACGACGGGGAAAATGAGTCGGCTCCGGGAACAGTGTCCCAGATAAGGAACTCCCTGCTCAGAATAAGGGAAGAAGCCATGGCCAACGGCAAGGCCGTGGTGGTCATAGGGCACATAAACAAATCCGGCGATATCGCCGGCCCCATGTTCCTTGAGCATATGGTCGATGCCGTGATGATATTCGAAGGGGATGAAAAAAACCAATGGCGCATATTGAGGGCCAAGAAAAACCGTTATGGTTCCACTCAGGAGATCGGCGTTTTCGTGATGGGCTCGGATGGACTGAGCGAGGTCACGAACCCGTCTACCTATTTTATCAATGACAACGAATTTCTTTCCGGCTGCGCCACTGGCTCGATCATGGAGGGGATAAGGCCGCTGTTTCTGGAAGTACAGGCGTTGGCAAGCAAAACGGTATATGCCATGCCGCAGCGCATATCAAACGGCTATGAGGCAAGAAGCCTGAGCATATTGCTGGCGGTTTTGGAGAAAAGATTGGGCTATCAGGTCGGGAAATATGATATATTCCTCAACATTGCAGGCGGGCTCAGGGTCAATGAGACCTCCGTGGGCGCTGCTGTGATGATGGCTGTGGTCTCTTCACTGCTCAACAGGGAATTGGACAGATGGTCCCTGTTTGTAGGGGAAGTCGGCCTGTCCGGAGAGATAAGAAAAGTGCCGTTTATGGACAGAAGGGTGGATGAGGCCGCAAAAATCGGATATAAAAAGATCTACGCCCCGGATACGGATATCAACTCGCGTGACGGGGTGCAAATAATAAAGTGCCGTACCGTGGGCGATATGATAAAATATGCCTGGGGAGTGTGAAGTATGGCCGATCTCGCTGTTGTCGCCGCCGGCGGAAGCGGCAGCCGGTTTGGCGGAGTGGTCAAAAAACAGTTTCTTGAACTATGCGGCACGCCGCTTTATATCATCTCACTTGTCAGGTTAAAAAAGGCAGGCCTTTTTGATGAGATCCGACTTGTGGTTCCAGAAGAGGACCGGGAAAAGACATGGGGGGAACTGAAAAGCGCCGGCCTTGATGATATCGTCCTCAGGCGGGGCGGAGCCACGCGTCAGGAATCGGTTAAAAACGGCCTGCGCGGCGGCACTTTCGATTTTGTGGCTATACATGACGCGGCAAGGCCGTTTTTTTCGGCAGCGCTGCTGCGCGAGGGTATGAAAGCGGTCCGAAACTCCCCCTGTGTGATACCCGTCACTGCGATCGCGGACACCGTAAAGGCGGTAAAAGGGGAAAATGTACTGGCCACACTGGACAGGGACTGCCTGAAAGCTGTTCAGACGCCGCAATTTTTTGATTACGGTATGATAGTGGAACTGCATGATATCTTTTCCGGCGGCTGCCACGGCGATGACGCGCGTCTTTTTGAATTGAAAAAATTGCCGGTAAAAACTATAATTGGAGATAGATTTAATTTCAAGATAACGACAAATGATGATATGATATTGGCGGAGGCGCTGTTTCGGAAAGGGGTCCTTTGCACAGAGTAGGTATCGGGTACGACTCGCACAGGTTTTTGGATGGCCGACGGCTGATGATGGGCGGAGTGGAAATACCTTTTGAGCGTGGACTTTCGGGGCATTCCGACGCTGATGTACTTATGCATGCCATAATAGACGCCTTGTTGGGCGCCGCCGGCGCGGGGGACATAGGCATGGCTTTCCCGGATGACGACCCCAAATGGAAAGACGCTTCCGGCAGGGCGCTTCTGCGTGAAGCCTTTGGAAAGATATCGCCTTACTGGAAGGTGATCAATGTCGATGCCGTGATCATCGCCGAAATGCCGCGCATGAGCCCCTTCATAGAGGGGATGAGGAAAAATATATCGGAGGACTGCCGCATGCCGGTCTGCCTTGTCTCCGTAAAATCCAAGACCAATGAGGGTATGGGTTTTATCGGAAGAGGTGAGGGCATAGCTGTTTTGGCCAACGTTCTGCTGGGGAGGCTGGAGTGAGAGTTTTGATTATTGACAATGAAGAGTTTATCAGGGACCTTTTCAAGGATATTTGCGGCCTTGTCGACAATTGTGAATGCGCCGCTGCCGCCGATTCTCGCGAAGCGTATGACGAGATATCGAAGACATGTTATGATATCTTGTTTGTAGACTATTCGCTGAATGACGGCGACGGCATATCATTGTTGTCGGGATTGAGAAACAAAGGCGTTGACACGCCGGCGTATCTCATCACGGGCTGGGACAGAAACCATTTTACGGACGAACAGATGTCTTATTTTACGGGAATAATGCAAAAACCCTTTGATATACAGGACGTCATAAATGTAATCAAAGCCCATGGATAAACCGCGCATCGTCCTGGAGACATTCGAGGGCCCCCTTGACCTTCTGCTTTACCTGATCAAAGAAAACAAGATGGACGTCTATGACATACAGATCTCGGTAATAACGGCTCAATATCTCGAGTTTCTGGACCTGATGAGTACGTTTGACATTGAGATCGCATCGGAGTTCATGGTAATGGCTTCCACGCTGATGCTGATAAAGTCCAAGATGCTGCTGCCGGCGGAGACCGTCGACGGGGAGGACATAGACATAGATGACCCCCGGGAAGACCTGGTGCGGAAATTACTGGAATACAGGACTTTTAAGAGGGTGGCTGAGATCATGGAGGAGTATGAGGAACGCATGGTACTAACATATCGCCGTGATGTCTCAAAAGAAGTGGCGGCGTATTCGGGCAGGGAACTTTTATTCGACTTTTCTTTTTTTGAACTGCTCGCGGCATTCAAAGATATTATGGACAGGGCGGAACGATTCAGGCCGCATGAAGTGATCAAAGAGGATTATAAAATAGAAGATAAGATCGCCGCTTTGAAGCAGCGTTTTTCAGAGCGGGGCACGATAAGGCTTGTTGAAATATTCAGGACTTGCAGGAACAAGCTTGAAATGGTCGTGTTTGTACTGGCGGTTTTGGAAATGGCAAGGATGAAGGAGATCAAAGTGATTCAAAACGAAGTGTTCGGAGAAGTATGGCTGTACAGGAATTCAAGTCTGTGATCGAGGCGCTGGTCTTTTCGGCCAGGGAACCTCTCAGCATTGCAAAGATCCGCGAAATAATCGAAGATGACGGCGTAAAGCCGGTCGATGTAAGGAGCGTTATAGACACCCTCAATTCCGAGTATGAGAGGGACGGCAGGGCGTTCAGGATATTTTCCCTTAATGATGCTTATGAGTTCAGGACGTCCGCTGAGTTCGGTGTTTTCATAGAGAAGTTGTTCAGTATAAAAAAAACATTCCGTTTATCAAAATCCGCTCTTGAGACTGTGGCCATCATAGCATATAATCAGCCGGTGACCAGGATCGAAATAGAGATGATACGAAGCGTTAACGTGTCATATACCTTGACGAAATTGTTGGAGCTCGAACTCATAAAGGTAGTCGGGCAGAAAGAGACGCCCGGGAAACCCCTGCTGTATGGTACGACAGGCAAGTTTCTTGAGTATTTCGGCCTGAATTCCATTCAGGACCTGCCTGAGATAAGCAGTATTGAAAAGATGGTTGAATGAGAAAAAGACTTTCAAAATATCTTTCGGACTGCGGGTCTGTTTCCAGAAGAGAAGCCGAACAGATCATCGAAGGCGGACATGTCTGCGTCAACGGTGTGAAAGTCCTGGACAATCCCTTTTTCCTCGCCGGCGGCGAAAAGGTCACTGTTGACGGTATTGAGATAACCAGTGTGAAGCCGGAGTATTTTAAATACTACAAGCCCAAGGGTTTTGTCTGCTCAAAATCAGATAAGTTCAATAAGACAATATACGACCATCTCGGAAAAAAATACCTTAAATACACATATATAGGACGGCTTGACAAGGATAGCGAGGGGCTGCTGCTGCTTACCAACGACGGGCAGACCGCACAGCGCATGTCTCACCCGAAATATTCGGTCTCCCGCGAATATCTTATCACTACAAACAGAGAGCTTACCCCCTCTGACAGGGACCGCATGCGCAGAGGCATAACCGACAAGGGTGAGTTTCTGATGTGCGACCATATAAAAAAAACGGGGAAGAACCGGTACCATCTGGTGCTTCACACCGGCAAAAACAGAGAGATCAGGCGCATGGTCTCTTTCCTGGGCAAAAAAGTCACATCGCTGATAAGGGTCTCCTACGGAGGAATAAAGCTTGGCGATATACGTGAAGGTTCCGTAATCCCACTGAACTCCAGGGAAATGAGGAGGATATTCGGTGATTGAACACTCTGGCGTGGATGTGATCACCCTGATGACCGGGACTCTGCCCACATCCACCCATATAATAGTTGCCGGCGTCACGTGTCTGATCGTAGACCCCGCGGAGCCGGTTTCCGTGAGCGCTTTGCTCAGGGAGCGGGGACTTGTTCCGGCGCTGATCATCAACACGCACGGCCATTATGACCATATAGGCGGAAACCGGGGGATTAAGGATGATTTCGGGACGGATATACTGATATCAGAGCGCGATGCCGGGATGCTGAGCGACTGCCAAAAAAATTTTTCAATATATTCAGGTGTCTGTATTGAATCTCCGCCGGCTGACGGTTTCCTGGACAAAGACAAAAAACTTGCCGTGGACGGCGTATCGATTGATATAATACCTACCCCGGGCCACTCGCCGGGGTCTGTCTGCCTGCTGATCAGGGATGAAGGCATACTCTTTACGGGGGATACGCTTTTTGACGGAGGCGTCGGCAGGACTGATCTTCCCGGAGGGGATCAGGAGGCTTTGCTTTCGTCTTTGAATCTGCTAAAGGGGCTTGACCCGGGGTTGACTTGCTATCCCGGCCACGGCCATTCTTTTAAACTTAGTGAACAGTTTGGATTGATCGATTATTTGACCGAGGGAGTTTAACAAGGAGGTTTGTGAGATGAAGTTGAAAGTCGCTATTAACGGTTTTGGCAGGATAGGGAGACTGGTTTTCAGAAGGATCGCGGAAGATTTCCCGGATATTGAAGTCGTCGCCATCAATGACCTCATGCATCCCGCGACATTGGCTCATTTGTTGAAGTATGATTCCGTGCACGGGCGCTTTAGCGGTGATGTTTCTTCTGAGGAAAACGCCATCATCGTCGATGGCAAAAGCATAAGGGTATATGCTGAAAAAGACGCCGCGGCTCTTCCGTGGAAAACGCTCGGCGTTTCCACCGTCCTGGAATGCTCGGGTTATTACCGCACCCGCGAAAAGGCCTCCGTGCATCTGCAGGCAGGCGCCGAAAGGGTGATAATATCCGCCCCTGCCAAAGATCCCGATATTACAGTCGTAATGGGAGTAAACCATTCCAAACTTCAAAAGTCACATAAAATCATATCGAATGCCTCCTGCACCACAAACTGCCTTGCTCCGGTTGCAAAGGTGCTTGATGACAATTACGGTATTGTCAGAGGCCTTATGACCACGATACATGCCTATACGGCAGACCAGCGTCTTCAGGATTCGCCGCACTCGGACCTGCGAAGGGCGAGGGCCGCGGCCGTGTCGATGATACCGACCACGACCGGAGCGGCCAAGGCGATCGCGGAAGTGATACCGGGGCTGAAAGGCAAGATGGATGGGATGGCCATACGTGTCCCCACATCCAATGTCTCCCTTGTGGACCTTACCGTTGAACTGGGGAAGCCGGCCGATGCGGAAGAGATAAACAGGGTGATGAAAAAAGCCTCAGAGGGTGAACTCAGCGGCATATTGGGATATACGGATGAACCGCTTGTCTCCATCGACTACAACCATGTGGATTTTTCTTCCAATTTTGATGCATTGTGCACAAAGGTATTGGACGGCAACTTTGTAAAAGTATTATCCTGGTACGATAATGAATGGGGATATTCAAGCAGAGTGGTCGACCTGCTTCATTACTGCGAAAACCTGTGAGCCCGGCATGATAAAACGTATACTGGAAAAAGTCAAGACAGTCGATGCGATTGATGTCTCGGGAAAAAGAGTCTTCCTGCGTGTTGATTTTAACTGCCCTCTGGACAGCAACGGTTCAGTGGCTGATTCAAACAGGATAACGGCGGCCCGCGATACCATAGAGTACATACTTGATAACGGGGGAAAGCTGATAATAGCATCCCATTTCGGACGTCCGGGCGGCTCTTTCAACCCCAAATACAGCCTTAGGCCCGTGGCTGATATGTTGTCCGAGGTCATCGGGCGCGATGTTTTTCTTGCGGATCCGTCGATCGATGCGGAAAAACTGAGGGAATACAGGGACAGCCGGCATGATGTCATCATGCTGGAAAACATCAGATTTTACAAGGGAGAGACCGAGGGAGACCCTGAATTTGCCGCTTTGTTGAGAAATTCAGCTGATATTTATGTTAATGACGCATTCGGGGCATCACATCGTGAACATGTTTCGGTATACAGACTCCCCTCGCTATTCGAAGAAAAGGCCATGGGCTTCTTAGTGAAAAAAGAACTGACCGCATTTGAGAGGGTGCTTGTCAACCCTGCCAGGCCGTTTGTCGTCATCATGGGCGGCGCCAAGGTCAGCGACAAGATCCGAGTGCTTGAAAATCTCCTGACAGTTGCGGATAAATTTCTGATCGGCGGAGCGATGACATACACGTTGATGAGGGCGTCGGGACTGCCGACAGGCAACTCGCTTGTTGAGGAGGACCGCCTCGACGTTGCAAAGGAAATATTGAAAAAAACGAACGATTTTCAGGGCGAGTTTCTTCTTCCGGCGGACCACTGCCTGGTAAAAACGGTTGACATGCCGGGGGAAAGAATATATAGTAGCCAAATCGATGAGGGGTGGATCGGCGTGGACATCGGTCCCGAGACCGTAAAGGTCTATTCGGATGCGATCAGAGACGCCAAGACCGTTGTATGGAACGGCCCCATGGGGATATTCGAGACTGAGGAATATGCCCGCGGGACGAAATGCATAGCGGAATCCCTCGGCTGCTCGGATGCTTTTTCCATCGTGGGCGGGGGAGACTCCGTGCGCGCGATCAGGATGCTTGGCTGTTCGAACAAAGTCGATTTGATATCCACCGGCGGAGGTGCTTCCCTGAAACTTATGGAGGGAAACGGGTTGCCGGGTATCAATATTCTTATGGGTGAATAAATACGGAGGTGTTGTTACATGCTTACGACGGTTTTGATAGTGATACATATTTTGATAGCCGTGCTTCTGACATTGATTATACTCTTGCAGGAGGGTGACGGAGGAGGACTGGGAGGCATGCTCGGCGGCGGGAATTCCATGTTTTCGGCCACGGGCGGACAGAGTTTTCTGACGAAAGCCACAACAGTGCTCGCGGTGCTGTTTGTGATCACTTCTCTCAGCATAGCCAAACTATCATCGGTCAAGAAGAACAGGTCTCTTTTGAAAGAGGATATAAAGGCTCAGACTGAGATGACGGAGACTCAGGACGCTCCCGACGGGGATCAGACCGATTCCACACCGGAATAAATGGGAGAGACTGAATTTGTATTAAGACTCGATATTTCAAAAATGGCCCTTCTGAAGGCTTTGACCGAAGCTGAGGAAGGGCTTTTTTTTATGCGTGTCGACGAAAATGACAAGACCGCCCGCCTTATCTCATCCGATTGCATGAAAACACAGGCGGAGACATATCTGACCTATCTCGCCCGTTTTCTTGAGTTCAAAATAATTGACGTAAAACATTACTGAGCCTTGAACGATTGTTTGTTTTCTGATATAATTCAATTGATATTTGTCTGATCCGTGCAGGTTAACTCATGAGGTTTTATGGATAACGTTGGCAGGATAGTCATTGTAGATGATATGCTTGAGAACAGGCGTCTTCTAGCCAATATAATAAGAAAAAACACGGATTATCAGGTTATCACGGCGAATGATGGTGCATCAGTCCTTAAAATGTTTGAAACTCAGCCGCTGATTAATCCGGATCTGATACTACTTGATGTGATGATGCCCCGGATGAGCGGTTTTGAGGTGGCAAAAGCGCTAAAGGATATGCCCGCGTCCAGAGAGATCCCCATAATCTTCATAACCGCACTTACGGATATTGAGAGCAAGGTGAAGGCCTTTGAGATGGGCGGAGTCGATTACGTCTCAAAACCGTTTCATAAAAGTGAGCTTATCTCCAGGATAAAGGTGCAGATAGACCTCAAAAGGGTATCCGACGACCTCAAGTTGAAAAACAAGATGCTTGCGAATGAAGAGGAACATCTGCAGTATCTCGTGGAAGAAAAAACGGACAAACTTGAAAAGATCACATTAGCCATGGTCACCGCGCTGGAAAATGTCAATCTGTACAACGACACGGATACGGGGAACCATATCAGGCGGGTGAGTCAATATGCGGAGTTTTTCGCCCGTCATTACGGCTGTTCACAGGAATTTATCAAACGTATACGGATCTACGCATCGCTGCATGACATAGGAAAGGTCGGCATACCACAGTCCCTTTTGAAAAAACCGGGGGATTACGACAACAATGAGTTCGACCGTGTCAAGGAGCATGTCTTGATAGGCGCGAAGATGCTTGATGCCGAGGGTATCGACCCGATGGCGAAAAACATCGTCCTCTTCCACCATGAACGGTGGGACGGGAAGGGATATGCCAGAGGGCTTGCAGGCAATGACATACCTCTGGAAGCAAGGATAGTCGCCATATCCGATGTGTATGATGCGTTGACCACAAAGCGCGTGTATAAAGATATTTACATTGAAAAAAAAGCGGATTCCATGATAATATCCCAAAAGGGCAAACAGTTCGAGCCAAAGCTTGTCGACATATATATGGCAAATAAGGAAGAGTTGATCTCGGTAAAAAGCTTTTGTAAAAAATCGGAGCTTCAAAAAAAATGTTGATAAAATGAGGAGGTGTGTTTTGTGAATATTTTTGCATTGCCCTCCATGGCGGCTTTTATCATATCTCTCCTTCTCGGTACATTTGTATATTATAAAAATCCATATAACCCCATAAACAGGCTCTTTATGCTTCTTTGCATATTGTCCTCATATCAGAGTTTCGCGGAATTTATGCTAAGGACCGCTTATGATTTTGACAGCGCTATGTTATGGCGAAAGATAGGCGGTGCCTGGCCTCTTTTGATCAGCGTCATCGTCCATTTTATTGTGGTCCTGGTCGGCAGGGAATCGTTTTTGAAAAGGCCCTGGGTCCTGGCCGCGCTTTACGGGCCTGCGATCGCATTTGTCGGCGTAAATATAACCGAGTCATCCGAGTCCCGCATACCCGTATTCAATTACTGGGGATGGTCTTCCGGAGTGCCCAACAGAATAGCGATGATATGGGCTTTTTCACTCCTTCTCATCAGCATACTGATCATAACGCGGTATTATGCCGTTTCACCGCCCGGCCGGAAAAAGAAGCAGGCATTTTATATGCTGATCAGTTTCGCCATCCCCGTTCTTATGGCCTATGTGATAAACATACTCAATATGCTGGGTTTCAAACTGCCCGAGATGTTTACCGTCTCCTATATTGCCGGCAGTGCTTTTATCGCCTATGCGATCTGGAAATACGAGTTGTTCATCTTGTCTCCGAAGACCACTGGAGAGAGTATTGTGCGCACCATGAGCGACGCCCTGATGATCGTGCTTCCGGACGGGCTGATCGCCACCATAAACGGGGCCTGCGCCTCTCTTACCGGTTTCAAGCCGGAAGAGCTGGAAGGCCGTCCCGCCAAAAACATGTTTTATGCCGAAAACAGCGTCGCCGGAGAATACAAGAACATCTGCGACAGATTGAGCGTCAGCGGCGACCTGAAGGATTATGAGACCAGACTGGTGAAAAAAAACGGTACCTATGTCCCCGTATCGGTCTCGATGTCAGCCATTTTTTCACATGGCAGAAAACAGGGCTTTACAATAATAGCGAGGGATATTACCGAGAGGGTGAGGACAAGGGAGGAACTGATGAAGGCGAAGGAACGGGCCGAAGCCGCCAATCGCACAAAAAGCCTGTTTCTTGCGAATATGAGCCATGAGATCCGCACCCCCATGAATTCGATACTGGGATTTACAAGCATACTGAGAGAGAGTGAAAAAGATCCCGAAAAGAGTGAGATGCTTGAAATAATAAACAGGTCGGGGATGAACCTCCTGAACCTGATCAACGACATACTTGACTTTTCCAAGATAGAAGCCGGCAAGGTGGAACTGGAAAAAATAAGTTTTTCCCTGGGAGATCTGTTAAAGGACCTGCGTAATATGTTTTTGCTGCGGGCATCGGAAAAAGACATAGATATCCGCCTCCATATCAAAGAGGATGTCCCTGATTATGTGTTCGGCGACGAGCACAGGATCAATCAGATCGTGATGAACCTGTTGAGCAACGCCGTTAAATTTACCCGGGAAGGTTCCATCGACATGATATGTTCATACGAAGCCGGGACCATGGTGCTTTCGGTGAAGGACACGGGTATCGGCATACCGTTAAAAAAACGATCTCTTGTGTTTACCGCTTTCAGACAGGGGGATGTCTCCACCACAAGAGAGTTCGGTGGAACCGGTTTGGGACTGGCGATAACAAAGCGTCTTGTCGAGACTATGGGCGGTGAGATAGAACTGTACAGCGAAGAGGGAAAGGGCAGCGAGTTTGTAGTTATACTTCCTCTTCCGGAAGTCAAAAGGCCGTATGCCGATGATGTGAGGCGCAACATCGCAAACAAGGGCGTGAGACATGAAAAAATAGCGATCGTCGAAAACAACGACAACGATCTTATGATAATACAGAGCCTGCTGAAAAAACACGGGTACCGTTCCGTGGCGATCGACAACAACCGCAATGTGGTTGAAAACACATACAATGAGAACGCGGATCTCGTCTTGCTCGACATCAAGATGGAAGGGCTGAACGGTTTTCAGATAAACGACATGCTTAAAGCCGATCAAAGGACCGCTCATATACCGGTTGTAGTCTGCTCCATCATTGATGACATAGCGGAGACCATAAATTACGGAGTCTTCGATTATATCAGGAAACCATTGGATGAAAGTGAGTTTATAAGAAGGATAAGGACGGCGCTGGTCACCAACGGAAACGTAAAAAACGTCTATGTGATCGACGACGACAAGGATGTCCTGTCTCTTTACAAGAGCATACTTCACGCGAACCGCTACAATGTGTTTGTTTTCGATAACGCGCTTTCTGCCCTGAACGACATACAAAAGGGTATATATCCGGATATGATATTGCTGGACCTCATGATGCCCGAGATGGACGGCTTTGAATTTCTTGGCATACTTAGGGAAAAGATAGGCCGCGCGGATATCCCGGTGGTGATAGCCACAGCGAAGGACCTTGACAAAGGTGACATAGAGTTATTGAATGAGAAATGCCTTCACGTCTTCAGCAAGAACGAGGACATGAGCATGAACCTGATAGATTTCCTCAATGACTATTTCAGGCGCAAGACCAGCAACGGCGAAAAGATGGTCGGCGGCTGGGTCAAGAGCGGCGATGGAGACAAGGCTCTGGAGAAGATATTGCTGGAAGGCGTCAAAAAACTGCCTTTGCGCATGACGGAGATACAACGTATCCTGAACGAAAATAATCTGCCCGAACTGAAAAAAGTCGTACATGACATGAAAGGTTTTACCGGCAATTACGGCATGACCGAGATCTACAGGATCTTTAAAAAAATGGATGAGGAACTGGGATCGGCTGCTCCGGACATGAAGAAAATACATTCCCTTTTCTTTGACATAACGGAGTTTGTGAGCATGATACCGGACAAATATCTTGGCGGCCGGGCGGCCGGCAAAATAAAGCTGCTCGTCGCCGAAGACAATGAGATGAACCAGAAGCTGATCGGGGCGATGCTTAAAAAGCAGGACGTCGCCTATGATACCGTCTCGAACGGCATCGAAACACTGGATGCGCTTCGCGCTTCGGCGTATGATGCGCTGCTGCTTGACATCCAGATGCCTTTGATGGACGGATTCGAGACCATAAGGCAAATAAGGGCGGATTCGGAACTTGCGGGTCTCTACGTGATAGCGCTTACCGCTTATGCGATCAAGGGAGACGAGGAAAAATGCCTCGCTGAAGGTTGTGATGATTATATATCCAAGCCCATTGACAAAGAACTTTTCCAGTCTAAGGTCGAATACCTCAAGGGGCTCTGTTCCTCCAACGCCTCTCTTTCCGCAGACGATATCGCCGAAAGGGATTTTCCGAAACTTGAGCCCGATACGGTCGGGGTGCTTTCCGCATTTCTGAAAGAAGTGGAGGAGGCCCTTATAGTATTTATTCCCGAAGAGATCAAGAAGGTGGCCGAAACGTATCTTTCAGGCTCTGACGACAGTTTTCTGAGCGGCCTGGGCGAACGTTTTACGGCGGCTGCCGACGACTATAACGACGAGAAGGTGAGAAGCATGATACAGGATCTGAAAGAGCGTTATTTCTGATGCAGGAAGAACATAAGATAAAAGTAAAACTGCCTTATCTCATATACGATATATTGAAAAACGATTCGGCTGTTTTTTCTGTAAACCTGAATGCCCTCTGCAACCGCATTTTCAGCGGATTATACGCCAGGGCGGAGATAAGGGACGACGGCTTCGGAGTCGACAAGGACATACAGTTCAAACTTACCAACGACAATGCGGCTTTGTTTGAGACGCTGCGGATGACGGACCCGGAAAGAATAGAGTATAAATCAAGGTTTTTCAGGGCTTTGTTCTGGGCGTATTGCGACAATCCATCCTTTAAAAGGGAACTTCTGATTTTCAGCGACCGTATGAGTCTGATCAGAGAGGCCGTCACAAAGAAGCGCCGCCTGCTGATCGAATACAAAAACTCCGAAAATAGACTGATAGAGCCGTATGCCGTTTTGACCGACAAGGAGCAGGCGACCAATTACATTTTTTCATGGTGTCTGAAAAACGGCGAGTACCGCAATTACAGATTGTCGAACGCCAGGCCGCTCATGATATCCGCCGACAAACAGTCCTTTCGTGACGAAGAGCATGTCAGGACCGTAAAACGTAATTTCGATCCGTTTTTGTCGTTCGGAAACAGGGTAAAAGTAAAGTTTTCCGATTACGGCGTGGAGCTCTTCGAAAAACTGATCATCAAAAACCGCCCTGAGATCATATCCAAAGATGGGCGCGTTTACGAACTGGAATGTTCCATGAGAAGGGCGAAAGTCTATTTCTCCACGTTTTTGGATGAAGCGGTGGTGCTTGAGCCCAGAGAACTGGCCGTCTTTTTTCATGACAAGGCTTTGTCAATGGCGGAAAAATATTCTGAGGAGAAAAAATGAATGGCATAATAGCCTTGTTGGTGGGGATAGTGATGGCCCTGGCGCAGGTCTCCGCGCTTATCGTCTTGGCGTGGGGGTTTATTCGTGCCATTATATCTTATGTCAACGTCAATTCCCGAAAGAGGTCCCGCGTGGTGATGGCGGTCGCGATGATACGGTCGGAGCTGGGGAATTCCATATCCCTTTCCCTGAGTTTTCTTATCGGATCAAGCATATTGAAAAGCATCATCGCTCCGACATGGGAGGACCTTACCCAGTTGGCGGCAGTCATCGTATTAAGGACATTTCTGAACTATTTTCTGATGAAGGACATGAAGACCATAGAGTGTTTTGACAAGAACGGGGATCACTTGTCTTCACGGAAATAAGGATTTCCCAGCTCAGCCGGGGGAGAACTCCCTATTTTTTTCTTTACCGAGGCAGCCACGAGTATGAAGGTCGTCATCAGATAGGGCAGCATGTCCAGGAAATACTGGGAAACATGTATGTCAAACCTTTGCAGGCGGAAGCCTATGATGTCAAGGCCGCCGAATAGATAAGCGCCTATAAACACCTTAAGCGGGTCCCATCGGCAGAAAATAACAAGAGCGACCGCTATCCACCCCCGTCCGGCAGTGATGTTCTCCTGCCACGCGGGAACATAGACAAGGGAGAGAAAGGCACCTCCGAGCCCCGCCAGCAGACCTCCGGCGATTATATGGATATATTTGTATGTCAGCACATGTATTCCTGAAGAATCGGCAGCCGCAGTATTTTCCCCTATGGCTCTTAAACTCAGCCCCGCCTTTGTCCTGTTGATGTAAAACCAGGAGGCGAACACCACCGCGTAGCCAATATACACAAAGACGCTGTGCGAAAAAAACACCGGTCCTATAACGGGTATTTTGCTTAGCAGGGGGAGTGGCGTCTCGCTGAAAAAAGCGCGTACGGATGCGGGCACGACTGTGCCTGAAAGATTTTGTCCGGCAAAACTTGCAAACCCGGTCCCGAATATCGTGAGTGTGAGTCCGGTGACCGTCTGATTTGCCCGCAGCGTGACTGTAAGCACCGCGTATATCAGGGCGCCTGCTCCGCCAGCTGCGGCTGCGCCCAGGATCGCGAGCGGTCCGTTGGATGTGATAAGGGCTGTCTTGAAGCCTATGACGGCGCCCATCATCATCATGCCTTCCACTCCCAGATTGAGTTTTCCGGTCTTTTCGGTGAGGATCTCGCCCAATATTGCAAACAAAAGAGGCGTTCCTGAGATCACCGCTGCATGTAAGAAAGATATGATCATATCACTTGCCCGCCCTGCTTCTGTCCGCGACTATTATGTAACGGGTGAAAAATTCGCTGCCCAAGACGAAGAACAATATCAGCCCCTGAAGTATCTGGGCCGCCGACTGGGGTATTTGAAAAGCCATCTGTATATAGGAACTGCCCTGCAGCATCGCGGCGAACAGAAAGGAAGTGAGTATAATATTCTGTTCCTTCAGATTGGACAGCCAGGCGGTTATGATCGCGGTATAGCCGACGCCCCCGCCTATCTCCATAGAGAGGGTGCCGTGTATGGCTGAGGCCTGGACCATCCCGGAAAGGCCGCATACCGCGCCGCTTAAAAATACGGTGAATATGATTGTCCTGGGGACGTTTATACCCGCATACCTGGCTGTTTTTTCGCTTTCTCCGATCACCTCTATCTCAAAGCCTTTTTTTGTCCGTTTGAAGAACAGATAGGAGAGAAACGTCAACGCGACAGCTATGACCCAGCCGGCATGCATGCCGAATACACCGGGCAGTGAGGCGGCCGCGGAAAAATTAGCGATCTTTGGAAATCCCAGGGCTTGCGGGTCTTTCCATGGCCCGAATTGCAGGTATGTGACCCATTTCAAGGCGACATAATTCAGCATAAGAGTGAAAATCGTCTCATTTGTGCCGAAAGAAGCCTTGAATACAGCCGGTATGGCTCCCCATATGCCCCCTGCGACGATTCCGGCCGCCGCCATCAGCGGCAGCAGCAGGGGCTGAGGAAGATGCGGCAGGTTAAGGGCGACGAATGAGGCTCCGAAAGCGCCCATGATGATCTGCCCTTCGGCGCCTATGTTCCAGAACTTCATGCGAAACGCAGCTGAAATGCCTATGGAAGTTATAATAAGCGGTATGGATTTGATGATAGTCTCGTTGAATCTGTGCGCGGTCCCGAACGCCCCCTTTACCATAGACACGTAAACGGAGAAGGGGTTGTGCCCCATAAGAAGTATGAATATAGATGCCGTGAGCAGCGCGGCGGCAATGGCGGAAAAATGTATTAAAAACCGTTTTCTGCCTGACGGCATCTCACGTTTGACAATATGAAACATCATGTCGCCGCCTTGTCGGACAAAGCACTTTCATGTCCGGCCATCATCAGCCCGATAGCCTCCTTGGTGGCGTTCCCGGAGTTCAGTATCCCCATGCATCTTCCGTCGCACAGTACCAGTATCCTGTCGCAAAGTTCCAGCAGTACGTCGAGGTCCTCGCCTATGTAGAGTATAGGCACGCCGAGTCTTTTCTGCACATTAAGTTGATCATATATCAGATGCGATGACGCTATGTCCAGCCCCCTTGTAGGATAAGCCGTAATGAGGAGATGAGGGGATGATTCGATCTCACGCCCCAGCAGTACTTTTTGGATGTTTCCTCCTGAAAGAAGTTTTACCGGATGATCGGGCCCCGGGGTGCGTATGTCGAATTTTTCTATTATGCGCTCTGCTTTGATGCGTCCGCCGGCGCGGTCCAGAAAGGGCCCCGGCGTCCTATAATAGTCCTTGAGCATGATATTTGACGTTATGTCCATCGATGCCACAAGACCCATACCCAGTCTGTCTTCGGGTATAAAACTCATGCTTATCCCTTTTTCTATGATCTGTCTGGAAGTGAGGCCTACAAGCTCTGTGCCTTTGAAACGGACAGAACCGCTTTTTATCGTCTGAAGTCCCGCCAGCGCCTCGCAAAGTTCCTTTTGTCCGCTGTCGGCCACGCCCGCCACACCCAGTATTTCCCCTGAATGGAGGTCGAAACTCACGGCATCCAGTTTTTTTATGTTCTGATCGTCGTATACCGTCAGTGAACCGACAGACAGGTCTATGTTCTTTCCTTTTGTCTCATAATAATCAATGGAAAGGTCAAGTGACGTCCCGACCATGAGATCGGTCAATTTTTTCGGATCTGTGTCAGATGTGTTCACGGTCCCGACATTTCGCCCTTTCCTGAGCACGGTGACCTTGTCGCTTATTTCCATGACCTCGTTTAATTTGTGTGTGATTATGACAACGGCGCAGCCGTCATCCTTCATTTTTTTCAGTATGGTGAAGAGGTTTGCGGTTTCCTGCGGAGTCAGCACGGCCGTTGGCTCGTCAAGTATCAGTATGTCCGCGCCCCGGAACAATACCTTTACTATCTCGACTGTTTGTTTTTCGCCCACGGACATATCATAGACTTTTTTATCCGGGTTGAATGAAAGGCCGTATTTTCCGCATATCTCCCTGACCCGTAAAAGGGCTGAAGATTTGTTTAAAAGCGCTGATGAACCTGTCCCCAGCATTATGTTTTCCAGGGCAGTCATGACGTCTATGAGCTTGAAATGCTGATATATCATCCCTATGCCCATGCGTATCGCATCACCCGGAGAACGAAATTGAACAGGTGAGGAATGTATGAGTATTTGGCCGCTGTCCGGCGTGTACACTCCTGACAGCATATTCATCAAAGTGCTTTTCCCCGCTCCGTTTTCGCCGAGAAGGGCGTATATCTCGCCCTTCCCGACTTTGAAATCGATCGCATCGTTTGCCAGCACAGTCCCGAACCGCTTTGTAAGCGACCTGGTCTCCAAGTATGACGGTTCCGGTATCAAACTGGCCATGACGCTGTCATTTTGTTTTTATGTTGCCCATTACGCCGCGCACGAACCAGTCCATGCTCAGCATCTCCGCATCGGTTAAGCTCGTTCCCTTGGGAACCACGACTTTTCCGTTCTGATCGGCGATCGGCCCCCCAAACACGTTGAGCTCTCCGCTGATTATTTTCTCCCGCATCTCGGCGACCTTTTCCGCTGAGCCTTCGGGGGCGTTTTCGGTCAATGGCGCCAATGTGACGATGCCGTCCTCAAGTCCGCCCCAATAGCTTGTGGGTTTCCACGTCCCGTCCATGGCCATCTTTATCTGGTCGATGTAATAAGGGCCCCAATTCCAGACAGGTGCTGTCATATAAGCCTTGGGTGCCATCGAGTACATGTCCGAATTGTAGCCGATAGAGTAAGCATTGCGCATCTCGGCGGCCTGCTGGGGGCCGGCAGTGTCCTGATGCTGTGTTATGACATCACATCCGTCGTCGAGAAGCGCTTTTGCCGCTTCCGTCTCCTTGCCGGGGTCGTACCATGTATGTGTCCATGTGACATATACCTTCGCCTTGGGATTCGCTTCCAGCACGCCCAAAGTGAACGCGTTTATGCCTCTTATGACTTCGGGTATCTCGTAAGCGGCCACATAGCCGATTTTATTGGTCTCCGTCTTCATGCCGGCAACAAGACCGGAAAGATATCTGGCCTGATACATGCGGCCGAAAAAATTGCCCATGTTGTCAGTCATCTTGTATCCGGAACAGTGCAGGAATTTTATCTCGGGATACTCTCGCGATATTTCCTCGACATAGTCCATATAACCGAAACTGCCGGCAAAGATTATCTTTGCGCCCTGATCGATCATATTGCGTATGACGTCCTTGACTTCGGGGCCTTCAGGCACGCTTTCCTTGTATATGGTGCGTATGCCCAGCTCTTTTTCCACCATAAGCCTGCCTTTGTCCTGCGCGTAGGTCCAGCCGTGATCGCCTACGGGTCCTATGTAGACAAATCCTGCGACCATGTCATTTGTCTTTTGACCGCCCGCACAGCCAGCAAGCAACGCGGCCGCGACGAGAACGGCAAATGAAATAAAAAACATTTTTTTCATGTCTCCCCCTTGGTTAATCTTTAAAAACAATGCCTTCCGCCCCGATGCTGTCTATTATTGACAGCGAATCGACACGGTAACCACGCGAACGGAGCATATCTCCGCCTTTCTGAAAAGCTTTTTCAATGACTGAAGAGACGCCGCATACCGTAGCTCCTGCGCTTTCGGCGATCTCGATCAGAGCCGATGCGGCATTTCCGTGCGCAAGAAAATCGTCCACAATGAGCACGATGTCGCCTTTGCCGATAAATTCGGCGGAGACAGTCATCCTGTAGGACGAACCCTTTGTGAATGAGACGCATTCGGCTGTGTACACCTGTTCCGAAATAGTCGACGGGGAACGCTTTTTCGCGAAGACGACGGGCACACGCAGATGAAACCCCGCCATGACAGCCGCGGGAATGCCCGATGCCTCAACGGTCAGCACCTTCGTTACAGGGCATTCCGCAAAACGTCTTGCGATCTCGGAACCGATCTCATACATGAGCAGAGTGTCGATCTGATGGTTCAGAAAACCGTCGACTTTCAGTATCTGAGAGGAAATGACACGCCCCTGTTCGGCTATGCGCTTTTTAAGAATATCCATGGCCTCCGCTCCGTAAATATTTTTATATGAATAATCACAATAATATAAGAACGAACATGATTTGCAAGATAAAAAAGACATATAATGAGAAAAGCGGCCTGAAACAAGCGGCCGCTTCCCTTTATTGCATCGATGGAGCTGAGGGGGCTCGAACCCCTGGCCTGTTGATTGCGAACCAACCGCTCTCCCAGCTGAGCTACAGCCCCGTGACCGCTTCAGGATATCTCAAAAATTTTAAGAATCAAGTTTTTTTTTGAGCGATTGACGCGTTTGCGCGCTGATGATATATTAGACAAATGCAAACGGAGGCGATATGAACGATAATATTAAAAAGGTGCTTGACATTTTTCGCGGCATATCGGATGTGCCGCGCTGCTCAAAGAATGAAGATGCGGTGGGCGGCTGGATTTTGGATTATGCCGCGGGAAAGGGATTTGAAGGCAGGCGGGACAGCGCCGGCAATGTGTTGATATCCGTTCCCCCTTCGAAGGGCGCGGAGACAGCGTCCGCCGTAATACTGCAGGGACATATGGACATGGTCTGCGAGAAGAACCCCGGGTCTCCCCATGATTTTGAAAAGGATCCCATAAAGTTCATCTTTGATGGTGACGTCCTCAAGGCTGACGGGACCACATTGGGCGCGGATAACGGTATTGCCATGGCGCTGGCGCTTGCGATCGCCGAAGACCCGACCGCCATACATCCCGCTCTTGAGCTGCTGTTTACCACGGATGAGGAAACCGGTTTGAACGGAGCCTCAGGACTGGCCGAAGGCCTTCTAAAAGGAAAAGTGCTTATTAACATAGATTCAGAGACAGAGGGCGTCTTTACGATCGGATGCGCAGGCGGAAGGCATGCGGTTATGACTGTGAAACCGGAGACGGAAGCCGTTACGGCCGATATGTCCGCGGTTTCCGTAAAGGTCAGCGGTCTCCGGGGCGGCCATTCCGGCATGGATATAGACAAGGGGCGCGGCAATGCGAATAAGATCATGGCCGAATTGCTCCATTCGCTTAAGGGCACGGATATAAAGTTTTCGGCATTGTACGGTGGGACGGCCCATAATGCCATTCCCAGGGATGCCACGGCCGTCCTTCTCGTGGGCAGGGCTCTTGCGGCAAAGGTGTCGGAACAGTTGCTGTCCGCCGCAGAAAATATAAAAAGCCGCTTTCTCAAGTCGGAGCCCGGACTCAGTATTTTATTGACCTCGGATGCGGCCGCGCCGGCGGAAACGGCCGTGACAAGCGAAGTGACATCCCGCATCATAGACCTTGTGTACGAGACGGCTAACGGAGTCTACGCACGCGATGACGAAACCGGGACCGTCCAGACTTCGGACAATATCGCAACGATAAGGCTCGCACGGGAAGGATTTTCCATGCTCGTCAGCATGAGGAGCTCTTCCGCCTCAAAATTGGAGGAGCTTACGTCTGAACTCAAGGGCGTGAGTGAACAGAACGGGGCCTTATTTACAACAAGCGGAGGATATCCTCCATGGGAACCGGACTGGGACTCTGAATTGCTCCGTATCGCCCGAAAGACCTACAGCGATATTTTTTCGGTCGAGCCGAGGGTGAAAGTCATACACGCCGGCCTTGAATGCGGTATCATCGGCGGCAAATACCCCGGACTTGAGATGATATCACTCGGCCCGGATATCAGGAATCCCCATTCGCCGGATGAATTGATCATCATACCTTCTATCGGAAAGGTCTATCATTTACTAAAGGCGCTGCTTGCAGCATATGCAAAATAAGGAGTATTATGGAGGATAATGAGAAAATCAATTATGCCAGAAAAAGAGTGGAAGAGCTCAAGGGCTTTTATTCGCATCTTTTCAGCTATATACTTGTCAATATCATACTCTTGCTTATCGATGTGTTTGTCTCCTCGGGCCCGTTGTGGTTTTATTGGGTCACCCTTTTCTGGGGCATAGGCATCATGTCACATGCGATGAATGTCTTTTTCCTCAAAGGTCTTATCGGCAAGGACTGGGAAGAGCGAAAGATGAACCGCATTATTGAAAGCATGGACCGGGAGAAAAAAAAGAGAGATCTGTGATTTTAATATTGACATAGTTCGTATTCCGTATAAAATTTCCGGGCTATGATAAGATTTTTGTTCAGGACATATGTATGGCCGTACAGGCTGAGGTTTTTTCTCGGTCTGCTGCTGCTGGTATTCAATTCCTATCTGACATCCGTTATGCCGCTGTATCTGATGAAGATAATAGACAACGGCATCATCGTCGCTGATAAAACGGACATGTACCGTTCTGTGGCTGTGTACATAGGCGTTTTCGCCCTTTATGTGCTCTCTCTTTACATTATGACAATACAACTTGAAAGACTTGGACAGGACATACTGATACGGCTTAAGACCGAGTCATTTAAAAGGGTGCTCTCCTGGGATTACCGCATGTTTACCGATGTGTCGCCCGGAAAACTTGTCACAAGAATAGAGGGCGATCCTGAAAAGGTGCGCTTCTTTTTTGTGACAGCCTCCGTCACCGTGCTGCAAAGCGTTTTCATGCTCGCTTTTATGATGGCCATCATGTTTCATACCAACAGCCGCCTCGCCGCGGTGGTGGTATACCCGATGCCGTTGCTGGTAATACTGATGGTGTTTCTCCATAAATACATCTTTCCGATGTTTAAAAAGGTGAGAAGGCTCATGGCCGATATCACGTCCAAGATCACTGAGTATTTATCCGGACTGGATATAATCAAAAGTTTTGCCGAAGAGGAACTCTTTTTCCGCAAATTTGACCGGGACAACAAAAAAAAATATGTGTTGGAAAGAAACGCCGAATTCGGGTGGATAGCCTTTTTCAACATCATGTTCATGATGCAGGAGGTTATCATAGCGTTGATTTTCAGGACAAGCGGCCCCATGATCATGAAAGGGCTCCTGACATATGGCGTGCTGATCATGTTTATAGAATATGTAAGGATGTTTTTCTTCCCGCTGATAGGCATTTCAGAACAAATATCCCAGATACAGAGGGCGATGGCGGCTTTTTCCAGAGTCTACGAACTGCATACCGCGGACATCAATATCCGTGGCGGGAAAAAGACGATGAACGGCATGACGCAATCAATCAGCTTTGAACATGTGGATTTTGCCTATAATGAGGACGAAACTGTATTGTCCGATGTGTGCTTTCAAATACCGGCAGGGCAGAAGTGGGCCTTGGTGGGGGAGACCGGCGGCGGAAAAAGCACTATAATAAGACTTCTTCTGAGGTTTTATGACGTAAAAGACGGCAGTATAAAGATCGACGGCGCCGACATAAGGGAGTTTAGGATCGATGAGCTTCGTAAGGATATTGCCCTGATAGAACAGGATTTTTTTCTTTTCCCCGCTACCGTACTGGATAATCTGCGTTTGTTTGACGATAAGATCACCGCGGAGGAAGTGGAATCCGTCTGCAGGGATTCAGGGATACATGATTTTATAATGAGCCTGCCCGACGGCTACCTTACCGACCTTCACGAGGAGGGCGGAAACCTTTCCGTCGGAGAGCGTCAGCTTTTGTCCATTGCCAGAGCCATGGTCAAAAAAGCCGACATCGTGCTGATGGATGAAGCAACCTCGTCCATAGACCCTCATACGGAGCGCAGGCTTGAAAACGCTATCAGACGGCTGCTAAAGGGCAGGACATCGATCGTAGTGGCGCACAGGCTTACCACTGTGATGGATTCCGACATGATACTGGTCGTGGGCGGCGGCAGGATCATGGAGCAGGGGACTCATGATGAGCTGTATTCGCAAAAGGGAGCCTATTTCAGATTATGCGAAAAACAGCTGAATAATCAAAATGACGCGGAGATACTCTTATGAAACTGTCGCAGCGGATCGTCAGAGAATGGTCGGCACACAAGACACGCTTCACGGTTTTGACCGTGATAACCTTTATCTCTGCGATATTGCGCACGTCCATACCTTATTTTTATAAACTGATCGTCGACCTTCTTGAGGCGAGAGCCCCTTTGGAAGAGATGAGCATACTGATAAGCGCCATCATATTTTTAAGTGTCTCCCGTTTTATCGTCTATACCTATTTTCAGTCAAACAGAGCGATGATGAACATGAAATTTCAGTGGGAGATCAGAAGACGCGCGTTTTTCCATCTGATGAAGGCGGGAAAGCTGAAGTTTCAGCATCTCAATGTCGGCGAGGTCGTCACACGTCTTTCGGATGACGCGGAAAAGATGTCCTGGTTTTTATCGTCCGGCATTTTCAGAGGTTTTGACGCCATACTGATATTTTTATTCACGGTCTTTTTCCTTTTGATGATGTCACCACTGCTTACCCTGATCACCGTCTCCGTCTTGACGCTGATGGTCGCATTTATGTTTGCTTTTGATGCACTTTTTAAGAAAGCCTTTGACCTGCTTCAACGGTCCATATCAAGGACAAATGATTATGTCCATTCCACGATGAGCGGTATTTCGATAATAAAGTCCTACAACAGGGAAGAAAAGGTCGCCGAATATTTTGAGAGCATAATAAAAAATAGAAAAAAAGATGAGCTGCGCGTGGTAAAACTTGATATCGGAAGCAGGGCTTTTTACATGACATTGCACATGCTGAGTACCGTCACTGTGCTTGCAGCAGGCGGCATGATGAAGATCAACGGAACAATAACCCTCGGGACCCTGGTGGCTTTTCTCGCACTCGTCAGGAACATCATCAACCCCGTCCTTGATATCGGCAACCTCTTTGTGCGCGGAAAAAGCGCTTCCGTGTCAAACAGGCGTATTTGCGAACTTGAGGATGTCGGGGCAGACCATCGCGCGGACGGTAATGCCGACGCGACTTTTTCGTCTTCCATCACCCTTGATGCGGCCGGTTTTTCGTTTCAGGGGACACGGATCTTAGACGGCATCACAATGCAACTCAATAAGGGCGATAAAGTGGCGATCATGGGAAAGATCGGGAGCGGCAAATCTTTCCTTTCGATGATGCTGGCCGGCGTCATAACACCGACATCGGGCCGGATGGCCATAGACGGCCATGATTCTTCGGACATCAGAAGGAGCACATACAGAAAATTGACCGGCTACGCCTCGCAGACGCCGGTGGTCTTTTCCGACTCCATAAAAAACAACATCATCATGGGCGCCGAGTATGACGAAGCCGATTTCGCAATGGCTGTCTCTGTGTCACAGCTGGACAAGGAGATGGAGAAATTCAATCTTGGGCCTGACACGCTGATAGGGCCGAAGGGCAAGACACTCTCCGGAGGCCAGAAACAGCGTCTTGCGTTGGCCAGGGCTTTGTACAGAAAACCCGAACTCCTTATACTGGATGACATAACATCAGCGCTCGACGCCGAGACGGAGATGAGCCTCTGGGATGAACTGTTTGAGAAGATGCCGGATCAGACGCTTGTGCTTGTCACACACAGGCCGTACACCGCCAGGACCGCTGACATAATATATGTGATGCAGGACGGTTCGGTGGCCGAGTCCGGTACACATGACGGGCTTATGGCCTATAATTCCCTTTACCGGACGATATACGACTCCGCTCCGTCAGAATCCTAATACAGCAGCGGCTGCCTTCTTCTTCAAACCGGCTATCAGTTTGTCAACGGTGCCGTCCATCCCGGTTTGTTCCAGTGTCAACGCAGACAACGCGCCCTCGCTGCCGGAGAGGATGTCAAGGCGGGAGTCTAACACACTCTGGTATGGGGAGAGCTCTTTCATCAGTATTTTTCGCGCGTCGGCCCCGTAGCTGTCCGCGGCCGTCCCGAGAGCCGCCGCGAAGGCCTTGTTTAACAATTCATCCGCTTTTATCCCGACCGTCAGGCTTAACCCTCCATCCGGCGTGACGGAATAGCCGAAAGTGCCGGTCACAGGGCCCATATCTCGGACAGTATTCTTTATCAGGGAAGACGCGGCGTCCTTTTCATCCCGCATGGCGATGTCAATCTCGTTTATTCGTATACGCCCTTCCCCGCGGACATTGCCTCCTTCTCCCGAGATATTGAGATCCAGGCTGTATGCCATTGATACGGAATCCGCCATCTCCACTCCATCCAGCCTCATGTCCCTGATGCGTTCCCCGCCGACTGCAAATCTGCCGCGCATCTTCGAATCAACGGGAGAATAATACAGGTATGCATCCGTCGTCTTGCCCCCGTCAACGGATTTGTATGTCACTTCCAGCGGCTTCCCCCAGACTTTCGGGTGTGAGGAGAGGTTCGCGCATCTGCCTTTTTTGTAATCATCGTTTTCGGCAGAGACATAGGATATATCCATATCCTTGATCAGAAAAGCGGGATAGGCCGCCACCGGGAACATCATATCAACCCCTTTTCTCCGGGGGAGGGGCGGGGGAGGGCTTTTTTTGGCCTTTTTTGTGTCTCCGGAAGGCATACGCCTTCTGAGTGATGAGACCAGTCCGACAATTTTCCCGTATCTTTTGCTTAAGAGGGCGGTGGCTATATGTGTGAGCATGTTCCCGGGTCCGGCCTTGCCCGTATATGATGAGATCAGTTCAAGGTCGCGGGAGACTGCCGTCTCCAGTTCACCTTTAAAAGAGCTTATCTTCGCCTTGTCTGATTCCATGCGCGAAGCGGCGTCCTTCAGCGAGTCCTTCGAGTCCTTAAGGGCCGCTTTAAAGGCCATGACCGTGTCCAACGCCTTTTTCGCGTCGGCCACGGAGCCGATCTTCGACGGGTCGATCTTTTCGATCTGGCCGTAGGATGCCATCAATTCGGAATGCCGCTCCTTAAAGGCAGTGTTTTCCGCCTGCCAGGCATCGCTGAGTTCGGCGATCGCTTCCGCCTGGCGTTTTGCGGTTGCGGGGGAATCGAGGTCCGGCTTCAGCCGGTCCATAAGGGCGTTGATGTCGATGCCGCCGCTTTTTTTCTTTTCATCTGCCGGTTTTTGAGGAACTTTTTTTTTCTTCTCCAGGTGGCCGGACGTCTCACGCGCCGTGCCGAATGAAAGATCGCTTATGTGAAAAGTCTCAATGGCCACTTTGCGCCGCAAGAGACGGGAAAGGTCCATATCGCCGCTCACCGGCCCCGTTTCAAACAGGTTCTTGAACTCCTCCTCGGGATCCCCCACGGAAAGGGACTTAAAATCAAATCTTGCCCGGGTAAAAGACACACGAAGGCCGGATATCTCAGCCTTCGTCCTAAACACCATCTCAAGGGCCGTCTCCGCGCCTTTTTCAAGTATCCTGTCCTTGAAGACGATGTTGAAAACTGTGATCAATGCGATCACCGCTAATAACAGTATGATTCTTTCCTTGCGGAATATGCCGCCTGAACTGCTCATATCGTCCGATATGCGTTTTAATCTGGCCATATCTTTCTTTTTCAGCCCGTCATTGAGCGTATAAAATCCGTTTTCAAGAGTGTATGACTCCCTGATAAAGGCATTGTCACTGGCAAGCAGTGTTTTTTTGCCAACAATCGACTCGAATGCCTCGGCCGGCATCTGCTTTTTCAATGATCTTCCGATACGTGTTTTTTTCATACGGATGACTCCTTATATCTTTCCGTAGCGTCTCATGGCGCCGGATATCTTTGAGGCAAGGGGGATCTTTTTGACGATCCTGTAAAATCCTGAATCACGAAGCCGTTCGGTGATCAGCCCCCTGTATTTTCGTACAACCACTTTAATGAGCGCGTATACGGGAAACCAGAGTATGACGCCGGCCACAAAACCGCCCATGACTATCGTGTTGTTGAGCCTTGTGAAAGGGAGCAGAGGCAGTTCGAACATGGACGTAAAAGGCTTTCTGAAGATGCCCGCCGTGAGTATATAATACCCTATCGCATGCAGCGAAGGGTCAAACAGGGAGACGAACGTCTTGAAAAAAGCCAGAAATATGAGTTCCGCCGGGTAGTTGACCTTAAGAAACAGGGTGAGTATGAGTATCAGCGGCCACAACAGGTTGCCGGAAGGCATGAGAGCCAGCATGAGGCCGAAAGACACGGCCGCGGCTATCTGGCCGGGATCCCGGTTTGAATTGAGAAATTTGATTATCTTGACAAACGACCCTATAATCACTTCAGTCACCTCCAATGAACGCCTGCATGAAGTATCAATATAAATATAGTATAAGTCTGCCAAACATCAATAAACAAGACTAAAAAACTCCTTATATATTTGAAAGTGTGCAAAAGTTGCCCTAATTACTGCGCAGGCGGTTTACGGGGTGGTTTCTTGGCGGAATAAATAAAATCATCAAGGTTATGAAGGATGTAATAGAAAGGTATGGTAATAAGAGCAATAATCGCGAAAAAAATAATTTGTCAAACTCTACAGCAGCAGGTTTCCTGTCTAAAAAAACATAGTAAATTGCAAAAGCAATAACGACAATAATCATTGAAAATGAATCGTTCAGTGAACTAACTGTATAAGTTGTTTTTTTATTATTGTGATTACTCAACATTGGGATAAATAGCAGTTTTATTGAAATATGAATTGTTAATAAAACTGGTAGTACTATAAGCAATAAAGTAATAAAGTTTTGAGTAGTAATAATAACATTTTTTTCATATACAGGATATAAAATGCTGAATATTAAAACCAGAATAAACAAGTTAAATATGCATTTATATGTTCGCAACTTTCTAAAATCAAATCCTTCATTCTCGTGTGATTTAAAAAATTTGCATCTCATTTTTTAGCTATATACTTATCAGGCATAATATCAATCGCAGCTTTTATTTTATAAATAATAGAAATTTGGATAAGCCGGCTATTCTGAGCGTTGAACCGGTGGCTGAATATACTGTTGAAAAGAGCACTGCCAAGATGTATAATGACAAATAGAATAAGAACCCGATTTTGCGGAAAATGATGAAATGTTGATTGCTCGCTGCGTGATATTTTTAAGTTGTTAAATATGTGGTATATAGGGTAGTTTAATTATTAAAAAATAATATTATTTATCGGTTTATACAATGGATGGATGGAGGTTGTTTGAGAGTCATAGCGATCAATTCCAGCGCGAGGAAGTCCGGAAACACCTGTGACCTGCTCAAAAGGGTGCTTGAGCCCCTTGAGGCCGGCGGCGTGTCTTGTGAGATAATGCATATAGGCGGCGGCATCTTGCGGGGCTGCACGGGTTGCGGCGCGTGCGCGGCGCGTATGGACGAGCGTTGCGTCTTCGATGACGACATGTTGAATGACGCCGTTCAGCGTATGAAAGTCGCGGACGGCATAATACTTGGAGCGCCCACTTATTTTGCGGACGTCCCCGCGGAGATGAAGGCTTTCATAGACAGAGCGGGGAATGTCGTCCGGGCGAACGGCAATATGATAGCGCGCAAGGCCGGCGCTTCGGTTGTGGCCGTGCGAAGGGGCGGAGCCATACACGCATTCGACACGATGAATCATTTTTTTCAGATATCGGGGTCTTATATTGTAAGCTCCAGTTACTGGAACATCGGCATCGGGTCACACCCCGGCGATGTGCTCAAGGACGAAGAGGGCATGCGCACGATGAGGACCCTTGGAGAGAACATGCTGTGGCTGTTGAAAAGGATCGGCAATGGATAAGGATATACTGGCCGCTGTGTCCCTCCTTAAGGAACGGGGGCTGACTTTTGCCGCCGTGAAGGACGGCGATGAATTGTTTTTATCGCATGACAGGGGCATCGGCCCCGCTTTTGAATTTTATTCGCTTGGCGCTGCCGCGGGCGATGCCTCGGTGGCCGACACCATAGTGGGCAAAGGGGCGGCGGTACTCTTTGCCGCTGCTTCATGCCGGGCGGTGCACGGCTGTGTGATGACCGTCGAGGCCGTCAAACTTCTGGCTGACGCCGGAATAGCGGTGTCGTATGACGAGATCACGGAAAAGATCATGAACCGTCAGGGCACCGGATCGTGCCCCGTGGAGACATTGGCCGCCGCAGGCGGCGATGCCGGGCAGATCATACGCGATATAGAGACGTTTTTAATGAAGGAAAAGGGGTAATGACATGAAGTACAGAAAAATGCCGAATACCGGAGACGACCTTTCGGTACTTGGCTTCGGATGCATGCGGTTCCCGCTTGACTCATCCGGAGCGATCGACAGGGACTTGTCCGAACGCATGATACGTCACGGCGTGGAACGCGGAGTGAATTACATAGATACGGCATGGCCATATCATAATGGTGAAAGCGAGCCTTTCGTGGGCGAGGTGCTTTCAAAGGGACTCAGGGAGAAGGTCAATCTCGCCACAAAACTGCCCAGCTGGCTTATAAACGATCACGACGACATGGAAGACTTTCTCAACAAACAGCTTGAACGGCTGAAGACTGAGCGTATAGATTATTATCTGGTCCACGCACTCAATAGAAAACATTGGGATAATCTGCGTAAGAACGACCTCTTTTCATTTCTTGAAAAGGTTAAATCCGACGGCCGGGTCGGATCCGTGGGTTTCTCTTTTCACGATGAATATGATGTCTTTAAGGATATAGCGGACGGTTACGACTGGTCTTTCTGTCAGATACAGTATAATTTTCTTGATACTGAGTACCAGGCGGGCCGGGCGGGCTTGCGTTACGCCGCTGCAAAAGGGATGGGCGTGATCGTTATGGAGCCTCTGCGCGGCGGCAAACTGGTCACTACCGTCCCTGATGACATAATGGGGATGTGGGATAGCATGGAAACAAAACGGCCGGTGGTCGACTGGGCGCTGAGCTGGGTATGGGACCATCCCGAAGTGACGCTCCTTTTGAGCGGCATGAGTTCGATGAAGCATGTGTCGGAAAACATCGAATACGCCTCGAAAAGTGCCTCCCGTCCATTGAGTGCAAAAGAGCTTCGTGTCTTTGATGACATCAGGGCGGAATACCATCGACGGATAATGGTCGACTGCACCTCGTGCGGATATTGCATGCCCTGTCCGTCAGGGGTGAATATACCGTTGTCGTTCAGGTTTTTGAATGAATTTTCCATGTTTTCTGACAGGGCGAAGGCCTCGGAAGAATATCAGCGATTTGTCAAGTGTGATAACCGCGCGGACAGATGTGTCGAATGCGGGGCTTGCCTGGGAAAATGCCCTCAAAAAATAGATATAATCTCTAAACTTAAGGATGTGACACATTTTCTCGGAAAGGGGCCGAAAGGATGACCATAATATGCCCGGGGAGGGTATAAATGGCAATGAACATGGCCGGTTTTTCTCATATGTTTGGAGACGTCGGCGGAGATGGGGAGACAATTTGAGGAAAGCCGGGGTGTTGTTTTTCTTTTTTTTCTATTTAATTGCCGCCTTATCCGCCTCTGATTTTTACGCTGCCGGGCTTTTTGGGGGTGCGGACGGTGAGAAACGGGCTTTTTTAAATGCCTCCGACTGTGATGCGCAGCGGCATATGCTTGAAGGCGCCCGGTTTGAAGATATCTATGAGCCCGGTTCTGTCATACGGGGGAATCTGCGATGTGTTGACGGGGAGATCAGGCCTTATTTCATAAAGATCCCGGATGATTATGACCCGGAATATCCCGCAGGCATGATCGTGTATCTGCACGGAGGGCTTTCGGACAAGGCCGCTTCAGATACTGCTGAAAGGCTGACACAGGGGGGCCTTCCTTTACGTGTGGCATCAGAAACCGGATATGTACTGTTGTTGCCGGCTGGGGATATAAAAGCCGCCTGGTGGGATTACACGGGGATGACAGACGTGACCGCCCTGATAAAGATCATGAAGACGCGTTTTAACATAGATGACGACCGGGTCCACCTGATGGGGTACTCGGACGGCGGTTCCGGCGTATACGCATTGTCCATGTTTTCCGCCATCGGATTCGGCGGATCAGTGGTGATAAACGGCCATCCCGCGGTCGGCGGGGAAAACGGAGCCGTGGATCTCTACCCCGTAAACCTTTCAAACCGGCGCCTCATGATCTTTATGTCCGGGGAGGATGAGATGTACCCCCCCGATGAGATGAAAAGGCTGCTCCCGGTCTTGACGGAGGCCGGCGCGGAGACGGAGGTCGTGACGCTTGAAGGCGAGAGGCATATGGTCTCTGATATCGGCGGCATAGTGAAACGTTCCGTGGAGTTTATAAAAGACAACCCGCGTCCCGCGGCTTCGTCCCCCGTCATCTGGGAGTACGGAGGCGCAGGCACGGGAGGCCGAAGATACCGCTGGCTTAGAATAGACGGAGTGGGAGACGGCGGCCCGGAGAAGACATACAACAAGTATTTTATTTCCAGGGACAAAGAAGGGAATGTCGGGCTCAATCGCAAGATGTTCAGCTATAACGGCCCGTCCGGAAGGGTGCGCGGCGTCATTGATGGAAACACCATCGATGTGACGGCTGAAAACGTGACCGCGCTTACTGTGTATATTGACCCCCTTGTGCTTGACATAAGCAAAGAAATCACTATTGTGATAAACGGTAAAAGGATGTATCACGGCGTTTTGCCATTCTCTCCGGCCGTGTCATTTGAGACTGTAAGGGATTATTTTGACAGAAAGGACATCTATTCAGGCAAAGTGCATTTTGATGATATTCCGTGACAATATGGAGGAAGGCGGACACAATGGGCGTACAGGGGATGTTTATCACATTCGAAGGCGGCGAAGGCAGCGGAAAATCGACACAGATGAAGCTCGCGGGCGAATATCTGAACGACAAAGGATATGAGACGGTGATGACGCGGGAGCCGGGAGGCACGTTATTGTCGGAACGGATAAGGGAGCTGCTGCTGGGCGGAGATGTTAACGGCATGGTCCCGAAGACGGAGCTGCTGCTTTATCTTGCTGCGCGCGCGCAGCATGTCTCGGATGTTATCATACCGGCCCTTGATGCCGGCAAAATAGTCTTGTGCGACAGGTTTTCCGATGCTACGGCGGCTTATCAGGGTTATGCAAGAGGGATGGGGATGGACGAAGTGATGCGCCTGAACGAGTGGGCGGCGGACGGGCTGTCGCCGGACCTGACATTCATGTTTTTTCTTGATGTCAACAGCGGGCTTGAACGTGAGACGGACAGAGACAGGTTTCACAGCGAGGGCGAGTATTTTCACCGCCTGGTCGAGACCGGATACCGGATAATAGCAAAGAAAGCGCATAAACGCGTGATACCCATAGAGATCGACGCGCTTGACATATCCGCAGTCTTCGCAAGGGTCAGAAAGACATTGGATTCTAAAATATGATATATAAGACTTCCGAGCTCAAGGAAACTGCCAGAAACGGGGCGCTTCCCCCATCGATAATATTTCACTCGCTTTCGCGGGAGTCAAGACGTGAGACGGCTATGGCCGTGGCATCTTCATTGACGGGCAACAGGGACGGCGCTGACGAGATGGTTTCCGGGATAATGTATGTCGAAAAAAACGAATCGGGCAATCTGACTGCCGATGCGGTGAAAGACGGGACTGACCACCTGCAGAAGACGCCTTACGGAAGAAAAGCCAACGTCCTTGTGCTGGATGACGCTGAGACCATGACAGAGGAAGCGTCAAATTCGCTGCTGAAAGCGCTTGAGGAGCCGGCGGGCAGTTCATATTGTTTTTTACTGACCTCTGATTATGATTCTCTTCTGCCCACCATCAGGTCACGTTGCGCGTATTTCCGCCTTGCAGAGGCGGATGCGGAGGATTATTCCGAATATGTTAAGCGATCTTGCGGCGCGGTGAGCGCTGATGAGGGCCGTTTTTTCAACAGATGCAGGGGCATCGTCCCCGATGAGGGGGCGCTGAAGATATTGAGGGCGGTCGCGGAGAGTCTCCGCGCATTGATACTGTCCTCTCCGCGCATCGGCGCGGTCATAGACTATGCGGACAAGCTGTTTCCGTCTTCGGCCCGTTCTAAAGAGGATAACGCCCTGAGATTTGATGTTTTTTTGTGTCTGATGTCGACCTTCAGTTTTGACATGATCTTGTACAATATGGGTCTGGAAGAGAAGATGACTTGGCTTGATGATAAAACGGTGTACAATAAACTTGATTTTAGCAGCCGTTTTCCTATAATAGTCGAAGAGACGGCGGAAATATTTTCGCTCAAAAAAATAAATATCAATATGAAATTAACGACTGTTTCTTTGTTAGTCGATTTTTTCGGTAAGGAGAATGTTTGATGATAGAGGTAGTGGCGGTACAGTTCTATGATGCCGGCAAGATATATTATTTTAAACCGTGTGAAGAAGGGCTTTCTCCCGGCGACAAAGTGATCGTGGACACGGAAAAAGGTCAGGTCGTGGGCAAGATCATGTCGGTGAATAAATCTGTGCCTTTGGAAGATATTGTGTTGCCTCTCAAGGAAGTGTTGAGAAAACTTACCCCTGAAGATGAAGTAACGATAAAAGCGTTGAAGGAAGAGGAAAAAGAAGCATTGCGCATATGCGGCGAAAAGATCAGGGAGCACGGCCTGCCGATGAAACTGATCGAGGCGCAGTACGCGTTTAACAAGGGATATCTCATGTTTTTTTTCTCGGCCGAGGGCAGGGTGGATTTCAGGGCTTTGGTCAAGGATCTGGCCAAAATATTCAGGACACGTATTGAACTGAGACAGATCGGCGTGAGGGACATGGCGAAAAAAATGGGCGGCGTCGGCATATGCGGCAGAAACCTTTGCTGTTCCACCTGGCTCAGAGAGTTTGACAGCATATCCATAAAAATGTCAAAGGCTCAATATCTCTCTCTTAACCCGAATAAGATGTCGGGGGTGTGCGGCAGGCTGATGTGCTGTCTGAGATATGAAGAGGAAGTATATAAAGCCCTTACGGAGGAGTTTCCGGAGGTCGATACGGCGATAATGACGCCTTCCGGCAAAGGCAGGGTGAAAGGGATAAATATTTTCAGCCGTCAGGTCTCGGTCCATCTTGATTCTGGCGAAGAAAGTTTCTGGCAGTTGGATGAACTGACTTCCATTGATGCAAACAGTGATGCGGCCAAAGATGATGCCGATGAGGTCAAAGACGAAAAACCGGAGGAGAAACATGGGAGATAAAAAATATTACATAACGACGCCCCTTTATTATGTCAACAGCACTCCTCACGTGGGTTCGGCATATACGACCATAGTCGCGGACTGCCTGGCCAAATACAAGCGCATGTGCGGATACGATGTCTTTTTTCTTACGGGAACGGACGAGCATGGATTGAAGATCTATGAGACCGCGCGAAATCTTGGACGGGACACGAAGGAGTTTGTCGACGAGGTAAGCGCCAAGTTTATCGATATATGGGCAAAACTTGGTATAAAATATGACCGGTTTATAAGGACTACGGATAAAGAACATGAGGAATCCGTCAGGAAGTTTTTCAAACTGCTGATGGACAAAGGCGACATTTACAAAGGATATTATGAAGGCTGGTATTGCATACAAGATGAACGGTATTACACGGAAAAAGAGCTGGGAAACGGCAACCGATGCCCGGAATGCGGCCGCGAAGTCGAATGGATAAAGGAAGAAAACTACTTTTTCAGATTGTCTGAGTACCAGGACAGGCTGATCGAATATTATGACAGCCATAAGGCCTTTGTAGAGCCGGAGTTCAGGAAAAACGAGATGCTGAACAGGCTTAAGAACGGCCGCCTTGAAGACCTGAGTGTGAGCCGAAGCTCCTTCCCTTGGGGCATCCCCATGCCCGGTGACGACAAACACGTGATCTATGTGTGGTTTGACGCGCTGCTGAATTATATAACAGCTCTCGGTTACGGCAGGGAGGATGATTCGGATTTTAAAAAATATTGGCCGGCTGATGTCCATTTCATAGGAAAAGAGATCAACTGGTTCCATTCAATAATATGGCCTGCGATGCTTATGGCGGCGGGAATACCCCTTCCGGAAAAGGTATTCGCCCATGGCTGGCTTACTGTCGACGGAGAGAAAATATCAAAATCGAAGGGTAACGCCATAGATCCCGTGGCCGTGGCGGAAGAATATTCCATAGACGCTTTAAAGTATTATATGCTCAGGGACATCAAATTCGGGCGTGACGGGGATTTTTCAAATGAAAATTTGAAGAAACGGTATAATTATGACCTTGCCAATGACCTTGGCAATCTGATAAGCCGTACGATACAGATGATAATCAAATATCGTGGCGGTATTATACCGGTTCATTCAGGAAAAGACACGGCATATGACACCGACCTGATTGAAATGGGCGCGGCATTGTTCGGCGAGGTGGACAGCCATGTCGACAGACTTGATTTCACGGAAGCGCTGGAGACCATCTGGAAATTTATAAGAAGGACAAACAAGTATATAGATGAGTCCGAACCATGGAAGTTGGGTAAAAACGGCGATGACGAGCGGCTTTCATCGGTACTGTACAATCTTGCGGAGTCCATAAGGCTGATCGCTTTGGCCGTAAACCCGTTTATGGAGGATACCTCGAAAAAAATAATGGGTCAGATCGGCGTCGACTACGACCATGCCGTGAAGGACGGTTTCGCCGGTATGAAATGGGGACTGACCAAGGCCGGTTCGGCTGTCAAAAAGGCGGATGTGCTTTTTCCCAGAAAGGAAGACGAGGCTCCGGATATAGCCGCCGCCCCGGCAAAGGCCGGCGTCGGGGCTTCCGAAAATGTAATAGAGTTTTCGGAGTTTGAAAACGTCGAGCTTCGCATAGCAAAAATACTGGATGCGGAGGAAATACCGGGCGCGGAAAAGTTGTATAAACTGACTGTGTCCCTGGGCGGGGAACAAAGGACTATCGCCGCGGGCATAAAGAAATTCTACGGCAGGGAAGAACTGATAGGCAAATATGTGGCGGTTGTCTATAATCTTAAACCGAGGAAGTTGATGGGTATAGAGTCATGCGGCATGCTGCTGGCGGCGTCTGCTGGAGGCGGCCTGACTTTGATGACCATCGACAGATATATCAGCGGAATTGAAGGCGCAAGGGTCAAGTGACCCTGATAGAAATGGGTATATATGCTTTTTTGAAGACCAGCGGAGTATGGGGTATTCCCCTTCTACTGCTGTCTTTTCTTTCACTTGCCGTGATCATCGAAAGATCTATCATAATCATCGCTCTTTATCTGCGAAACGGAAGACCGTCTCCGGAGGTCTATCTTGAGCGGCTGGAGAATGATGAGGATATCAGGGACATTCGGGAAAAAGGTTTCTTTTCACGAATACTGAGCGATAATCTCAACGGTTATGACCCGGTGTCGGTCGAGGCGGTAAGGCAGGAGGCGGAAAAGGTCTGGGATAACGCTGTGCAACGCCTTGGCGTGTTGGATTACATAGTCACCGTCGCGCCGCTTGTGGGTATATTGGGGACCATAACGGGCATTATAAAATCATTTGACGCGCTTGGAGCCTTTAGTCTTAACAAGCAGGAACTTTTGACCGGCGGCATAGCGGAAGCGTTGTACACGACAGTCGCCGGTTTGATCATTGCGGTACTGACACTTACCGCGTCGTCCCTGTTGCGCTGGATGCTGCGCCGCTTTTTTCGTCCGTACGAACGGATCATGACGCTGCTGGAAAAAAAGGCCGGGCAGGCCGGCGAGCCTCATCCGTTAATATGAATTGAACAAAAGTCAACATTCTGTTATAATTGCCGCATGGATAAAATGTTATTGTTTTACGGGGTGCTGGCCCTTTATTTTGCAGTCTCCGCAGTGGTTGTGCTGTTGTCTGTCAGATTTTCCTCCGGTGATAATCTCTTCCAGAAGATCGTTGCCGGCATTTTCAGGCTTTCGCTTGTCTTTGACATGTCGCTTTTTATGCTCTTGTGCTCTCTTAAGACGCTTTCCAGACTGCTGCGCCTGGGCAATTATGAGACGATGCGTCTCATGGTCGCAGGGGTGTTTGCGATGTCCCTGGCCCTCTCCGCGTTGTCTTTTATGAATTATAAGTTTTTAAAGAGGACGTCCGGCTGATGAGACTGTTTGTGGCGGCATCGTTTGAAGATGATGTCGCGGATGCCCTGGACGGTGTTTTAAAGCGGCTGGATGAGACGATAGAAGGGGTGAAATGGGTGAAGAAGGAACAGCTTCATATGACATTCCGGTTTCTTGGCGAGATCAGGGACCCGGAGGCTGTCGCCGCGATGCTGTCTCCGCTTGTCTTTGAAGATATAGCCTGCGGGGTCAGGCTTCGTCCGGGATGCTTCTGCGGACGGAACGGAGTAAGGGTGATAAAATCGGACATAAGGGACGGTGGGGAGTGCTCGGACCTCGCCTGTAAAATCAATGCCCTTCTATATTCAGGAGGCATCCCCCGCGAAGAGCGGCCTTTTCATCCCCACATAACACTGGGCAGGCCCTTGTCGCATCTGGGGTCGGAAGCATTTCAAAAAGCGGCTTCCGCCATACCGATGACGACGATAAACACTGTCATCAGATCCGTGCATCTTTTCAGCAGTGTCTTGCGGCCGTCGGGGCCGGTTTATACTTCGATCAGGACATTAAACTCTACCGGGGGATGCTGACATGAAAGATATATTTGACGGGATGAACACATCGTTTTTGAACGAGGGGGAGAAGACATATGTCTTTAAAAAACCTTTTCCCGCCATCCCGGAACCATCAGGGCGTATGGGCATATCTAATTATCCCGTATACTTTAACGAGCAGTTTGTCTTTCTCACGGACAAGCTTGTGTCTCATCTGAGATCGTCTTCCAATGATGAAAGATACAGGATGAAAGAGGAATTCGGGACTGTGAGGCGTAATGACGGAGACCTTTCCTCCCGGCCGGAATACGCCTACAAGAACAATCTTTCGGATCTTATCTATACTGTCATGAGGAACGATGACCGGGGGGCGCTTCTCAATCTGTTTTTCATCGCATTAAGCGATCTTTTTTCCAGGGCGGTGATCAACCGTTTCGGTGATGACGACAGCAAGTATCTCCTGAACGGCATAGTATACGATATCCACAACTCGGCTTTGAAACGGACCATGACGCTGTTTAAAAACCAATTTCCGTTTATATACGATAAAAATTACAAGGATATGAATATGGGCCTTGTGGAACATTCCATAAGAGACCAGCTGGCTTTTTTCGGGGTCTCTGAGAGCACTCCTCCCCGCGACATACTCTTCCCGCTGTCGTCAAAGCGCATAAACTCAAGGTTTTTGATCTCGGCCCAGAGCTTTGACGCCATAGAGTCCGTATTGGATAAAAAACTGAAGGAGTTCAGGAAGAACCGCTATTATGACTCACTTGTCGCAAGGCTGGGATTGACGGAAAGGATAAGCGCCGAGGGGGCGGCAAAAGACCTGAAAGTGGCAAAGATGCTTTTGAGCAGCGAGCCTCTTATGAGCGCCCTTTCAAAAAACCCCGTTTTAAAAAGCGAGCAGGAAAAACTGAGGATATCTTTTCAGGAGATCCTTTACCTTTATTACGACATGCTGATATCCTTCAAACGGCACAGGATATTGAGCCATCACAGAAAAAAGATCGTACGGATGCAGGGTGGCGCCACGGCCGAGAGGCTGAATCAGGACTTCGCGCACGGGCGTCTTTTCTGGTTTGAAAAGGGGCGTGTGACTCACAGACGTATCGTCCAGGCGTCCGTCTTTTTCCTGGATATACGCAATTTTTCGGCCAGGACAAAATTTCTCGGCCCTGAGGAGACTGTACGGCAGTTAAGGGAGATCTTTGATCCGGCCCCTGAGATCATCGGTGGAAACGGGGGTAATATAGATAAGCTTATGGGTGACGGCCTGATGGCTATTTTTCCTGTTTCAGACGATGTGAGGTTCGCGTCGCTGAATGCCGTAAGGGCCGCCATATCGATGTATGAGCATTTCCGCAGCGTAAAAAAGACGGTTGATTTTGAAGACGTGGGGATCGGCATAGCAACGGGCGAGGTGATGATGGCACAGCTTGGAAACTTTACCGCAATAGGCGACACCGTCAACCTGGCGTCGAGACTTTCCAGTTCAAAAAGGGCGGCGGAATTCGGAAGTGACGGGCTGATCGAGGTGTTCCACGGGCCGACATACAGGATCGCCGACAGGATCAGTGACGGCGAGACTGAAAAACGCGATGGCATAATGCGAAAAGTGGACATCAATGAAAAAGGTGACCTTTTCAATGTGGGCATCGCATTGGACGGAGAGACTTTTGATGATCTCAAGAAAAAACTGGGGCTTAAGCCCGTCATGTTAGGAAAAGACTACTATTATATCTACTATGATGAAAGCATGAGAAAAAATTTGGCATTTCGCCTGGCCGGCAGGGCCTCTCTTAAAGGCTTTGATAAAAAGCGGGTGTTTGAAGTCCTGTGGGATGAGGCGTCAATAGCGGCGATAAAGAAAAACATGTCTTCCGACCCCGGTCTGAACGCAAAGTTAAAAGAATGGTTCGGTGACAGGGACAAGGAGAAAAAATGAGACTGGAACCCGTAAGATGGGTGGCCGGGCGCCTGGAGATACTTGATCAGCGGCTGCTTCCGGAACAGGAAGTGAGGATATCCGCGTGCCGGTGGCCGCAGGTCTCGGATGCTCTCCGGACGATGGCGGTACGAGGTGCTCCCGTCATGGGTATTGCGGCGGCCTACGGCATGGTCCTGGCGGCCGCCGAAGCCTCCAAGTCCTCTGATCATGCGCTGATTGAAAGGGCGGCTGCGGCTCTTATTGAGACACGCCCGACAGCCGTGAACATAGCCTGGGCTGTAAAGCGCATGATGAACGTCTATCTGAGATCAGAGTCTTTGTCCGCTGTATATGAACGCTTTCTGGAAGAGGCCTGGCGTATAGCCATGGAAGATGAGGACATGTGTAAAAACATAGGCCTTAACATGCAGCAGTTTTTCGGCGATGACACAAAAGTGCTGACCCATTGTAACGCGGGTGCTCTTGCGACCGCGGCTTACGGCACGGCGTTGTCGGGGGTGTATGTGGCCCATGAATCCGGGAAAAAAGTCTCGGTATGGATCGATGAGACAAGACCCTGGCTTCAGGGCGCCCGGCTGACTGCGTGGGAGCTTGGAAAAGCGGGCATAAAGACCACGCTTATAGTCGATTCGGCGGCCGGCCTTGTGATGTCGGCAGGGAAGGTGGATTGTGTGATCGTCGGCGCGGACCGTATCACCGCGCGGGGCGATGTGGCCAACAAGATCGGCACCTATTCCCTTTCAGTCCTTGCCCGCCACCATTCCATTCCGTTTTTTGTCGCCGCGCCGTATTCCACCTTTGACCTTTCTCTGGATTCCGGTGCGGATATAAAGATAGAGGAACGTGATCCTTCGGAGATCCTGATGATAGGCGAGAAAAAGATTTCCCCGGACGGACAGATTTGCTATAATCCTGTTTTTGATGTCACACCGTATGAGAATATAACGGCCATTGTGACGGAAAAGGGTATATGGGCTCCGGAGCGACCGCTTTGAAAAGATTGTTCTATTACAGGGACCTGCCTTCCGAAGGCGAGGAGTTTGAATTGTCAGACGCGGAAGAGGTCAGGCACATATCTGTCATGAGATTCAACGCTGGCGATATGGCGGACTTCACCGACGGGAAAGGCCGCCGTGTCTCATGCCGAATGATTGCCGCGGACAAGAATGGCGTGCGTGCCGTAGCTGTCGCTGAAAAACATGTCCCGCATTATCCGGTATCACTCACCCTCGCGTTTGCAATAACAAAGCGGTCTAAGTGGGAATGGCTTATCGAAAAGGGGACGGAGCTGGGCGTCACGCGTTTTGTCCCGCTTGTCACGGAAAGAAACCGGGATTTCACAAAGGGAGCTCACAAAAAGTCAGCCCGGTTTGTAAAGGTCGCGGCGGCGGCCATGAAACAGTCAAAACGTCTTTACCTTCCGGAGATCACTGAGCCGGTGGAAATAAAAAAACTGTTTACTGAAGGCCGTCCAGCGGATAGAATCCTTTTGCTGGCGTTCGGCGGCGGGGATGCCGCCACAAACATTTCGGGATCGTACTGCGACGTGACCGTACTGGTCGGCCCCGAAGGAGGGTTGACAAGTGATGAAGAGTCTTTTCTTGTGCGAAAAGGCGCTTTGCCGACTTCCCTCGGTGAGTATACCTTGAAAACGGAGACTGCCGCGATCAAGATGATATCGCTGGTGACCAGCAGATTCGGAGATTTTTAATGAAATATTGTATCTATACTTACGGATGCAAGGTCAACAGGTATGAAAGTGAGAAGATCGACGCCAGTCTCAGGAAAAACGGCCATGTCCCGGTCGCTGAATGGAGTGAAGCAGATTGTTTTATTTTAAACGGATGTGTGGTCACGAAAAAAAGCGAATCCTCAAACAGAAGATTGATCCGCAAGGTGTTAAGGGAAAGGCCTGATATGACCGTGATAGCGGCCGGATGCCTTGCAGAGCGGGGAGGTTTTCCAGAAAACGTCGTCACCGTGGGCAACAGCGGAAAGGTGGAGGCTCTGCTCGCGATTTTCGGCATAGATCACTCCGAGGAGCTGGAGACTTTCACAGGCAGGAGCAGGGCTTTTATAAAGATACAGGACGGATGTGAACAGTTTTGTTCATATTGCATTATTCCTTATGTCAGAGGAAAGCAGCGTGACTGCGATAAAGAGACTGTTATAGACGAGGCCCGGCGGCTTTCCGGGAACGGATACCGTGAGATCGTCCTTACCGGCATTCATGTTGGAAGAAACAAGGAACTTAATGATATAATCGCCAGAATATCCGCCTTGCCGGATGTGGAGCGCATCAGGCTTTCTTCGATAGAGATCAACGAGGTCGACAACCGGCTGCTTGATATGATGGTGAGCGACCCCAAGCTCATGCATCATCTGCACATCCCGCTGCAGAGCGGGAGCGATGCCGTGCTCGATGCCATGAACAGGCCCTATGATTCAGCGGCCTTCATGCGCATGACTGACCGGATCAGGGAGCGCGTCCCGAATATCGGACTTACAACAGACCTGATCGTGGGTTTTCCCGGGGAGACGGAGTCGGATTTTGAAAGGTCTCTTTTGATGATCGAATATGCCCGTTTCCACAGGGTGCATGTCTTTCCTTTTTCCCCGAGGCCCGGAACGGCGGCCTGGGATATGGAGGATCGGGTCCATCCCGACATCGTAGGCGGCAGAGCAGCAAAGGCGGCTGAAAAGGCCCGTGCGTCACTGGCTGACTACGTATTGTCCCTGAAGGGGTGTGCCGCCGAAGTCCTCATCGAGGACTGCGGAGACGGATACGGGACAGGCTACAGTTCGGAGTATTTGAGGACCACCGTAAAAGGGGTTTTTAATACAGGGGAGATAGTCAGCGTTTTGCTGGACGGCGGCATCGAGGATGGAATATGCGGCTGTGTGTCTGAGGACAGCGCAGTCAAGGAGGGTTGAAATGAGCCAAAAAGAGATGGATGGAAGTAACGAGTTTTATACGACAAAACTTCGCGCGGGAAGGAGGACATATTTCTTTAATGTCAAGATGACAAAAAAGGGAGAAAAATATATTGTCCTCAATGAAAGCCGGAAAAAAGAGGACGGGTCCTTTGAGAGGACGAGGATAATGGTATTTGAAGAGGATATATTCGGTTTTTGGAATAAGTTTAGGGACGCGATGGAAGTGATGACGAACGCCAAGCTTGATAAAGGTGACTCTCATGAGACTGACTGAGACACTTGCGGCCGAACTGAAAGCGGCGATGAAAGCCCAAGACAGCGTCACCGTCAGTACCATAAGACTTCTTTTGTCCGACATCAAATACGCGGAGATCGAGAAGGGTTCGCAGATCGCGGACGACGAGGTGGTCGCCGTGATCAAAAGGTCCGTTAAAAAAAGAAAAGAAGCAATTGATATGTATGTGAAGGGCGGACGGGACGAATTGGCCGAAGCGGAAAAAGAGGAGATGGCCGTGTTGAAAAAATACCTGCCGGATGAGATGAGCGATGAGGACATCGCCGTGATCGTCCGCGAGTGCATTGCCGGCTCCGGAGCCTCCGGCCCTTCTGACATGGGGCGTGTGATGCAGCTTGTGATGAAAAAAACAGGCGGAAGAGCGGACGGGAAGACGGTCAATATGATGGTCATGGAGGCTCTCCGGAATTTGGGGGAAGAGGGATGAGAGTGGTGTCAGGCATCAAGCCCACCGGCAAGATGCATATTGGAAATTATCTGGGGGCGGTGAGAGGTTTTATCGACCATCAGAACAGGGCGGAGGAGTCATACATATTTGTTGCCAATTATCATGCGCTTAACACACACCCGGAGCCCGACCGCCTGCGTGAGAACACAAGGGATATACTGCTGGACTATATGGCGCTTGGCCTCGACCCCATGCGCACCACGCTTTTTTTGCAGTCCAGCGTGAGGGAAGTGGCCGAACTGACTCTGATACTGTCGAATTATGTGCCTATGGGGCTTCTGGAACGGGCTCATGCATACAAGGATGCCGTGGCGAAACAAAAAAATATCAACCACGGCCTTTTCAGCTATCCCGTTTTAATGGCAGCCGACATATTGCTTTATGCTGCGGATGTCGTTCCCGTGGGCAGGGACCAAAAACAGCATGTGGAGATCACGCGGGACATCGCTTTAAAGTTCAATAATATATTTGGAGACATACTCATCGTTCCCGAGCCCGTGATAGACGCTGATGTGGCCGTGATACCGGGCACAGACGGTCGAAAGATGAGCAAAAGCTACGATAATACGATAGAGATCTTTGTGCCTTTAAAGACGGTAAAGAAACAGATTATGAGTATAGTCACGGATTCCGCTTCCGTTGATGACATACTGGATCCGGACAAATGCAATGTCTTTGCCTTGTACAAATATTTTGCCGATGCGTCTGAGATCGCTGAGATGCGCGAAAAGTACCGCAGCAAAGGATACGGATACGGCCATGCAAAACTTGAACTCTTTGCCAAAGTAGACGAATATTTTGCCCCGTTCCGACGCAAGAGAGAGGAACTCGCTGCGGATAAGGAATATGTGGATGAAATATTGAAAGAGGGCGCACGCCGTGCCTCCGAAAAGGCATCGGAAACACTTGCCTCGGTGCGAAAGGCAGTGGGTATAATCGACGTTTGACAAAAAGGGTCACTGCCATAAACATATTCCCAGGCAGGCGTCCCGTATCTTTGACTTGATATTATCCCTTGTTAAGATATAATTAAAAGAAAAGGAGAAAAGCTTGCATAGGTTGATATTATTCCCGTCGAGAAACACAATAAGATATCTTGTGTTTGATAATAAGGATTATTCACTTTCTGACTTTGGTGATAAGTCTTATTCGGGTTCAATCGGCGATGCTGTTGCCATGTTCGATGAATTATTCGGTGGGCGAAAGTATGATGACATCATCTTTATCGTCCCTTTTAACGAGACATTTGTAAAGACGCTTACAGTGAACAAAGTGGAAAAAAAGTATCTGAAGCAGATCATAGAGAATGAGTATGAGGATGTGCTGCAGCTTACCAATGACAACTTTATATGGGATTTCCATATTGTCGACGAAAGCGACGACAAGATGTCGTTGATCGTCTCCGGTGTGAAGAGAAAATATTTTGAAAAGTGGGTCCCGCAACTTATGCTTTCCGGATATGAACCCACCAAGATCACCGTAGAGCAGATCTCATTATTGAACACCCATTATAATTTCAACGGGTATTCTCCCGTAGTGTTTGTCGATATAGGCAGGAAAAACAGCAATATAATAATATACGACAAGAGTCGCGACTATTTTCAGATGGACATACCGGTGGGCGGCAACGATATGCTGCGCAATATCAAGGATATTTACGGCATTGAAAACGACGAGGCGCTTGATATTTTGGAAGGCAGGAAGGAACCCGGGGGAAGCCCCGGCCGTTTTAAAGTCATCGTCCCGGTGCTGGATCAGATCATATATGAAGTGAAGAGGGCTCTGATCTTTTATGAAAACAGATATAAGGGTGCGGTCTTCAGCGAGCTTATACTTACGGGCGGGGTATCGAACATGCCCGATGTGTCGTGGTATATGGGCTATGAGCTTGGGATAAACGTGAAGAAATATAATTATCTCAATCTCATAAGGAATTCTTTTCCCCCCGAGGTCTCGACAGAGTTCGCCGCTTCTTTTAACACCTATTCGGTGATGCTGGGAGGTTTGTTCGACTGATGAATTTTTTTGATATAAACCTTTATCCACAGGGGATCATCAACAAAAAGCGAAACATAGTGATACATCAGATGGATATTGTCCACCGCATGCTTCTTCTGGTCGCCATCGCCATGACATTGATATATGGCGTGATGCTCGGACGGAGTCTCCTGGTAAAGAACAGGCTGGACCGGCAGTACGCGGACCTTAAGCAGAAAGCCATGAACCAGCGGCTTACGGACCAGGAAAAGGATAATATCATCTTCCTGTTAAACAAGGAAAAGCATGAGATCATCGTGGGCAGTTTTCTTCGTGTTTTGATGAAGCACAAGATATCCGGGATGTCATTGCAGAACATCAAATGCAAACGTCTTTCCGACGACCTGCTGTTTACTGCCGAGTTCCAGTCCGCGGGCGTTTCACGCTACAGGGTGGATGACATCGAAAAGATGATAGATAATATCATTGCCGACCGTGAGTACCGGCTGAAGATATATAATGTTACAATACAGGAGATGAATATTGAAAAGGGCGGCCTTATAACGGTAATAATAAACGGGAAGGTGAGATTTTTTGAATAAATCATTATTGCTTCTCATCATATTTATATTCTTTTCGAATATTTTTCTTGTAAGGAATATGGCCGGGGATATTGAAAAAAAACATGATGAGCTCGCACGCATCAAGATGGAGATAAGCGAATGGGAGTATGTCAACGGCAATGATGAGCTCCAGTCCATATTGACGCAGAACAAGATCATACCGCTTTTCACCTATACGGAGGCCATAAAGGACACCATAGCCATATTCAAGAGAAGGGGTGTGGAGATAGACAATGTCGAGGTGAAACGCTATTCTCCCAATGCTGTGGACGTGAATATCAACATCACCGCGTCCGTAAATGTTTTTTTTGCCATAGCCGAGGCAATAAACAACGATGATACTCTGATCGTCCTTGAATCTGTGGACATGCATTCGATAGGCGGGGCTGTCGGAGAGTGGGAGATCAAATTAAAGAGGTATTTTAATCTATGAGAAGTCGTATAACCGGGTTCATACTTTTTATCGTCTTTGCGACGGTGTTTTATAACGGTGTCACAGGGGCTGGAAAAATAATATTGTCAGCCATTGATGTGAACAACATATCGAGCAGCACCTTTGTGGATAATATTGAGATCATGCTTGGCCAGATCAAGGCCATAAATAAGAGAAAAGCCGAATTTTCAGTGAGATCCGTGGGTAAAGTAACAATGAACGTAAGAGTCTTTTACCTTATGATATCACCCAAGAAGGAAGCGGGGGTCTATTATAACGGCAATGAGTATCTTGTCGGCGAGGGATCTTCGATAGGGCCGGGTGTCGTTGTCGAGACGATAGAGGCCGACGGGATCATCATAAACAATAATGGTAAAAAATATTACATATCTAAATAGTATCCGGAGGTTGAATATGAGAAAGAATATCTCGTTGCTGGTTTTTTTTGTACTACTGTTTTCCGCCCTGTCTTTCGCCGCTGACCCGCTGGTCAGTTTTGAGGCGAACAACGCTCCGGTCACCACTGTATTGAAAAGCATTGCGGCGCAGCATGATCTCAACCTGGTCCTGGGATCGGGGATCATCTCAAGGCGCATCACCCTGGACCTTAAGAATGTCTCATTGGAAGTCGCGTTGAACATGATCTCCAAGGCCGGCGGTTTTTCGTATGAACGCTTTGACAACACCATACTTGTGGATTCGCCGGAACATATAAGCACTAAACTCAACGCTAAGATGAAAATATATAAACTTGACTATGTTAAAGCTGCGGATTTCGCCAATTCGGTGTCGGGGATGAACAATGTGGACATCAAAGTCAACCCCTCCGTAAATGCCATTGTCGTATCGGCTTCCCCCGAGATGCATATAGAGATCAGCAAGATGATAAGCATGATAGATAATGTTCCTCAACAGATCATGATAGAAGCCAAGCTGATCGAGGTGTCTGAGGACAAGCTGCGCGCATCAGGCATAAACTGGGATAAGCTCACCTCACAGACGTTTATCTTCGCCGAAGGTTCGGCAGGCACGAGCTCAGACGCCGGAGTCGGCCCGGATGAAATGGGATATGTCGACACTTCGGTTTTTCCCGATTGGTCCCGCCAGCTCAAGTCTTTCCAGGCGACAATAGACATGGTCCTGAACAGAGGCTACGGCAAGATACTCTCCAATACGAGGCTCGTTGCCATGGACAATCAGGAGGCCTCGATACATATAGGGGACATCGTCCCGTATATAGTGAAACAGCAGGAGGGCGATGACACAAATTATCAGGTGGAAAAAGAAGAGGTGGGCATTAAACTTTCCATCTTGCCCAGTGTGTCCTCCGATGGAAACATCACTGTCAATGTGGTTCCGGAAGTAAGTAATATCTACGGATGGAAAGGCGAAAATGCGGACATACCCTGGGTGAAGACCCGTACCGCGTCGACACAGGTCACCGTGCAAAACGGGCAGCCCATAATCATCGCGGGGCTGCAGAGTGAAAATGAGACCATTGAACGGAAAGGATTGTGGCCATTATCCGAGATACCGTTTATCAAGTTCTTCTTTACGTATAAGAAAAAAACCGTCAACAAGACGGATCTCATAATACAGATCACCCCCACTATTTTGGAGAACAACATAAAAGATGCGGCTGAAGCGATGAAGGGGATCGAAGAGATCATAGAGAAGGTCGATTGAGATAGAGATGACTGCGGCCCATCATCGTGTTTTACTGCCTCTGATCTTCCTCTCCGGGATAGTGTGCGGCCTAGTCGCCTTCACTCCCTATGCCGCGGCGTTTTTTTCCCCGGTAGCCTATATTCCCTTTATAATATTGTTCAGGCGTGTTTATGAGGAGGGCCCTCATAAGGGGGCGTTTCTTCGCATTTTTATATTTTCTTCAGGTTTTTATATCGCGAATATCTACTGGATCTACAGGTTCACCGTTGCGGGGATCTTTCTGGTAGCCGTCTTTCAGGCGTTGTTTGTCCTGCTTCAGGCGTTTGTGTTCAGCCATTGTGTCTCGAAACGGTATTTTTATTTGGCTTTTCCCTTACTCTGGACTTTTACGGAATCGATAAAACAACTCGGGCCGCTGGGGTACACATGGAACGCCCCCGGCTATGCATTGAGTTATTTTCCGCCTGTAGCGAGCCTCGCATATTGGGGGGGCGTGACCATACTTACGTTTGCGGTGTTGTCGTTCAACGTCCTGATATTCCGGCTTGTCTCGTCCCGCAGATCAAAATACGGCTATTTGGCGCTTATACTGGCTGTCTCAATGACCACTGTCGGATATGCCACATTGCACCGGGAGGATCATGGCGGAGTAAAATACAGGGTGTCCGTCATACAGCCGTCCATAGACCTCTTCGAAAAATGGGATGAACAGTTCATACAAAACAACATGGAGATCTATTATGAGCTCGGCAAAAGATGTGACAGGAGGTCCCGTCTTGTGGTATGGCCGGAAACCGCTTTTTCCGCGGGCATACTGTGGTACGCACCTGAAAAAGAGACTGTAAGACGTATAATCACCGAGGAGGGACGCAATGCCTCCCACCTTATCGGTAGCACCCATTATGATGGCGGTGCGACTTTTAATTCACTTTTCCTTGTGGACAGAAGCGGGTCTTACAGCCGTTATGACAAAATAAAACTGCTTCCGGTCGCCGAATATCTCCCATTTGACGCTGTGTTTGGATTTTTAAGAAAGATCTACCCCATACAATACGATCTGTCCGGGGGGAAAAGGACCGCCCCCTTCATGGCAGGTGATATGAAGTTTACCGGGGTCATCTGTTTTGAGTCGATGTTCGGCAATTTTGTTGACCGGCTGATGTCAAAAGGCAGTCAGTTTCTTGTCGTCTCCACCAATGACGGCTGGTTTGAGCGCACTCCGGCCCCGCGTCAGCATCTTCAGATGGCGGTGATGCGTGCCATCGAGGGAAACACCTGGGTCATACATTGCGCCAACAGCGGAATATCGGCTATAATAGACAATAAGGGCCGTATATTAAAATCACTCGATATGGGCGTCAGGGATGTGATGGACGGCGAGGTCGCGGCCAGGTCCGGGGCGGCTCCCTATTCCCGGACAAGGCGGTACTTTGATTATTATATGCCGTTGATTTTATTGGCTTTTATATGCTGGCGTTCATCCTCAGGAAAAAAGAGCAGGGCACGATGATATTGGATCTTGCCATCGCGCAGGGGATGGGACGCAGGATCCCATAGACGACGCCCTGAAACGCGCGTGTGTTATCGCGGCAGGACGCTTTTTCAAGGATAATTGCCGCGATCCGGCCGGTATGCATAAGGTCTTTTATTGATTTACAGACTCTCCCTCGATTAAATGATTGAAAAAGCCCGTTATTACAGTTATATTCTGAATGTCGGATATTTGATCCGGGATCATTCTGAACACAGATGCGGAAGGTCGATATGGATTTGCTATTTAAAGGTCTTACACTGGTGGATGGGGGGAAAGGATTTCGCCGAGGCGACATTTTTGTCTCAGGCGGCAGGATCACGGACCCGGCGTCTTGCCCCGTAGGCGACGCGGTAAAGATCATCGACTGCACGGGCATGCTGGCGTTTCAGTCTGTTACCGATATGCATGCCCATCTGAGATATCCGGGTAAAAATCCGGAAAACATCGAAAGCGCCACTATGTCAGCGGTTTCCGGTGGGATCACGACAGTCGTCGCGATGCCCAATACGGATCCCGTATGCGATAGTGACGCGGTGTACGACGATATAATGGGAGTTGCTGAAAAAGAAGGACATTGCAGGGTCATACAGGCGGTTGCCGGCACATACGGGCTTATGGGCGGAGAGGCCGTTTCCGAAGATCTTTTCAGGCGTGCGGGAGTTGTCAGCGATGACGGCACCAGCGTCGATGATGCCGGGGTTTTCGCGGCATTGCTTAGGAGAGCGAACAGCGCCGGGGCCGTGTATCTTTCACATGCTGAAGATGTCTCTCTCAGGGGAGAGGGCGTGATAAATGATTCCGCGACCGCCCGCAGGCTGGGCCTTGTGCCCATAAGCAATGAGACTGAAGACGCCAGGACGAAAAGGGATGCGGAGACCGCCTTCAGGGAGGACGCCCGCCTTCACTTCTGCCATGTTTCCACCAGGGGATCGCTTGACATCATCAGAAAATACAAAAAGGCCGGAGCGCAAATAACCTGCGAGGTGACGCCGCATCATTTCAGCCTTTGCGATGCCGATATTTTAAGGGATGATGCCGCGTTTAAGATGAATCCTCCCTTAAGGTCTAAAGATGACGTCGAAGCCGTGATCGAAGCGATAATGGACGGCACGGTCGATGCTGTGGCGACAGACCATGCGCCACATGACAATATGCTGAAAAGCAAAGGGTTCAGGGAAGCCCCGTTCGGGATAATCGGTTTTGAGACGATGATACCGCTTTGCATCGATGTTTTGAATGGTGTTTACGGCGTCTCTTATACGCGTATTGCCGAGCTCATATCCGAGGCTCCCGCGCGCATACTGGGCCTTTCGGCGCCGACCGGTTTTTGCATCGGGTCGGTCGCAGATTTCGCTATAGTATCGCTCGCAGAAGAATGGGAGTACACCCATGAAGATATCGTCTCAAATGGCAAATATACACCCTTCAGAGGCCGTCTCTTCCGCTCCAGGGTAAAATATACGGCGGCCGGAGGACCGGTCTATGACACGGAAAGAAAGGTATGGTATGGCACTGTATAAAGCCCCTGTCTTACATAACAGGGAAGCCGCAAAAGATATTTTTATTATTGAAGTCGAGTACCACGGAAAAAACATTGTGCCCTTGCCGGGCCAGTTTTTCAATATCCTTTCCGGCGCCGGGTATGATCCGTTGCTCAGGCGGCCCATCAGCGTGGGGGGATTTGAAGACGGCAGGCTGACATTTTATTATAAGGTCGTAGGCGACGGCACGCGTGCCATGTCACTCCTGAAGGCGGGTGACATCATCGATATGATGGGGCCGTTGGGCAGCGGATTTGATCTGTTGCCCGGAAGATCGCTGCTTATAGGCGGAGGCATAGGCATCGCGCCGCTTGTATATCTCTCCGGCGCGTTAAAAAACATCGGCGGGGATGTGAGCGCCATATTGGGTTTTGCGGCCTCAAAGGATATGTATATTGCCGGTATGCCTGGCGCGGAAAGCGTCACGGTATTCACTGCTGACGGGAGCGAAGGAAAAAAAGGCTACCCTACGGACGACCCCGCTTTGATCTCCGGCGCGGACCAAATATACTCCTGCGGCCCTCTGGCGATGATGAAAAACGTCGCTAAGATCGCGGCCGAAGCGCGCATAGAAGCCTTTTATTCGCTTGAAGAGAAGATGGCCTGTGGAATAGGGGCCTGTTTGGGTTGTGCTCTGAAGACCGCAAGCGGCATGAAAATGGTATGCAAGGACGGTCCTGTCTTTAAAGGAAGTGATCTGCTATGGACATGAGGGTCAGGATCGGCGGCCTGGTCCTGGACAATCCGGTGATGACGGCGTCGGGGACCTACGGTTACGGTGATGAGTATTCGGAATATCATGACCCGTCGAGGATCGGCGCCGTCATATCAAAAGGACTCACCAGGCATCCCCGCGAAGGCAATCCCCCCCCCCGTCTTTTCGAGACCACGGCCGGGCTTCTGAACAGTGTTGGACTACAGAATATGGGAATAGACCGTTTCGTGGGCGTCAAAGCCGTTGATCTGGCGGCCAGGGGGTTGACAATAATAGCGAACATATCGGGTTCATATATGGAGGAGTTCGGAGAACTGGCGCTTATATGCGAACAGTCCCGGGACATCGCGGCCATCGAAGTCAATGTCTCATGCCCTAATGTAAAGAAGGGCGGTATGGCTTTTGGCACCGACCCCCGCATGATCAGGGAGATCACACGTCTGGCCCGTGACAATACCGCCAAAGCTTTGATAGTGAAGTTGTCCCCGAATGTGACGGATATCTCGGAAATGGCCGTCGCCGCCTGCGACGGCGGTGCGGATGCCGTTACGGTCGCGAACACATTGCTTGGCATGGCGATCGACATAAATACCGGCAGACCGGTGATGTCAAATATATTTGCGGGGCTTTCCGGCCCCGCGGTAAAGCCCGTAATAATGAGGATGGTATATCAGGTGAAAAAGAGATTGCCCGGCATGACTGTCATAGCCTCAGGCGGCATAAAATCATGGGAAGATGCCCTTGAATATATGTTCGCCGGGGCGACTGCTTTTCAGCTGGGCACGGCTATGTTCCGAGACCCGGGACTTCCGGAAGAGGTATTGACCGGTTTGGAGGAGTACATGCGCGCCAGAAATGTGAACGACATGGAGGAGATCATCGGAGCGGCACACAAGTAGGGAGGGTCCATGAGTTTTGTCCGAAAATACAAAAAAGCGGTGAAAAAGAACAAGTCACTTATATGCGTCGGCCTTGACAGTGACCTGTCGAGATTGCCGGAGTGCCTTAAGAAAGAAAAAAACCCGATCATGAAGTTCAACCATGAGATAATCCAGGCGACCTCCGACCTTGTCTGCGCTTATAAACCGAATGCGGCTTTTTATGAGTCTGCCGGCATGGCCGGTTTTGAGGCGTGGGAAGACCTTAAAGTCCTTTCATCGGACGGTGAGGGAATACCTTTTATCGCGGATGTCAAAAGAGGCGACATCGGGAACACGGCCACGCATTATGCCAGGGCCATATTTGAAAACGGGGGTTTTGACGCTGCCACGATAAACCCCTATATGGGCTGGGATACTATCGAACCGTTTTTGAGATTTGACGGGAAATACCTTTTTTTGCTTGACCTGACGTCAAACCCATCCGCGGTCGATTTTGAATATGAGGACGGGATGTATAAAAAGATAGCGCGCAAGACAAGAGAGTGGAATCATGAGGCTGAAGACAGGCTGGGACTGGTGGTGGGCGCAACACGGCCCGGTGAGATGAAGGAGATACGGGATATGGCCGGCGATGTGATCATACTGGTTCCGGGCATCGGAACGCAGGGAGGCGACGCAGGGGCCGTAATAAGGAACGGATACGGCGGGGAAACGGGGAACCTCGTCATCAATGTCTCACGCGGGATCATATTTTCCGGAGACGGGGACGATTTCGCAGAACAGGCCAGGCGTTCAGCCATCCATTACAGAGGCATCGTGGATTCAGCGATAAAGGGGGAGATATGAAAAAATGTCCGTTTTGCGGCGCGGAAATAAGCGATTCGTGCCTTGTTTGTCCTTCATGCGGCAAATCTTTGCCGACGCGCCCTCAAAATCCGTTTGAAGACGAACAACGGACTTTTTTTGACCGTTCCATCGATACCGTAAAACATGTTTTGGCTTCTCCTGCCGATTTCTTTTCTTCTCTGAACCCTCAGCTGGACATATCCAAGGGGTATTTGTACTTTCTCATGATACTCACGGTAGCCGTGATCGCCGATACGTTCTGGAACCTTTTTCTGGGCACACAGCTGCGCGCCTTTTTTGCCCAGATGGACAGCGGCCTGAAAAGCACTCCTTTTGGAGATCTTGGCGATACCGGGGGTATGGGCATATATTTCAGCATGATACTGCGACTTGTCATAGGCGCCATCCAGCCTTTTATCACCGCGGGTGTGTATCATGTGGCTCTGTTGTCGCTGGGAGAGGGGAAAAACGGTTATCGTGCGACATTGAACGCGGTCTTTTTTGCCGCCACTCCCATGCTTCTCTATGCCATACCTTTGGGTGGCGCATTTTTTGCTTTTTTCTGGATCCTCGCCTTACAGGTCATCGCTATTTCAAAACTTCAGTCGACCACAACAGGCAGAGCGCTTTTTTCCGTTTTTGCGATATACCTGGTGTTGATAGTGTTTGTACTTGCAGCGGCAGTATTGATCTTTGCCCTGGGAGCCGCGGCGCTTTGATATTGCGGAACGGCGGACAACTGAGTGTGTTGTCGCTTTGATGACTGAGAGGCCGGGGCTCATCCGTATGTTGATATGGCTTCGCCTCTTTGTCCATCATCCACGGATGATACTATTACGGAGTGTGAGATAAAGCTTGAAAACAGGAAAGAATAGAAATATAATCAATGGTTGGGCGGTTGAAAAGGGGCGGTAATGTTTGATCTCAGGAACAAACTCATAAAACACGGCATATCACCATCCATACAAAGGATCAAGATACTGGAGTATCTCCTTAACAACCGCGTTCATCCGAATGTGGATATGATCTACAGGGCGATAAAAAGTGATATACCGACACTCTCCAGGACGACTGTCTATAATACAATGAATATTTTTATGGAAAAGGGGCTGGCCGTACAATTATACACAGATGACAACGAAGCCCTTTATGATATTGCGGAACATGCGCACTCCCATTTCAAGTGCATAAAATGCGGCAAACTATTTGACATAGAGGTCGAAGATGAGCTGCGCGCATGCAAAGCCCTGGACGATTATGAGATCAGGGAGACGCATATTTATATAAAAGGGGTGTGCCCTCTCTGTTCAAAAGATGTTTGAACTTGACATTTCAGTGAGAAGATTGTATCATGAGATTGTAACGTTTACAAAAGAGTAATGAAAACAACAGGAGGGATGATGAAAGCGGTTGAATTGCGTGATGGGGTATACTGGGTCGGCGGCATAGACTGGGATCTGAGGAATTTTCACGGATATATGACTCAAAGGGGTTCGACGTACAACGCCTATTTGATAGTAGATGAAAAAATAACCCTTATAGACACTGTCAAGCATTACCTCAAGGATGAGCTGATAAGCCGAATATCCTCGATAGTAGACCCTTCAAAGATCGATTATCTGATATCGAATCATGTTGAGATGGATCATTCCGGAGCGATACCCCATATTCTGGAATATTGCCCCAAGGCGACTGTGGTCACCTCGCCCAACGGCCGGAGGGGACTGGCCAAGCATTATGGAGAGGGCTGGGATTTTGAGATCGTCAATAGCGGTGACACTCTTGACATAGGAAAGAGGACGCTGGAGTTCCTCCTTACCCCCATGGTACACTGGCCTGACAACATGCTTACGTTCAGTCCTCATGACAGAATACTTTTTTCCAACGACTCATTTGGCCAGCACATTGCTTCATCGGAGCGTTTCGATGACCAGTATCCTTCAGACATAATCATGGAGGAGGCATGTAAATACTATGCAAATATCGTATTGCCATACGGCGAACAGGTCAAGAGCGAACTGAGTTCCGCCGGAAAGCTGGATTTTGACATGATCGCGCCGTCACACGGCATCGTATGGCGTAAGCATGTCGCGGAGATAATCGGACGTTATGTGAAATGGTCATCTAATGAGACGTCAAAAAAGGCGCTTGTCATATATGATACGATGTGGGGTTCGACGGCGAAAATGGCGGGGGCGGTACAATCCGCCTTTGAGGAGAAGGGTTATTCCGTAAAAAAGATGAACCTGCAGAAAAACCACATATCCGACATCATGACCGAGGTCACGGATTCCGAGTTCATATGCGTGGGTTCGCCCACATTGAATAATAATATGCTGCCGACGACAGCGGCTTTTCTCACATACCTGAAAGGCCTGGCCCCGAAGGGCAGAAAAGGGGTAGCCTTTGGATCCTTCGGCTGGGGCGGGCAGAGCATCGGACTTATTGAAAAGGAGCTGGCGGCATGCGGCATGGAAGTGCTGGGGTCTTACAAGGCGAATTACATCCCCGACGAGGATACCTTGATCGCCTTAAAAGACAAATTGAAGGAATCAATCTGATTAGAGGAGGTAAAAATGAAAAGTTACAGATGTACGATTTGCGGTTATATCTATGATCCCGAGACCGGCGACCCCGACGGAGGCATAGCTCCGGGAACGGCTTTTGCCGACATACCTGAGGACTGGGTCTGTCCCGTATGCGGTGTGAGCAAGGACATGTTTGAAGAAGTCGAATAGAAAAAGGCCTGTAAAAGCCACCATTGACGGGTCCGTTTATTATGGATGACAGAATACTGCGTATGGCTATTGATATTGAGAAGGCGGGCGTCGAGTTTTACGCTTCCTTTTGCAATGGCGGGGATGCAGTAATGAACGCGCTTTTTCGCCGTCTGCGCGACGAGGAACGTGCTCATATGGGGATGTTCGAGGAGATGTTGTCCCGTAGGGCCGCATCGGGCGATGCGGCCCCGGATGCCGGGCGTTTCGTCATGTCCGCCGGCAGGGCGATCTTTAATCGCGAGAAGCTGATCAATGAGACCGCTTCGCTTGACAGTGAGGCGGAGATACTTTCCTTTGCCATGAGGAGAGAGCTTGATACCGTTCTGCTTTACGGCGAGATGGCGCGCGGACTGGAAGGCCGGGACAAGGAAATATTCATCGAGCTTGCTGAGGTGGAAAGGACCCATTTTTTCACATTGGCCGAAAAGGCCGGCATTTAAAAAAAGGAGGCTGTTATGGCGAAAAGACTTGAGATCTACAAGTGTGAGATTTGCGGAAATATTGTGGAGGTTGTTCACGGCGGAGCCGGGGAGCTTGTATGCTGTGGCCAGCCGATGTCATTGCTGGAGGAGAAAAGCGCTGATTCGACCACCGAGAAACACGTGCCCGTGATCGAAAAGACAGAAGACGGCGCTGTCTTGGTAAAGGTGGGCAGTGTGCCTCACCCGATGGAGGAAAAACACCATATAGAGTGGGTGCAGCTTATTTGCGGAGACATATCGTACAGAAAGTTCCTGCAGCCGGGCGAAAAGCCCGAGTGGCGTTTTAAGGCTGAAGGCAAGACGTTTACAGCCAGGGAGTTCTGCAACATACACGGCTTGTGGAAGGGATAGGGGATCGGCATGTTGAAAAAAGAGATGGAAAAAGCCCTTAATGAACAGATAAACAAGGAGTTTTTTTCGGCATACCTTTATCTTTCAATGAGCGCTTATTTTGAGTCGGCCATGCTAAAAGGTGCGGCCAACTGGATGCATGTGCAGGCTCAGGAAGAGGGCGAACATGCCATGAGGATATACACCTATATCAACGACCGCGGCGGACGTGTCGAGCTTGCTCCGATAAAGGGGCCCGCGACCGTCTGGGATTCCCCGTTAAAAGCGTTTGAAGAGGCTTTGAAACACGAAATATACATATCCGAGTCAATCGATGCCATAATGGCGCTGGCCAATGAGTCAAAGGACTATATGACCGCCAGCTTTCTCCAGTGGTTCGTCTCGGAACAGGTGGAAGAAGAAGCCAATGCACGTGATAATGTGGATAAATTCACCCTTGTAAACAGCAATCCCAACGGTATCTATATGATCGACAGGGAATTGGCTCAGAGGGTGTTTGTTTCCGGGCTTGCCGCGAAATAGCATCAACCGGCATTCATAAGGAGGATAGATATATGAAAAGTGTTAAGGGTACTGCTACCGAGAAGAACCTGCTGGCATCGTTTGCGGGCGAATCTCAGGCGAGAAGCAGGTATACGATGTTTTCAAAGATAGCCAAGAAAGAAGGCTATGAGCAAATAGCCGCGATCTTTATGGAGACCGCGGAAAACGAACTTGAGCACGCCAAACGGTTTTTCCGTTTTCTCGAAGGCGGTGTTGCTGAGATATGCGCGACGTTTCCTGCCGGGAAGGAAGGCAATACGGCCGAAAATCTCGAGGCGGCCGCACACGGTGAGAATGAAGAGCATACGGCTCTTTATCCGGATGCCGCAGCTACCGCCGAAAAAGAGGGCTTTAAAGAAATAGCCGCTCTTTTCAGAAGTGTAGCCAAAGTGGAGAAACACCATGAAGAACGCTACCTTTTGCTTTTGGAAAAGGTTCGCGAAGGGTCTGTGTTTAAGAAAAATGAGACCGTAAAGTGGAAGTGCCGAAACTGCGGCTATATCCATGAAGGAGCGGAGGCGCCGGATAAATGTCCCGCGTGCATACATCCCAAGTCATATTTCGAGATACTTTCTGAAAAGTATTGATGGAAGGGGGCTTTGCCCCCTCCACATATCATTCGTTTGATGTGGAGATGTCGAAGTCCCTTATGTTTTGGTTTACGTTGAGCATGAATGTCAGCTTTTTCTTCTGCCAGGGCGCCAGATAGTTTATGACTGTCTGCCCCGTCCCGATGATGGTCCCGTATGTATTATAAAAGTTGATCGTCACCCCGAGATTCAGATACTGATATTTTGTCTTGTTTGAGAGGTCGCATGTGAATGTCGTGAACTCGTCATAATAAGTCAAAGAAAAAGAGCTGAAGAGAAGTCCTTTTTTAAGTATATCACCCTTTTTTGAAATATTTTTGCCCTGAAGCAGGTCTCTATGCAGCGGGTCTGTGTTCACCCTTTTTCGTATTTCAACGACCATGGCGTCCAGTTTAGTCTTTTCATCGCGTGTCATCCTGATGTACTCAAAATCCCTTATGACACCGGCATAGACATAAATCGATCTACTCATGCCTTTTTCAAACTTGAAGGATATGCCGGTGTTTCCGTCAAGCCTGGCATAAAAATCGCCGTCGATGTGGTTGAAACCTCTTGAATCCAGCAGGCCCTCTATCAAAGCCGCAGCTTCGGCATATCCGCCCTTGTAGACGACCTGATATACCAGAGGTGATTTTATATTCCTGATTCCGCCGGATACATTTGACTTGCATTGAAACAATAACATCGGTAAAATCAAAAGGAATAGAAATGTCTTGTTCATTAACGGAGTTTAACAAAAACTCATATGAATTCAAGGAGTTATTTGTGAAAAGAAGAGCGGGTGTTATCGGTGCGGGCATATGGGGAAGCGTCATCGCCCACTTGCTGGCAGAAAAGGGCTATGATATCACTCTTTGGTGCCATGAAAAAGAACTGCCCGATATCATAAACGATACGCATGTCAACCCGTTTTATTTCCCCGGCAGACAGATCAGCCGTCGCGTGACCGCCACGGACGACATACGTCATTGTATGGATGCAGATTTTATTGTGAATGCCTTGCCGGTACAGTATATGCGAAAAATATGGGAAAAAATAAGTCTAACTCCGGGAATACCACTGATAAATCTTTCCAAAGGCATAGAAGAGGGAACACTTGCGTTTCCTGCCGATATTTTATCAGATTGTGCCGGAGCGGGCCACAATGTCTATGTATTGTCAGGCCCGTCTTTCGCGGCGGAGGTCTACGACGGCTGCTATACCGCGGTTGTTTTGGCCGGACAAGCGGGGGAGGCCGCCGAGCAGATACAGCGTCTCTTCAGCAGTGATAATTTCAGGGTATATCTGAATGATGATATCACGGGAGTGGAGCTTGCCGGAGCTATGAAAAATGTCATAGCAATCGGATCCGGCATTGTCAAGGGCATCGGCGCGGGCAGTAATACGCAGTCGGCGATCATTACCCGCGGTGTTGCAGAGGTGATACGGCTGGGGCGCGTGATGGGCGCTAAGGAATCGACATTTACCGGTTTGGCGGGATTCGGCGATTTTATACTCACATGTACCAATGAGATGAGCAGAAATTTTACATTCGGAGGCTATCTGGCCCGGGGACTTGCTCCGGATCGAGCCATGGAAAAAGCCGGTGGGGTCGTGGAAGGATTTAACACCCTCAAAAGCGCCGTCAAACTCATCCGGACTCACAGATGTGAGATGCCCATAACAGAGGGGCTTTATTCCATTATTTTTAAAGGAGAAAAAATAGAAGAGGTCGTCAGTAATCTTATGAGCAGAAAATTGAAAAGCGAATGGGATTGAGGGCGGCGCGGCCGCAGCGATGCGGATTATGAATGTGACGCGGGAAGAGACAAGGAGATGCTTGCTATGGAAAAAGAGAACATGCAAAATTCGGGTGAAATCGCGGCTTATGTAAAGGACGGCAGGATATATTCCCCTGCCCAGGTGTCGGAGATGGGCCTCAAAGGCGCTGAGCCTTTGGGTCTTGATACGGAAGTGGGGCATGCCGTATATGAAAAAAGCCTGATCATGCTCCTGGCAGCCGCAGTCAAGTCTCTCTATCCCCATGCTGAACTGAACGTCGAACACACCATAGACACAGGGCTTTTTTGCACTCTTGAAGACAGGTCGTTTCCCATAATAAAGATAGAACATGTGGAACGCATCAAAGAGAGGATGATCGACATGGTCTCCCGCGACCTGCCGTTCACATCCATAAAAAACCCCGATAAAGGCGAGGTCTCCGCGATCTTCAAAAAAGAGGGCGTCCCCGAGAAGATCGGCTTGTACGAGGAGATGATGTGCACTTCGCTGAACACATTGGACGGCATGGTCTATGACTACGGCGTGTTCAACACACTGGGGTCGACGGCAAAGCTAAAGGTCTTTGACCTGTTGTATTACCCTCCCGGACTGATACTCAAGATGCCGCTTATTACAGACCATGGAAGACTGGCGCCCTTTAAGGAACGCACGAAATTGTTCCGTATTCACCATGAGTTCAAAGAATGGGCGGAAATACTCAGGATGGAAGACGTGACCTCGCTGAACAATCAGATCGAAAACGGGAAGTTCCGGGAGATGATACTTGTGTCCGAGGCCATGCAGGAAAGAAACATCCTGGAAATAGCGGAAAGTATTGCCAAAAACACACACAGATCCAGGCTTATACTGATAGCGGGGCCTTCGTCCTCGGGAAAAACGACTTTTTCCAAGAGACTGTCGATATATTTAAGGTCTATGGGCATAGACCCGGTCGCTATAGCGATGGATGATTATTTTCTTCCTTGGGAGAGGACACCCCGTGATGAGACGGGAAAAATGGATTTTGAATCTGTTGAATCCATAGATATCGAGCTTTTTAATGAACAGATGATCACGCTGCTTGAAGGGGGAGAGATCACTCTGCCGAAATATGATTTTCTTAACGGGAAAAGGGAGACCGGCGAAGGACTGCGAATCCGATATGATCAGCCGATAATAATCGAGGGGATACACGGACTGAACCCGGCTCTGACAAAATTCATTCCTGACAATCTTAAATTTAAAATATACATAAGCGCGTTGACGCAGCTTAATATGGATAATTACAACAGGATAAAGACAACGGATGTGAGGCTCATAAGGCGCATAGTAAGGGATGCGCAGTTCAGGGGGCATACCGCGGGCGAGACTATAAAGATGTGGTCTGACGTAAGACGGGGCGAGGACAAGTATATCTTTCCCTATCAGGAAAGCGCCGATCTTATGTTTAACTCCTCGTTGCCGTATGAGATACCGGTATTGAAAAAAACTGCGCTTCGTTTCCTTGAACAGGTGGGGAAAAACGAGCCGGAATATATGAAGGCTTCCGCTTTAGTCTCCATATTACGCCTTTTTCACGAGATAGATCCCTTTTATACGCCTAAGACATCTATAATCCGGGAATTCGTAGGGAACAGCATATTCGAATACTGACGGCGGATTTAAAAGATTGAAAAGTCTCGCTGAAGCACTATAATTGTCCTGTATGGCTGATGCTGAAAACCGTGGGCCGGGCCTTCCGGCAAGACAGTTAGGGGTGAAACATGTCTGAGTTCCTTGAGGTTCTCGAGTTTACTGAAGGGTCGGAAAATGAAATAGTACACAGAATACCCGAAAAGGGTTCTTTGCCCATAAAGATGGGAGCTCAGCTGATCGTAAGGGAGAATCAGAGAGCGGTGTTCTTTCGTGACGGCAAAGCGCTGGACGTCTTTGGGCCCGGCAGACACACACTTGCCACGGCGAATCTTCCCGTACTGACCAAAGCGCTGTCGCTGCCGTTCGGCTTCACATCACCATTCAGGGCGGAAGTCTATTTTATAAATTCCAAAGTGTTCACCAATATGAAATGGGGGACAAAAAATCCTGTTTCCTTGAAGGATTCGGAACTGGGGCTGGTCAATCTCAGGGCATTCGGGGTATACTCCATGAAAGTCACTCAGCCTCTCGTCTTTATGAATACCCTTGTCGGCAACCGGGCACTTTACGATACGCTCCCGGTGGAAGCCTATTTCCGTGAACTGATCGTCTCAAGGTTTACTGATCTGTTGGGAGAGACTTTGACCACCGTCTTTGACATACCCGCAAAACTTGACGAACTCTCTTTGAAAGCCGCTTCGAGAATACATGATGATTTTAAACAGTATGGCATCAACATAGTCGATTTCGCCGTGTCAAGCATCACCCCGCCGGATGAAGTCCAGCAGATCATGGACGAGAGGTCCGGGATGAACCTTGCCGGGGACATGGACTCATACATGAAGTTCAAAGCGTCGCGGGCCATGGGAACCGCCGCGTCAGGGAACGGGTCAGGCGCGTCTGAAGCCTCTTCCGGAATGGGGCTCGGTATCGGGGCCGGACTGGGCATGCTGCTGCCGGGTATGATGGCCGGTAAGGCCGCGGGCGCGTCCTCGATGATAAAGTGTCCCTCATGCGGGAAGATGATATCCGAAGACGCCAAGTTTTGCCCAGAATGCGGTGAGGACATACGGGGGAAAAAGATATTCAGGTGTTCCGATTGTGGTGCGCCGGTTCAGGCCGGTTCCAAATTCTGCCCGTCTTGCGGCGCCGCTGTGAAGATGGAGAAATGCCCCGATTGCGGAGCTCCTCTGCTTGATGCCGATCAATTTTGTCCGAAATGCGGCAGGAGACGATAGGTGCTGAAGAATGTATGATAAAGTCACTTATAACGATGTGAAGAAACTTGAGATCAAGCTCAAGGAACTTGAGGATTATGTCAAGGACCTCTATAACACACCGGCTCATAAAAAGCATTACATGATACGTGTCATCAGGGAAATACAAAACTATATTGAACAAAGAGTAAGATATATAACTGAAAATATCGGCCTTCTCCCCGTCAGCGTAAAATTCCCTTTCGAGAATTTTATCTATGTATACAGGGCAAAGCAGGGCTACTTTGAGAGCAGGATAAATAACGCGCTTTACAGAAAACCCGGCTCGTTCAAATACAATGAATCCACCGGAAAGGTGGAAAGCAGCCCCCTGGGAGATTTTGACGAAGATGGCGGGGAAAACGAAGTAAAAAGCAAGTTGGGCGATCAGATAGACAAAGCCATACGCGGTCTTTTCACGGACTCCGAGAAAGAGAAACGCTTTAAGGAAAAGGTCATGCGTGAAGTCTCCGCGGCAAGAGAAAAAGCCGGTTCCGATTTTAAGATAATGGTCAAAGTGGAAAAGACCGATGCGGGCCGTCCGAAGGTCAAGATAAGCCTGAAAAAGAAGGACGGGTGAGTGACAAAATCGTGGTAAGCTCCTGTCTTCTGGGGTTTGCCTGCCGGTATGACGGCGCAAGCAGAAAATATGACATGAGCGGGACGATGCGTGATTTTACGCCTGTACCGGTCTGCCCCGAACAGCTTGGCGGCCTGCCCACGCCGAGAGAACCGGCCGAACTGAGGGCATCCGAAGACGGCGGCGTACGCGTGATAAGGCTCTATTCAGGCGAAGACGTGACCGACCAATTTATAGATGGCGCCCGTCAGGTCCTGGATTTCTGTTTACAAAACGGCATCAAGAAAGCATGTCTCAAATCGAAAAGCCCTTCATGCGGTGAAGACGGGATCACTGCGAATATGCTGAGAGAAAACGGCATAGAAGTGACGATAGTCGGCTGAAAATACTGGACGCCTTTAATATAAAATGCTATTGTCGAGTCGTTGTCACATATTGTATTTTTTACGGAGGGATTTATGAAAAACATACTTGTCCTGGGTGCGTCCGGACAGATCGGTTCGGAACTTGTAGTCGAGTTGAGGAAGATATACGGAGCTTCTCATGTGGTGGGCGCAGACATCAACCTGGATGTCTCGGAAGAACTGAGAAACGGCGGTCCGTTTGAAAAAGCCGATATATTGGACGGGAAAAAGATCAATGAGATCGTTGAAAAATATAACATAGACACGATATATAACCTGGTCGCGCTCTTGTCGGCCGTGGGTGAAAAAAAGCCTAAATTCGCATGGGATATAAACGTCGGCGGCCTGATGAACGTGCTTGAGATGGCGAAAGACCACGGATGTGCCGTTTTCACCCCGAGTTCGATAGGTGCTTTCGGGACAAGCACGCCCCACGACAGGACTCCGCAAGACACGATAATGAGGCCTTCCACAATATACGGAGTAAGTAAAGTGTCCGGCGAACTGCTCAGCGATTATTATTTCAGCCGATTTGGGGTGGATACCAGAAGCGTAAGGTTTCCCGGCCTGATATCGTATAAGACCTTGCCGGGCGGCGGCACTACTGACTATGCGGTGGAAATATTCTATGAGGCGATAAAGAATAAAAAATATACATGCCCTCTTCCCGCAGGGACGTTTCTTGACATGATGTATATGCCTGACGCGATAAAAGCCTGTATTTCGATAATGGAGGCGGATCCCGCAAAGCTTAAGCACAGAAATTCATTTAACGTCACCGCCATGAGTTTTGACCCCGAAATACTCAGTGCTGAGATACGCAGCCATATTCCTGAATTTAAGATGTCATATGACATAAACCCGGTGCTTGTCAATATTGCAAACTCATGGCCGAACAGTATGGATGACAACTGCGCCCGTGAAGAATGGGGATGGAGTCCGGAATACGGCTTGGGGGAGATGACATCTGATATGCTGTCAAAGCTTGCTGAAAAGCTTAAATAGCGGTTTGGCCGCCATTTTTCAGAAAAGGGGATGTCTTTGAGCGTCACGAATCCCCTTTACGAAAGCAATATAAAGAGAGCATTGTTCCGCATGTCCATGCCGGCTATGACGGCTATGTTTATCAATGCTTTGTACAATGTGACTGATTCGGTGTTCGTAGGCAAGGGCATAGGGGCATCCGGCATAGCCGCGGTCAATCTTGTCTTCCCCGTGCAACTGATCTTTGTCGGCCTGGGCAGCATGATGGGGATAGGCTGCGCCGCGATGATATCGATCAAACTCGGAGAAAAGGATAAAGAGGGCGCCGAACGCCTATTAGCCAATATCTTATATACGATATTGATCCTTTCGCCCGTCATAACGGCACTCGGCCATATATTCAAGAGACAACTGCTTGCTTTGCTTGGCGCGGAAGGCGCCTTGTATGAGATGACCGAATCCTATTTGAGCATCATATTGTCCGGCACCGTGTTTGTGTTATTTCCGGTGGCGTTGAACAATATAATGAGGGCGCAGGGGCTGGCACGGGAATCAATGAATTCCATGCTTATTTCGGCCCTGATCAATATCGCCCTTGACCCCATCATGATATTTGCTTTAAAAATGGGCACCGCCGGAGCCGCTTTGGCCACTGTCCTAGCCAGAAGTTTCAGCCTGATATATCTTGTCCGTATTATGCTTCATTCAGATAAAAGAGAGATCGATTTTCGCCCGAAGATGATACTCCCCGTAAAAAAGGAATATCTCAAAGCCCTGGGAATAGGAGGCTCGGTGTTTGTCCGCCAGGCAGCAGGCAGCGTACTTGCTCTTTTGGTAAATAAAAGGCTTATGCATGTGGGCACACAGGACGACGTGGCCATCTTTGCGATATTCCAGCGTTTCTCATCCCTTTTGTTTATGCCATTGCTTGGAATAGGCCAGGGGGCGCAACCCTTGCTTGGGTATAATTTTGGAGCGGGTGAATACAGGCGGATCAGGGAGATCTTCGGCATATCCATGGCATGGACGAGTCTGACTGCCCTTTCGGGCGCGGCCCTCATGTCATTTTTCCCGGCCGGCATTATAGGTTTTTTCGTAAGCGATCCCGAATTTGTAAGGCGTTCTGTGCCTGTTATGAGAATACTCGCTTCCGGTTTCGCATTTATCGGAATACATATAATGATATCAACTTTTTTCCAATCCGTGGGCAGGGTCTATGAGACTATTGTGTCCGCCGGGCTAAGACAGCTGATACTGACGATACCGGCAATGTATATCTTGTCAGGCAGATTCGGCGTGAAAGGGCTTTGGTATGCTTTTCCCTTCGGCGACATCGCCGGCGCTTTAATACTTGCTCTCATGATGCTGTTTTTTTTGAGTCGCCTCCCCGCGGCGAAACCGGAGCGAAACGTTTAGCGGAAAAACCTCCCGCGCAATAGTCTGCTCCGGCGACATACTGTTTTTCCGCCATTTCATAAAGGGTATAATTGTCTTGAGCTTGTCTGATAAATATTGTAGAATTCGACACGGTGAGGTCAGTATGATAATTGTAAAAGATGTCAATATAGATTCCGATGCCTATGTGAACGGGTTGAGGGCCAAAGACAGGATACTGAAAATAAACGGTGAAGAGGCCGTCGATTATCTTGATATTATGTTCAATCGCGGCTCGGATGAATTGATACTGGAGGTCTCGGGCAAAGGCGTGGTAAAAGCCGACCCGGAAGACCCGGGATTTGAGGCCGACGATTTTCAGATACGAGGCTGCGCCAACGGCTGCCTCTTCTGCTTTGTGAACCAGCTTCCAAAGGGTATGCGGCCGAGCCTCTATATAAAAGACGATGATTATCGCATGTCGTTTCTCTATGGGTCATATATCACATTGAGCAATATGTCGGATAAGGATTTCGAGCGCATAGGCAGGATGCATCTGTCTCCTCTTTATCTTTCGGTACATGCCGTTGACGAAGCCGTGCGGAGGAGACTTATGAGTTGTCCACATGGCGAAGAGATAAGGGGGCTTATCGGCCGTCTGATCTCCATGGGGATCAGACTTCACACACAGATAGTCGTGGTGCCCGGCTATAACGACGGCAGAGTGCTTGGAGAGACGCTTGATTATCTGACATCCCTATATCCCCATGTGCTCAGCGTCACAGTTGTCCCGGTGGGGCTGACCGATTACAGGACCGGCCAGGCCGATCTGCGCAGGCTTAATGCCGTAGAGGCTTTGTCGGTGCTGGATATGATCGGGATTATATCTGAAAAACAGATAGAGGAACACGGCGAAAAGACTGTGTTCGCTACGGACGAGATGTATCTTTCGGCAGGCGTCACGCCGCCGCTGGAGACCTATCCGGACCTGTATGACAACGGTGTCGGGATGTACGGCCAGTTCATGGAGGACCTTGATTATTTTGAATCGGCGGGTGTGTTTAAAAAACTTGATAAAAAGCTCAGCGCATGTATAATCACTTCGGTTGATGGCGGCAGGATACTGGAGGACATAGTAACACGTTTGTCGCCTTATGTGAAGCGTCTTGATAAAAAAACCGTTAAAAACAGTTTTTTCGGCTTTTCAGTGACGGTGACTGGACTTTTAACGGGATCGGATATCATTACCGAAATTAAAAATATCGGCGGAGAATACGACCGTTTGCTTGTCCCTGATGTCGTATTCAATGGCGACGGCGTCACCCTGGACGGGTTTTCAAAAAGTGAGATCGAAGAGTCGGACTCACGGGTGATGATCGTGTATACTGAAGTCCGCGGGCTTCTGGAAGGATTAAAATGAAGAGGCAATTTTCATATGTTACCATAATCGGCAGGCCTAATGTGGGGAAATCGACATTGTTCAATAAGATCATCCATGAACGCAAAGCTATCGTCGAAGACACACCGGGCGTGACAAGAGACAGACTGTATGCCCATGCGGAATGGGACGGCATAGGCTTCGGGCTTATAGATACAGCGGGACTGGCTTCCGGCAATGACGACCTGTTCAGTAAAAACATCGAGGAAAACGCCGAGATCGCATTGAATGAGGGCGATGTCATCGTATTCATGGTCGACGCGAAGACCGGCCTGATGCCGGATGATTTTGTGATCGCCGATATGTTGCGAAAAAAAAAGAAAAAGGTGATAGTCGCTAAGAACAAAAGCGAAAAACAGCTGGATTTTGAATATAACCATGATCTTTACGGCCTGGGTTTTGAACATGTGCTTTCGATCTCGGCCGCTCACGGAAACGGTTACTCGGAGCTGATGGACCTGATACTGGACATGCTTCCGTACAAGCCGGAAGCCGAGGAAAAAAATGATGAGGACGAGATACGGATATCAATTATAGGGCGTCCGAATGTCGGCAAGTCCACACTTCTGAACAGCCTGCTGGGTGAACAGCGGAGCGTCGTCAGCGAAATAGCCGGAACGACCAGAGATATGATAGACGCGCCGTATCAGCGAAACGGTGTCGCATACAGGATCATAGATACTGCGGGGATCAGAAGGAAAAGTAAAGTCGACAAGTCACTTGAGAGCTACATGGTAATGCGCGCCTTAAAGGGGATCGACCGGGCACACGTGGTCATCATGATGATAGACGGCACGGAAGGTTTTACCGAACAGGATGAGAAAATATGCGGCTATGCCCATGAAAAGGGAGTGGGTATCATATTAGCCTATAACAAATGGGACGCTGTCGAGAAAGATGACAAGACATATTTAAGGGTAACGGAGAACATCAGGAACGAGGCGCCTTTTCTGAATTATGTCCCCGTTATGTTTATTTCGGGCCTTGAACGCAAGAACCTGTTTAATCTCATCGACCTGGCGAAAGAAATATATGAGGAGTCACGGAGAAAGATCGGCACAGGCGAACTCAACCGTTTCCTTGAAGACATGACAAGGAAAAAGAAACATCCGGTCCGAAAACGCAAGATGGTAAAGTTGAAGTACATAACGCAATCCGGCACTGCTCCCCCCAGTTTTATAATATTTACCAACTTCCCCGACCTGATACATTTTTCGTATGAGCGTTTTTTGAAAAACGGACTGCGGCAGCGATACGGGTTCAAGGGTTCGGATATTAAGATCGAATTCCGTAAAAGCGGGAATAACAGGTTCGGAGGTTGAGCGTGAATATAATACTGATCTTTTTTTTATGTTATTTGCTGGGTGCCATACCGTTTTCGTATATTACGGTCCGTCTGGCGACAGGCAAGGACATAAGAGATTACGGCAGCGGGAACGTGGGCGCGACTAATGCCTACCGTGTCGCCGGCATTGCATGGGGCGTGGTCTCGTTCGCCCTTGACTTTTTAAAGGGATTTGTTGCCGTCTCAGTATTGGGACACATTGCGGATACGGGTGTTTCCGGGCTTATGGCGGCCGCTTCGGGCGTCATGCTGGGGCATATGTTCACGGTCTTTCTGGGCTTCAAAGGGGGGAAAGGGGCGGCAACGGGTCTTGGCCTTATGTTTTCACTTACTCCGCTCGGCGCCGCGGCCGGCCTTGTGGTATGGGCAGTCACACTGTTTCTGACAAGGATCGTCTCTCTGTCGACCATTTTAGCCGCCTTCATTGTTGCCGTTTTGTCCTTTCTGCTGTATAATCAAAACGAGATAAATATTTTTATCGCCGTGATGGTGAGTTTGGTGATTTTCAGGCATAAAAGCAATATTGTAAGGATGTTTCATGGGAAGGAGAACCGAATATAAAAAACGGTTTTACAAGATCAATGAGGCGGCTTCTCTCTTGGGCGTGCGTACTTCGGTGATCCGCTTTTGGGAAAATGAATTTTGCTTTGAGACCAAGAAGACTCCGGGCGGGCAGCGCATATATTCCGTTTCGGATGTAAAAAGGCTTATAAAGATCAAGTATTTGCTGTATGAGGAGAAGTATACCATAGAGGGTGCGAAAAAACGGATCGGAAGCAGACAGCTGAAACTGCCCATGGAGGAGATGATGCTGAAGGACGCTTTGAGATATATCAGAAAGGAGGTCGAAAAATTAATTTCAGATGAGTGACATCGGCCAGTTTATAGGAGACAACATCAGTCTGGTGAAAAAACCGCTCAGATATTTGGGCGGCGAGTATAACGCGTCTTATAAACCTTTTTTTAACGAACCGGCGGACGGGGTCAATGTAGTGCTTGCTTTTCCCGACACCTATGAGATCGGCATGTCGCACATGGGTATACGGCTGCTTTATTCGATATTGAACTCAGAGAACAACATTTCCTGCGACAGGGCTTATTTCCCTTATCCCGACATGTTCGCCAGCATGAAGGAACACGGAATCCCCATGTTTTCTATCGAACAGAGAAGACCACTGGAAGAGTTCGATATAATAGGTTTTTCAATACAATACGAACTTTGTTATGCAACGATGCTTCAGATGCTTAAATACGGCAATGTCGGCCTCAGGTCTTTAAATCGGAGGGAGTGCGAACCTTTCGTGGTGGCAGGCGGCCCTGTCGTCTCCAACCCGGAACCCGTCGCCGAGTTTATGGATGTCATCTTTATAGGTGACGCCGAAGACACACTGCCGGCTTTTGCCGACATAGTAAGAAGGGGCAGGGCTGCCGGGAAAACCCGCAAAGAGATACTGAGGGAGACCGCTCTTTCCATACCTTCGGCGTATGTCCCCGCTTTTTACAGCTGCCGCTTTGATGCCGACGGCAAATATATGGAGACCGTGCCTTTGGAGAAAGGCATTCCGAGACGCATAAGGAAAAATCTGATAGATGTCACGGCCTGTTCATACCCTGAAAAGGTGATAGTGCCCAATGTCGAGATAGTGCATAACCGCGTCAGTTTGGAGATCATGCGCGGATGTGTGCACGGCTGCAGATTCTGTCATGCGGGCTATTTTTACAGGCCCAAGAGGGAAAAAAACGCTGATGCGTTGATAGAGGCCGCTAAGAACATGCTTGAATCAAGCGGATTCAGCGAAATATCGCTGTCATCGCTCAGCAGCGTGGATTATTCCCAACTGGTAAATGTCATGAAGGGAATAGGCGCTTATTCCACAAAGAGGAACATCTCCATAGAGTTGCCGTCATCCAGGCTGGACAATATCGATGATGAACTTTTGCGCGAGCTGAGTTCCGTGAAAAAGGGCGGGCTGACCATCGCTCCGGAGGCCGGCACCCAGCGCATGCGCGACGTGGTAAACAAAAATCTTAGCGATGAAGACATCAAAAAAGCCATAGACCTGGCTGCCGTGCACAGATGGAACGGCGTAAAACTCTACTTTATGGTGGGTTTGCCGACAGAAACGCCCGAAGACCTTGACGGCATCGCTCGCATACTTAATTATGCGGCCTCAAAGCGCCTCAAAGTAAGAGCCTCAGTGTCGGTATTCACGCCGAAAGTCCATACCCCGTTTCAATGGGAAAAACAGCTGCAGGGCGAACAGCTCAGAAACACCTATGCCCATATCGCCAAATTGACAAACAAGAAAGTCAAATTAAGCTGGAGAGACGAATATCTGTCGTATCTGGAAGGGTTGTTCTCAAGGGCCGACAGAAGGATATCGGATGTACTGGAAGACGCTGTCTCCGAAGGCATCTGTCTGGACGGGTGGAGCGAGTATTTTGACAAGGCAGCATGGATGAGGATATTGGAAAAACACGGATACAACGGGGAATGCCCGCAATACGCAGGGCCGGATGACCCTTTGCCGTGGGACATAGTGGATACGGGTATAGACAATGATTTTTTCCGCAGCGAGAGGGAAAAGGCGTACGCCGGCGAGACGACTCCCGACTGTTCTCTTTTCTGTTCGGCTTGCGGCGTGTGCGGGTCCGGTCCGGCCCTATCGCTGAGTGACTCCCCCGGTATCTTGCCTGAACCCGAACATGAGGACGATACTGCCGGCGATGAGATCAAAATGAGGATCTATTTCTCACGCGGCAAGGACATGAAATATCTGTCACAGAAGGACCTTATAGGCGTAGTGACGTCATCATTGCGGAGGAGCGGCCTTGATCTGGCGTTTTCAAAGGGATTTTCGCCTCATCCTAAACTCTCATTCTGTAATCCGGCGCCTTTGGGAGTGGAAACATCAAATGATTTTTTTGAGATCGAACTTAAAAGATATAAAAAAATGAATTTGGATACAATAAATAGTTTTTTTCCGTCTGGTTTTGAGATAATAAGGCTTGAAGAGGTCGCAAAAGGGGACAAGATCTCATCCTTTTTTATGGAAACGGCCTCTTTCGCATTCTTTCCGCGGACTATTCCGGAGATAGAGGGCGTTATGTCTTCCGATGTCAGGGGGGCATCCCTGTACATGAAATATGATACCCGCAAGGTGTCGCTAAGAAAGATCAACGAAGCCCTGTATGGTGAAGATTTCAGACGATATGATATACACGGCGTAAAAAGAGAAATGATTGAAAAGGAGTAAGCATAATGAAAAAATCAATAATTATAAATGTTGAGAAGGGCGAGGAACGCATAGCTTTGTTGGAGGACGACAAGCTTGTCGATTTCTTTGTAAGCATAAACATAGAGAAAAGCCTTGTGGGTGACATATACCTTGGCGAAGTCCAGAACGTCCTTCCGGGCATACAGTCGGCTTTTATTAATATCGGACGGGCTAAAAACGCTTTTTTGAACATAAGCGACATTGAAAATGTTGACATAGAGGCCGATGAGGTGGACAGCTTTAATACCGAAGCCCAGGTGGGCAAGGTGTTCAGGAACCGCATAGAGGATATCATAAAACCGAAACAGAAGATCATGATACAGATATTGAAGGAATCTATCGGCACAAAGGGCCCCAAGGTCACTACGAACATATCTATCCCGGGCAATTTTGTGGTTTTGATGCCCAACTCCCAGAGCATAGGAGTCTCGAGAAAGATCAGGAACAAGGACAAAAGAAAATCACTTTATGAGCTTGCGAAAAAATATGTCCCGGAGAACATGGGCATCATATTGAGGACTTCCTGCGAAGACTGGCCGGAAAAAGTCATCATAAATGAGATCAGGATGCTGCTGAATATCTGGAAAGAGATTGAAAACAAATACAAAAAGGGCACAAATCATGCGCTTATATATCGTGACCTCGAGCCCTCGGAAAAAATAATCAGGGACACCCTGGCGGAAGGCATAGATTCTATCGTGGTGGACAACAATAAGAGGTTCGCAGACATAAAAAAAATGTTCAAAAACCTCAAAAACTTTAAGACAAAAATACAATTGTACAACGAGAAAATACCGATATTCGAGACTTACGGCATCGAGGAAGCGCTTGAAAAGGGTATCAGCAAGGTAGTGAATCTGGATGGCGGCGGAACGCTTGTATTTGACGAAGCGGAAGCATTGGTGGCGATCGACATAAACACCGGCCATTTTGTCGGCAAAAAGAGCCAGGAAGACACCGTGTTTCAGACCAATATGAAAGCGGCAGAGGAGATCCCGCGTCAACTCCGCCTTCGGGACATAGGCGGAATAATCATCATAGACTTTATAGACATGGAGAAGGATTTTCACAGAAAAAAAGTGTTTGAGACTTTGAGGGAAAACCTTAAGAGAGACAAAGCGCAGACGAACATATATCCCATATCCAATCTTGGGCTTGTAGAGATGAGCAGGAAAAGGGTTCGCAAAAGTCTGAAGAATCAGATCACGCAGCCATGTCCCTATTGCAACGGCACCGGAATAATATATTCCACATCGACTCTCGCGTTCAAGATGATCAGGACACTCAAGAAAGCCGTGTGGCTCTCGAACGAGACCGAGTTTCTTGTGATATTGAATCAGGAGATCTTTTATTCCATGCTCAATGAATATAGAGATGCGCTTGAAGATGTTCAAAAAGCCCTTAAGGTCAAGGTCTATCTGAGCTATAACCCCGAGTACCACCATCATGACATAAACATACTCTCACTTCAAACCAAGAACGAGATCATATCCACACTCAACACATACGGCAATGAGAACGAGGTGATGTTTTGACGGTGAGAATATCGTCTCTTTTTTTGGTCTTTCTCCTGGCGACGGCTTGTGCCTCGGTCGCTGTCAGGGAGAATGGCGACATGCCGTCGAATGACGGCCGCGACCAGGAGACGGCGGCGGGATATGTTGAGAGTGTCATGGATTTTGACGGATACGCCCGTTTTGATCAAAGCGGACGCCATTTTTTTGTCTACGACGGCCGGCAAATGACAGTCTACGAAAGGGATGCCGTGCTTCTTAAAAAGGATATCGACCGTGCCGGACAACTGCGTTGGACGGATGACGGCATATATTATATCGCATATAAAGATTATATATCGGACCATAATTGGATGAACACAGGCATGGTGAAAAAACTTGATATATATACCGGTGTGACGGAGAATGTGCTCGAAAACGAATATGTCTCTTATTTCGACACGGACGGCGATGAGATGCTTTTTATAGACCTCGGATCGCTTTACTACGCGAAAAGGGATGGAGTAGCCTTTAATTCGGCCAAGATCATAAACGGTTTTTGTATAAAAGCCTTTATAATGGACGATTGTCTTGCGGTATACCGGAGGACCGAATCTGACAGGATACTGGTCACAGACAGGGATGGCCGGATATTGTCCGAGGCTGTCGTGGGCAAGGTCAAAAACAAGTGGCTCCCGGATATGGGATTCAGGAAGGAAGGGCCTGGTTATGTCTCCGTCTCATCTCCTTACGGCAGGGTCCGTTACGCGGTGGACCGCAAAGACATACGCAAAACCGATGACGGTATGTCGCCGGAGTATCCTGACAGCATCTCTTCGGGCGGGCTTCATTTTCGATGGGTAAAGGAAGACGACCGTTTTTCCGTGTACTGTGAAAAGGAATTTTTGATCAAACGGACGGATGCGTTGCCCCTGCACTTTGAAAAAGCGGGGGACGCCGTGGTCTTGAGATGGAGTGGAGGGACAACGGTGATCTTTATAACAACAGATGAAGATGGATGATTTCGCCGGCAGATCCATACGTTTTGTCAAAGGCATCGGGCCGGCAAGGGCCGAGCAGTTCAAAAGGCTGTACATATATTCCGTATCTGACTTGCTGACCTACATGCCGCGCGACTATGAGGACCGGCGGGAATTGTCAGACCTTTCGGCGATCGAGTTCGGGAAAAAACAGCTCTTTCTCCTTACATTGGGCGATTTAAGCAGCGCTTTCACGAAATCAGGAAGAAAAAGATACAGTATTACCGCATTCGATGGCGGGGGTAGCGTGGAACTGATATGGTTCCATCTGCCTTCATATGCGAGGGCGAGGCTGCGTCCCGGCGACAGGTACCTGGTGTACGGCAAAGCGGAATTATATAGGGGCGGGCCGCAGATAATACATCCGGAGATAGAGGAGTATGACCCCTCCGCCATGGAGACCACGCTATCACCCCTTTACGGCCTCACAAGCGGCCTGACTCAGAGATATTTAAGGGGTGTCATTAAAAGGGTGCTGGCAGAGATCAAAACAGATTATGACAATATGCCCGAGACAATATCCGCCGCAAACGGGTTCATGAGTTTTGGAGAGGCTGTTCATAATATCCATTTTCCCCAAAGCGTGGCGGATTCGCAGCATGCGAGAAAAAGACTTGCGTTTGACGAACTGGCGGCCTTTTTCAATATAATAAACAGAAAAAAAGCCGAGCGGGAGTTAAACAGGAAGACCCCATACGGAGACGGAAGCAGGGAAGATTTTTCAGCCTCGCTGCCATTTACCCTCACGGATGCGCAAAAGAGAGCTATGGATGATATCGATTCGGACCTTGTGTCCGGGAATATGATGTATCGGCTGATACAGGGGGACGTGGCCTCGGGAAAGACTGTGGTCGCCGCCTATGCGCTTTTCCGCGCCGTTAAGAATGGATGCCAAGGGGCATATATGGCTCCCACGGGCGTATTGGCGCGTCAGCACTATAACCGGTTGAGCGCTTATCTTTCCCCCATGGGCGTCAATGTCGCCCTTCTTACCGGCGGCATGAAAAAGGGGGCGCGTGACGAGGTGCTCCGTTCTCTTCAAAACGGCGAGGTAGGGATATTGATAGGCACGCACGCCATGCTTTACGATGATGTGAGATTTTCGTCCCTTGATATGGTTGTCGTGGATGAACAGCATAAGTTCGGAGTGACGCAGCGCAAGACCCTTCACCTGAAGGGCAAATACCCCCATTATCTCATCATGAGTGCAACCCCCATTCCCCGGACCACCATGATGCTTTGTTTCGGAGATGTGGATGTCTCGGAGATCGACCAATACCCGATCGGAAGAGCCGGAGCGGGCACGTTTATACGAAGAGAGCGGGACCGTGGAAAGATATTTGATTTTATAGAATCTGAGGTAATGAAAGGCAGACGCGCATATGCAGTATACCCCTTTATCGAAGACGGAAATGACGATGAGATCAAGTCTGTCAAAGGGATGGAAAACATATTCCGTAGGCGCTTCGGAGATGACAAAGTCGGCATATTGCATGGAAAGATGTCCTATGACGAGAAACAGGAGACCATAGACGCCTTTATAAACGGAAGATCACCGGTTTTGATTACCACATCCGTGATAGAGGTCGGCATAGATTCCAGGGAGGCTACCGTATTGCTTGTGGAGCACCCGGAACGTTTCGGCCTTGCCCAGCTGCATCAGCTGAGGGGGCGTGTGGGCAGAGGGGAGCACCGATCGTATTGCATATTGATGGCCTCGGAGGGAGAGATACCCGAACGCCTTGAATATTTTGCAAAAACGGATGACGGCTTTAAAATATCCGAGATGGATCTTAGCCTGAGAGGCGGTGGCGAGATGATGGGGGTCAAGCAACACGGCGCCTGGAACATGAGGGTCGCACGTCCCTTTGAGGACAACGAGTTGTTTGAGGCGGCGAAGATAACCGCGTCGGACCCCGAAGCGGCCCGAAGCGGTTACCTTTCTTCTGTCACTGAAATATATTTCCCTGACATAGACCCTGAGGTCTCGGACTGACGGTTTTTATCATCTGAACCATTTGTCTGTCGCGGCGAATGCCATTCCGAAAGTAAAGAAACGCTCTTCATATCCGTAGTCGCCGCCATCGAACCCGTCTCTTAGTGTCGCTTTTCTCACGCCGTAGCTGAACAGCATGTCCATCCTCGAACCTGTGGATTTTTTAAAGGGAAAGAGGGAAAAACCGCAGCTTAAGGCCGATTCCCGGCCGTCGTTGTAATAACCCTTCTGATTATAGTATCCGGCTCTGAACGGAAGAGAAAACAATCTGTCCTTGCCCCGGCTCTCATAAGGGATCTTTATGATGTATTCGGCGCCTACTGAAAAACGCGTCATATCCTCAAGGCTGTAGCCGTAATAATCCACGCCGGACCAGTTTGAAGACGCGTATTCCGAGGTCATGGTCAAGGAGTCAAGATACAGGGATATCCCCGCTGCAAACTCATCAGGATACGTGAACTCGGTATGGGGTGAGATCTTTACATCATTGAATGAGCGCGCGACCTCGACATCAAAAGAGGGCTGGTATTTGAGGCCCAGATTTACCATGCCCAGGTCCATCAGAAGGCCGAACTTGCTGCCCAGACCGCTGTAAGTGTATTTCCATTTGTTGTAGGTCGACTCGTTGGGATAGGTATCATTTATAATGGAGTATTCGTTTCTCTCGTTGCCGAATGCATACAGTACGCCGGCGGACAGTGACAGTCCGAACGGCAGTTTGTAGGATGCGTTGAAACCCGCGAGGTTGATGTTTTTTTCATGCACTTCATCGATGTCCTCACCCTCTGAGCTATACTCCAGCTCTATCATCGAATTCACCGGTGAGGAATAATTCGCGCTCAGGTAAAGTCCGTCCAGCGGCAGAGGAAATATGATATTGATGTATGGGGTGTCAAAATCCGAACTGTCGGGCTCAAAATCAGAAAATCTGTCATATGATATCGAGAGAGAGGAGTATGTCTCGCCGATATTCAGTACTATTGTGTCTCCTGCGGTTATCACAGCGGGGTTCTCAGAAGATGAATTTCTGTCATCGTAAAGAGCGATGCCCGATGACGCCATTGACATTGAGCGTATATCGCCGCTGTAGTTTAACTTGCCGAATGAATTCAACGAAAGAAAACTTCCGGAAAAGGCGGATGACAGCAAAAAAAGCAACAGGCAAAAAGATGTAGAGAGCCTTTTCATAATTCCTCCTCATAATCTGTAATGTTCTTTCTGTAGACGATATCGATGGACGGATTGCTTAAGTCTATGTAACGGAGCATATATTTATTTGATTTCGGTATAAGCGCTATGTCATAACCATTCTCCCGCGCATGCCTGAGCACGCCCGTGATCTCAAGGGTTATCCGGCCGCTTTCGCTGTCGTAACCCGGTGTGGCGGTGGAATAATCGTCAAAATCAAAATTATCCGCGGAATTGTCAGCCACGCTGTAGGCATAGATAAGGGTTTCTGTGTTCTCAATATCCGCCGTATCCACATCAAACAGTGCCTTCAACAGGCTTTCGTCCGCCTCAAAACTCAAAACCGCCTCAAGTATCTCCCACTTAAAGTCAACGGCCGAAAAATCTATGGTCATTCCGGGGGCGAAACTGTCGCCCAGCGCTAAAGTGCCCTGTTCTATGCGCGTGTCCTGTGAACCTGAGAGATCCGCGATATGCAGCAGTGAGTTTACTGATATGGTCTGAGTCTCAGTGCCGTCAAAGTACTCTATCAGCGGCTGGTCGTCCTCGGAGTCCGCATTCTGCGTGTAAAACGAGACGATCGACATGTCCGTGGAAGCGGGGATGTCGGGGACTATTATAATGCCGTCGTTGTCATGGGTTTTCCAATACTCTATGAAACCGGTTATGTCCACCTCTATGAATTCGCCCTCGGCCGCATCAACGGTGCCGTGAACGGAAAGGGCAGGGTCATAATCGCCGCCGGCGGAATCCCATGATTCGCCGTCGTCGTATTCGTCCCAGTTGATGTAGGTCGAACTCCAGTCCTTGGTCACAGGGTAAAGCGTGAAGCCCGCGGAAGCCGAATCGACAGCGCGCTTTATTTTCAGTTTAAGTGTATAGACAGTGCTATCGGTGTCAAGATCCTCCTCTACGGGAGTGTATAAGAGCGTACGTATCTCTCTGTCCTTTGAAAATCCAAGCCATGACTCTTCCGAGCTGAACAGGTCAAACTCGTAGAAATATGTATACAGGTCTGTTATCGCGAGCGTCATCGCTTCCGGCGATTGAAGCCCGGGGTTGACATATGACTCGGATGTCGGAAGCTCTATGGGGCCCTTTTTCCCGCAGGCCGCCATTATAAACAGTAAAAAGAATGCAGATATCCTAAGAATATATTTCATTTGATGTCCTCCTTGTCAAAAAACGTTACTTCATATGAGTCAAAATGTCAAGTGATAATTGAATGGTATTAACTCAGTTAGAGGCTGTTAATACCCTGCAATCTTGACAGTCGAGCCCTTTTAATATATACTTCCTCCATGGATCTCAGCAAAGTCACCTCCTTCTTAAATCAAACCTTCAACACAGCGGAAGTTCCCGATTCTTCCGTCAACGGCCTTCAGGTAGAAGGACATGATACGGTAAATAAAATACTATTATGTGTTGATATATCATTGGAAAATATAAGATACGCAATTAAATATAATTACGACATGATTATTGTCCATCACGGTCTTTTTTGGTCAAAAGAATGCCGCATCACCGGTTATTTAAAAAACAGATTGAGCGCTTTGCTTGCCAATGACATCTCTGTTTATGCGGCACATCTTCCCATGGACATTGACATGAGCAGAGGGCATAACGCATATCTGGCGGACCTGCTTGGCCTGACGGACAGGAAACCTTTTGTTTTTTACAAGGGGTTGCCTTTGGGGATCATGGGGCGTTTTCCTGAGACGCCGGACACGGCTGATGTCGTCCGTATCCTGAAGAAGGACCATGATGGGGAGTATAGGGTTTTTGACAGCGGGAAAAAGCATATGAAGGCGGCTGTGATAAGCGGAGACGCGGGTTCTCTCTATGAAGAGGTGATACGTTCGGATGCGGACATCGTCATAACGGGTGAGTTGACTCATGCCGTGTACCATCCCTTTTTGGAAAGCGGCAAGTCTTTTGTCTTCATGGGGCATTATAATTCGGAGAGAGGCGGTATGCTGGCGCTCGCGGATGCGCTGTCGGGGGAATTCCCGGAATTGGCCGGCGTGGATTTTCATGAATCAGATACCGGCCTATAATGTGGGAGGTATATATGTTACATGTGGGTGATGCGGAATTTAAAGGGGAAGTGGCTGAATACAAAGGTGTCGTGGTGGTGGATTTTTGGGCCGAATGGTGCAGTCCGTGCCGGATGTTTGGTCCCGTGTTTGAAAAGGTCGCCGGCGAGCTTTCGGAAAAAAGCGCCGTCAAGTTTGTCAAGATAGACGTCGATAAGGCAAGAAAGACCGCTTCGGAATATCAGATCATGAGCATACCGACTGTGGCGGTGTTTAGGGACGGGACACTTGAAGAGCAGAGTGTGGGCGTTTTAAATGAAAAAAAATTCAGGGAGTTTGTAGGCAAATATCTCTAAATAGGGACATCAACGGTCTTTACCTTGAAAGTGAAGGGGTTTTTGTGGAGCGGATATGCAGATTTTTCGGGACAAAGGCGGGAAAATGATATTTTCAAGGACCATTCTGTGTGTTATTGTCATCCTTGGCTTATGTGCCGGCGAGGCGGTGTGCGCGGAAAATGAAAGCGGCGAGGAGCCAACGCTGAAAAAATCTCCGACCGCGGCTCTGTTCTGGGGTGCCGCAATACCCGGCGGCGGAGATTTTTATACAGGAAAGACCCTGAAAGGAGTCGTTTTTTTTTCGCTTGGCGCCTATCTGGGCTTAAAGGCCTATGGATACTGGAAAAAAAGCGGCGAATATTATGATGATTACGCTATTACGGGGTCGGATTCGGATTACTCAAAATACAGCGATAATTTTGAGAAAGCCCAGACATTTTTTTATTATTATATGATCAACCTTGCAATAGGCATACTTGACGGTGTATCGGAAGCCTATTTGTCCGACTGGAAAGTCGATGATGTCACGATAGAACAGCAGACGCTTGAAAGCGGCGCCATGGCGCTCTATTTGAAAAAGGAGTTCTGATGAAGAGACCCACGGTTTTGCTCATGATCGTGCTTGTGGCATCAATGCGTATGTCCGCCGCCTCGGTGGAATATTCAATGGTCCCGGAAGATGTTATGGCTACGGATGGCCTGGAGCACTCGTATTTGGGCGGAGGTCTTTATTATCGAAATATATCAGCCGATAATGTGATCGTACCTCTCACCGTCGCTGATGTCGATGGCGCTCTTTTTCTCCGATTAAGCCTGTACTGCATCACGTTCGCGGGGGGCGATCCTTTCATATCCGATTCGGATGACAAGGACTACATGTCTGTCCGCAAGGGAGACCGCGTTGAGAACCTCCGGCCGATGGATATCAGCGTTGCTGCTCCGGTGCTTGTCATACCCCCGTCATCCGTCGGGATGATAACCGGGCTCAAGGGGCGATATTACGACAGACTTCCGGCCCCGGGGGAGTTGGAGTTCAGGTTCGAGCATGAGGAGGTCTTCAAGGGATATGTCAAGGCCACAGGGTTCGGATTATTCCGTGCTGGCAGCGACGCGTCCGTGAGGATAGAGGCCGAAAGGGCCGCCAGGCTGGATGCATACAGAAACCTGAAGACAGCGGTCACCTCCATCGCCTCTGCGGAAGGCTTTGTCCTGGATGAAAAAAAGATGGACTACTCTATAAAAGGTGCGTCGGTGATAAAAAAAGAATATACCGACAAGGGTGTGTATGTTACAGTGGGACTGAGGATAAGCGGGGAAGACGGGTTCGGTTCTTTTGTAAAAGATTGAACGGAGGTATGTATCGATGAAGAGATTGTTTTTCATTTTAATAATGGCAGTGTTGCTTTCGGCATGTCAGAATGCGAATATAAAAAACAGGCTGGGCGGAAACATCAACGGGGATGGCGCCGACGGTGAAACGGCGGTGGGTGAGACGACCATACAGGAACTGGAAATAGACGATTCGGACCTTGCAGGTCTGGAAGTGAAAGAGGGGACGATCGTCGCGGGCAATACCCGCGAGGATGAGGGCGAAGATGTCAGTGTCACCATAAATTATGACCAGGATGATGAATATGAGGCCGATGAGACGGCTGCGGAGATCCCTAAAAACGCGGCTGTCATGAAAAGGGTCAGCGGCTATCGCATTCAGCTTATAACCGTGACAAAAAAAGAAAACGCGGAAGAGTTCGGTAAAAAATTTGAAGAGACCTGGGCCGAGGCATCCCGGGACAAGGAGAACGAAGATGCGTATTATTACAAGGACAATGTGCCCGTCTATATCGAGTTTTACGAACCGTACTGGAAATTAAGGGTGGGCAATTACACGAACAGAGTTCTTGCGGAAAAAGAACTCGAATTCATAAAAAAGCTGGGGTATGATGACGCATGGGTAGTAAGGACAGTGATTTTGGTAAAAGAGTGACGATATTGCCTTCGGCTGCGGAATTTTCGCCGGCGGGAGACCTGTTTTTGAATGGCATGTCGGGGGTTCCCTCCGGCATAGTCGACACCTTTAGGCGGCTGGCTCTGAAGATGCCTCGGGGCGGCAGGCTTGTCATATTGAAAGACGGCATCGTCGATGCTGATTTCCCAAAGACTTCTTCCTCCTTCCGGATGATGCTCGGGGGCGAACCCGTGATCGAATTTATTTCTGAGTCCGGCGGGGTTTCCGCTGATATCGAAGTCACATCCGAATTATCCATGATCAAGAGCCCTCATGAAATACCGCTGAAATTTTGTTCGCTATTTGAAAAAGACATGGACTTTATAAGGAAAGACAGCAGTTTTACACCGGATAAAAAGACCGGAAGCGGCGGGACGGCATACATACATCAGGAGGCCGTAGTGAGCGGATCGGCGTTTTTGGATGTCTCCCGGGGGGATGTGGTCGTAGACAAGGGGGCCGTCATCGGGCCTTTTTCACTCATTGAAGGCCCCGCCTATGCGGGCGCTTTTTGCAGGATCGACCAGGCCAGGATACGACGCGGCACACATGTCGGCGCCTTTTGCAGGATATCCGGCGAAGTCGAGGCGTCTGTGATCTCTCCCTATTCCAACAAACATCATGACGGGTTTCTGGGTCATTCGGTCCTGGGGCGCTGGACGAATCTGGGGGCGATGACGACAAACAGCGATCTTAAGAACAACTATTCAACCATCAGAGTCCCTGATATCGAAGGGCGCATGGTAGACACTTCGGAGATCAAAGTCGGCGTCATACTGGGGGACCATGTCAAGACCGGGATAGGGACCCTTATGAAAGCTGGCAGCAGGATAGGTATGGGCACGTCTCTATACGGAGGCGGGTTGGCGCCCGTTTTCATACCGCCTTTCTCATGGACAGACGGAATCAGCCTTAAGGATTATGACATGGAAAAGTTCCTTGTCACGGCGGCTGAAGTGATGCGAAGACGCGGCGTTGCCATGGACGCCAGGTACCGTGAAGACATTAAGCGTATATTCGACAAAACTGCAAAACGGAGGGAACAGGTGAGGATACAATGGGCGAACTGATGGTCGGTGTGTCAGGTATCAGAGGCATAGTGGGAGACAGCCTTACGCCTCCGATGATTATAAAGTACGTCTCGGCATTTTCTGATTTTATAGGGCCCGGGACCATAGTCCTCGGAAGGGACAGCCGGGTGACCGGTTCCATGTTTTCGGACATGGTGGCATCCGTGCTGGCGTCCAAAGGGCATGATGTGCTTGATGTGGGGATAGCGGCTACGCCCACTGTCCTGCTTGAAATACTCAGACAAGAGGCCTCCGGCGGAATTGTGGTGACAGCGTCCCATAACCCCAGGGAATGGAACGCCCTTAAGCTTGCCGGAAGCAGGGGGATGTTTCTTACGGCGGAAGAATCCGCTGCCATGCTTAAGATGGCAGGGGGCGACTCCTTTTACAGTCCGTGGGACGCGGTGGGGAAAAAAAGACTTTTAACGGGCGCTTCGCAAAGGCACGTGGAGGATATATTGGCGTTGGTTGACGTTGAAAAGATCCGAAAAAGGGGTTTCAAAGTGGTATTGGACTGTGTCAACGGCGCCGGCGGGGTGATCACCCCCATGCTTCTTCAAAAGCTTGGATGCGACGTGAAAATAATCAACGGGGAGCCTGACGGCATGTTCCCCCGGAATCCGGAACCGGTGGCGGCAAACCTCTCAGAGCTGGAGAGAGAGACGTTGTCTTTTGGCGCGGACGTGGGTTTTGCACATGATCCGGATGTCGACAGACTGTCCCTGGTATCAGAGGCGGGGAGGGCCATCGGCGAGGAGTACACACTTGCTTTTGCCGTCATGAACCTCGCGTCCAAAAGGAAGGGTGACGTGGTCTGCAACCTTTCGACAAGCGGGCTGACGGCTTATGCGGCGGAGGATGCGGGATGCAGTCTGATACGGACGCCGGTGGGAGAGGTGAACGTAGCGGAAGAGATGCGTAAACGGGACGCCGTGGCCGGCGGAGAGGGCAACGGCGGCGTAATAGACCCGCGTCTCCATCTTACACGCGACGCGCCCATGGCTGTGGCCCTGATACTTGAACTGATGGCTGAACGGGATGCGTCGGTCGAAGCTCTGGCGGATGTGTTTCCCCCCTATGTGATGATAAAAGAGAAACAGGTTTTTGATGATGCCGATGCCAGGCGGGCGGCCATGAGGGCTGTGGCTTCTTCCACCTTCGATGAGCAGCCGAGCATTGACGAGAGGGACGGGCTGCGTCTCGATTTTAATGAAGGATGGGTGCATGTGCGTCAATCCGGGACAGAGCCGGCACTGCGTTTTATCGGGGAAAGTACCGACAGGGAATGGATACTAAACACGGTCGCCACGATGAAAAGGGCGGCGGAGAACACATGATTCGGGGTATAGGCATCGATATAGTAGAGATAGACAGGATCCGCACTGTCATAGAAAAACGCGGCGAAAAATTTTTAAAGCGCGTCTTTTCGGATTTTGAGATAGAGTACTGCGCTTCGAAAAAATATCCATACCCCTCATATGCGGCCAGATTTGCCGCAAAGGAGGCTTATATAAAGTTTGCGGGCATGCAGGGCGGTTTGAAATTCAACAGGATCGAAGTGGTCAACGGTGAGAACGGAAAGCCCGTGATGCGTATAAATGGCTCTTTTGACGACTCTCTCCATGTATCTCTCTCCCATTCCCGTAAAAATGCGGTTGCCGTGGTTGCAGGAGGGCATTTGTGAGATGTGTTTCGGTAAGTGAGATGTATGCCCTGGACGCGGAGACCGTTAAAAATTCCGGCATAACGCCGTACGATCTCATGGAAAGGGCGGCAAACGGTATATTCCGGGAGGCCGCAAATCTGACGGGAACAAAAGCTGTCGTCAAAGTCCTTGCCGGCAAAGGCAATAACGGCGGCGATGCTTATGCCGTCGCGCGTCTTTTCCATATAAACGGTTATTCGACTGAGATCTACGCGGTATACCCTCCTTCGACGAACGAAGCAAAAAAAAACAAAAAAATATGTGATTATTACGGTATACCCATATATGATTCGGATAGATTTATGTCAGTGGGGACTCCGATAGTGGTGGATGGTGTTTTTGGCATAGGTTTCACCGGAAAGATGGATGAAAAAGCTTCAAGGCTGTTTGACGCAGTTAACATATCCGGGGGTGTCAAGATCGCACTCGACATACCTTCCGGGCTGAACGGTGACACCGGGACGAGGGATGAACACGCGTTTCGCGCCGATGTGACTCTTGCCGTGGAATTTCCCAAAAGAGGGCATTATCTCGGGTGGGGTCCCGAGCTTTCAGGCGTGGTCGTGACAGTACCCATAGGCCTGGCGTCCGGGGGGGCGGGTGACGGCGAGGTTATCGATGCCTCATCCGGAAAAAGATTCAGGGCCGGCCCATATGACAATAAATATACCTGCGGTCATGTGCAGATATTCGGAGGCAGCGATCAATACCCCGGAGCCGCGGCCCTTGCGGCGGGTTCCGCGCTTTACGGAGGCGCCGGGTATGTCACCGTCAATACCGCAGCTTCGGAGACCGCAAGTTTTCCGCCCGAAATAATCGTCAAAAAGGGAGGCTTTGATGTCTCTGACGTCAGCGCGGAGGCAGGATGTGTCATAGCGGGCCCGGGTATGGGGCGCTCCGGAGAGGCCGGCGCGTTTATGCGGTCGCTTTTGGGAACGCATCGTTCTTCCACTGTTTTGATCGATGCGGACGGCCTTTATTTTTTCAACGATTGCTTTAAGAAAGGTGTGAATGAGATAATATTGACACCCCATATCGGAGAGTTTTCCCGCATTAGCGGATTGGACAAATCCGTGATAACGGGGGACCTGATAGAAACGGGACGGAGATTCGCCGTTGAAAACGGGGTGACTCTGGTATTGAAATCGGGCTGCACCGCAGTGTTTTCAAAAGACGGGCGATATGCTTTGACAGAAAGGCCCTGCAGGGGTCTTGCAACGCTCGGAACCGGCGATGTGTTGGCCGGTATCATAGGCGCAGCCGCCTCCCACGGGGCGATCGGCTCTTTTGAAGCGGCCAAGGCAGGAGTTTACTTGCAAAATGCTTCCGCGCGTGCAATAATAGCCTCGGGGAAAAAGGTGTTCGCAGCATCAGACCTTGTTGAGATGATGAAAAGGATATGAACTTAAAAACGGGGAGAAAATTGTATGCTTGACAGAGGGAAAATACAGTTGTTCGCGACAAGAAGTTCGGCGGAATATGCGAAAAAAGTCACTGAGGAATTAAAATCCCTGAACGAATACACGGAAAAATACGATGATCTCGTGGGCAGGCTTGAGGTAAAGGAATTTTCCGACGGAGAGATAGAAGTGGATATTGATGAGTCTGTCAGGAAAAAGGATGTGTATGTCTTCCACAATTCGGCCAGCAGGAACAGATACGGCCTTAGTGTCGGCGACAATCAGATAGAGCTTTACCATGCCATAGACGCCCTGAAAAGGGCGCAGGCCAGAAGCCTAACGGTTTTCGAGCCCTACACCTCCTGCTCGCGCAGCGACCGCGCTACCAGACGGACTTCCGTGGGCACATGGATACATTTCAAGACCATGATATCCTTGGGTATGGACCATTACATCACATTTCAGCTTCATTCCGACAAGTCAAAGACAATACTTGATCCCACAAAGGCGTATATTGACGATATGCCTGCGATCTCCCTGCTTAAAAGGGCTATACTTAAGGACTTTGTAAAGACAAAGCATGAGTTTGACAACGTGGTCCATGAAAAATGGGCATTTTGTTCCGTTGACGCCGGGGGCGAGAAGATGGCGAGGAAATTTTCGGAGACGTTCAATGCGGATCTTATCATAGCCAATAAACGGAGAAACCATTCCAAAGTCAACACTGTGGAAAAGATCGACATATTAAGCGATTCCCCTCTGAACGATAAAATAGTATGGATAGTGGATGACATGATAGATACGGGCGGATCGGTTTACACGCTGATCAAGGAATTGAAGAACAGGGGTGTCAAGAAAGTCAATATAGCCATCGTACATCCGCTTTTTTCCGGCCCGGCGATGGACAGGCTTCAGGAACTCAGCGAAGAGGGCTATCTGGACAATATCATCTGCGCGGATACGATCTACATCCCGGATGAATATTTCAAAAGGCTTCCGAACCTGAAAGCGGTGAGTTCGTCCCACCTGGCGGCTGAGATCATATACAGGATAAACATAGGTTCGTCCATAACAAAGTTCTTCAGCCCCATAGCCCCGTACCGTTATCTGAGCTAGCAACCCGGGATGACGGCGGACGTATAAGATAAAAAGGGAGTGTTTATGAAAAAAGCGTTTATGATAATACTTATGGCGGCATTGTACACGGCTGTGGCTGATGCCGCAACCGGTGTGCCGTTTTTAACGGGGGGCGCCGGCAGCAGGTCTATCGGCATGGGAAGAAGTTTTGTCGCGGTGGCTGACGGCCCGGAGACGGCTTTTTATAATATTGCCGGCTCGGCCTTTTTCACGAATAAATCGGCGTTTATATCGTATGTCAGTTTTGATATGGGCGAAGGCGCGGACAGCATCAAGGAGGAGGCCGGGACGTTTTTTATCCCGGTAAAGAGCCTCTACGGCGTTCTGGGTATCAATGTCCTTTACGTAAGCTACGGCAAAAACATAGAGACTACGGAGACAGGCGCCGTGATCGGAGAGTTTTCGATCTACGAACTTGCCGCCGGGCTCTCATATGCCACAAAAATCGCTGACGGGCTGGGGATGGGCGTCAATCTTAAATATGTTTTCAGCCATCTTTATGACGAATATCAGGGTAAAAGTGTGGCGTTCGACGTATCAGTGCTCTACCGGAAGGATTACAGGCTCCGGGATCTTCTCTCTCTTCAGCTTGGCGCAGGCGCCACCCTTCAGAACATAGGGCCTGCCATATCGTATCAGGACAGCGATCAGGCGGACGACCTTCCGCGTTATTTGCGCACCGGCGTCTCCGCAAAGTTGTCGCTTGAGGAGTACAACACCTATGTTCTCATAACCACGGGAGTGGACACGGAAGCCGTTGACTCCCTCTCTGAAAAACGCTCGTTTCTGGTGGGCGCGGAACTGGGGTATCTTGACATGCTGTATGCCAGATGCGGATACTATAAGGACCATTATTACGAGAATGACGGATTTAATTGGGGAGTAGGGTTCAAATACGGCAATTTTACTGTTGATTATTCCCGGGATGCGTTGAATGCGATGAGCAGCAGCAGTATTGACGTGTTTTCACTCGGCATATTATTTTGATGAAAAAACACGCAACTCTGATATTGACGGTCGTCTCTTTATGGGCGGCCGCGCAGGGCGATGTTACGCCGGGCAGAGCCTTTCTCTACTCTTTGTTTGTCCCGGGTGCGGGGCAGAGGGCGAACGGGGAAGAGGTGAAAAGCGGTATTTTTCTTATGACTGAGATCATATGTTTTTCGGGCGCCATGTTTTTCTCGAATCAGCATGAACTTTCCGAGAAGCGCTTTGTCTCCTTTGCGGACACCCATTTTTACTATGCGGGAAGCGATCCGGACCGTAAAAGTTATACCGAGATGTGGGAATATCTGAAGGACAGGGTCTATGCAAAAAGCAACCTTCCCTACGAAAAAGTGGGAGAATACTACGAATTGATAGGAAAACTGCCCGAATTACGTCAATTCTGGGATGATCCGGCGCAGCAGGACCTGTATTACGATATGCGTCAGGATTCAAACGGATATTATAAGACCATGAACGCTTTCTGGGGCGCGCTGATCGTAAACCATCTGGCGAGCGCGGTGGATGCCTTTATTTCCGCTAAGTCCGACGGGGTGACGGTGAGGGGGGGCTTCGGGCCGGACGGTTCCGTGGGCATTTCGGTGGATGTGATGTTGAGATGAACGCAAACAGGTTCCTTACGCTGCCGAACATCCTTACGTTGAGCCGTATTGCGGTGCTGCCTTTTATACTCTTCTTCATAAGTGACGACCTGTATGGAAATATGGAGATCATATTCATCTTGTTTCTCTATCAGGGCGTGACCGATACGGCGGACGGCTTTATAGCCCGCAGGACCGGTCAGGTGACAAGATGGGGGAAGATACTTGATCCCGCCGCCGATAAGATCACATTCGACGCCGTTATGATATCCCTTGTAAAATATGGTTTTCCTCTTCTGATCGTGATATTGTTCGTAATAAGGGATGTGCTTATAGCCCTGGTATCGGTATTTATAATAAGAAAATACGGAGACATCCCCGTCCCGAACCTTATGGGCAAACTCAATACATTTCTGGTCGTCCTGTTCATATGCACGTTTATATTGTCACCTGATGAATCGCGTTTAATATTATCCACTCCCGTATTGATAGCATTGGTGCTTTCCGGGATCTCATATATAAGTAAAACAGTAAAATACCTAAAGGAAGTGAAATGAAAAAAGAATTGAAAATAGTGCCACTGGGTGGCTACGGAGAAATAGGCAAAAACATGACGGTTTTTGAATACGGGGATTCAATGATAATAATTGATGCCGGAATATTGTTCCCATCCTCATATTTCCCGGGGATTGACTACATCATACCCGATATCGGTTATATAAAGAAGAGGGCGAACAAGCTTAAGGCGATAATAATCACGCACGGGCATGAGGATCACATAGGCGCTTTGCCGTATATAGTCGAAGACCTGCCTGACGTGCCTATTTATACCAAAAAGCTTGCCGCGGAACTGATCAAGCGAAAGTTTTTTGAGCGCGGTATCCCCTGGGACAACATAAAGGAGATAAACGGCCCCGATGATGTGATGAGATGCGGTGAGTTCGAAGTGAAGATGATACATGTGAACCACAGCATACCGGATGCTTCCGCGTTGTTCATCAAGGCCGGAAGGAACAAGGTCTTCTTTACCGGCGATTTCAAGATCGATTATACTCCTGTCAATGAGGATGTAATAGATTTGAAAAGAATATCCGCCATAGGCGAAAAGGGCGTGGATATTCTGATAATCGACTCCACAAACGTCGAGACAGCCGGGATGACCGGTTCCGAGCGCGATGTGGGTAATGAGATGAGCAGGCTGGCGGAAGGATTTTCCGGAAGGATATTTGTCGCGACATTTGCTTCCAATATCAGCAGAATAATACAAGTCCTGCAGATCGCCGCAAAATACCGGCGAAAAGTCGTTGTGGAGGGGCGTAGCCTTAAAAACATCATAGAGATCGCCTCCAAACTGGGCTATATAGACCTTAAAGCGATCGATATCATTGACATACGACACATTGACATGTTCCCCGACCATGAGATCATGGTCCTTGTCACCGGCAGTCAGGGCGAGCCTTTTTCCGTACTGCAGCGTCTTGCGCTTAATATGCACGGCAAGATAAAGATAAAGCAGGGGGATACTGTCCTGATCTCGGCGAAGATGATACCCGGAAATGAGATACATATCAACAGGATGATCAACAACCTTTTTAAGTGCGGTGCCCATGTGGAATATGAGAATGTCTCGGAGATCCATGTTTCCGGCCACGCGGCGAGGGAGGATATCAAGATGATAACCACCATGGTCTCTCCCCGATTTATCATACCGTATCATGGCGAGTACAGAAATATGGCCTCCCTCAGGATGTTGATGACTTCCATCGGCTATAAGAAAGATGCCGTGCTTCTGGTCGAAAACGGCACGCCTGTCATCTTTGACGGAAAAAGAGCAAGAATATCGGACAAAAAAGTCCAATGCGGCAAATGTTTCATAGAGAATGCGGATCTTGGAAATATAAACGAGAACACCATGGAGGAACGGAAAGTAATCGGCCAGGAGGGCGCGGTGTTCCTTAACTATGACTACATCAGCGAGACCGGGGATATCACTTACGGCCCGGAGCTTTCAGCCGTCGGCATAGAACTCACGGACGAGCTTGTGGACGACATCAAGGAGCGGTTGCAGGAGATCCTTTATTCCCTGAACAAAAAGGACCTGCGTGACAAAGAGTCGGTCGGAAGGACTGTAGACCGCAGGCTGCGGCGTTTTTTGAGAAAAAGACGGTCTAAGGAACCGGTAATAGTCTCTCATTTTCCGGAGATGAACGATGACTGAGACTCTTCAGGTGTTTATACAGGCTGTCATACAGGGGCTGACGGAGTTTCTTCCGGTCAGCTCCTCCGGCCATCTTGTGCTTGCCGGCAGGCTTATCGGCGTAAGGTCCGATATGGTATACATGGGGGCTATGCTCCATCTCGGCACGCTACTCTCAGTCATATGTTATTACAGAAAGGATATCGGGGAACTTCTGACGGGGACGCTGGCCGGAAAACGTGACTCAGTGGAATACTTGCTCAAGATCCTGCTGACGACTGTAATAACGGTCTCGATCGTATTTTTATTAAAGGACAGCCTTATGGATCTGTATGGAAATATGGCGCTGCTCTCCTCAATGTGGGTGTTGACGGCTTTTCTTCTGCTGATCAGCGGGAATAAAAAGGACGGTTTTGGTGATATCACATGGAAAGGTGCCGCTTTGGTGGGACTTGTACAGTCCGCCGCGGTGCTTCCGGGATTGTCAAGGTCAGGGGCTGTGCTCGCTGCGGTGCTTTTGCTCGGCACAGGCAGGAAGAATGGGCTTCGTTATGTGTTTCTGATATCGATACCTGTCATCGCAGGAGCTGCATTTTTTTCACTTATGAAAGATGGCGCGGGAACATTGGGACTGCTGCCGCTGATCATGGGTGTTTTTATCTCCTTTCTGGTCGGCTTATTCTCAATCAGATTCCTCATAACTGTCACTTCAGCGGGCAAACTCAAATATTTCAGCTTCTATTTGTTTGCACTTGCTTTTTTTACCCTGGTATTTTATATTTAAATGAGCATGAAAAAACGAAAAAGAAGGACAAAGAAACACGATGAGATCAGGGATCTGAGCGGGATAATACTCGTGGGGCTTGCTTTTGTGGTCTTCCTCAGCTTGCTGACTTTCTCCTCAGATGACCCCCCGGCGGCCGCTACGGGCGCGGAAGCGAAGAACTTTCTTGGAATACTCGGCGCCTATATTTCCTATTACATGCTTCTGCTGTTCGGAGACTTTGCATATTTCATACCGGTTTTGGCCGGAGCCCGCGGCGTTAATGTCTACTTGCCGCCAAACACAAAGTTCAATCCAGTCAAACTCTTATATATCGGCCTTGGCGCTTTTTCATTATGCACCATACTGCAGATAAACGGCATTTTCATAGGAAACGATTATGGGTGGCGCGGGGCAGTCCTGTTATGGGTCGCCGATCGCGTGAAGCTATTGGTGGGATCCGCAGGTCTTTATATCACCCTTTCGGTCTTTATACTACTATCGCTGTCGGTTTTTATAAAAATAGACAAAAAGCGCTTGGCCGCATTTTTCCGGGCGCGGGGTGACAGGCGTAAAAGACAGGCGGTGCCGGAGCCCCGCCTTCCCGAGATAAAAAAACGGCCGCATCGCAGGGAGAAAACAAGGGAATATGATGCAAAGAGGGTGGAAAACCTTCAATACGATATCAAATATTTTGCCACGGGTGACGGGACCTCCTATGATCCGGGTGATGAGAGCGGGGACGACCCGGAACTGATCTTGAGACCGGATATGGTGATAGGGGAGACACGCGTAAATGACGACAATCCCATTCCGCCTTCCGGGATCTTAAAATACATAGAGAAAAGTTCCGCACGGGAAGATATCGAGACCGTCTCGGAATCGCTTGAGGATGCGCTGGCGGAATTCAACATAATCGGCAATGTGATCAACGTACAGGTCGGGCCGATGGCCTCTTTGTATGAGGTCGAAGTGAAAAAGGGCACAAAGGTGAGCAAGATCGTCGCTCTGGACAAAGACCTTTCCCTTATGCTGAAAAAGACAAATATCAGAATAATAGCTCCATTGCCGGGAAGGGGCACTGTGGGTTTTGAGATACCTAACAGGCACAGGACATTCGTCTCACTGCGTGAACTGGTGGAATGTGACGAGTTCAGCCGTTCACCCTCGCCGCTCACAATCGGTTTCGGGCGCGGCATGGACGGGAGTCCGGTGATAATAAACATCGAGGAACTTCCCCATCTCCTTATTTCCGGTGCCACAATGTCGGGTAAAAGCATAGGCATACATACGATCATCATGAGTGTGCTGTATAAGGCTTCCTACGAAGACGTGCGTCTGATTCTGATAGACCCCAAGCGTCTTGAGTTTCCGTATTACAACGGCATACCCCATTTGCTCGCTGATGTCATCGTGGAATCCAAAGAAGCTGTGGCTGTACTCAAATGGGCACAGTATGAGATGGACAGGCGTTATAAGTTGCTGGCGCATCACGGCTTTCGCGACATACAGTCGTTCAATGAAAAAAGAAGCGATGAAAAGCTCCCGTATTTGCTTATTGTAATAGACGAACTGGCAGACCTTATAGTAACGGCTGGACAGGAAGTGGAATATTCGATCATCAGGCTTGCGCAGATGGCGCGTGCGGTCGGGCTGCATCTGATTCTTGCCACGCAGCGACCTTCCGCCGATGTGATCACGGGGACGATAAAAGCCAATTTCCCCTCGCGGGTGGCTTATAAGACTGCGTCAAAACTGAACTCCCGCATCATACTTGACGAGCAGGGGTCTGAGACCCTTCTTGGCAAGGGGGATTTTCTTTATCTTAAGATCACTGGCGAAATAGAGCGTGGACAGGGCGCGCTTGTCACCGTTCCCGAAATAAGAAACACCGTGCAATATTTAAAGAACATCGACATAAAAAAAGACTCTTTCAGGCAATTGTTTGAAAAAGACCGTGAGATATCGCTGGAGATGGACAACAAGGACGAGCTCTACCCCGAGGTCTTGCAGATACTCTACAACAAGCTGCTCACCCAGGATTATTCTGTTTCCACCTCCGCCTTGCAGAGAAAACTCAGCATAGGGTACAACAGAGCGGCAAAGATCATAGACAGCCTTGCGGATGACGGGCTTATAGACACTGAAGGCGGGTCAAAGGGGCGGAATATTCTTGTTGACATTGAAAAGCTGAAAGACTACATTTAGACCCATGAGAAAGTATTTGAGTTTTCTTTTCACCGTTTTTATTTTCATTTCCGTGTCCCGCGCAGACGGCCTGGATGACCTTATAAGACTTGTCGATTCCGGCAAGGTGTTGTCAGTCCCGTTCGAGCAGCGTGTATATTCCCATAACGGGGAACTGCAGAGTGAATACAAGGGCCATCTCTGGTTTAGTCCCGCAAGGAACTTCAGAATAGAATATACAGACCCTGTGAAAGAGACCATCATAACCAATGATAGCGGATATGTCGATTATGTGGCTGACGACGACGAACTCATGACAGGCGATTTGTCCGACATGATCTTTATCTCGCCGTTTGAGATGCTGTCAAAAGCCGACGAGATCTTTGAGGTCTCCGGAGAGGGTGACATCTTCAGGTTAAGATCAAAAAGCGAGGACAGCGGTGATATCGAGATGATGAACATCGAATTCGGGGGCTCCGATTTTCCCAAAAGGCTTACGCTTGATTTTTTCAGCGGCAACATAGTCGTCTACAGATTCAGGGCATTAAAAGTATTGCAGGATGCCGGATGGCTTTTCAGGCTTGACTCATACAGAAAAACGGCTCTCCCGGAGTGACAGTGTGAGATATTTTATAGCGACTCTCGGCTGTGACAAGAACACGGTCGATTCCGAACAGATATCCGGGCTTTTACTGCGCGGCGGATATGAAAGATCTGATGATGCCGCGGACGCGGATGTGGTACTCATCAACACATGCTCTTTTATAGACCCTGCAAAGGAAGAGAGCATAGAGGCCATACTCGGTTTCGCGGAAGCGAGAAAAAACGGCGACGGCGATTATAAGATCGCCGTGCTCGGCTGTCTCCCGGAACTTTATATGGATGAAGTCACTGAAGCAATTCCCGAAGTCGACATCTGGGTAAGACCCTCAGAATACAACAACATCTACGATATTATCGCCGGGAACGCCCGGCCGAACCCGCGGGGGGAAAAAGGCTATACCGGCCCCTATACATCTCGCGACCCGCTTGGCCCGTCTTATTCGCGCTTTATAAAGGTCTCAGACGGATGTGACCTCGCTTGCTCTTATTGCACGATACCGTTGATCCGCGGGCCTCAGAGAAGCCGAGCCATAGCGGATATACGCGGTGAGCTGGCCCGCTTGACGGCGGAGGGCGGACTTAAGGAGATCATCGCGGTCTCCCAGAACACTTCATTTTACGGACACGATATCAACAGCGATGTGAATGAACTGCTTGACCTTTTCGGTGAGTTTACTGTGCCATGGAAACGGCTTCTCTATCTTGATATCAGGAAGATCGATGCGAGATTTCTGGATTCCGTGGAAAGGAACAATATTTTGCCGTATTTTGACATCCCGCTTCAGCACGTTGACGATGAAGTCCTGGCGTCTATGAAGAGAGGTTACGGACTGGACGCGATCCGGGAAAAAATAGGGCTGATAAGACGCCGCTTCAAAGAACCGGTGATACGGACGACATTCATAGTGGGCTATCCCGCCGAGACCGAGAGGTCTTTTGAAAAGCTTGCGGATTTTGTCCGTTCCGAGCGTTTGGACCATGTCGGGGTGTTTATGTACTCTCCGCAGGAAAAAAGTGCGTCCGCCTCGCTCGGAGACATGGTGCCGGATCAGGTCAAAGAGGAGAGGCTTGATCTTCTGATGAACATCCAGAAGGAAATACGGACGGATGACCTGCAGTCATATGTCGGCCGCGAGTTCGATCTGCTGACCGATGTGTCCGGGGAAGACGCCCGGCCGTGGTTTTTCGCTCCGGAAGTCGACGGCTCGGTCTTCATAGATGATAAAGGCGCGTTGCAGGGTGAGTTCCACAGGGCGCGCATTACGGGAAGTTACGAATATGATTTGGAGGGAGAGATTCTGTATGAGACACATCCCGAATATTTTGACGATTATTAGAATAGCGCTGGTACCGGTATATGCCTATCTTTTTTCAGACGCTTCTACCGCCTGGAGTGGTTTTATACTGTTTCTGTTTATGTCAGTGACCGATTATCTTGACGGTTATCTCGCGAGAAAGTATAAATGGGTCAGTGACTTCGGCAAGATCTGGGATCCTTTCGCGGATAAACTCCTGGTCTATTCGGCGTTCTTTATGCTTATAATAATGGGTTTTTTCCCATTGATACCGGTGTTGCTGATGCTGGTCAGGGAGATCGGGGTGACTATGCACAGAAACGCCGCTTTGGCAAAGGGCAAAGTGATCGCAGCGGTCTGGAGCGGCAAGGTAAAGACGACGGTTCAATTGGCCGCAATAATATCCGGGATGCTCAACGTCCTTACAAACGGTGCATTGTGGCATACGGACCTCATACTCCTTTATGCCGCACTGGTCCTGACTCTGTACTCGGGAATCGATTATATAGTGAAAAACAAAGGGGTTGTCACCACGCGTGAGTTCACAGACAAGTCTGCCGAGTCCTGGCTGACACTTTTTTCGGTGGGCAAGATAGGAGTGGCCCCGGGGACGTTCGGAAGCCTTGCCGCGGTGGCGGCTTACTGGTTTCTGCTGAAGGGCGCGGGCTGGATGAACCTGCTGTGGATGGTCCCCGTATTTTTGTCAGGCGCATTTCTCGCATCAGGGTGCAGGAGGATATTCGGTGATGAAGATCCCTCTTCTGTGGTCTTGGACGAGTTTGTCGGGCAGTTTATACCTCTTCTCTTCGCGGGGGGGGCTCCTGTGAACGTCCTGGTGGCGTTTGTGGCATTCAGGTTCTTCGATATACTTAAGCCCTTTCCTGTAAATATTGTAGACAGAAGGAAGGACGGATGGGGCGTGATGGGGGATGATGCGGTTGCCGGGATCATGGCCGCCGCGGTTGTTTATTTGTTTGATTTATTTGTCGTAACAACATGTTGATTGACTTGATAAACTATTTACAGTTGCTATAATTGGTAGACTAATTATACAAGGAGGTTACTATGAAAAGACTGATGACGGTTTTATTGATGATAATATTCGTATTTGCCGGTATATCTGCGCAAGATTCCAATATGGTGGAGCAGATGGACAAAGGCGAGATCGATTGGACGCAATTAGTAATAAAAGCCGTCGGGATCGGTGCGCCAAACCCCAATTTGCCGGCAGCGGCACAGAGGCCTGCAGCAAAACGCGCCGCATTGCAGGATGCGCAGCGAAATCTGCTTGAGATCATTCAGGGCGTCAATGTCACATCAGAGACGACTGTAGAAAATTTCATGCTTAAGGATGATGTCATCAAATCAAAGGTGCAGGGCGTTTTAAGGGGTTACAAGGAAGAAAAGATAAAATACATGTCTGACGGCACAATAGAAGTCGTTTTGAGTATTTCCATAACAGGAGATATCGCGCGGATCATGCTGCCTCTTTATGATACGCCCCAGGAGATACCAAAAGTCGCCGGTGACGTAAAAGAGGGCGCGGGCGATGCGTATACGGGCATTGTCATTGACGCCACTGATTTCACAGTGCTGCCTTGCATGGCCCCGAGGGTCTATTCGGTCAACAACACGCCTGTATATGACGCCGCTTATGTCGACCCGGATTATGCGGTGAAAATGGGCGTTGTGGGCTATGCCAAGGACCTGAAGATGGCAAAAGCCGATGAGAGAGTCACGGATAACCCCATGGTGATCAAAGCGGTCAAGGTGTCTGACAACAGTATGGATGTTTACATCTCCGATGAGGATGCAGCCAGGATCACCAATGACGGCAACCTTCTCGAACAGGTAAAAAAGTGCAGGGTAATATTTTTACTTAAATGACAAGGGGGAAAAGACGAATGAAAAGATTATTGATTATTTTGCCGGTATTGTTTATCGTCATGCTGACTGCCTGCGGACCTGACAGAAAACAGGAAAGCATCATGGACACTCCCGGTTCTCATTACCGTGAAGGAATGAAATACATAAGCGCCGAAGAGTGGGAAAAAGCTTTCAACGAGTTTAATCTCGCAAAAAGCCTGGATCCTGATTACGCGCCTGCCTATGAGGGCATGGCATATTCATATTTGGGAGAAGGCAAACTTGACTCCGCCCTGAAATATGCCGAAGAATCCACTTCCAGAGACGGAAAATACTGGCAGGGCTATATTGCCGAGGGCAAAGTCTTTGTTGCCATGAACAGGCATAAAAAAGCGCTCAAGTCATTTACCAGGGCTCACAAGCTTAATGAGTCTTCAGAGATCACAAAAAGGAACGTCGGATACGCTTATTATCGTCTGGGCGAGTATGAGGATGCGCGGGAATGGTATACCGCAGCCCTTAATATCAAAGCGGACGACGGCGAGACGATCGCTTACATCAATGAGATGAACGAAATACAGGTGGCTGTCGCCGGTATGGGAAAGGCGGCCAGAAGGATCGCGTTGAACCCTACGATAACCAGGGCTGATGTGGCCGCGTTGTTTATAGACGAGCTGTCTGTCGAAGACCTCTTTAAAGACGAGAAGAACAACGGGTTCGTGGAATACGGCGCCGGCGACAAACCTTCCCGGACCGTTGAGATCCCCGATGTGGAAAGCGATTTCTGGGCATATTCTTTCGTGTCCAAGGTCGTTGAGAACGGCATAATAGACCTTTTCCCGGATGGAAAGTTTTATCCGGACAAAAATGTCACCAAAGCCGATTACGCCCTTTTTATCTCAAGGGTACTCATAAAAGTGTCTGACGATCCCGCGCTTGCCACTCAGTACATAGGCACCCCGTCACCGTTTAAAGACGTGCCTGCCTCACATTTCGCGTTTAACGCGATCATGATATGTACAAGCAGAGGCATACTGGAGACAGACATCTCAGGTGAATTCGGCATCAACGAGACAGTGCCCGGAAGAAAAGCCGTGATGGCGATTAAAAAAATGAAACAGTTCTTCAAATAAACATCATTTCATCGGGGCGCCTTCGGCGCCCCTTTTTTCAGCCCGGTAATACCCGCACTTCGTTCTCATGCGCCTCCATCTATAAGCTTGATAAGATGAAGAACTGAATATATAGTACTGACATGATCGCGTTAAGTCTTATGCCCGGTGAATATGATCTCGAATCTCTCTGTGAAGAGAATGACGCTGTTGAGATACGTCTTGATGCCGCAGGCTGGGAGATCGAGAAGATCGGATTGTTAATGGCAAAACGGCGCAATATTATATTGAAATTCCCCGAGTCGCACAGTGCCGGCCTGGATGGCCTTTTTCTGAAAGCGATAGAATATAATGTGTTTTATGTGGATATACCATGGGATGACGCGGTATACCCGGCGAGTATTTTCAGATCAGAACGGCGGGGGGAGAAAAACACAGGCGTCATCCGCTCTTTCCACGACTATTCATCTTTTATAGAGACGGCGGAACTCAGGAATATTTATAAAAAAGCCATGGAATACGGCGCCGATATTGTAAAACTTGCCGTGCGGCCGGCAAATGCGGCACAGGCCCGAGAGCTTGTGGCCCTTCAGATGGAGCTTGAAGATGCGGTTGTTATCGGGATGGGGGAAGCCGGGAGAGTCACCCGCATCGCGGGGCTGACTCTTGGGGCCAAGATCATTTATGCGGGAATGCGGGGGAATCTTACGGCGGATGGGCAATACGATGTGGAAAAGATGAAGAGGTTGCGCGATGCATTGCAATGATGGCGGCTTTTATGCTGTTTTTGGAAAAAACATCTCCCATTCACTTAGTCCTCAGCTGTTTCGGAATTATTTTGGCGACAACAAAAAATATTTACGCGTATCCGTGGATAGTGCCGGAGACATACTCCCTGTCATAGAAGAAATGAATATCCGCGGTTTTAATATCACTGCCCCGTTTAAAGTCGCGATGTCCAAATATGCATCGTCCGGCCCCGGAAGGGAAACGGAGTCAGTCAACACATGCATCATGCGCAACGGGTCGTTGGAATGTGTGAATACCGATGCGCTGGCTTTGGCGGATATGATTGACGGCATTTACCCGCCGCCAAAGGGACCGGCCGCCGTTATCGGCGCCGGCGGAGCAGGACGTTCAGCCATATGGGCCCTTCGCCGCAGCGGAATTCCGACGGTCTTGTTCAACCGCTCGCAGGAAAAGGGGCGCCTCACGGCGGCATTATTCGGATGCGGATTCAGGCCGCTTCTTTCTGAAACCGATTTCAGCGGGTTTGATGTCATCATCTCCGCGGTGCCCGGAGAAGCCCGTGTGCTTAATGATACTGCAAAGGGAGCCGCATGTGTGATAGATGCTGATTATAAGGAGACATATAATCGGGACATGTGCGAGTCAGCGGGAATCGTATATCATGACGGCTGGGAATGGCTTGTCCGTCAGGCGTTGTATTCATACGCTTTCATGTTCGGGGAAGAGGCCGTTTGCCGTGAAATAACGAAACCCCTTGTATTTAAAAAAAGGATAGTACTCTCCGGGATGATGCTTTCAGGGAAATCGACAGCTGCCGAATATTTGAAAAAATGCGGATACAATGTGTTCGATCTTGACACGATGGTCGAGGAGATGGAGGGGCGGTCGGTCAGGGAGATATTCCGTGAAGGCGAAAGCCGTTTTAGAGAAGCGGAACGAAAAGCCTTCTTCAGGGCGAGCGGCCTTGCCTGGGACATAATGGCTCTTGGAGGCGGCACGCTTGAGGACGCGGAAATAAGATCGTTTGTAAAAGACAATTACTATAATATTTTGCTGTGGAGAAAACCTGATGATCAGGAGTTCTCGGATGAGCGGCCGATGCTGTCGGGAGAGCATGACATGAAACATGGCTATGACGCTTTGCTTGCGAAACGGAAAGAGCGTTATTTGAGTGCATCAGACCTGTTGATCCTGGCTGGAAAAGATGATGCTCGCCGGACGCTGAAACGGATTAAAGATGAGATCGATAACGCATTCTGATCCGCACGGTCGGATAACTATACCGGGCTCCAAGAGCATTACGCAGAGGCTGCTTGCCATCGCCATGATAAACGGGGGGATGACGTCCATATTAAACCCCGGTTATTGTGACGATGTCAGGGCGGCGGCAGACGTCGTCCAAAGGGCCGGGCGTACTGTAGTTGTCAAAAAAAGTGCTTTGGAAGTCCGCGCAGGAAGAAGCATGCCCGGCGGAGAATATGACTTTGCCGAGTCGGCCCTGGCGCTGAGGATGTTTACACCTGTTTTTGCCGCTCTGGACGGCGCCTTCACAATAAACGGATCCGCTGCATTGGCGGCGCGAAACGGAAAGTGGTTTTCCGAGGAAATGGGTTCGGCCGGCGTGTATTGTTCTCCGGCATCGGGACTTCCCATGCATGTCAGAAGCGGGGGGGTTCGCCGAATAGTACGTCTTAAAGGCGGTGTGACTTCACAGCTTGTATCGGGATTTCTTATCGCGGGGATGATGGACGAGGCGGGGGTCTCCGTCACCGTGGAAAAAGACGTCAGCAAGCCTTATATAGAGCTTACCATGGAACTGATACGTCGGGCAGGGGGACGTGCATGGAGCCCCTCTGAGGGCCATTATTCTGTCAAGGGAGGGATGTTTCCGCGCGATTGCGGATTTACCGTGGCCGGCGACTGGTCCAATGCCGCTTTTTGGATGGTATGGGCAGCCATAAACGGCGAGGTCACTATTGAGGGATTGGACCGTGAAACTGGTGCGGACAGGGATGTCGTGCGCATATTAAGGCATTGCGGCGCGACTGTCACCTTCTCCGAGCATGGCGTAAGCGTTAAAAAAAAACGCCTTGATCCGTTTCACTTTGACGCTTCCGACAGCCCTGACCTTGTCCCGCCGCTTACGGTGCTCGCAGCGGCGATTCGCGGCCGCAGTGTCATAAGCGGTGTGGAGCGGCTTAGATACAAGGAGACGGACCGGTTGAAACACCTGACCGAAGACTTTCGCCTGCTGGGTGTCGATATAACACACACGGATGCGATTGTGATAAACGGAGGCACGGTGAGAGGCGGCGTCACCCTTGACTCTCACGGGGACCACCGTCTTGCCATGGCGTATGCCATTGCCGGTTTGGTCTCTCAAAGGGGAGTGGCGCTGAAAAATGAAAATGCGGTGAAAAAATCCTATGATGATTTTTTTATTCATCTTGACAGTTTAACGGGAGGTGGCAGATGAACACGACCGGCAGGATTTTCAGGGTCTCTGTATTCGGCGAATCACACGGAGAATATGTAGGAGCCATGCTGGACGGTCTCCCTCCGGGTATATCCATAGACCACAATATGATCAGAGAGGACCTTCTAAGAAGAAGTCCGGCTGCCAAATGGGAGACGCCGAGACATGAAAGCGACAGTTACAAAATAATATCGGGTGTTTTTGAGGGTTTTTCAACGGGGGCGCCCCTTGTCATATTGATCAAAAACAGGGATGCGGAGAGTTCGGATTACGATATGGTGAAACGCTTTCCGCGTCCGGGGCATGCGGATGAGACTGCAAGGATAAAATATGGCGGATTTCAGGACCACAGAGGTGGAGGGATGTTTTCCGGGCGTCTTACGGCCCCTCTTGTAGCCGCCGGTTCGCTGGCACGGGGAGTGATCCCGGGTGTTTCCATATCATGTGAGGTTGAAAAGACAGGGCCTTTTGAACGCGGGCGTTCGCTTACGGAGGCCATGGAGAGAGGCGACAGCGTGGGCGGGGTCATCGCATGCACCGTAAATGATCTGCCTGCGGGGATTGGCGAGCCATTTTTTAATTCCATAGAGTCATCGGTCTCTTCGCTGATGTTTTCCATACCGGGTGTGACCGGCGTCTCTTTTGGCGCGGGCTTCAATGCACCGGAGTATTTTGGCTCCGAATATATAGGGGGCTTCGACGAACACTGCGTCCCCGTCGGGAGTAAATGCGGCGGTGTGAACGGTGGCATCAGCAACGGCACGGATATCACGTTTAAAGTAGCAGTGCGTCCTCCATCCACTATAGGGATGGAAGTGGATTCTTTTGACAGAGTAAGCGGAAAAACCGCAAAGTTGCGATTCTCCGGTCGCCATGACGTGACATTTGCAGACAGGATGCCTGTGATTGTCGAGGCCTGCGCCCGTCTGGCTCTGACTGATCTGTTTATATTTTCAGGGCATTACGGAACAGGTCGGCGATGATGTTTCGGCGCCTATGGCGGTGACTTTCCCGGACGGTCCGTGTCGGCGCGGCCTTTCACTTAGGATCGGCGGCAAATAAAAGGGTTGCTGCCTGCACCCATTTCCCTGTTTGCGGTTGAGTCCTGATGAGAGACCGTGATTTGATGTTGACATCGCCATAGGGATAATTATTATGTAAACGAAAGGAATACCATGATAATCAAGACTGATTTTCTGATAATCGGTTCGGGCATATCCGGCGCTCTTTTGGCTTTGGAGCTTTCGGCGATCGGACAGGTCATCGTAGTCTGCAAAGATTCTCCCACGGATACCAACACATATTACGCCCAGGGCGGCATTGCCGCTGTCATGGACCTCTCGGACGACAATTACGATTCCCATTATGACGACACGTTGGCTGCCGGCGACGGGCTTTGCAAAGGCGATGTCGTCAGAGCCATAATCGAATCGGCGCCTGCCGCTGTGGAGAGGTTGGAACGGTACGGCGTAAACTTCGAAAAAACAGGCCGGGGGTATAAAAAGAGCAGGGAAGGGGCACATAGCAGAAACCGTATATTATATTATCGCGACACGACGGGGCGGGAGATCGAAGAAAAACTCTATGCGAACATAGCCGGGAACCCCAATATTATACTCATGCCTCAGTGTTGCGCCATAGACCTGATCATGGAGTATAATCTCTCTTCGGTACCCAATGGCGGAAACAGGTGCTGGGGCGCATTTGTATATGACAAAAAGCATGACACTGTGATCTCAATCGGCGCAGGCAAGACGATTCTGGCCACGGGCGGCGCGGGAAGGACATATTTATACACATCCAACCCCGATTCAGCTACCGGCGACGGCATCGCCATGGCCTACAGAGCCGGTGCCACCATCTCAGGCATGGAGTTTATGCAATTTCACCCGACGACTTTGTTTCATCCGTATGCCAAAAATTTTCTTGTGTCGGAAGCGGTGAGAGGCGAAGGCGGCATATTGAAAAACGGTGACGGACGGACATTTATGGAAAAGTATCATGAGCTGAAGTCACTTGCCCCCAGGGATATAGTGGCCCGTGCCATCGATACCGAGATGAAGTTGTCCGGGGAAGACTGTGTTTATCTTGATATCACCATGAAGTCGGAGATATTCCTGCGTGAACGTTTTCCGAACATATATAAAAAATGCCTTGAGTATAACATTGATATTACAAAAGACATGATACCGGTGGTTCCGGCGGCGCATTATACCTGCGGAGGCATAAAGGCGCGTGTGGACGGCGTCACCGACATAGAGAACCTGATGGCCATAGGCGAGACCGCCTGTACCGGATTTCATGGTGCCAACCGACTGGCGAGCAACTCTCTTCTTGAGGGTGCCGTGATGGCCATGAAGGCATATGAGACGTTATCCGGTTACCGTGACGGCCGTAATGTCCCGAAATTGGACCCGTGGGAATATCCGACCGCAAAGCGGTACGAAAATGTCATAATAAACCATGACTGGGATGAGCTGCGCAGGACGATGTGGAATTTTGTGGGAATAGTCAGGTCAGACAAACGTCTTGATGCGGCCATGAAGAGGATCGATATGATAAACGAGGAAGTCAAAGAGTTTTATACCAAAAACCCGTTGTCTCTGAACCTGCTTGAGATGAGAAACCTTATCATAAATTCCAGACTCACTGTTGCGGCGGCAAAATGGCGCAGGGAATCCCGGGGTATACACTTCACTCTGGATTATCCCGAAAAAGTTGATTCATATGCCGGCTTGACGTCCGATATGAACAAAAAGGATACGATATGAAATTTTTCAGATTTTTATTGATCGCGGCGTTGTCTTTTCTCTCGTCCTGTTATTATACCTTTCAAAACAACAGGCTGGAGGGGATTGAAACCGTCCATATCAATCCGGTCGTAAACATGACCATAAAGTATGAAATAGGGGACCTGCTTGCAAAAGAGATCAATGAAAATTTCATGAATGTCAGCAGCCTGCGGATTGCGAACGAAAGTGACGCTGACGCCGTGATAACCATTAAGGTGAAGGAATACAGAAAAGAGACCGGCTCTATTGACAACGAGGGAAACCCGACCTCCTTTAGGATCATATTTCACATCGATTTTTCCCTGATTAAGGGTGAGGAGATCGTGGAGAGCGCCGAGGATTACAAATACGAGAAGATATTCGAGTACAATCAGTCATTAAGTGAGACCGAGCTGATCGAGCAGGGAGTGAGCGCCCTTGCCGATGATATTACGGAACAGATACTGGAAGGATTTTGATGGAATTTGACGCTTTTCTCAATGTCATAGAAAAAGGGCGGCTGCCCGGTCTGACCGTAGTGCTGGGCGGCCCCGGGTATTATTTTAACAGGATGAAAGAAGTCCTTTCCGGTTATTACGGCGATGAGAGCGTGAACGTGATGGACCCGGACGCATGCGACGGATTTTCGGTGCTGGAGGCCGCGGAAAACCTTGATATGTTCGGGGGGAATAATGTCTACGTCGTACGTGAATTTACAGCGCTGAGGGAACAGGGGGCTTTGGCGGAAGTAGTCGCAAACGCCCATCGATTCAAAAACAGCATCATACTCTTCTCATCTTCAAGCGCAGCGGAAAAGGCCGTCAAAAAAAAGCCTTTTTCAGCCATACCGCCCTCTTCCGTGGTGCAGTGCAAAAGATTATATGAAAAGGACACGTTAAGGCTTGTGAGAGAGCGGTTTTCCCTGCAGGGCAAAGAGATATCATCCGAAGCGCTTGAGATGCTGATAGCGATGAACGAGGACAACACCGATATACTTTTCAGGGCTGTTGAGACATTGTCCACATATGCGGGGGAAAACACGGAAATCGACCTTTTTGCGGTAATGGAATTTACGGGGAATTTCAGTTCCGGGACCATTTTCGACTGCCTTGACCACGTCCGAGAAAGAGAAAAGGGCGCCTTCGCCGAAAAGATGGGCCATTTGTTAAAAACCGGCGACCCCGGCCAACCGTTGATGGCTATTTCCATGATATATAATGAATTAAAAAAGTTGCTCGTCGTAAAAGACAATATAAGCAGCAGTCCGGAAGAATTGTCAAAGCTTACCGGCCTGCATCCTTATGTCATAAAGATCAAGAACTATGTACGGGGCGCCGCCGCCATAGACCGCAACGTGATGGTGGAGTCTCTGCGAAGGATATGTGTGGCGGACAGGGAGATCAAGACCGGACAGGATCCCATGATGACGATAATGTACGCTCTTAATCCTATTTTCGACGGGGTCAGCGCTTGAAGAACATCTTGGCTGCGATCAGCGCCATGAAGACCGCGAAGACCTTCCTCAGTACGTGCTGAGGGAGAGACTGTGCCAGTACGGCGCCGAGAAACCCTCCGAACAAAAAACCTGCGGCTAAAAAGAGCGCTGTCTTTATGTGCACGTGGCCGTTTGTATAATACGCATATGCCGCAAGGATGCCGATGGGCGGTACCATAAGCGCGAGTGTTGTGCCCTGGGCGTCCAGCTGGCTGAATTTAAAAAGATATATCAGCAGCGGGACAAACAGCACGCCGCCTCCGATGCCCACTATGCCGCTGACAACGCCGACAGCCAGCCCCGCAATCAGTAAAAGAATCGCATTCAAAATACTGTCACCTCCTGATGCATTCTAATTAAAATATCGTTGACGTTCAATAGTTTATTGATTAATCTGACGTTGAGGTGAGAATGAAAAGGGTTTTTTTGTTTTTAATGCTGTTTGGCACTGTGTCTTTTGTTTTCGGGACAGATACGGGACTGTTGATGTTTCCCTATTCCTCATCCAGGATGGCTGCGGGAAACTCATTCGGAAACGACAGCGGCGACCTTACGGACCCGGGATTTCTGTATGCGGCCGGGGAGAGCGGGCGGATATCTGCCTTCACAGGGCTTATAAGCGGCGGCATAAATGTCTATTATTTTGCCTTCAGCGGACGGAGTATAATCGCGGATATTATGTTCTATGATTGGGGGGAGATCGAAGGAAGGGATGAATTTGGCCATCTGACAGGGTACATGAGGCCCTATGATCTTTCTTTGATGGCCGGATATGTGAAAAGGATGTCCTTCTTTAGCTCGGCTTTTACCCTGAGACTGCTCAAAAGGGATTATGAATATTCTGACAGCGTCACCCTGATACCGGATATCATGGTGGCATGGGAACAAAACCGGCTTCGCGCCGGGGGAGCCTTATGGCTGTACGAGGGGGCGAACTATGTGCTTAATGCGGGGCTTGCCGTTGGCAAGGCTGAGATCCGGGCCGCGGCTAGAAAGCATTCTACGGATGATGCGATGACAGTCCATCTTGGCGGCGCATACAGATTATCAAAATCGTACGAAATAAGCGCAGGGCTGGATAACGGAAGGCTGACGGCGGGGTTTTCTGCTTCTGCAGACAAATACAGCTTCGCGTATTCTGTTTTTTATGATGACAAAGGGTATCATGTCAATGGCATACAACTTGGGATATCGATTTAGGAGTGAAATGAATATAGAAAAAACGAGGAATTTTTCGATAATAGCGCATATAGACCACGGCAAATCGACGTTGGCGGACCGTATGCTTGAGTTTACCGGCACGGTGGCCAAAAGGGATATGAAAAAACAACTGCTTGACAGCATGGATATTGAAAGAGAGCGGGGAATCACAATAAAGTCCCAGGCGGTGCGCATGGAATACAAGGGACATATTTTGAACCTGATAGACACCCCCGGCCATGTCGATTTTTCTTATGAAGTATCCCGGGCGCTTGCCGCATGCGAGGGCGCTCTGCTTGTTGTGGATGCTGCGCAGGGGATACAGGCCCAGACACTGGCAAACGCGTATCTGGCGGTCGACAACGACCTCAAGCTCATACCCGTGTTGAACAAGATAGATCTTCCCGGGGCAGATATTGAGAGGACGACGGAAGAGCTGATCGGGCAGATCGGATTTGACCCGGATGAAGTGATCTCAGCCAGCGCGAAAGAGGGCATAGGCATAGAAGCCATACTCGATTCGGTGATAAAACGTATACCGGCGCCAAGTGGAGATGCGGAACAGCCGCTTAGAGCATTGATCTTTGACTCTCACTATGACACATATAAGGGAGTCATACTTTATGTGCGTATAAAAGACGGAACTATAAAGAAGGGCGATGATATAAGGTTGATGGGCACTGATGCACGATATGAAGTGCAGGAGATCGGCTGTTTTCAGCCCCTTATGAAGAGTATGACTGAATTAACTGCCGGTGATGTGGGATATGTGATCGCGTCTATAAAACAGATCAGCGAAGCGAAGGTCGGGGATACGATATGTGCTGCGGATGATTACAAAACCGAGCCTTTGCATGGCTATCAGGAGATACTGCCCATGGTCTACAGCGGCATGTATCCGTCGGACAATGATAAATACCCTGACCTTAGGGAAGCGCTGGAAAAGCTGAAACTCAATGATGCCGCGCTTGTCTACGAGCCGGAGACGTCCCAGGCGCTGGGATTTGGCTTCAGGGCGGGCTTTCTTGGCCTTCTGCATATGGAAGTGACACAGGAACGGCTCGAGCGTGAATTCGGACTGGACCTTGTAATAACCACACCCAGCGTTGTGTACAAGGCGTATGACAAAAAGGGCGTCGTCACTGAGATACATAACCCTTCGCAAGTGGATGAAAAGTCTCTTGATTATTTGGAAGAACCGTTCGTGGCGGTTGAGATCATACTCCCGGCCGAATTTATAGGCAATGTGATGAGACTTTGCATTGATAAACGGGGAGTGCATAAGGGGATGGAATATATAACTGAAGATCGCGCTGTGCTGAGGTTTGAGATGCCTCTTAGCGAGATCATCTTTGAGTTTTTTGACAAGATGAAATCAATGACTTCCGGATATGCCTCTTTCGACTATAATTATATAGGACACAGACGGAGCCATCTGGAAAAGTTGTCGGTGCTGATCAATGGGGAACCGGTCGATGCTCTTACCGTCATCTCCCATAGCGACAACACGTATCAGAGAGGCACCTACATGGCAAGAAAACTAAAGGAAAACATACCACGGCAGCTTTTCGAGGTCGTGATACAAGTCGCCGCCGGTTCCAGGGTCCTTACCCGTTCGACAGTAAAGCCTTTGCGGAAAAACGTGACCGCGAAATGCTACGGCGGTGATATATCGAGAAAGAAAAAACTGCTTGAGAAACAGAAAGCCGGGAAAAAACGGATGAAAAAAGTCGGTAAAGTGGATATACCGCAGGAGGCTTTCCTCTCTATTTTACAGGTGTCGGATGAGTAGAAGATCTTTTTTTGGGCATGTATTGTTTCTTTTTCTTTTTTTCGCGGCATGTTCTAAGGCGGAACTGCTGTGGGAGAACGATCTGGGCGAAACACTAAAAGTACAGACAAGGCCTCTTATACTTGCCGAGTCCGGCACGGTCGTGACCTGGGCTGTAGACATAGGCAGGGCGGATGAAAACAGGTTTGTGATCCCTCGTGTCAACACGTCCAAACCCGGCGTGCACATGTCGGCGGACAATAAGGTCTTCAAAAGCTATCTTGCGGCATTCGACATACACACGGGCGCAAGGGTCTGGGAGAGTCCCCGTCTTGGCGGGTCGGATCAAAACACTTCATCGCCCGTTGTATTTGAGGACACAATATATGTGGGGTCCGACGACGCTTCCCTAAAGGGCATTGACGCTGGCGGCGGGCAGATCATCTTTGAACTAAAAGCCGCGGGATGGGTCCATCTTGCGCCTTATGCGGACAGAGACAGTCTGGTCTTTGCCGACGAAGAGGGGTATCTGTACTTTTATCAGCGCGAACCTCTGAAATTGCTGCGCAGGACAAGGCCGGGATATTCCGACAAGGATTTTTTTTGTGACGGCATAGTCGTACTGTATTCGACGGAGAACAAAGTAATACAGTATGACATCATGGGCAACCGGAACGGTGTCTTTGAATCATCCGATAAATTTACTGATTTTAACGGCATTGAAAAAAGGTCCGCACGTATAAAAAGCGGCGTTGCGGCCGGCGGCGGGTACGGTTATTTCGCGACGGAGGGCGGCTTTGTCCATAAGATCCGGCTGAAGGGGATGTCAGAGGTCTGGACAACGCATCTGAAAGGGGCCACTGAAGGGACTCCGCTGATATATGGGGACACTCTTGTGGTGGCGACAGACAAAGGGGCTGCCCTGCTCTCAACCGGATCGGGAAAAGTCGAAAGAATGCTGCTTACGGACAACAGATGGATGGATTATGATCTTCGGTTCAGAAAAGGCGGAGCGGTCAACGGGGGATTCTCAGTCCATGACGGGGTCGTTTATTTTGGCTCAAGAGATTACGCCGTTTACGGATATGACATGTCTGACGGCAAGAGGGTTTTTCGTTACTCAATAAAACATCATATAGACAGGACTGTGCCGGCGGTGGCATCCGGAGTCGTTATCTTTGGCGCCGACAGCCACCACCTCTATGGTGTGGATATACGTGAAAAATAGAGGCGTCTACATACACATACCCTTTTGTGAAAAAAAGTGTCCATATTGCTCATTTTATTCCGTCGAGACGTCATCCGGGATACCCGTGGCGTACATTGACAGGGTGATAGAGGAGATGGAGGAATACAGAGGTTCGTTTGTCGACACTTTGTATTTCGGCGGCGGCACGCCGTCGTTGATGGAGCCGGCTCAAATGGGGATGGTGATCGATCGGGCCAGTCGGATCTTTAATATCACCGATTGTGAGATCTCCATGGAATTCAACCCGCGTGATGCGACGCTGGCGCGGCTCAGGGACTATAAGGCGGCGGGAGTGAACAGGATATCGGTGGGCGTACAGTCCTTTGACCGGGCAAAACGCTCCGTTTTGGGGCGTGAAGACCTGGATGACCTGAAAGCCCGCGTCGGGATGATACGTGAGAACACTCAAAACCTCTCTTTGGATATGATGTTTGGATTATATGGTGACGAGGCGCTGATAGCGAGTGAGATTGGATCAATAGACTGTGTCGGCCCTGACCATATATCCCTTTATGCCATATCAGTGGACAGCAAGACCCCTTTTTACGGCAGGGTCAGAGACAAATCGATTATCATGGCAGACAGCGACAAACAGGCGGAGATATATTCCGCGTTCTCTGATTCGTTTTCAGCGAGAGGCTATGGATGCTATGAGATCTCAAATTTTTCCAAAAAAGGCTATGAGTGCAGACATAATCTTAAGTATTGGCATTTTACGGAATACATCGGCCTTGGGGCGTCTGCAGTCGGTTATATAGAGGGGGTTCTAAGGACGAACCCTTCTGACATCGCATCCTATATCAGGGGGGATGGTGCTGTCTCAGAGCGATTGGGGGCCCGGGAGATCAGGGCTACCCGGATCATCATGGGGCTTCGTCTCGCCGAAGGCGTCCTGCTAAGCCAGTCTGAGAGTTCTGTTCTGAAAGCCGAGGGTTTTTTTGAAGGTTTCGGGGATTTTGTAGAACTTGACGGCAGGAACCTTCGTATCAGGGAATCGTGCCGATACCTTTCTGATGCTGTAATAGTCGAGATACTGAACATAATTGATAAATAAAAAAGTGTTTGACAATGAAGTTTAAAGATATATTGTAGCTGTAGAAAAGTTTCTAACATTATCAGGAGGTAGAAATGGCTAGAAGAAAAGTACTTATACTTGGTGCAGCTGGCAGGGATTTTCACAATTTCAACACCTTTTTCCGTGATAACGAGGACTATGACGTGGTCGCTTTCACAGCCACACAGATCCCCGGTATAGACGACAAAAAGTATCCCGCTGAATTAGCCGGAAAACTTTATCCCAACGGCATTCCGATCAAGCCGGAAGCTGAGATGACAGACATAATAAAAGATCATGACATCGATGTTGTTGTTTTTGCCTATTCAGATAAAAGCCATGTCGACGTGATGCATAAATCATCCATAGCCAATGCGGCGGGAGCCGACTTCTGGCTGATGGGCGGCAAGACTACGATGATCAAATCCACCAAACCCGTCATCTCCATCTGTGCCACCAGGACCGGATGCGGTAAAAGCCAGACGACCAGAAGAGTCGTAAAGATACTTAAGGAAATGGGTAAAAAGGTCGTGTCCATAAGACACCCCATGCCTTACGGCGACCTTGTCAAACAAAAAGTCCAGAGATATGCGGATATCTCGGATCTGAAAAAGCATGAATGCACCATAGAGGAGATGGAAGAGTATGAGCCTCATATCGCCATGGGCAGCATTATCTACGCCGGAGTTGACTATGAAGCCATACTTCGCGAAGCGGAGAAGGAAGCTGATGTGATATTGTGGGATGGCGGAAACAATGACCTTCCTTTCTACAAACCGGATCTGGCGATCGTAGTTGCCGATCCTCACAGAGCGGGCGCTGAAGTCTCATATTATCCCGGCGAGGCCAATATCAGAATGGCGGATGTGGTCGTTATAAACAAGATCGACACCGCTGATCTTGAAGGCATAGAGGAAGTAAGGGAAAATATCCGCGACACCAATCCCAATGCTATCGTTGTTGACGGCGCTTCTCCCATTTTTGTGGAAAACGGAAACCAGATACTCGGCAAACGCGTGCTCGTGGTCGAAGACGGACCTACGCTTACTCACGGCGAGATGCAGTACGGAGCTGGCGTTATAGCAGCAATGAAATACGGCGCTGCGGAACTTATTGATCCCAGGGACTTTGCGGTGAAATCTATAAGTGATACTTTTGACAAGTATCCCGAAATAGGTATTCTGCTTCCCGCCATGGGATATGGTGATGATCAGATGAGGGATCTGGAAGAGACCATAGCCCGCAGTGATGCGGAGCTGGTCATCATAGGCACCCCCATTGACCTGAGAAGGGTCATCAACATCAAACAGCCTGCTGTGCGTGTGGGATATGAACTTCAGGAAATCGGAGAACCTACTCTGGAGCAGATACTGAAAGAAAAAATCAAATAACAAGACCAGGCAGGGAGGGCAACGCCCTCCCTCTTTTCACTTGAACTAATCATTTAAATAAGTATAATCTCCCAACACGGACGGATATTTGGATTTACGGAGGTAACTCGTATGTATAGAGAAAAAGTAGTCATCGCTTTAGGCGGCAACGCCATCATCCGAAAGGGCCAAAAGGGTACGGTCGCCGAGGAATTTGCCAACACGCGGTCTTCTCTTGGGGGGATCATCAATGTCATAAAAAGCGGATATGATGTTGTTCTTACCCATGGCAACGGCCCGCAGGCGGGGAATATGATGTTAAGAGTGGATGCCGGGATTGAAAAAGACGTTCCCGGCCGCCCGCTGGGCGTAATAGTTGCGGACACACAGGGCGGTATGGGATATATGATCGAGCAATCACTGCAGAACAGATTGCTTAAAGAGGGGATAGACAGGGAAGTCGTGACTGTGTTGTCGCAGGTGCTGGTGGACCCGGAAGACCCTCAGATGAAGAACCCCACCAAGCCGGTGGGCCCGTTTTATGACAGGGACCGGGCCGAGCAGCTGCGCGACGAGAACAATTGGCATATATCGGAGGATGCGGGCAGAGGCTGGCGCAGGGTGGTGCCGTCCCCCATACCGAAGACGGTCATCGAAAAAAACATCATCAAGGCTCTTTCTGATTCAGGTGCCGTGGTAATAACCGTGGGCGGAGGCGGCATCCCGGTGTACAGAGATGATTCCGGTTGCCTTGAGGGCATTGATGCTGTCATAGACAAGGATCTGGCCAGCGCGGTGCTCGCCAACGAGATCGGGGCAAAGGTGCTTGTGATCTCAACGGGAGTCGAGAAGGTCTCTCTGAATTTCGGGAAGCCCGATCAGACGGACCTTGACAGGATCTCCGCCGGGCAATGCCGCGAATACCTTGACCAGGGCCATTTCCCGGCAGGGAGCATGGGGCCGAAAATAAAAGCTGCCGTTGATTTCATTGAAAACGGCGGGGAGAAAGTCATAATCACTTTGCCGGAGACCATAGAGGAAGCGTTGGAAGGTAAAACGGGTACAGTAATAACAAAATAAGGAGGATATATGGCTTTTAATCTTAGGAACAGGCATTTTTTGAAGTTGAAGGACTTTACCAGCGATGAGATCGCCTTTTTGCTTGATCTCTCTCTGACGCTCAAAAGAAACAAATATGCGGGTATTGCGACCAAAAGTCTTGAGGGCAAGAACATCGCCCTGATTTTTGAGAAACCATCGACCAGGACCAGAGCCGCATTTACAGTGGCCTGTGTGGATGAAGGAGCGCATCCGGAATATTTGGGAAAGAACGACATACAGCTTGGAAAAAAAGAGACTGTCAAGGATACTGCGCGTGTGCTTGGGAGGATGTTTGACGGCATTGAGTTCCGCGGGTTCAAACATGAGACCGTGGAAGGTCTGGCGGAATGGGCCGGCGTTCCCGTATGGAACGGACTCACAGACAAATTTCATCCGACCCAGATACTTGCCGATTTTCTCACCGTCAAGGAAAATTTCGGTTATCTTAAGGGGATCGTGTTCGCATATGTAGGAGACGGACGTAATAACATGGCCAACTCCCTCATGATAGGTGCGGCAAAAATGGGCATGGATTTCAGGATCGTCTCGCCCAAATCGCTTTTCCCCGAAGATGCCCTGGTATCTGAAGCCAGAAAGATCGCGGTTGAAAACGGCGCCACTATCACCATCACCGATGATGCTGCGGCAGGGGTGAAAGACGCCGACGTCATCTATACGGATGTCTGGGCTTCAATGGGCGAGGAGGATCAGATACCCGAGCGCATAAAATTGCTCAAACCGTATCAGATCGATATGGACATGGTAAGAAGCACGGGCAAGGAGGAGACCATATTCCTCCATTGCCTTCCCTCGTTCCATGATGATGACACAGAAATGGCCAAAAAATTCCCTGACATCAAAGAAGTGACCGATGAAGTCTTTGAGAGCAAACACTCAAGGGTGTTTGACGAGGCCGAAAACCGCATGCATACTATCAAAGCCGTTATGGTGGCGACATTAGGCAGATGAATGGCGGGGGGGAGATGTCTTCTCCCCCCTCTTTTATTGATCCCTCAGCTTGATATCGAAACATTTTCATATTATAGTTAAATGTTGAATGGTGAGGGATAAATAATGGACTTGTTGATTGCAGGCTGTGAAATTATCATTTCAGATATTATAACGCTTATGCTGCAGATTTCGACTGATAAGATGTATTTATATAGTTTTTTTGCAATATTTTTAGGTTTGATACTAATTTATGCATTTCAAAAAAACATACTTATACGATTAAAAAAAGCTGAAAAGGCGTATCATCTCTCGGAAGATAAATACCATGCGGTGTTTATGAGCGTCACGGAAGGCATGCTTATAATAGACGCGGCCGACGCCAAGATCATGGATGCAAACAGGGCGGCTTCGGCACTGATGAAGGTGTTGTTTCACGGCCAGGATGTCCTGTCCGCATTGCCTGCGGATATCCCGGCGGGTTTCCCGGTAAACACTGAAGATGAAAAACGGAAAAAATGGTGCCCCGATCCGGACAATGCGAATTTCTGCATCGAGATGGAACGTGTGGCTATCGGGGAGAGCCTTTTTGCGCTGACCATGACAGACATAAGCGAAGCAAAGACTGTCGAAAAGTTGTTGCTCAAGGATAAAAATGAACTAAAACGGGCTGTAAAAAGAAGCAAGGACGAGCTGGTCAGCCTTAATGAAAAGCTTGTCATCAAGTTGTGGCAGCTTGAGGAATATGAAAAACAGCTTAAACTAAGCGAGCAAAGGTTTAAGATCCTGTCAAACGCTTCACATGAGGCTGTAATGCTGATAGAGGAAGGCAATGTGCTTGATGTGAATCGGTCTTTTCTGGAACTTTCCGGTTATACACAGGAGGAAGTCCTGGGGAAGGCGGCCGGGGATTTTATACCGGATGATGTGCTTGAGGCCACGGCGGGTGAGGCAGTACTTGAAAAAAAGGACGGCCTGACTTATCCCGCTAAATTTGAGATAAAGCGCGAAGGGCTTCAAAACTCCAGGCGGCAGATCCTGGTTATCAGCGACCTGTCCGAACGCAAACAGGTGGAAGGCGCTCTCAAGGCCATGGCATTTTTGGACGAATTGACAGGGCTTTATAATCGGCGCGGGTTCATAGCCTTCGGCAACCAGCTGATAAGCCAGGCGCAGAGGGCCAAAAAGGTGCTTGCTCTGGTCTATTTTGATATGGACGGGCTGAAGACGATCAATGACAATTACGGGCATATTAAAGGCGATAAAGCGCTTAAGGAGTTCGCATATATATTAAAAGACCGTACGTTCAGAAAATCAGATATTATTGCAAGAATAGGCGGCGATGAATTTGTGGTGCTTGCCATGGAGGCACGGGACGAAGAGATGAACAACATGTTCCGTCGTCTGCGAAAAATAATGGATTCCTTTAATGAGGGGTCTGATGAAGAGTATCGGATAAGTGTCAGCAGCGGGGTGGCCCGAAAGCGGCCCGGGGACAGGATATCCATATATGATCTGATCAACATGGCCGATAAATCCATGTATGAGGACAAAAAAAAGAAATCATATTGATGTTATTCAAGAAATTGATTGACATTATCACCCCGGTATTTTATTTTATCCTTAGAATCGGAGGGATGATGATGAAACATATAAAAGTAATCGCGGCTGCCGTTGTGCTCGTTCTTGCTGCTGCAGTCGTGATCATGGTACAGGGGCACAAGGGGAATGAATCGCTGATATCAGGCAAGGGCATATCCGTCACACATTCAGACCTCGAATCGCTTTTGTCGGATTTGGGCATGGATCCTGAGACGACTTCGGATGATGCGAAGATGAGGCTTGTCAATGACTGGGTCTTTCAGGAGATGCTTTACAAAGAAGCAAAAAAGGCGGGCATCCCCGCCAATAAGGAAATAAGAGCTGAGATCAAGAGAAAGACATATTCTTTCATGCGCAACCTTGTGGTCATGGAAGCAATAAAGCATTTTGTGAATGATAAAGTCACGGTAAGCGATGAAGAGATCTCAAGGTATTATGAGAACATGAAGCGCAAGAATTTTACCGCCGGGGAAGCGATGGCCTGGCTGGGAGTGTATCATTTTACTCAAAAAGACGAGGCCTTAAGCCTTTTCGGGCGGCTGAACGCGGACGTGCAGGGTGTTCCCGGTGAAATAGACCTGGGATATATAAAGATATCAGACCTGGATATCAATATAAGGGACGAAGTCATCTCCACGCCCTCCGGCAAGGCGGTCAAACCGGTTAAATATATAGACACAACGGGCGGAGAGTATTATTATGTCTTTACGGTGAAGGACAAATTGTGGAAGAATGACATCATGGCACTGGACGGAGTCAGAAAGATGATACATGCGCATATTTCCAACATCAAGGCTGCGGAAGTCACTGAGGAACTAATGGCCGACTTAAAGGTTAAATATAATATCGGCGGTATTAACAAGGGACTTTTATGATTTATAGAAGGAAGTTAACGGTCTTGGTCTTATTTGCGGCGCTGCTTTTTTCCTGCGGCAAAAACAAGGACGAGATAAAGCGCAGTTCAATAATAGCCAAGATCAATGATAAGATCATCACTCTCGGCGAGTTTGAGGATTACTTTAATTTCAGGCTTGCGCGTTATCTTGAAGGGCTGAATGAAAAACAGTTAAGGGATATAAAATATAAGGTGTTGCAGGACATGATCGATGAGGAGATCATCCTTGATGTAGCAAAAAAAGAAAAAATAGATGTGAGCCAGATGCAGATCGAAGAGGAAATGAGCCGTATTTCAAGCCAGTATGGAGACGAACAGGAATTCAACACCTTCATCAGGCAATCCGGACTGGACACAAAGCTGTTCAGGGAGTTTTTGCGGAGGAATTGGATAATACGCCTGGTCGAAGAGCAGAAGGTGTATAATAATATAAACGTCACAAGCAAGGAAATACTGAAGTATTACTCGGACAACAGCTCCGATTATCAGCATTCTGAATCCGTTGAAGTCAGGGAGCTGATATTCAACACCCTGGATGAAGCGCAGGAGACCTATGAGCGTCTGAAAAACGGGGAAAAGTTTGACGATATATACATAGCGGCCACCGGGGACCTTGATGACGGACAGGGCAAGGTATACACAAAAGAGGAGCTCCCTGAAAACATATCAAAGGAGTTGTTCGGCTTGAAAAAAGGGAAGTATTCCGAGATACTTGAGGACGAATACGGCCGTTATCACATATTTAAGATCGAAAGCAAAGTCTACGCGAAACGGGTGAGTTTATCTGAGGTGGAGCCGACAATAAAGCAGATAATATTGCTTCAGAAAAGAGAGTTGCGCTACTCACAGTGGATAAATTCCCTGAAAAAGAGAAGCTATGAGATCACGGTCAATGAGAATTATTTCAACAAATGACGGAGGGACCATGAAAAGATTAATCCTAGTGCTTGCCGCTATGCTGACGGCTGTTCTTTCAATACATGCTGCTGATTACACAGACAGTATAGCCGCCCGCATCAACGACACGATAATATTGGAAAGTGAATTGAATGAGATCAAGATGAGAGGCGGGGATGTTTCACCCGAAGAGATGAGAGCCCATCTTGAGGAGATGATAAAAAACAAAGTCCTGTATATGGAAGCGCTTGAAAACGAGGAAATAATAGTTGACGGAGACGAAGTCGAAAAGAAACTTGATGAGATGATCTCCAATATGAAAAAGAACTTCGGCAGCGAGGAAAACTTCTCGGCCGCTCTTCTCAGGGAGGGCATCGATGAAAACACATTACGGTCGATCTACCGTCAGCAGATAAGGGAAGAGATGTATGTCCAGAACTATATCTCCATTGTCATACGTCCCGGCATTTCGGTCAAGGACGAAGAGATGGAAAAATTCTATGAGAGCAATAAATCCCGTTTTGTAAAGCCCGCCTCATTTTCCTATGTGATCGGGTTCAAACAGAAAGCTGTTACCGCCGAAGACGAGCAGCGGACTTCTGATTTTCTGCTGCAGCTCCGGAAAGACATATTATCCCACAAGATCTCTTTTTCCGATGCCGCCGTCCGGTACTCCCAGGGGCCGACTGCTGAGCGCGGGGGCGATCTTGGTTTGGTTAAAAAGGGGAATATGGTAAAGGAGTTCGAGGATGTGGTGATGAATATGAAAAAAGGAGAAATATCACGTCCTTTCAAGACAAAATTCGGTTATCATATCGCATATCTTGAAAACATCTCAGATGAAGGACGAAATGTCCGGCACATCATACGTCTGCCGTCAATACCGGAAGAGATGATCGCTAAATACTCGGAGAATGTGCATGCTATTTTCGCCAAAAGCGGTATGGAAGGGCTGCAGGAATGGGGCAAGACTGCCGATGTCAGTTTTATACCCTTTGAAGGTGTCGGCCAGTCTGAGATAAACGAGTACATATACAAACAGATCAGCGGACTTATGCCCGGGGAGATCTCGGAGGTCGACTATATCAACAACGGATTGACCTTTGTATACTTGAAGGACAAGACTCCGGCCAAACAGATGGAATACGATGACGTGAGGAACTATGTCAAGAACATGATTTATTCGGATAAGATAGTAAAAGAGATAGACAGAATATACGATTCTCTTAAAGACAAGTATTTTATAGAGATAATGCAATGAGAACGGATAAATTTCTCCAGTTATCCCGCCTTGTAAAGCAGCGGTCAACGGCCAAACTGCTATGTGATTCGGGGAAGATAACCATAAACGGCACGGCTGTGAAAGCTTCTCATGAGCTTTCCGCGGGCGACACGTTTACACTCGAATCATTCGGCAGGAGGATCACCGTGCGGGTAGCCGAAGTGCCTGCGACGAAGAATGTCTCAAAACAGAGGGCTGCTGAGCTTTATGTCCTTGAAAAAGAGGAGATCATTGCAACCTAAAAGACGTTTTGGCCAGAATTTTCTTAACAATCCTGCGGTTTTAAAGATCATAGGCGATGAGGTAAAAAAGTCCGGCTGTGCCACGGTGGTCGAGATCGGCGGGGGGACCGGCATACTTACGGAGATGCTGGTCGCTTTGGAAGGTGTCGACGTATATGTCATAGAACTTGACAGGGATATGATACCGGGGCTTGTGAAAATCGCCGGAAGGGATAGGGTGATCGAAGGTAATGTGCTTGACATACCTCTTGATCTTTCCCATAATATATTTGTGGCGGGTAATCTGCCGTATTATATTACAAAGCCTATCATTAACAGAATAGTGCAGTACAGGAAGAACATCGATGAAGCCGTGATCATGGTGCAGAAGGAGGTCGGCGAAAATCTTACCACGTCTCCCGGCACTGTCAATTACAACGGGTTTACGGTATATGTCCAGACCATGTTCGATGTGCACTATTTGAGGACCGTTAGAAGGGGATCGTTTTTTCCCCCGCCAAATGTGGATTCGGCGCTCGTTTCGCTGAAGACAAAGACCGGCTTGCCCGGATTGTTTGACAAGAAGGAGACTGTGGATATAATCTTTGAGTCATTTCGGGAAAGGCGGAAAACTCTTAACAACAATCTGCGAAGGGTGTTCAGCCGCGAAACGGTCGCCGCCTGCCTTGACGAGCTTCATATATCGGAAAGGACGCGCGCGCAGGACGTTTCGGTTGAGAAATTTTCGGAGCTTCTGAGATATTTGAGCGCGCGAAGGAGGGCGGACGATGTACTGGATACATGATATTGACCCTGAAATACTCCATATTTGGGGAATATTCGGACTGAGATGGTATCCGCTGGCCTATATCGCCGGCCTGACTCTGGCATATTTTGGGATGAAGCGCCTCGTTTCACTTGACTATCTGAGGATGAAGAAAAGCGATATCGAGGACCTCTGGTTTTACCTTGCGCTGGGAGTCATCGTCGGAGGGCGCATAGGATACATATTGATATATGATCTGCCTAACTATATCAGATATCCGCTCTCGGTATTCAAGGTGTGGGAAGGCGGCATGTCTTTCCATGGAGGTTTCGCGGGCGTCCTCGCCGCCACATACTATTTCTGCAGGAAGAAAAAGATGCGTTTGTCGACCTTGCTTGGCGCAGAGGCTCTTTTGGCACCGGCGGGGCTTTTTTTCGGAAGGATCGCAAATTTTATAAACGGTGAGCTATGGGGGAAACCGACCGGGGGCAATTGGGGCGTGGTCTTTCCCGAAGCGGGGCCCTGGCCCCGCCACCCCACCCAGCTGTATGAGGCATTTCTTGAGGGTGTCGTATTGTTTTTTATCTTGTTTTTTATCTTCAGGAAGACAAAAGACCTCCGCTTGTTGGGTCCGTATTTCGGGGTTACCTACGGGGTGTTCCGAATAGCCATTGAATTTTTCCGCGTTCCTGACACCCAGATCGGATACCTGGCATTCGGGTTTATAACCATGGGGCAATTACTTTCCGCAGGGATGATAATATTGAGTATTTATCTTTTAAAGATGGTCAAAGGAGGCAGAGATGTCTGAGAAAGTCGAGATCTACATAGGAAGCGATTCCGACCTGTCCGTGATGAGGCTCACGGCTGATCTTTTAAAAGCCATGGGCATAGATTTCAATTTTTATATTCTTTCCGCGCACAGGACGACTGAAAAGGCACTTGAAACGGTCGCCACCGCGGAAGCGCGCGGGGTAAAGGTGATCATCGCCGCCGCCGGGAAGGCCGCGCATCTCCCCGGAGTCCTTTCCGCAGCCACGCTGCTTCCGGTGATCGGGGTGCCGATGGTGACATCTGATCTGGGGGGAGTCGATTCTCTCTATTCCATCGTGCAGATGCCGTCGGGCATTCCCGTAGCCACGGTCGCCATAGGCAAGGCCGGAGCGAAAAATGCCGCTGTGCTTGCGGCCAGAATACTCGCTCTCAACGATGACGCCGTAAGGGACAGGCTCGCGGCCTATGTCGAGCAGATGAAGCAGGATGTGCTGAAAAAAAATTCAGATCTTTCGGAACTCGGCTATGAAGAATATTTAAACAGGATGCAATGATGCCGGATCTTGATGGCATAAGGGCCAAAATAGCCTCATGGGAAGGCGACAAAGCCCGTATATTTCCTGATATATACGCTGATTTCACGGATATGATACTTGCCGCCGATGATCTGTCTTTGGAGGAAATACAAAGACTGTTTTCAGATTTTCTTGGCATGCTCTTTGATTTTGAAATATTCAAAGATGGCGGCAGCCCTGCGATCGTCATTAATAATGAGACGAGCAGACTTGATATTCTATACAACGGAGATACATTTAAAATAGCGGGACAGGAGACTGATTTGTTGGATGTGTTTTCGATGTTGACGGAGACGGTTCTTGAAAAGCGTGGACTGCGGCGGATGAAGTCCGCAGCGGAGACTGCTCTTGAGATCACCCTCCGCATCAGGGACGGCGAAGAATCGACCCAGGAAGAATCTTTTATTTCCGATATTGAAAATATTATAGGCATACAGTTTGTTTACTGGATACCCATTGATTTTGAGATCGATCCTGTGGTGATATACCCTGTTTCCGATTTTAAAAAATTTGAGCCGGAAGATTCCGGACTTGTGGATGAGATCAAAACGGTCAGTGGCGGCCGTCCGGGCAATATGTGGATATTCACCATAACGGATGAAGAGGACAATACGGCTCATCTCGCTTTGAGTCTGGATGACCCGGACATCATATTTGTTGAGAGCCAGCATTTGAAGAAAATACATAATGCGATATCGGGGATGACCATATGAGGGTTATCGAGAACCACGGCGAGACGGCTTTAGCTTCGGCAAATTTTAACGGTGAACGGTATCTTCTTATCAACCCCTATAAGGGATGCGAGTACGGTTGCGGCCATTGTTCCTCAAAAATACCCATGCGTATGGCATATCCCGATTTTGACTGGGGCGGCTGTGTGGAGGTGCGTAATCTGCTGCCGGCGCAGTTGGCGAAGAAACGCTTCTCTCCCGGGAAAAAACTCTACTTGTCTTCACTATCCGACCCATACCAGCCGCTTGAAAAAAAATACAAGATTACCCGAGAATCGCTTAAGGCTATCAGTGAAAAAGACGTGCGACTGCGTATAATCACCCATTCGGATCTGATTCTCCGGGACCTTGATATTATCAAGGGCATGAAAGATGTCGAGGTGGGGGTCTCATTGTTCAGCATGAATGATGCGCATGTGAGTCTGATAGAAAACGGACTCCCCAGCAGCGATGACCGCATAGAACTTATATATAATCTAAAAGACAACGGGATACGCACCTTTTTGAACGTCGACCCGTTTTTGCCGGAAATAACGCCTTTAAAAAGCCTGATAAACGTGTTTATAGACGAAGTCGATTTTATAAGGGTAAGCAGTCCTAAATGGAACTCAAATACGGTAAAGAAGCACCTTTTTGATATAATAAAGATCATGGAGCCCGAGATGTTCATACGATACAAGACAAGATATCTAAATAACGGCGATTATTTCAATGAGATGAAACGGGAATACAAAAAGGATTGTAAATATAACAAGATAGAATTTAATATCGGTCAGTGATTGCATTGATAGTATGCCGTTAAAACCATATAATATTAAAAAGGGGGCTGCATGATAAAGAACATTTTATGTGTCCACGAAAATGAGTATTTCATTAAGGCGCTCTCAAACATACTTTTGAGATATGATCTCTTTGCCTCGGGTTTTGTCGATTCCGAAGAAGCTTGCGATTTCGCGTTGAAGTTCAAGAACAATATCGACCTTGTCATCGCGGACGAGGACGCGGGGGGAAAAGGACGTGGATTCGATTTGATCTCAAAACTTAAAAATGAAATAGGCATCAATGCCCCGGCAATCGGCCTGATCACGGAAATAAGCCTGAAAACACTTGAATCTGCCGAGGATAAGGGGATAAACCTGTTGCTGCCAAAAAATATTGACGAGAAATCGCTTTTGAACCATATAAAAAAATTTGACGGCCTTTGGGAAGCGAGTAACCCCGCCAAGATACTCATCGCGGATGCTGACCCCTTCAGGCTGAAAAAAAACGTTTATGAACTGAAGGGCGGAAACTTCAATGTTTTGGAATCCTCCTCGGGAAAGGCTTCGCTGGAAGCTGCCGTTTCCGAAAAGCCTGACCTTATCATCCTTAACGATGAGCTCGATTCCCCGGATATTTATGAGACCGCCCGCGCTCTCAGGGCCAATAAACGCACAATGGATATCCCGGTCATCATACTCTCCGACAATATCGACGCGGAACTTAAAAAGAAGGGCGTGATGTCAGGGATTGTCGATTTCAGGCTTAAAACAAATAAATCAGGCGAGTTTCTATGGTACGTTTCAGACATCATCAATTCTATCAAGGAAAAAAAATACAAGACAGGCATGTATTTTTCCATATACCCGGTAATGGCGCATGTGGTCAAGTATATCATGGCTTTTGAGGGGTATGACATAATAACCACATCCAATTGTGCCGAGGGGCAGCGCATCATGGATTCGGGCGACATCGATTTTATATTGTGCGACATAGGGTCGCGGAAAAAACGGGAGGATATTGAGAAATGCATAAAAAACCGCGGCGGCGAAAGTTATGTTCCTGTGATCGTCATAGCGGGCCCCGGCGATTATGACGAGCTGATGTACGGCCTGAACACATACGCGGACGATTTTGTAAAGACTCCCTTTATACCCGAAGAACTTACCAAGCGCATATATAATCAGGTCCGTATGAAAGAGACCGTCGATTACGTGATCAATCAGAACAAGAACCTTAAGATGCTTTCAATAACAGATATACTTACGGGGACGTATAACAGCAACTATCTCAAGGCCACCATGGACACATTTATCAGCCGTTTTAAGAGAAAACAGAGGATTTTCTCTGCGTTGATGATAGATGTGGAAAAGTTCAGCTACATAAACGAGACCTTTGGCGCCCTCACCGGGGATGAGATACTTCGCAAGGTCGCCAATGTGCTGGAAGAGACACTGCGGCCAACGGATATGATATTCAGGCATGAGGGTGACAATTTTATAGTAATACTTGAGGACACGTCCGAGGAGTTCCTGAAGACCGTAGCTGACAGGATACTGGAGAGGATGGAAAACACGGTATTGAGCGATGAGAAGGGCAATTTTCACCGCGTCAATCTCCTGATAGGGGCATTGCCTTATTCAGGCGAGGAACAGGCGACATTTTTAAAAAAACTTGACGGCGAGATCATAAGAATGAAGAATGCATATGAACGCTGATATGAAAAAAAAGAATATTTTAGATGATCCGGAAGGATTTAAGGCTTCCCTCGACCGCGGATACCGCTACGCGCAGGTCATGCGGTGGGTGTTCAGGAAAAACACTGATGATTTTTCCCGCATGACCGACATGTCACTTTCCATGCGAAACGCCCTTGCGGACAAGTGGGCGGTCGCTGCCTTATCGCCTCTTTCCGAAAGTGTCTCTGCCGACGGCAGTACCCGAAAAATACTTTTCGGGACGGAGGACGGCAAGTCTGTGGAGACGGTTGACATGGTCTATGACAAGAGGCGGACATTGTGCGTTTCCACCCAGGCCGGCTGCCGGATGAACTGTTCGTTCTGCGCGACCGGCGCGATGGGTTTTTCCCGCAATCTGAAGGTATCTGAGATAATAGGGCAGATCATTTTTTTTGACGATGTGACGAATATAGTCTTCATGGGCATGGGCGAACCGCTGGATAATTTTGAGAACCTGAAAAAAGCGCTTTTTTTCCTGAATGACAGCAAGCATATGTCTTTCGGCGCCAGACGGATAACGGTCTCAACGGTTGGAATACCCGAGGGTATTTACGGGCTGGCCGCGATGAAAAAACAGTTTGGACTTTCCTGGTCGCTGCACAGTACGCTGGACCATGTGCGTTCATCCATAATACCCATAAACCGTGTGTATCCCTTGTCGGACGTGACGGAGGCTGTTCAGCACTATGCACGTACCGTGAACGGAGACATCACACTTGAATATGTGCTCCTGAAGGGTGTGAACATGAACCGTCTTGAGGCGGCAAGGCTGATAGATATTTCCAGGAGAACCGGGGCCAAGATCAATTTCATACCTTATAACGAACACCCGGCCGCCGATTTTCAGAGGGCGGAAAGAGATGAGACCGAGGAGTTTATCGCGCTGTTCAAGAATTCCGGCGTGTTTTACAGTGTAAGAGACAGCAAAGGCGGGGATATATCTGCGGCATGCGGACAGCTTGCGGGAAAGTCCACCGCGGAAAGGTGACAATATGGCGGTAATAACTGTTTCAAGGGCTTATGGCCTGTATATCGAAGAGCATATGAACGAGTTTGCTGAAAAGAACGGTTATGACGTGTTTTCCCAGGAAATATTGTCCGAGGTCGCAAAGAGCATCGGCCAGCCCATTGATAAGGTAAGGGACATCTATTCCATGGACACATTCAGTTCATTCAAGATATTCCTGAGTGAAATACTGAATACGATAACGGAAGGGTCATCGGTCATGGTCACAGGCTCGCAACTTGACGCCCCCGTGTTTTTTCCGCTTTTTTTCCCGGCTTCCGGAGAATACGACCAGCCGGAAACCGGACGCAGCAAAACTTCCTATCTTGAACTTATGAAAAGAGTCATCAACGATATTTATGAAAAAGACAATGTGATCATAATAGGGCGTGGGGCTCAGATAATACTGAAGGACCGCCCGGATGTGCTTAACATAAGATTCGAGGGGGAAGAGGGTATGAAAATAAGCCGTGTCATGTCGCGCGAAGGGCTGAGCAGCCAGGATGCGGCTGACAGGATAAAAAAAATTGAGAAAAGAAGACACGATTATATAGACTATTTTTACGGCAAGAAGGTTGACTCTCCGGAACTCTATGATATCATCATAAATATTGACAGAGTCAGACCGGCTGTGATCGACAGGATAATACTTGATTGTCTGGGAGGTTGACATGAAAAAGGAACTGAAAAACAGACTTATTAAGAACAATACGGAGTTCCAGGAGCGCCTTGAGTACCTTATAAGGGATATAACCATGATCGAGCAGGATATTACTCACATTGAGCAGGACCTGGTCAATCTGGGGCGTGAATTCGATGAGATCAGGGAAAGTATAAAAACCGACTCGAAACTGCCATCAGGGAATAACACCAATGTTGAAGAGAAATAAAGCCATTTTTCGGGCGATATTGATCTTTATCCTGGTCGACCCGGTTTTCGGGTCGATTTTTTTTGATAAACCGATATATGACAGAGCCGATATCCCGGTCATCGTAACGGATGAAAGATTTGATCATGCCGAATTATATTTTGAAGGCAGCCTTTTCAGGCCTTTTCCGGATACCGACAAGTTTTATTTCAGAGAGACGGAGAATGGGCTTTATAAGGTGTTTGTGCCCATGGGTTTCAAGCCGCCTGTCGGCAAATATGAGGTCCGTTTTCACAGAGAAGGGGGCGAGCCGGAATACAGGACGATCTATTTTGCGGGCCGGCAAAACGATCTGAGCGGCGGGCCGTACAAGATATGGACTGTTGAAAACGGTGGCAGTTATTCAAACCTGAAAACTGATTTTCTCAATGAAAGCGAGACTTCGTTCGGCAATATAAAAAGATGGATGGATTTCGTCGGTTTCGACGGTATCTTTTTTTTGACAGGGCAGACAAACACACGGGATCCCTCGGTATCCAGCGGCTCTCCCTGGATAAAAGCTCCGTATGACTCGTGGCGCTGGTTTGCCGGCAGATTCCCGGGTTATCTTACGGGAGGCTATTTAGGAGCGTTTCTCTGTTTCGGAGGCCAAACGGGCGACCTTGACGGGTATGAGTTTTCTCGTACCGTTGACAACGAGGGGGAAAGGTTGTTCAGAGACAGTTTTGTATCTATCGACGACAGTTCAAGGATAGCTGACATCGTCGCTCTCGCGAGGGAGATGGACGGGGATGAGGGGCTGGACTGGATAGGTCTCGACTATATACGTGCCGGATCGGGAGGGTTCGAAAACTGGGAAGAGTTTTCCGAACTTTTCGGCATCGCTGTGCATGGCACGGGAAACAAGGAAAAGATGTTTTTCCTGGGCTCTCATGTGAGAGCGGGAGACATACCATATCTGAGGGAAAAATGGCGATACTACCGGGCCTATAAAAGCGCTCGTGTCATAAAGACTGTCAGAAAATCGGTGAAAAAACCGATCTGGGTCTTTACTCTCGGATGGGATCAGGGGCACTCACACGGGCAGGATCCGATAATGTTCAATGATGCCGGCGCGGATCTGATATTTGTGATGTTCTATGAAGCCACATACCGGGAACATGATTCCATGATGGAAAGCTGGCGAGATTACCTGGACGATGTGCGGGGCTTGCCGATAGTCGCGGGGCAGGAAGCGGATGTAGTCCTTAATGATGCTGAAGATGGCGACTTTTCAGGCCCTGAAGAGATGATACGCAGATATGATGCCAATATCGATGTGCTGGCTGAGAACGGCAACTTTGCCGGCATATTCCTGCATGACCTGATAAGGACCTTTAACGGAAGAATACTACCTCATTACTCGGAGGAGTGGCTGTTCGCCGCGGGGCACATAATGTCGAAAATCGACGGCGGGTTCCCGTTGAAAGTGAGTTCGCGTACTGATGGAAACAAGATACTGTTTTCCATTCAAAACATCTCCGATGCGTCCTGCCGCATAGAAGACGTCTCTTTTTACCCCGGTCAGTGGCCCGAATGCGCTTTTAAGGAAGAAACCGTTCCCGCAAAAGGAACACTTGAAATTGAACTGCCGAAAAGGTATAGTAACAAAAGGCTGGGACGTAATTACGCTGTGCTGATGTTTAAGGCTGAGGACAACGCTTACCGCTTCGGCATGTGTTATTATGACACGCCCTCGGGAGGTAAAAGATGAAAAAAAAGACTGTTCTCGTCGGTATCACCGGAGGAATAGCCGTCTATAAGACCGCCTCTCTGGTGAGACTCCTGGTAAAGGCCGGTTATAATGTCATAGCCGTGATGACTGCCAATGCAATGAGATTTGTCGCCCCGCTGACATTTGAGACCCTCACCGGAAATCCGGTGGTCTGCGACACCTTTGAAAAGGCGGCGGCATCATATGGCACCATGGAACATATTTCTCTTGCCGATCAGACCGATTTGTTTGTGTGCGCGCCCGCTACTGCGAACTTCATAGGCAAAATAGCCTCGGGCATCGCCGATGATGTACTTACCACTACAGTCATGGCATTAAAACCCGGCACCCCCAAGCTGATATTTCCCGCCATGAATGTCAATATGTATGAAAATCCCGCCACATCCATGAACATGCAAAGGCTTGCCTCGTTCGGCTACCATGTCTTTGAACCGGATAAAGGCGAACTTGCCTGCGGGGTTGACGGAAGAGGGCGTCTGCCCGAACCTGAATATATAAAGAAACAATGCGACAGATATCTGTCTCCCGACGACCTTCGGGGAAAACGGATACTGGTCACTGCCGGCGCGACAAAGGAACTGATAGACCCTGTACGCTATATCACGAACCGGTCGTCAGGGAAAATGGGCGTGAGCATCGCCGAGGCCGCCTGGCGCAGAGGCGCCGATGTCTCGCTTGTGAGCGGCGAGGGCTCAGTGAAATCAGATGTCGTATATCAGGCTGCGGTATCCACGTCCGAGGCGATGTGGGCGTCGGTTAAGGCGCTTCTCGACAAAGGGGGATATGATTTTATTGTCATGGCGGCGGCCGTGTCCGACTACAGGCCCGATGTTTTTTCAGACGCCAAGATAAAGAAGGGCGATGCCGGACTTGTCATACGCACCGAACGGACAAGGGATATTGCCATGTCCGTCAGAGATTCGTACGATGTCGATATCATAGGGTTTGCGGCGGAATCCGAGGAATTGTTGAAGAATGCCAGGGCAAAATTGCATAAAAAAGGTTTTAAGATGATCGTCGCCAATAATATATCGGAGACAGATGCAGGGTTCGGATCGGACGACAACAGATGCCTTTTTGTGGATGAAAAAGGCACATACAATACCGGACTGAAGAGTAAAAGAGCCATCGCTGAACTGATATGTGACTATATGGCCGGAAAATTGAGATTTGAGGGGGAGTGTTCGGGAGAATGAATGAACGCCTGAAGCAGATCGCACGCGAGATGTCGGCAAACGGATTTCTCGAAGAGCCTGTTGACATAGACATGCTGGATAGTTCGGAATTGGTCGATCTGATGATGTCATCGATGCGGGGGGTAAAATCCTTCAATACGATAACCTCCAGGATGGTGCTTATCTATCAGCATCTGTTCCGTGTTCCGCGGGAAGGTTCGCCGCTGGACATAGCTTTTATACTCAATTCCCTGAATGCCATGTTTCCGGCTGACTCGGTGATGTATGCCGACAACGAACGTGTTGAACACAATGCGCTTCCCGACGGCTGGACCGAAACACGGATGAAAAAGCTTAAGGACATGATCATAAATTCCCGTTTGGACGAACTGGAGGCCAACAGCTGTTCCACATTTGTCGAGGACGGAAAAGACATCATGGTAATACCCGTATTTCTCGAAAACATTATTATTGGTTTCTTTGCCTTGATACTGAAATCGGGTGTGAAACTCAGGAAAACCGAAAGGCAATTGGCTTTTATTCTGGCTTTTATGATATCCGCCGCTTTTGAAAAACGAAAATACATGCAAATAAATGAAAACAGGGATGACTTGAATATATTATTTGAGCCTAAAATAGGAGCGGTCAATATATTTGCCCAAAACACTGAAAAGATAAAGATGATCAGCCAGCTTATAGTGGGAATAAACCATGAGATAAACAACCCGCTGGCGGTAATAAAGGGGGCATTGTATTTTATAAGGAACGAGCTCGCCGGCGAACAGGCAAACGATGTCGTCCAAAAGAACATAGAGCGGATAGAGAAGGCCGCGGAAGCCATTTCAACATCGCTGAAGAAGCTGGAAAAAATGAAAAACGAATACCATATTAAGGAATATCTTGAAGATATTTCAATGATCGACATAAATATGTTTGAGGAGGTAAATGATGATTAAGATGTCCGGGGCGGAGATGATGGATGAGATGGGGGCGCGTCTGAATGAAAGGATGGAATATTTAAAAAGGGATGTGAATCTGCTTGTGCGGAACCTGACGAACATCAAGGATTCTGTGCTGCAGCTGAACGGCGAAATAGAAAAAATCAAAAAGATCGATTCGATCTGATCGAGGAAAATATGTCAAGTTTTATTGTTGAAGGCGGACACTCGCTCTCCGGGGCCCTTAAACCGGCCGGGAATAAGAACGAAGCCCTTCCGGTACTTGCCGCGTGTGTGCTTGCATCCGGTAAAGTAATATTGAGAAACGTGCCGAACATAAAAGATGTGAATGTCATGATGGATATATTGACCGATCTTGGCGTTGATATATCCCATACAGGGGATCACGAATTTCAGCTGGATCCGTCGCATATAGGGACGGTGACGCTTAACGAGGGTCTGTTTAAGCAGCTTCGGGCTTCGTTGACACTGATAGGGCCCATACTTTCGAGATTTGGGGAGGTCATATGCCCTTTGCCGGGTGGCGACAAGATAGGAAGACGCAGGATAGACACTCATCTTCATGTGATGAGGGAACTCGGCGCGGATATCGAATTTGATGACATAGGGGAGCGTATAATCTTCAAAGCCCCGAAAGGCGGACTGAAGGGCAAGGAGATCATACTTGACGAACCTTCCGTGACAGCCACTGAAAACGCTGTGATGGCTGCGGCCCTTGCCGTCGGGGAGACGATTATCTATAACGCAGCTTGTGAACCTCACGTACAGGGGCTTTGCGAGTTTCTTGGAACACTCGGAGCGCAAATATCGGGAGCGGGCACAAACAGGATAACGGTCATCGGGATTGACGGGTTGTCGGGCGGCGAATACACAATCAATTATGATTATATTGAAGCGGGAAGCTTCATGGGATTGGCCGCAGTCACAAAAAGCCCACTGACCATAAGGGATGTTTTTGCCAAGGGTGAGAGGGAGCTCAATGTCATTTCACGCGGGTTTGCCAGGCTGGGGCTTTTGTTTGAAAGATCCGGGAACGACCTTGTCATACCCGGGCCTCAGGACATGAACATAATACCGGATTTCAGAGGAGCCATACCCACGATCAGTGACGGCCCCTGGCCGCTTTTTCCGGCGGATCTGACATCTGTTATGATCGTTGCGGCCACTCAGGCTGCGGGCAGCGTGATCGTTCATGAAAAGATGTTTGAAAGCAGGATGTTCTTTGTGGACAAGCTTAAATATATGGGCGCGCAGATCGTCTTATGCGATCCGCACAGAGTGGTAGTCGTGGGCCCATCGCGTCTTTACGGCAATGAGGTCGTCAGCCCGGACATAAGGGCGGGCATATCCCTGCTTATAGCGGCGCTTGGAGCCGAAGGCGAGTCGGTCATACATAATGTTGTGCAGATCGACCGGGGATATGAGGACATAGATGAAAGGCTGCGGTCGATCGGAGCCCGCATACGGCGTGTGAACGGATAATATGATAGTGATACGGGGCGCGGTGGACATAAAAGAAGACACTCCAGCCGCCATACGCGACGGAGTGGAAAAGCTGTTAAAAGCGATCTCGGATGAAGTGACGCTGCTGCCGGAGTGTATCAGGACGTTCATTGTCACATCTACCCGGGACATACGGTCCGCGTATCCGTGTGCTTTTATTCGCAGATCCGGTTATGAACGGACGCCGTTGCTGTGCGTGCAGGAGATGGACGTGGAAGGGGCCTTGCCGATGACAATACGTTTTCTGATACAGATGGACGGGGAAGACTCGAACCATTTCGTGTATTTGGGTGGCGCGGCCGGATTGAGGGACGACTGATATGGGTGTTGCCGATCTGATAATCGCGGGCCCCTGTTCCGTTGACAATCCGGAATACATGGATGCGATAGCTGCCGCCGTCTCAAAACTCGGCCTTAGATATCTGCGCGGCGGCGCCTTTAAGCCGAGAACATCCCCCCATTCCTTCAGCGGAATAGGAAAAGACGGCATATTCATACTCAGGGATGCCGCGAAAAGACACGGTTTAAGATCCGTGTCCGAGATAACAGACTGCAGAGATATAGATCTGTTTTCGAAAAACATCGATGTGATACAGATCGGTGCCAGAAATATGCAGAACGGTGTGCTGCTGAGGGAAGTGGGCCGCACCGGCAAAACGGTCTTGTTAAAACGCGGTTTCATGAACACGGTAGATGAGCTGATGTATTCGGTAGAATATCTTACCGTTGAGGGCAATAGCGACATAATCATATGTGAAAGGGGAGTGAGGACTTTTCAACAACATTCAAGGTTCTCGCTTGACATCACATCCGTAATGGAGATACAGGAGCGTACGGGTTTTCCGGTGATCGTGGACCCGTCGCATGCCACGGGACGTTCCGACCGCGTTGTAAGGGCGGCCTTGTCCGGGATCGCGGCCGGTGCGGACGGGCTGCTGATCGAGACACATATATATCCCGCGAAAAGCCTGTCGGATGCCGGCCAGACCATAAACCTGGAGCAGCTTGCCGTGCTTGTGGATAAGGCTTTGGCTATGGAAAAGATACTGTGAAAAAGAAAGCGCTTCTGGTGGCAGGTTCGCCCGAAAATGATTCCGGATTCCTGTCAGGGCTTGATTTCGACGATTTTTTTATCATAGCGGCTGACAGCGGATACAATCACTGCATGAGATCCGGATTGAGACCGGATGTGATCGTCGGCGACATGGACTCAATACAGGCCGAAAACGGTATTGAAACGGTGGAACAGGTGCGTCTGTCCACGCGTAAGGATCATTCGGACACCTTTTATGCGTTGAAAAAGTATATAGACTCTTTTGACATCATATATTTGGCAAACTCATTGGGGGGAAGGGCGGACCACGCCTTTTTCAATTATTTCGCGCCGCTTTCCTTCGGGGAGAAAGTCGTGATACTGACGAAAGGCGGATATATACAATATGTGACGCCTAATCTTAAGCACGATGTTGAAACGGAAGACGGGAGGCGCTTTTCGCTTCTTCCTCTTGAGACATGCGAGGGGGTGGTCGCGGAGGGGTGTGAATATCCGTTAGACGGCGCTGTGATAAGGCCCGACACCTTTACCCTCAGCAATATCAAAAGGGGGACGCTGTCTTTAAGCTACTTAACGGGGAACATGCTTCTTTTTATCGAGGGCCTCCCCCCGGAAATCAAAAGGAAGGGCTGAAAACACTTCCGTAAAATCGGTTATGACGGCATCTGCCCCGTGGGCGGAAAGTTCCGCGCGGGATGAATGTCCTCCGGTCACCCCTATGGTCCAGGCATCGATGCCCTTGCCTGCGCGCATATCTTCAGGCGTATCGCCAAAATATATCACCTGGCCGAAAGTGGCAAGATTGACCAGAGACATAGTCTCAAGGGCCGATCGTGCGAGGTCGTCTTTTGTATGCAGTTTGTCGCCGAAAGCCCCGCGGGGTGAAAAAGGCAGCCCGGCCGCCTTCATTTTGATCGCGGCGCCGGCTTCCGTGTTTCCCGTACAAAAACCGTATGGCATGTTTCTGATCTCTGAATAGAACAGTTGGAACCCGGGCAATATTTCCCATATCTGTTTTGCGGCCAGGGTCTGAAGTGTTTGATTGAAGGCACGGCGGAACGACTCCCAGTATGTGTCAAACGATGTGACGGGGAGGCCTGTCCGGTTGAAGACATCCGTGAAGACATGCAGGTCCGTGGACCCTTTCAGGGATTTAATAGAGGGCAGCGTCCCGAAAAGTTTGTTCGCGGAGAGGCTGAACGCTTTCATGCCGCAGCCGTTTATCCGTATTATCGTGCCGTCTATGTCAAAAAGATACAATCGGTTCATGGCCTGAGTATATCACAAAATTTATCGTCCACAATATTGACATGAAATTATATTGTACGTATATTATATTGTATATTGTAATATATAGTATACAAGGAGGTATATATGTTTGGTCTGAATGTGAAAAGTGCACGGTTGCGGAGGAAGATGACCCAGGAGGAGCTTGCGGAGAAGACCGGTGTGAGCCGACAGACTATAGCCCTGATCGAGAGCGAAAAATACAACCCCTCCTTGAAAGTATGCATGGCCATAGCCCGCTCCCTGGACAGTACTCTTGACGAGCTGTTCTGGGACGAGACTTGTTTTGACATGGGAAAATGTGAAAAGATGGTGTTGTTCGATATCGGCAGCACGGCTACAAAAGGCCTGCTTCTGGAACGCGATGACAGCGGTGATTATTCGGTAAAAGCGGATTCATACATACCGACCACTGTGGGGTTTCCCGGCGAGGATGTGACTGCAGGGGTGATATCCTCACTACGCATTTTGGGGGAAAGATCCGGTGTCGGCCTTCTAAGCGCCTCCGGCGCGCCCGCAGTGCCGGTGCTTGCCACAAGTTCTGCGGGCGGCGGGCTTCAGATCATTGTGTTCGGGGTATCCTCCACTGATACGGGGCTTGTGGCCAATATGACTGCCAGCGGGGCCGGGGGCGTCATCATGCGCACTTTTACCATCGACGACGAGCTCCCTATAGTCGAGCGGATGAGACTTCTGCGTAACATAAACGCCGATATCGTCCTTATGTCGGGCGGCGTGGACGGTGGCAATATCCTTTCGGTGATACGACTGGCCGAGGTGCTTGCTTTCTCAAAGCCAAAAGCAAAACACTCAAGGCGTTTGCCTGTAATATATGCCGGAAACAGGGAAGCACGCGATATAATAACCAAGACTCTCTCCGATTTCGACTTGAGCATCGTTGACAATATAAGGCCGGACCTTGAGACGATGAATATGCTGCCGGCCAAAAAGAAGATAAGGGATATCTTTCTGGATGAAGTCATGGAGCGCGCGCCCGGATATTCAAAACTCAAAAAGTGGGCTTTCGGCAACCTCCTGCCCACACCGGTGGGAGTCGAGAGAATACTGTCCGTATATGGAGAAAAGGCCAATAAAAGCGTGGCCATGGTCGATATGGGCGGCGCGACCACCGACATCTACTCCAATATCATAGGCGACTACAGCAGGACAGTGGCGGCTAACATAGGCATGAGTTTTTCCATGGGCCAGATACTGGTGAGGTCCGGAGTGGAGGCGGCTGAGCGGATATCCGGCGTGGAAGGCGATCTGATCCGGGAGTATGCGTACGACAAGATGCTTTTCCCGTCGAAAATACCCGGCAACGCCACCGAGACGCGCATAGAAAGAGCCCTGGCGGTCATCGGGATGCGTCTGGCCTGGACAGAGCATGTGAACATGTCGTTCAAGCGTAAGATGATCGGTTTTTTGGACCGCAGGAAGCTGGCAAACGATATGGACAGGTTTATGGATGTTTTTTATGTGCATAATGAGGAAAAGCTCTTTCAGCTCAGGGATATTGACATATACATCGGTTCGGGAGGCGTCATCTCTCACTCCGGGGACACATGGGCTTCCATGCTGATGCTTGCCGACGCATTCCTTCCGTCGGGCATATCGGCCATATTTTACGACGAGGGGTTTAAATCGCCTCATTTCGGCCTGTTCGCCGGAATAGACAAAAAGAAGGCCGGGGAACTGTATGAAAAAGAGGCCCTGAAGCAGCTGGGACATGTGGTCGCGCCTACGGGGAAATATTCCGCCGGCAGGACTGCACTGACCGTCAGGGAAGAGGGCGGCGTCATAACCGTGCCCGTGAAATGGGGAGAAGTGGCGGTCTATAAAAGCGGCCTGACCGGCGTCATAACCCCTGAAAAGGGAGCGGATATATACAACGGCAGAGAATCGGTCACCATCGAAACGGGCCTTCCCGTCATCATAGACTGCAGGGGCAGGGGAGAGCAATATGATGGCACATGGCTCAACGAGCACATCAATGTTTCGGCGCCGCCGGCCGGAGAAGGCATAAGATTTGACTTCCCCGTGCCTCAGATCAAAAGAAAAGGCACTATGGAGATCGAGATGATGTTGCCGTACAGCGGCGAGGTGAAAGTCTCGACGGGGGACAGTATATCGTGCGGCACGGTGATCGGGACCAATATATCAACCCCTCCCAGGATATACATCGTCGACGTAAGACGCCAGCTGGGCGACGGCGCGGATGTGCCGGATCCCAGTATCATACGTGCAGGCCTGCTGATAAAAGAGGATGCGCCGGTCGAGCAGGGCGACATCATCTTTCGTGGCGTGTACAACAATACAAAGATAATGACCGCCAGAAGCCCCGTGCGCGGCAAGGTCCTCTCTGTTGAAGAGAACGGCACCGTAGTCCTGGAAGAAATACAGGATTATACGACAAAGCCGGTCACTTTGCCTGTTGCGGAAATAATGGGTATACCACCCCGCAGGATCAGGGGGTATTTGGCCTACAAAGAGGGCGATTATGTCGAAAAGGGCATGCATATGATCGCTTTGAATCATAATACCGTTTATATGCGTGAATCACCCGGCCTTAAGGCCCCGGGCCCCGGAGTGGTGACTAAAATAGATGACAAGGCGGGGACAGTGACCATACAATATCAAAATGAGCCGGTAGATACGGTCAGCTGGGTCAGGGGCACGGTAAAATCCGTTATAAGCGGATTCGGCGCCGTTATACAGACGGAAGGCGACATCATAAGCGGGACCGTGGGTTTCGGCAAGTCCTGTTTTGGCACATTGAAGCGGTACTCGCCCGAATCGCTTTCCGAAAAAGGAAACATAATGATATGCGATGCATGTCTTGACGCCGTCACCATAGAGCGTCTCATAAAACAACAGCCGGCAGGGGTCATAGTACCCTGCATGGATGCGGCTGCCTGGGCCGGTTTCAGATGTGAAGAGTTCGGCGTTGCGGTTACCGGTGATGAACCGCTTCCTTTCACGGTGTTTTCACTCAACGGCTTCGGCAAGACCGCGATGGATGCGGATAGCGCCGAACTTCTTTACGGCAATGAAGGGAGGATCACGGGGATATCCGCCAGGACTCAGATAAGAGCGGGCATGACAAAACCCTATGTAATAATATATTAAGAAAAATGCGACTTCGTTGACATCGAAAGTGTGTTATGATATCATTTTGTTGAGTTGACGATCGTTTCAATTGACTGGAGGTCAGACATGAAGATCGACGTAAGAGGCATTGAGTTCTCAAATGATAACCCGTTTGTACTGATAGCGGGCCCGTGTGTGATAGAGACTGAGGAGAACGTCCTCCATATAGCGGAGCATATAAAAAAGATGACAGACGAACTTAAATTGCCGTATATATTCAAAGCATCGTTCGACAAAGCCAACAGGTCTTCAATAGACTCATACCGGGGCCCCGGGATCGACAAGGGGCTGCGTATACTCGAGAAGGTCCGGGACGAGATGGGTCTCCCCATACTGACGGATGTGCATACAGAAGAACAGGCTGTCCAGGCGGCCCAGGTGGTCGATATTATTCAGATCCCGGCTTTTCTTTGCAGGCAGACCGACCTGCTGGTCGCCGCCGGCAAAACGGGTGTCGCGGTCAACATAAAAAAGGGGCAGTTTCTCGCTCCCTGGGACATGAAAAATGTAGCCCGAAAAGTGGCGGATACAGGCAATGAGAAGATAATGCTGACCGAGAGAGGCGTCTCATTCGGCTATAATAATCTTATAACGGACATACGCGCTTTGGAAGTCATGAAAAAAACAGGATATCCTGTAATATTTGACGGGACTCACAGCGTGCAGCAGCCCGGAGGGCTCGGAGACAGAAGCGGCGGCAACAGGGAATATGTGTTCCCCCTTTCAAAAGCGGCCCTCACCGCAGGGCTGGCAGGGCTTTTCCTCGAAGTGCATCCCGATCCTGACAACGCGAGGTCGGACGGCCCCAATATGATACCGCTGGACCGCCTCAAGGAGATGCTTAAGATTTTTATGGAAATAGACAATGTGATCAAGGGGTAATCATGAAAAACACCGCCAACGAAGTATTGGATATTGAATTAACGGCAGTCTCAAGGCTAAGAGAAAGAATAGACTCGCATTTTGAAAATTCTGTGCGGATGATACTGAAAACAAGCGGGAGCGTGGTCCTGACAGGCATGGGAAAATCAGGGCATATAGGGCGTAAGATATCTGCGACCATGGCGAGCACTGGTACGCCATCTTTTTTCCTGCACCCGGCGGAAGCCTCACACGGCGATCTGGGCATGGTAAAAAAAGGTGACATTGTCATCGCCATATCAAACAGCGGAGAGACCGAGGAACTCATCAAGATACTGCCTATATTGAAACGCATGGGCGTGGCTGTGATCGCCATCACAGGCAACACGACATCCACACTGGCACGCTACGCCGACGAGACACTGGATATCTCTGTCGAAAAAGAGGCATGCCCGCTCAACCTGGCTCCGACAGCTTCCACCACGGTGACGCTTGTGCTGGGCGATATGCTTGCAGTCACAGTCCTGAAAGAAAAAGGCTTCAAGGAAGAGGATTTCGCCCTTTTCCATCCGGGCGGATCGCTAGGAAAAAAACTTCTGCTCACCGTTGAGAACATCATGGTCTCCGGCGGCAACGTCCCCGGCGTCTCCCCTGATACGACATTAAAAGAGGCGGTTTACGAAATATCTTCAAAGGGGCTCGGCATGACTACGGTCCTGGACGAAAATGGCGCTCTGGAAGGCATATTCACCGACGGGGATTTTAAACGTTTTTTGAAAGACCACGACTCCTTGGCCGGAATATTGATGAAGGACGTCATGGTTAAGAATCCCAAAACTATATCTCCTGACAGACTGGCCGCTTATGCCTTAAAATTGATGGAGGACTTTAACATAACCTCACTTGTTGTGGTACAGGAAGGCCGCGTCACGGGGGTCATCCATATGCATGATATATTAAAGGCCGGCCTCATATGACGTTTCGCGACAAGCTTCGGGAAATAAAGATGGTCGTTTTTGATGTTGACGGCGTGATGACCGACGGGACCATAGTCATAGACGACAACGGCGTGGAATCGAAGTCCTTTCATGCCCGGGACGGGATCGGCATAAAGATGATAATCGATAAAGGCATCGTCTGTTCCATCATCACAGGACGCGAATCAAATATCGTGTCAAAGAGGGCGGCTGAACTGGGTATACAGGAGATCCATCAGGGGATCAAGAATAAGCTGGAAGTATACGACTCCATCTTGAAAAAATATGGTTTTCACGACCAGGATGTATTATGTGTGGGCGATGACATACCCGAACGGGCCATCTTTGAGCGCGCAGCCATCGGGATATGCGTAAATGACGCGCATGAGAGCCTGAAAGAGGGCGCCGATATGGTCACCCGTTCAAAGGGCGGACACGGCGCCGTCAGAGAAGTGACCGACATGATAATGGATGCCCGGGGATGGGATCTTTTTGTTCCCGGCAACAGATGATATCATCACATCATAAGGAGTAATTTACATGACTGACATGCCAAAATATTACGGCGGTATTGAGACCGAGAAGAAGATCCAGGATTTTTGGGAAGACCGGGGGATATACAAGTATTCACCCCTAAGTAAAAAACCGGTTTTTTCCGTCGACACCCCGCCTCCGACAGTTTCCGGCAAACTGCATATCGGCCACGTCTTCTCATATACGCAGGCTGAGATCATGGCGCGTTATAAGCGCATGAAGGGGTTTGAGGTATTCTATCCCTTCGGTTTTGATGACAACGGGCTGCCTACCGAAAGGCTTGTGGAGAAAAAAATGAAAAAATCGGCGGGGTCGGTAGACCGGGCAGATTTTATCGAGAACTGTCTTTCTCTTTCCGCAGAGGTGGAAAAAGAGTTTAAGGAACTGTGGAAAAGCCTCGGCTTCTCGGCGGACTGGGATCAGCTTTATTCCACCATAGACGACCGCTCCCGGCGTATTTCTCAGCGCTCCTTTATAGACCTTTTTAATAAGGGGCTCGTTAAGAAGAAAGCCACTCCGGCGTTATACTGTCCTAATTGCCGTACCACGGTCGCTCAGGCTGAGACCGATGATATGGAGATGCCTTCAAGGTTCGTCGACCTGAGGTTCAGGACTGAAGAAGGTGAAGACCTTGTCATAGCGACAACGAGACCGGAACTTATTCCCGCCCTGGTGGCGGTATTCGTCCACCCCGATGACTCACGCTATGCCGCCCTTGTCGGCAAGATGGTGACCCCGCCGCTGTTTGATCTGAAGGTCAAGGTAATGACCGATGAGAAGGTGGATATGGAAAAGGGGACGGGCGCCGTCATGTGTTGTACATTCGGCGACACCACGGATGTCGAATGGTATCATACCCATTCGCTGCCTCTGAGGCAAGTGATCGATGAACGCGGCCGCATGAATGAGGCGGCGGGGAAATACTGCGGCATGAAGATCGCCGAGGCCCGCGTCGCTTTGATAGAAGACCTTAAGGAAGGCGGCTATGTAAGCGCGATAAAGGAGATATCACATCCGGTCAACACCCATGACAGATGCGGCAAACCCATGGAATATATCGTCAAGGAGCAGTGGTTTATTGACATCCTGGATCATAAAGACGAACTGATAGTCCTGGCGGACCGGATAAACTGGTACCCGTCATTTATGAAAGAACGTTATCTCCATTGGGTGAGCAACCTTAAGTGGGACTGGGGTATCTCCAGGCAGCGTTTCTACGGAGTTCCTTTTCCGCTATGGTATTGCAAGTCATGCGGCCAGCCAGTGGTGGCTTCCGATGCGAGCCTCCCGGTGGATCCGCTGACGCAGATGCCGGAGGGAGCTTGCCCTGGCTGCGGCGCCACCGAATTTGAGCCCGAAACGGATGTCATGGACACATGGGCCACGTCTTCGGTCACACCGCAGATAAACGGAAAATGGGGTGAGCAAGACGACAGGATGAAGGATTTATTCCCCATGGACCTCCGTCCGCAGGCCCACGATATAATACGGACATGGGCTTTTTATACCATAGTCAAATCCTATTTCCACCATAATTCCGTGCCCTGGAAGAATATAATGATCTCGGGACACAGCCTTGACCCCGAGAGAAAAAAAATATCAAAATCGAAGGGAAACGCGGGCATTTCGCCGCAGCAGCTTGTGGAAAAATTTTCAGCCGATCCCGTAAGGTACTGGACTGCCGGATCAAGGCTCGGAATGGACACCTTCTTTTCGGAGGATGTACTTAAAGACGGCCGAAAACTCGTCACAAAGCTATGGAACGCCTCAAAGTTTGCCATAATGAACCTTCAGGGATACGACGGAAGACGCACGGGCCCTCTGAATATAATCGACAGATGGATCATACACCGCATGAACGACACCATAAAACGCGCCACGGATTATATGGACCGTTACGAGTACGGACTGGCGCTTAATACAATAGAGTCCTTTTTCTGGAAAGACCTCTGCGATAATTATATTGAACTCGTCAAAGGACGCCTCTCCGACGGAAATACAGACGCCGACGGAAGCAGGCACACACTTTATAATATACTATTTAAAACGTTAAAATTGTTTGCCCCTTTTGTCCCCCATATAACAGAAGAGATATATCTGATGTATTTCAAAGATTTTGAGCAAGACATCTCCATACATCTTGCCGAATGGCCTTTATATGATGATAAAAACGATTATTCTTCTGAAACGGCCCATATGGCTGACCTGCTTCGCCTTATTGATCTGATAAGAAAGGCGAAGTCCGAGAACAAGCTCTCGCTGGCTTATCCCGTGAAACGGCTGCATTTCAGCATGAGTGATAAGCAGGCGGCCGATAGTGTGATGCCGCAGATCATTTCTCTCATGAAGATCGAAGAGATAAGCGATGGCGGATTATCCGATCCCGATTTCAAATCATCGTCCGAGGACGGTTCTGTAGCTATAGAGATCGTCTGGGGAGAGCGCTGAGCGGATCTTTGATGACGGCCGGTCCCGACGTTTTTTTGCGCCGGATCGGCCGTTTTGCCAGGCAATTCGGTTGCAAAGTATAGAAAGAATTGTTATACTAACCGGATGAAAATCAAAAAAATATTCTTAACGGCGGCTTCCGTTGCAGCCGTCGCCTTATTGTCTTTTTGGAACATCGCTTTAGCGGCTTCTGTCTTTTTTTCCTCTGCGGCGGGGGAGCATATGCTGATATCCAAGATAGACGGACTGAAAAGTATTGAGATCACCTGTCTTCTGCCGTGGAGCGTAAGGCTTAGGCATTTGAGTTATGAGAATGAGGCGGTTGATTTTAAATGCCATGAGTTGGCTATAACAGTATCTCCACTGAGGACTCTGTCCGGCACGCCCGCAGTGAGCAGAATATACGCGAGATCGCCGGTAGCGGTGCTGCGGCCCGCCGACATGGCGAAGCCACCCGCTAAAACGCAACAATCGCCGGATGTCTCTGAACAGCCTTCGCCGCGATTGCCGCGGTTCTCGCTTAAAGACCTCACAATATCGGGGATGAGCATAACTGTCATAAACGATGCGGGCATGGTGCGCACCGGACTTGTCGACCTGTCCTTAAGCGTGTTTTCACCCGGCGGGACCCTTGAGGATGTAGACATGGAATTCTCTCTTGTCACGGATTCTCCCGCGGCGGTGGCATCGGACCTTTACGCCAATGACAGCCTGGACCTTGATGTCTCATGCTTTTTTCAAAAAGATGGAGGCCTTTTTGACCTTGATCTTTCCGCGGAAATACCCCGGGAGGATATTATGGGAGGGGCATCCTTTAAGGCCGAGATCAAAGGCGACATGTCGTCCCGGGTGGTGAATATCGACAAGATATCCCTTTCCGGTGATGACATACCCGTGGCTTTATGCCGGGGAAGCCTCCGTTATGATGAAGATTATGCCCTCTCTGAATATAATGTCCGGGAGCTAAGGGCTGACATGGACATAGGCAGGCTGCTCAGGCTTGCCGAACGCTTTACCGGCAGCAAATATCCATTGAAGACTTCGGGACGCATAGTCATAAAAGGCTCTGCGGAGGACGATTCTGTCTCAGGCTCGCTCCGTCTCTCAGGTCTTGATCTGAATGCCTTCGGGGCAGAGGTGAGCGGCGCGGCGGAGATAACCCTGAACGGGAGGCTTTCGGATGCGGCGATATCTGTCGCATGCGATTTCCCCCGCGTGGCCTATAAAAAGACAAACATGGAGTTCAACGATATCAGGCTTCGATGCGCTTTAAGGCTACGGGGAATGAAAGAAGTATACGGAATAGTCCTTGACGATTTTTCATTCAATAGTTTTGGCGGCAGCCTCTCGATATCGGGCAGATCCGAGACGTTGAACAAAATAGATTATAACCTTGTCCTTGAAGACATGACATTTCTGAACTATTTCGGCATACCTCTGTATGCGAAATTCAACGGCATTATGTCGTTTAAAGGAGATACGGACACTTCGCTTGCATTGAGCACATCTCTTTCAGCGACAAATATCGATTTCCGGGCGGGCGGCAACACGATCGCCTCAAAATATCTCAATCTTTCCGGCAATGTGATCGTGGAACCGGCACGCGGCTTTTTATACTTTGATGACATGCGGCTTGAAAGCGGTAGAAACAGCAGGTTTGTCCTGAACGGATATCTTGATGACTTCGGCAAAAAGACTGTAGACCTGACGCTGACAGATTCACAGATAGACCTTAATGAAATGAAAAAGATATATTCGGGGCTTGACGATGCGGACATTGAGGGGATCATACACTTTGACCTTGAGGCCAGCGGCGACCTTTCGGATATAAGGATCAGATCGGACAACCGCATGACCGGCGTAACGTTCAGTTATCCCGCATACGGTATTGACGTGAAAGGTATAAACGGAGGGCTATGGCTCGAAGGCAATGACAAATCCTTCAATGCGGTGTTTGACTGCACTGTTGAGGACGGAACCTATGACGATATCTCTTTCCGCGGCCTTTCTGTCTCAATACCCTACCGTTTTAATCCCGAGAAGGACAATATCAATGCAAAAAACAGTTCACATCGCATAAGCATTGAGACATTTCGCATGAAGAACTATATCTTCAGGAATTTTGAATCTGAGCTTTCAGCTTATGACAAAGTGATAAGCCTTTCAGATATCTCAGTGGCGTTCCAGGAGGGACAGATCGGCGGGGATGTTTTCGCGGATATCGACGCCAAAAAATATTCGATATCACTGAATGCGATCGATGTCAATATGCGAAAAGGCACCGGCAAGAAAGGCCGATCTCTTGTCTCTTTCGTGACAAGGATGGAGTCCTTGAATAATGAGATATCCGGCTTTTGCGACTTTACCCGCATCGACAAGGACGTCGTAGACAAAGCGCTTCTTTCCCTTGACCCGGACAGCAAGAACCCGCAGATCAAAGGCATGCGGTCAAAATTGAATATGGTCGGGGTCGTGCCCAAGAATATAATTGTCAGGGTAGATAACGGTTTTGTCGATATCATACCCAAATTTACTTTCAGAAGGTCCAATGTGGTCTCCTTTCTACTTGGTTTTATCATTGGAAAAGTCGAAGTCGAACCAATTCGAAGAATACCGCTTCAGGCTATATTGAAAGAGAAAGACCTTGGTCTGTAAGGAGTTTTATGAGACATATTTTTTTCGCTTTTATACTTGTCATAAGCGGATGTTCACTGTTGAGCCCTAAGGCCAGCATCGAGATCAATCTTGTGGGTGAAAAGACCTCACTTGAAAACCAGGTCATCGGCAATTATTCCTTTTTAGGCAACGATGAGCTACTGCTGGTCTCGGTGAGGACATTGCCCGATGATATCTCAAAGATATCCGACGGGAAAAAGCGCGCCTTCCTCGCGTATCAGAACAGACAGTATAATATGGACGACTACAGACGATTCATGGACATGGGCGTTATCGGCGAGACACTCAACGCTGACATCTCCGTAAGGGACATGGGTATGATGGAGTCGGACAAAGAGCTGGCGAGGTTTGTCAACAGGTTCATCTATGAGGAAAACCGCGACAGAGTGATCATCTTCGGCAGGATACTTGATATAACGGAGGGGCTTGATTCGGGCGATCTGCCCAAAGTGAGGGAGATCTTTTCCAAAAAGTTCAGGGACGAGGCTGAGTCCGGATGGTACGTACAGGATGAATACGGTGAATGGACGATAAAAGAATGAAATACATACGCCTCTGCCTGTTCACTTTTTATCTGTTCGCCGTTTTTTCATGTGTGTCCGCGGGAAAAGGGGCGGGACTTCTCCGCGAAGAAAGCGGGACTGTCTCGGTCCGCCTCTCTGAAATTGTCAACTGCGCCGCCGGAGACGACGGAGAGACCGTGTTGTATACGGTATATGAGGGCAACAACTACGATATCTATTTCAAAAACATAGTCTCCGGAGAGTCCGGTAAATTCCGCGCGACATCATATGACGAGGTCCTGGGGGACATGTCCGGCGGCATGACCGTGTTTACCGAAAACTCCAGAGACGTCAAAGGCGATGTTATACTCCTGGACGCCAAGTCGCAAAAAATATTCGGGTCTCGTTTCGTGAAAGAGTTCTCTCCCTCTTTGTCAGGGAAAAAAGGGCTGTTTTTATCCCGTAAAGAGGAAGGGGCCTTTATCAACATATTTGACGTTGACAGCGGCGTCATAGACACAATAGCGGTGCCCAAAGCGAAAGAAGCGGTATTCGGCACCGGAGGCGGGGTGTTTTGCCTGGGGGAAAACAACAACATCTTCATATATGATTCGGATGGCATAAAACTTTATGACGCTTCCGTCATACCTAAATATTCGATCAAAAGCGACGGCATCGGCCCAGGTATATACTATATATCGCATCCGTTCGATACAGACGGCGATGGCCGGAGAGACGACAAGGACGGGGCTTTTATAATATATAATGTCAACGGAAAAGAACGCTTTCTGTTCTACGCGGAAGGATTAAACTCATTTGACATTAACAATGGCCTTCTGGTCTACTCCACGGGAAACATATTGAGATATTCCGATATAAGATCTCTTAAAAAAGATTATTCATCTGTGTATCACCATATTTCGGCCATGCAAAAGATCAAAGACCCGTGTGAGATCGTAATACTCGCCGAAGACGCCATGGAAAGCTACACAGGCGCGGACAGGTATCTCTTCGCCTCGAACTGCCTCATGCAGCTTGAATCTTCAGGGATGACAGATGTCTTTGCCGTGGAGAAAGAACGTTTCAGGGAGATGATGGAGGGCGATGAAAAATATTATAAAAAGATCAGTCTCTTTGGCTCAGGGGAAAAGCCTTACGCCCCGGAGAGAGAGAATGACGACCTTCTGCTCTGGGACCTGCTGTACGGCATATTCAAAAATGAAGGTCCGGAATCTTATATGCGCCATTATTCCGCCCACGCCGGCCGCATACGGAGCAGGAAATACAAAAACCGCGCGTCGTATCATTACGCGGCCGCGTTGATAGAAAACGGTAAAAGCGCTGAAGGCGCGAGAATACTGGAAGATCTTGTCTCTGACAGCCTGATGCCCGACGAGACGGTATTGTCATCGCTGGATCTGCTGTTGCGCACGCGTGGCGAGTATGCGGAAGATTCGGGATACTCCATAAATGCCATGGAGCGTATGCTCAATTCCTCCAATGAACTCATAAGGGGCGGAGCCGCAGGCGCCATGATAAAGACCTTGAGCATCTACGGAGACACCGCGTCCGCCATCAAAGAGGGTATGTCGATAGTAGGCGGTTTGCGGGAGACTCCCGCAAAAGAGATACTGTATGAGTCGCTTCTTCTCTCTTTCGGCGAGGATCCGTATGTGGAGCAGGGGGTGGAATTTTTCTCCGGCGTCCTGGAAGAGGGGTATAACGGCAGACTGTATCAGGACATCGCTCTGTTCATCAAACGCAAAGGAATGTCTCTTGCGGAAAAGTACATGAAGGAAAAAGACACACTCAAAGCACGTAAGATGCTGCTGACCATGAGAAATGTGATCAGCGGTGATGTAAATGTGAACAGGGAACTCATCAAACTTGACTACACGCTGGGAGATATCATAAGAACGGCGGGCCAATACAAATCGAGGTTTCATTCCATGCCGGAAGATCCTGTGTCCCGCTATTTATACGGATATGCCCTTAGTTTCGCAGGGACGTATTACGGGATCAAAGGTGACGCTGACAGGGAATACTCGGCTTATATGCGCTCTCTGGAGCTTATTAAGAAGGCGATCGAGGATGAAGCCGGCAACGCCTATTATTATCTTACAGCCGGCTGGCTCGAGGAAAGACTTGAGAACATGGGAAGAGGCCATTACCTTGAAGCCGCATTAAAGGATTACAAGACCGGCTTAGGCCTCTCTGTGGAGCCCGCTTTGAAAGGATTCTTTTACAAAAACATAGGAAATGTCTATTTTCAGCTGGGGCTTTATGAAGACGCACTTGAGAATTTCCGCCTCTCGGAAAGGTCGGTGCCCCCGTATGATTCAACCCGGGAAAAAAAAGACTATTTGCTGAAGCTTTCCGAGATCTATTACAACACGGAACAGTATGAGACGGCGCTTGAGACCGATTCACTGCTGTTTGCCATTTTTTATGACGAACAGAACATCTCCGGCATGGATTATATACATCGCCACAGAGGGCTTATACTTTCGCTTATGGAAGAGCATCTTAAGGCGGTGAAAGAATTTGAAAAAGCCTACGCGCTCTCTTCGCAAACTATCGATGAAGAGGAAAAGATCGTCTATTTCAGAAACATCGCTTATAATGCATTGCTTGGAAAAGACGATGAAAAGGCGGTCGAATATGCGCTCAAAGTCATAAATATGACTGAAAACGGAGGGGAAGCGGACGGAAAAAGGGGACTGCTTAACATAAATGTGGATGTTTCTATTGGCGGCACGGAAGAATCATCGGCATACAAAGGCTTCTCAAATAAGATGGAACGGGACCTCGCCTATTCAATACTGGCAAAAGGCTATCAGTCGATGGGTGATTTTGAGAAAGCGATATATTATTATAACGAAAAGCTCAGCCATTCTGAGAATAAATACGCCGACATGGTCATATATAACAACCTGGCCACTCTATACTATCAGTCGGGACGGCAGACTGAGAGCGTAAAGTGGCTTTCCGCTGCCGTGACCACTGCGCGTGAGCAAAAATATAAAAAGGCTTATATGGTGAACAGGCTTTCTGAGATCTTCGAAAACCGGCAGAATAACCCGAAAGTCATGGATGAGCTGGACGATATGGCTGAAAATTCAGCCTCCATCGGTGACGAAGCCCTTTTGCGCATGTTCAAACTGCTTTATATAGACCAGTTTATGCGGTTTTCCGCGGCTGATATGCGTCATGCCAAACTTGAATCTTCTGTCGCGGAACAGCAACGGGAATTTTTGCGCATGCAAAAGGCACTGTCATTCGCGGCGGAACTGTCAAGACAATACGACGAACCGGGGATAAGGCGTTTTCTTCTGCTGTTCAGGAACAATATCACCGGGGAAGACATTACTGAAGGGCTGAAACAGATACTGGGAAAAGACAAATTCTACGATTATCTGATCCATACCGACCTTGCGTCCCATTATGTGGAGGCGGGCGACCGTGCATCGGCCATGGCCGAGCTCCAGGAGGCCGAAAGGCTTATAAAGGGTTCCTCCTCCTCCGACGCCCTCGCATTCAACAGGTTGATGCTGGAAAATCCGGATCATTTCCCATCCATCGCCGCCGACCTGATCAGTGAACAGGGATATGGCAGGGAGATAATATCCCTTCTGGCCGCGTACGACTCATTGTTTGAGAGGGTCAACTACCTGATATATAAGCCGGCACTCAGCTCACAGCTTGACACTGTGAACGCCGGAAATTATTTTTATTACATGGATAAGGGGGAGGATGGTAAATACGGTGAATATCTGAACGCTATGTCTGCATCGACACGAAATATGATCGGAGCTTATTATATCACCCCGGACCTGCTCTCCGATATACTTCTGTCTTCCGACGTCCTGTATTACCGGCTCGATAACAGGTATCTCCGTTTGACAAGTGACTCCGCCGCGTTGACGGATAATATCGCCTCAGATGCGGTATTTATCGTAGACAGGTCCGGCGCCGCTTTCAGCCCTTCCGCAAGGAACTTTTATTCGCTGCAACAATTCAGTCTTTTCTATGAACAAAGATATATTGACGCCGTATGGGAGGATACCGAGATGACGTCCATCTTTGGCATCATCAGCGGAAGTTATCGCGCCCGGGCAGCGTTCAGGGAAACTGTCAATCCCTTTGATCTCGAGATATCGGACTCTTTGTCGGTAAAGGATGTGCTAAGTAAAAGCAGCAACATCGACGGCCTGCAGCTCTCCTCGGAGACTTTCCCGCGGAGTGCTGAGATGCGTACACTTACGAACGCACTTTTATACAACGGCGTGGGGTATTTCAGCATAAACGGCATACGCATGGCATACAGGGATATGTCCGAACCGGAGATCGGAAAATACGTCGATCAGTGGATAAGCCGCCTTTCCAAAAACGGCTATATATACTACAGGGAAGGGCTGTATGACCGCGCTTTCAGGGAAATAAAAAAGATGGTGCCACTGCTGCGGCGTAAGGGCGACGACAGTATGCTGTCCCAGTACCTTTATCAGCTGATAAAAATAGCATCCGACAATATACACGCTCCCGGACTCATAGAAGATGAACTGCGGCTGTATCTGCGGTTAAAAGGGGAAGACGGGGAGGGGGTCTTTTATGACAGGATGTCCGCCCTTTACGAGAAAAACGGTTTCTATTTAAAGGCTATAGAATATTTAGATCTGCTGGGCAGTGCCGACACGGAGCGCATGGCGGGTCTGTATGAAAAAAACGGTGATTTTGATTTGGCGATAAAAAAACTGCACAGCGTGACCAGCGACACCGCATTGTTAAGGGAAGCCATAATATTGTACAAATACATGCGGGACTTCAACAGGGCGGAGACATTGTTGTCCAAAATCACCGACATAAGACTCGCGGCGACGGTCACCCTCACAAAGGCGCTGTTAGCCATAGAGACGGGTGATTACACATATGCCACCGCGGCACTTGCGGAGCTCTCAAAAAGCGATGATAAAAAAACCGCGTCCAACGCTTCACTGGGTATGGCCGCACTGGAATATAAAAAAGGAAATTATTTCAAATCCGTATTTTTTGCCGATGCTGCGGGCAGATCAGCACGCTCGGGAGGGCTTTTGGAAGAGTTCATCATCTCCTCCAATATCAAAGCGCTGTCTCTCATGGAAACGGGATCATACGATGTCGCGGGATCCATACTTGATACGGCCGTGGAGACCGCGGAAAAATACAACCTTGTGACGCAGATCAGCACACTGAAGATCAACCAGGCGCTGGTCTGGAGAAAAAAAGGCGATACCGCCGAGTCATTAAAAATATTAAATGCGCTGGAGGATGAATACAAAGAGAAGAATAATAAGTATATTCTAAAAGGGATACTTCGAAACAGGGGCATAACTTACTATATGGCAGGAGATTACATAAAAAGCAAAAAAGATTTTGATGGACTGGCCGCTTTTGGCGGATTGACTGACGAAGAATCGATAGATGCGGATTTTTATGCGGGCCTTATCGCCGGAGACGCTTCGATGATGGAACGGGCGCTGGAAAAAGCCAGGGCAGGAGGCATGTTAAAGAAAGAGCTGATGATCGCATCAAAGCTTGGCATAACACGGAAGGACAGGGCTCTTTTGGAGAGAAGTCTTGATATTATCTCCGAGATGACTGCGGACAATGAGAACATACTTCTACGTACCATGCTCTTTGTGGAATACAGGGAGGTATATGAATCGCTCATTGACATATATTTCTCACAGCGTGATTATAAGAAGGCTCTTAGCCGTATGGAGATGGTGAAAAGGGCGTCTTTTTACATCAACAACCCCACCATGGACCTTTCCGCAGCTGAAACGGCGGAAAAAAAGGCGTTTTACGACGCGAAGGATGCCGTATACGAAGCTATTTCCCTGGCAGCGGCGGACCCGTCCTATGCGGATACCCTGAAAAAGCGCGTATATGCTTATAACACGGCCAAAACCGACCTTCTTCTCCGGTATCAGCCGGCAGGGCTATCTTTATGGGACGATGATGATTTTGCCGTGGACTGTGCCTCGGACGTGCTGGCAGTCTCATATTACACGGTGACGGCATCGGGCCGCAGCTATGCTGTCTATTATCAGGACGGAATATACGACGGAGCCGTTATTGACAATAAGGATTCCGGCATATCTGAGAAAATAGAGGCTTTGCTTGCAGCCATTACAGGCAGGGATGGCGGAGGAGATATATCTTCCCTGGCCGAAGACCTGTACGGCATCCTTTTTCCCCGGGGCATACCGGATGATGTGAAGGAGATCGTCATATCACCCCATTGGAAGATAAACTATGTTCCTTTTTATGTCCTTAAGACGGGCGAGGGCGACATAATAGACAAATATCTGGTAAAATACGTATCGGACCTTGGCGCCTCAAACGACAAGGCCGGACGGAACAGTCTGCAGGGGAAAGCCATCTTGGCAGTGGGAAATCCTGATCTTGGCGCTGAAGAGCTGGAACTCTACTTCGCGCAGAAGGAGGCTTCGGAAGTGAATTTTCTCTTCCCCGGCAAGACAAGGCTTTTGAAAGGGTTGAGCGCGACAGAGTCCGAAGTGAAAAAAATACTGGGCAAGGGCGATTTCAGTGTCATACATCTGGCATGTCACGGGAGTTTCAACAGGGACCTGCCATCACTGTCTTATCTTATGCTTACGCCCGGCAAGGGAGAGGACGGCATTCTGGATGTGGACGAGATACGGTCGTTGTCCGTAAGTTCGGAACTCGTGGTCCTCAGCGCCTGTGAGACCGGCGTGGGCGTGCTCGGCGAGGGCGGCGAGATAGAGGCTCTGGACCGCGCGTTTTTAAGCGGAGGCAGCGGCGCCGTGATCTCTTCGTTCTGGAGGATATCGGATGTTGCGACCGGAATACTATTTAAGAATTTTTACCGTAAGATATACGAAGGGGGGGACCCGCAGACAGCTTTGTGGGAATCTGCCAGAGAACTGAAAGAAAGGTATCCCGATCCGGTATATTGGGGAGCCATGAAGTTTAATGCCGCTTGTCCTTAAAAAACATATAGTAGGTGGCGGCAGAGAAAAAATATAGCCCGACCGTAATGAAAAAAGAAAGGGTAAATGAATATTTTTCTATTATGCCGCCTCCGAAATGGGCGCTCAAAGTCCACGCGGCATTCCATGACAGCATAGATACGGCATTTGTCAGCGGACGGTTCCGGTCTTCCACAAGCTCCATCTCAAAATTGCTGCTTATGGGTATGTTCATGTTCATCAAGGTGCCTCGCAGCACAAAAGCGGCGACGGCTATCCTTATGTCCGTGGTTATCGCCAAAAGCAGCATAAACGGTATTGAGGCCAGCTCCGTAAAGACTATGCTTTTTATCATACCGAATCTTTGAGTGAGAAACGGGGCGCAGAGCATGCCGACGAACATGAATATCTGAAGTATGGAAAAATATATGCCTATGGTGTCCGATTCAAGGCCGAAGACTATCTTGAAATAGAGGTTCATAAAAGGTATCACAAGGCCTGCTCCCATGCCCACAAGTATCTTCGGGATCATCAGCCTGAAAATTATATGCCAGTCGATGTCTTTGATCCTCTCCCGCAGCACGGTCTTGACCGGCGGCACGGGTTTTTGGTCTATGCGTGAGAAGGGTATGACTGAGACTATGGTCATGATTATCGACATATAAAGGGATGTCTCGTAGGCCGATATTTTCGACACTGAAAAGCCCAGCCTCATAAGCATGTTCGGGAGGTATCCTCCCGCCATGAACCCCGCAAATTGCGAGAACATCATGACGGCGTAACTTATGCTGAAGAGATATATCCGTTCCTTCTCAGTGCTGTTTCGCATAAAAAAAGGCGCGACAGAGACACGGTATACCGTGATAAACATTGTCGCAAGAAAGCTGAATGCCATTATCATGCCGATCTCTTTAAAATATATCTGCAGTGCATAGGCCGCCGAAGCGAGAAGCGTGGTGATGATAAGTATGTGCTTGATGTGAAAACGTTCTATGAGTATGGCAGCCGGCACTGCTATCACCGCCGCCCCCAAAGCGCCCAATGACAGTATCTGTCCGATCACGCCCTCACCATATCCGTATTCTTTAAGATAAAGGTTGAAAAGAAGCGAGAAAACGGCCATGCCCAGCCCGTTAAAAAGGCCGCCTATAAGGAACCGGCGGGCATTCCGGGAGATCATTGAGATCTTGTTAAGGTATTCATTCACCGTGCGCTCCTTTCGTAAAGCGAATATACACCCCTTTATGATGGCGTCAACACATAATGGTTGAAATACGCTTCACCCCGGTCTATTATCCTCCCATGGACAAAAGAGAAAGCGGGGGAGTGCGTGTATTGTTCTATCAGATGCTGCCCCTGTTATCATACATCTTAATAGAGTTTTTTTGGGGGGCGTTCGCCGGCATGATATCCGCCCTTGCTGTCGGGGCCGCCGAAATGGCTTTTGATATTCTCAAAAACCGGAGATTCGAGTCTTTTTTCCTCTTTGACGTACTGATACTCGGCCTGATGTGTGCTGCCGGTTTGCTGATGGATTCCCCGCTGCTGTTGTTATACAAACCCGCGGTCTTTGAGTTGTCTGCTTCTTTGTACCTTGTTTTCATATGCTCTTTGGAGGATGAAAAGCTCAAGGCATGGCGGGGGAGGGTGCTGCCGTTCGATACCGATCCCATATGGCTTAAAAAGACCCTGCGCCGGGCCTGCGTTTTTTTAATGCTGCACGGTTCCGTCTCGGCGGCGACCGCAGCCTCCGGTTCCCGTTTATTGTGGTCTGCCTGGAACCTTTTGCCATACGCGGCGGCGCTCTCAGCTGTCTCCGCAGCCATGATAAGGCGGAGGCTGGCAACAAAAGAGATGTTGCCGGAATGTGACGCTTCCGGGCACGTCAAAGGAAAGATCTCCCGTAGAAAAGCTCACAACGGTTCCAAAAGACTTCATCCTGTTGTACATCTGCATGTGATCGATGACTCCGGCCGTCTCTTGTTACAGAAAAGACGAAAGGACAGGCAGATACAGCCGGACAGATGGGATACTTCCGTGGGAGGGCATGTAGCCTATGGCGAGAGGGTCGAACAGGCCCTGATGCGGGAAAGCCTTGAGGAAATCGGCTTTTTCCCGAAAGAGACGGTGTTTATAGACAAGTATCTTTGGGAAAGCGATATTGAAAGGGAAATAGTCTTTGTCTTCGCCGGGCGGTATCGCAATGAATGGATGAAATATCAGCATGACGAGATCAGTGAACTCCGGTTTTGGACAAAGTCAGAGATTGAAGAGCATATATCTGACGATAATTGTTTTACTTCAAATTTTACAGCAGAATTTAGTAAATATTTCACTCATAGCAGTTCATAGCGTCAGATATTATCTCTTTTTAATATATAATTTCTCTTATCCATGCAACGGCATCATGAAATCCTGTTGCGTGGAAAATAATATTATGCTATAATCCATGGAAATGAAAGGGGGCGTTCTATGAAAATAGATGTTGAGAAAAAGTCAAATGATATAGTCTTGATAAAACCTTACGGCAAGATCGTCAGCGGCGACAAGGTGATGTCTCTTAAGGAGGTCATCAACCAGGCCGTGGAAGACGGTTTTACAAAGGTGATCGTCGACTTCGAAAGTGTCCCGTTTATGGATTCGACGGGTCTTGGCGTGCTTATATCAGCTTATACCACGCTCAAAAGCAGGAACGGCGTCATGAGCCTTGTGAAGATAACGCAGAGGATAAAAGACTTGTTGACCATCACAAAGCTTCTCACATTGTTTGATTGTTACGATTCCGAAGCTGATGCCATCAAAGATATGGTCTGAAAATAGAGATGTCCGAGACTCTGAAGCTTCAGCTTCCGTCTTCAACCGAATATCTGGAGACCATAATAGATACTGCGGAGATATTTTTTCAACGCAACAGTCTTAATAACATGCTTATAGGCCATCTGGTCGCTTCACTTACCGAAGCGGCCAGTAATGCCATAATACACGGAAACGACAACCAGATATTGAAATATGTCTATGTCGACCTTGACGTGAAAGATGAGCTCATACTTCTCTCCGTGGAGGATTCCAATACTGATTTCCGTGACTTTGTGACAGGCAGCAGCTTGCCGGATTCGCCGCTTAGCACAAGCGGGCGAGGTATTTTTATCATGCAGACCTATATGGATGACGTATCGGTCTCCAAAGGCGAGCACGGCACAAAGATAATGATGAAAAAGAGGTATCAGTAAGGTGCGCTCGGAGGTAAAACATTTTGTACTTGATACAAATGTATTGCTCCATGATCCGGGTTCTATTTTTAATTTTCAGGAAAACACCGTCTACATACCCATAGATGTCCTTGAAGAGCTTGATCATTTCAAGACCGACCTCTCTGAAAAGGGCCGCAATTCCCGCATGGTGATACGGGCTCTTGATGAATTGCGCCGCAATGGCGACATACTGCAGGGCGTCGAAGTGAACGATCTCGGCGGAAGGTTGTGCATACTCATAGATTTTGAATGCGATCTTCCTAAAGGTCTTCAGACCGCCAATACTGACAACCGCATAATAATGGCCGCCAGATATCTTCGCGATAAGAGGGGCGCCAATGCGGTCTTTGTATCCATGGACATAAACGCGAGGGTCAAAGCGGAAGCGTTATCCATAGCCGCGGAGGACTATCAGCATGAAAAAGTGGATTTCAACGAGCTTTATACCGGGGTTTTTAAGACGGAGGAAACGTTTAAAGAATGCGGGCTTTCAGAACAGTTTGAGCGTGAGTTTTACGCGAATCAGATGATGATCCGCGGCGGTTTTCTGGAGGGTAAATATGACCCGGCCCGTGACAATATAATAAGACCGCGCTATAACAACACGTCTCCCTGGGGAATAAGCGCGCTGAACATAGAACAGGAATGCGCCCTTGAGCTGCTGATGGACGATTCCGTTCAGCTTGTCTCACTCGTCGGACGCGCGGGCACCGGCAAGACATTGCTGGCTTTGGCGGCCGGGCTTCACAAGGTGACGGAAGAACAGAAATATAAAAAAGTGCTGATCATGAGGCCTATTATGCCCGTGGGAAAAGACATCGGATATCTCCCGGGATCAAAGGAAAACAAGCTTGAAAACTGGATGGAGCCGGTGTTTGACAACCTTGATTTTCTCATTGACTGTAACGATCTCGGCAAGAAAAACCGTCTTTATTTCATGGACTCGGAGATCATAGAGCTTGAGGCCCTGACTTTTATCAGGGGAAGAAGCATCTCATCACAGTTCATAATCATAGACGAAGCTCAAAACCTTACTCCACATGAAGTAAAAACGATCGTGAGCAGAGCGGGTTCGAACAGCAAGATCATACTGAACGGGGATCCGTATCAGATAGATAACCCGTATCTTGACGAGGCCTCCAATGGTTTGACATATTTGATTGAACGATTTAAAGGACAGGAGATATACGGTCATGTCACGCTTGAAAAAAGCGAAAGAAGCAGACTCGCTTCATTGGCAGCCAAAATACTGTGATTTGAAACAATGAAAGAGGTGTATTTATGTATCATGAGATCCATCATCCGCTGCTTAAACACAAACTCACAATATTGAGGGAAAAATCCACCGGACAGAAAGAATTCAGAGAACTGGCCAATGAGATCACTATGCTGCTGGCATATGAGGCATTCAAGGACATCAAACTTCAGAACAAGGATATCGAGACGCCGCTGCGCAAGATGAACGGCTCCGAGATACGCGAAGATATCGTTATCGTCCCCATACTCAGGGCGGGCGTGGGGATGCTTGACGGCATACTGAGCCTTTTGCCGAACGCAAGGGTCGGCTTTGTGGGACTGTACCGAGACCCGGAGACAAAAATGCCTGTGGAATATTATGAAAAACTTCCTGAAGGGCTTACAGAACCCCTTGCAGTGATCATCGACCCGATGCTTGCCACCGGGGGGTCTATAATAGCTGCCATAGACCTGTTAAAGCGAAGAAACTTTAAAAAAATCAAAATACTGTCAATAATCGCCGCCCCGGAAGGGATCGCAGCCATTGAAGCGGCATTCCCGGATGTCGAGATATTTACCGGCAATGTGGATGAGTATTTAAACGACCATAAGTATATAATCCCCGGTCTTGGTGACGCGGGGGACAGATTGTTCGGAACCAAATAAAGGAGTATTACATGCGAAAATTACTGATCGGCATTCAGATGTTGTTCGTAGCATTCGGAGCCTTGGTCCTTGTGCCTTTGCTGACCGGGCTTGACCCGAATGTTGCGCTGTTCACCGCGGGGGCGGGCACATTGATATTCCACCTGGTGACCAAAGGCAAAGTCCCTGTCTTTCTTGCGTCATCGTTTGCGTACATAGCGCCCATCATAGCGGCAACGAGATTGTGGGGGCTAAGAGGGACTCTCAGCGGACTTATGGCGGCGGGATTTGTAAAGATACTTTTTTCCGTACTGATAAAATACAAGGGCGTGGGCTTTATCAACAAGCTGCTGCCCTCACATGTAATAGGCCCTGTCATCATGGTCATAGGCCTTAGCCTTGCCCCTGTGGCGGTAAATATGGCCAAAACCAACTATGTTGTAGCTTTGATCGCGCTTGTCACAACGATAATCGTATCACACTTTTCCAAAGGTTTTTTGAGGCTTATGCCCATATTGTCAGGGATCTTTGTGGGATATGTCGCCGCGTATTTCATGGGACTGGTGGACTTCAGCGCGATAGCGCAGGCCAAATGGTTTTCAATGCCGGCCTTTGTCTTTCCGAGCTTCAACTGGCAGGCAATATTTTACATAGTACCCGTAGCATTGGCTCCGGCAATAGAGCACATAGGAGACATCATGGTCATATCCGATGTGGCCGGCAAAAAGTTCTATAACGATCCGGGACTTCACAGGACCATATTGGGAGACGGCCTGGCCACTTCATTTGCCTCACTTTTGGGCGGCCCTCCGAACACCACCTATTCGGAAGTCACCGGAGCCGTCGCTCTTACAAAGGTATTTGATCCCGTTGTCATGCGTATTGCGGCCGTAACTGCAATACTCATGGCTTTTCTGGGAAAAATAGGAGCCGTGTTAAAGACCATCCCGGCGCCTGTCATGGGCGGCATTATGGTCATACTGTTTGGCATGATCGCCACCATAGGAATAAAAAACATGGTGCAGCATAAAGTCAACATGTCCTCGACCAAGAACATGATAGTGGTAAGCGTCATATTGGTGATCGGCATAGGCGGCGCGGTATTCAGCGTGGGCAGCTTCAGCCTTGCCGGAATAGGGCTTTCGGGACTTGTCGGAGTCGTATTGAATCTGATGCTTCCGGAAAAACAAAGTGCATAATATGATAAGCAGTTATATTTTCAGGGAATACGATATCCGCGGACTGGCGGACAAGGACCTTACCGATGAGAGCTCATATCTCATCGGTAAGGCTTTCGGCAGCTATATACTCTCGCACGGCGGCAAGGATGTGACAGTCGGCCGTGACGTAAGGATAAGCGGCCCGAGAATAACCGCTTCTGTGATACGGGGCATACGCTCCACGGGATGTTCCGTGACATATCTGGGTGTTACGGCGACGCCGGTCTTTTATTATTCCATCGGCCGCCTGCATGCCCATGGCGGCCTCATGGTCACGGCTTCCCATAACCCGCCCGAATACAACGGCTTCAAGATGTGCAAAGGTATCGATGCCATATACGGAGATGAGATACAGTCATTGCACGCATCCATAATCGCCGATGAACTGACGGACGGTGAAGAGGGGGGCTATAGCGAGCATGATGTCTTTCCGGATTACATGGCTGACCTCCTGAACGGCGTAAAGGTGCCGAAGGGGATAAAAGCCGTAATAGACTGCGGCAACGGGTCGGCCGGTTTATACGCACGCGAAATATTCAAAGCCGCCGGCGTGGATGCGCATTTTATATTTGAAAAACCGGACGGCAACTTTCCCAACCATATAGCTGACCCTACAGTTGAAAAAAATGTCACCGCGCTCAAAGCCGCCGTGTTGTCCGAAAAAGCGGAGATCGGCATAGGTTTTGACGGCGATGTCGACAGAATAGGGGTCATCGACGAGACCGGCAGGCTGCTTTACGGAGACACGCTGTTAGGCGTATACGCTGAATCCATATTAAAAAAAGCCCCGGGAAGTGAGATAGTCTTTGAAGTGAAATGCTCCCAGGGACTTATAGAGCACATAAAGAACAAGGGCGGAATACCCGTCATGTGGAAGGCCGGCCACTCGCTACTTAAGGCGAAGATGAAGGAACTCGGAGCCGTATTCGGCGGTGAGATGTCAGGCCATATGTTTTTCAGGGACAGACACCCCGGCTATGACGACGCTTTTTACGGTGCATTGCGTCTCCTTGAGATCATGGGAGACACAAATAAAACGGTGAGTGCCCTTACATCCGGCATACCCCGCTATTTTTCGACTCCCGAGATCCGTATAGGCTGCAATGACGACGTCAAATTTGCAGTGATGGACAAACTCAGCCTCTACTACAGCGAACTCTACGAGGTCATCGATATAGACGGCATACGCATACTGTTTGAAGACGGATGGGCGCTTATAAGGCCATCCAACACCCAGCCTGTCCTCGTCGTCCGCGCGGAAGCACGCACGGAAGGGCTGCTGAAAAAATATTTGAGGAACATTTTTGACAAATTCACCGAGTATCCGGAGATTGAGACTGAGGGGCTTAGGCCGTTCTTATAGATCTCGTAAAAATTCGGATTTTAAACGTGAATTAAATACTTATTAGTTGACGTTATGTTATTTTAATGTTAGTATCTTTCTAAACAACGGAGGTTAAATTTATGCCTAAAAAAACCATCAAAGTCAACGCGAAGCTTGAGGAGAATTTCAGGATCGAGACCAGGATGAGAGGCCATATAGCAATCGTCGATCAGCCCGTGGAGGGCGGCGGCAAGGACGAGGGCCCGAACCCGCTGGAGTATTTATTTGTCTCCTTATCGGGTTGCATCGCAACAATAGGACGCATAGTCGCTAAGCAGAGAAGGATAGACCTGAGAGGTCTTAACGTCTCTGTGGAAGCGGACATCGACACTGATTTTCTCATGGGCTCCACAAAGGAAGGCCGTGCGGGTTTCACCGAGATCCGTGTGAACGTCGATATTGACGCCGACATGAGCAAGGCGGAAAAGGAAGCGTTTCTGCACGAAGTGGATCTCAGATGTCCCATATCGGACAATATCGCCAATATATCGGACGTCAAATTCTTTGTGATGTAAAAAATCGTTCGCAGGGCGGGTCTTCAATAAAGGAGGCCCGCCATTTTCATACACAGGCATAACTCAACATAACATATATTATAGGACATTATACAGGCGTGAAAAATCAGATGGCCGGCGCGGGCTTTTGAGAAAATAGCCCTCTCTCTCCACTTACATCGGTTTTTTATTTTCCTTTAGTCTTTCTACGATCTTTTGAAGCCTTTTGGACCGTGTGTCTTCCTTTTTGGCATCTAAGTAGAAAAGAGTGTATGTCTTCTTTACTGAGTTTGACATGTTCTTGAAATTAGAAAGGGCCAAATCCTCCCCCGATAGAGCATCAATAAGTATGTTTATCTGCTTTTCATTAAAAGGATCAGCTTTGGGGATATCCCAATTTCCTCTCTTTTTAGCGTCTTCAATCGCCTCGAATCCGCTTTCAGCCATCCTCCCTGATGAAATAAGCATCTCGGCCGTTTTACGGTTTTTTTCAGACCACTTGCTTCCTTTTCTCCTCGGGGTAAATCTCTTGATATATTTATCCTGGTCTATACTATTCAATTGCCCGTCGATCCAGCCGAAACATAAGGCTTCTTCAAGGGCGTCTTCTGCCCTGATCGTGATCAAATTCCCTGTCTTTCCAAAGACCATCCATATTCCGGGGCTTTTATCGTGGTTTTCACTTAGCCATCTTCTGAATCCCTCGCGGTCTATAAATAATAATCCGTTCTCCATACTCAACCCCCTTTTCTGAATACCGGCCGCGTATTGACCCGTCACTATGATGTGTACTGTCTTTTGAAGATTTATGAGATTCGGACAAAAACACGCATGGGCATGGGGAGACTCGAACTCCCGACCAACAACATGTGAAGCTGCTACTCTACCGACTGAGCTACATGCCCGTTAAGACTGTGTTCCGATAATGGGCACAGAGGGATTCGAACCCCCGACCAACTGCACGTCAAGCAGCTACTCTACCAACTGAGCTATGTGCCCGCTACAAAAACAGTATAGTGAATTATCCCGATTTTTCAAGCAAAAAATATTTTTTAATAAAATTTAAGATAATACGTATGTTGTTGTTATGTTTCACCTTAAGCCTGTCCCTATAGCCTTTTGATTAAATATTCCTGTTTTTGACCATCTGTTCCAGTTGATTGTTCTTGTCGCGAAGCGCGGCCAGCTCCTTTTTGATCCGTGTTTCCTCAGTGTTGTCATGAAAATTCCATATATAGGAAATACCGTAGCCCTCCGTGTCCAACTTAAAGGTCGTTAGTATGAATGAGCGGCCGTCTTTGAACCCGATCACCCCTTCCCCGCCCTTTCCGTTGACACTGATGCTTTTTGTCATCTCGTCAAATTTATCAGGGTCTGACAATTTATTTTTCATCTCTGCGATCAGTTTTTTTCCTCCCTCTTTTCGGAGAAAAGCCTCGTTAATGCCCCATATAGCCTTGAAATTGTCATTATAGCGCGTTGTACCGTCGGGAGACATGATCAGCAGCCCGTCCCGGTACGCGTCCATGGTGGTCTTCAGCAGTCCCGAGACATTCTCCTCTAAAACACGTATCTCCCTCTTTTCTATCATATGTGAGATCTTTGATGCGTATACGGTCATCATCATCTTTTCAAAATTGCTCAAGAGTTTCCCCTCGCTTTTTTCATAGCCGACACGCAATGTGCCGCGCTCCTTCCCGTTCACTCTTATGGGCACTACAAGTGAAAAGTTATTGGAGGAATATACATTGGTAAAATTCGAAAAGACCTTCTTGTCTATCTCTATCTCGCAATATGTCCGGTCCGGGTATTGAAGATGCTCCGGGATCACCTTTTTTGTGATAGCCATAAGCATTTTGTCTGTATCCGTGTCGCTGTCTATGAATTTTGTTATCTCAAGAAGCCCTTTTATCTCACGCCCCCTGCTTAAAAGCAGTTTTTCATTATCTTCAAGTAATTCGCTTTTTATCATGAGTTCGTCCTTGATGCGCTTGTAATTAAGCTGTACGTCTATGCGCGTAAGCACTTCCTCCATGACAAATGGTTTCTCAATATAATCCTTTCCGCCGAATTGAAATATCCTTTTTTTATTTTGAATATCCGTGGACGCCACTATAAAAAGAACCGGTATATTTTGGGATTCCTTGCGTTTCGCCAGAGAGGACGCGAGCTCGAATCCGTCATGACCCGGCAGTATGACATCTATGATGATGATCTCAGGCGTTGAGTACTTTTTTGTCTTGAACATCTCCACTTCAAACATCTGCTCCGCAATATCCGCATCGGGAGCGCTGACAACACTCAATTCCGTGTTTTTTTCTATCATATCCGTAAGTGTTCGGAGATCCTCCTTGAAATTCTCCACCACCATGATACATTTTTTGTCCGTCATCTTCAATCCCCCCAATTACGCATGATTTCTTCAAACAACTCGTATGCGGCAAAACAGTGTTCGGAATAACTGCCGTTCTTTTCCCGGAGACCGGCGCTCTCGATCATGCGAAGGACAAAATCATCCGGGGTCCCGTCTCCCCTGAAGCGGTCCATGTCCACACGTATGAGTATAGTGTCGTTGGCTGCAATATCAAAAGATCCGCAGTATGAAGGCACACGATCCATTATAGACTTCATCTCACGCTCACCCGGCACATCATACGGCTTCCTCTCCATCGACAGCGTCAGGTGTTTCAGCGAAAATGGGTTCGCCGCGCGCAGGGTGAGTGTTAATCCGGATCTTTGTGCCATGTCCCGCTCGATGCTCCTCAGCTCATGTCTATTGGCCGCAAACCACACGACCGCTGCCATGGCCAGTAGTATTGCCAGCCGTGCCTTCATGGACTAAACCACCCTGACATTCAGGACTTTGCCGAAGACAATGCCTTTCTCAGAAAGCACGCGTCCGCTGATAGAAAAAGTCTCCCCGTTTTTCGACATGATCTCAATATCCATGGACTCGTCGGAATCGTAGAAACTCCTGAAATAGTCGATCAGGCGCTGCGGGTCGACGAACATGTCGATAAGGCCGGCAGAAAGTTCCCCTATCGAATCTTTCTTAAAATCTTTTCGGTCGATCCCGAACACATCAAAAAATCTGTCGTTATGATATATTGCCTTGTTCTCGGCATTAAGTATCAATATGCCTTCCTTCGCAAAAGAGGCGTTTAAAAAACGTCCGATGATCTCGTTGATGTTTGAGATCCTCGCCAGCGATGCCTGTTTGTCTATTATTATGGCCAGATGGGAGGCAAAAGCATGTATCAGTTTTTGTTCAAAGGGTGTCAAAATATCGCCGGAGGCCGCATCATACCCCACGATAAGCTCGCCAAAATCATTTTTCCCGGCCCTGATCTGCGCCTTTACCGTAAAACCCGGCAATCTTTCCTCGTTTGAACGGGTAATAAAACGTTTTTCATTTGTGACGATCATGGCTATCACCTGATCAGACCATGTCATGGCCTCCGGTATGACATGATCCACCATAGACCCCAACAATGCATCAAGGTCCGTTACCTCCTCCATAAGCTTGAGCGTCCTGTATAGGCCCCGCAGTTCCCGCCCTCTTTTACGCAGCAGTTCCCGTTCATCGGTAAGCTCGGCGTTCTTCTTTTTCAATTCAAGGGTGCTTCGCTTAAGATCAAGGTGTACCTTTAAACGCGCAAGCAATTCCTCCTTATGCACGGGTTTCGAAATATAGTCTATGCCTCCGCGGGAAAAGGCCTGCTTTATGCTGTCATCGTCATTTAATGCCGTAATAAAGATGATCGGCACGTCGACACAATAGGATATGGACTTGATCCTCTCAGCCGTCTCAAAACCGTTCATCTCCGGAAGCATTATATCAAGCAGTATTATATCGGGTATCTGGGGATCGTCCCTGTGGAGATACTCTATCAGATCCTTACCCGATTCTGAAAGCATCACATTGTAATCAGTATTGTTTTTGACCAGAGACGCCAGATACTTTCTGTTCTCCGGTATATCGTCGACAATAGCTACTAACAAATCCTTCTCCTTATAAGTTAAGTATTATAAAAAGAAGTATTTTTTCAACCCCTCGGTATATTAAAACAGTAAAAATATAATATCTTCCGCTGTGACATTCACCATATAGTCCTCAAGCGTGACCGTCTTAAGGACAGAACGGACATCTTCAGGATGATGTCTCACCCCGATAAGCGATGCCGATAGACCGCCGGAGTCGGCGTTTCCGAAATAATCTCCGGAAAAAGCGATTGCCGTTATTATTCCCCGTTTTACAGTCATCTCAGCGGTGATCGTGCCCCCTGCCGTTCTTTGCGTCTTTTTAAACCCGTAACGTACCGTTTTGCCGAAATTCCACTCCCAGGTGGCATACTTTGACCGTTTCAACTCATTTATCCTTTTTATATCATCGGAGTTAAAAAAATATTCGGCAGCGTCATCGTATTTTGAAAGGACATGTTTGATCAACCTCTTTTCAAAGTCGTCCATAGTCATGTCCGAGGCCAGATGCTCCCGTATGTTTGTTATCCTGCTTCTTACCGACTTGACCGTTTTGTCGCTGAACTTTTCGGGATCGACGTTAAGGATCCTGGCGGCCTGTTCAAGATCGGCGTCAAAAAGAAGAGTCCCGTGAGAAAGCACCCGTTTCCCCGCCCTGTAACCGGCATTGCCCGAAAATTTTTTCCCGTCTATGGTCAGGTCGTTTCTTCCCTGGAAAGCGGCGTTGACACCCAAAGAGCGGAGCAGCGATATTATCGGTTCTGTAAATCTTCTGAAATCTATGTCTTTTCTCCCGGTGCTGTCCGTCGCGGCAAAAGTAAAATTAAGGTTTCCCATATCATGGTATACGGCTCCCCCGCCTGATGACCTGCGCACGACAGAGACGCCATGCCGGTTTACATAATCCGAATTTATTTCTGAAAGTGTGTTTTGATGTCTGCCTATTATCACGGCGTTCCTGTTCTTGTACAGCATGAAACATTCCCTGGAGAAGTCTTTCAATATATACTCGTCGGCCGCCATGTTAAAATACGGGTCGTCGCTGGGACTGATTATGCAATACACTATATCTCCCCCTTCAAAAGATAATATAACATAGAATGAATCCGATTCAAGCAAGATGGTTATTTCGGTATCAAAATTTTAAAGACTGTTCCTGTCCCCACGACACTTTCGACTGAAACACTTCCGCCCATGCCGTTTATCAGTGACCTGACCGCATATAATCCCAGTCCCGTGCCGTTGTCTTTGTTCTTGGTGGTGAAAAACGGGTCGAACACTCTGGTCAGAAACTCCGGTTCTATCCCTTTGCCGTTGTCAGATATGCGGATCTCGATCTGCGGCCTGCCCTCCGTGAGGATATTGCGCAGGAAGATGTCTATTTCCCCCCCGTCCTCAGGTACCGCGTCAACAGCATTGATGATAAGGTTGTTGAATATCTGGTCAAAAGAAATGCCGTCTGAAAAAACAAAGCAGTCTGACGAGTCATGGCGCAATGAGATAGTGATGCCGGGAGAGATGATCTGCCTGATCAGGTTTATGTTCTCATTCAGTGTTTTTATCAGGTCATAACGTTTATATTGCGGGCGCGTCGTGTTCTCCCCGGATAGCGCTATTATAGACCTTGAGAGTGTTGAAGCTTTGTTGCATGAAGACAATATCGATGTTATCTCATGAGAGATGCTTTTTCCGCTATTATCCTCGCTTTTCTTCTTTATCAGATCCGCATATCCGCTGACAACAGTTATTATATTATTAAAATCATGGACAACAGAACATATTTTTCTGATAGTGTGCTCAAGATGATGGACGCGTTCAAGAAACTGACGGCTTTTTTCAGGAGATATACTGCTCTTGACATAGAGCACTATCTCGTTTGCAGTGGTCACCGTATTGCAGATCACCATGCCGCAGGCAGTCTTTTCCTCTTTTAGAGGGATAGAGAGTCCGTATCTTATCCCCTCCCCTGAACTTATTATGTCATCCAGGTCCTGCGGCGTGAGGAGGTCGGCCAGCGGCAGTCCCCGGCAATCGGCGCAAAACGAAAAGCCGCAATCCTCTGTCCACTTGACGGCCAGATCGCTCCTGTCAATTACAAGTATTACTGTGCCGTTCAGCGCCATACACCACACCCAGGTTTATTATAGTAAGATAAATCCAATTTAGTCTGATTATAGCAAAATAAATGAATATTTCAATAACAATTATATTTTCGGTAAACGCGTTTTTTATTGACACCATTTAAGTTATTGATATAATATCCAGGTCGTCGCGCCCATAGCTCAACTGGATAGAGCGTTTGGCTACGGACCAGAAGGTTGGGGGTTCGAATCCTCCTGGGCGTATTTTTTCTAACAATGTCTGTTAATATACTTTCTTAGAACACCGATGATCCTGTTGAAGGCCGCTTTTTCAAGCGGGAGGGACCTGCCTTTTCCGCATGTGAGGCGCCATATTATCTCCGCGGACTCAGTCCCGATCTCTTCTCCGACCGTGCACTTTCCGCATCCGATCTTCCCGTTTTCATAATCAAAGTATCCGGGTGCGTATCCTGAGCCGCAACTGCAACATTCCTGTACATTTATCTCATGTCCTATGGCTTTCAGTAGCTTCAGGAAAAAATAAACGACTGCCTTGTTTCCTTTTCCCGCGCTTATGCCCTTTATCAGATGCCTCATGGAAAGAAAAAGCTCCTGGTCCGGCTCGTTCTCGGGTATGAACCTGCGCATATAGGAAAACAGCTCGCCGGTAAGCATGAAATATTCTATATTATCGGAAATATGACGATTTTCTTCTAAAAGATCCAATGATACCGGTACATATAATGTTGTCGTCTCTTTTCTGTAATAACTGGCTTGTATCAGGTTTAAATACTCCATCGCGCCCAGATATCTGCTGTTTTCGCGCAGCGCCCCCTTCAGGAGGAATGAGACCCTCCCCTGCTCCATGGTATATACTTCGGCGATCAGGGATGTCTCCCTGTACTTCGTCTTCTTGATCACATAGCCCGATATGTTTTGCATCATCTCAAATATTCAAGAAGCAATGTGGCAAGACCCAGATATATAAGTATGCCTGTGGAGTCATTTGCGGTCGTGACCATAGGGCCGGCGGCTATGGCCGGGTCTATATTGAGCCTCTTAAATGTAAATGGGGCGAGCGTCCCTATTACTGAGGCGACTGTTACCGCACATATCATCGATATGCCGAGTATCAGTCCAAGCATCACGTTTCCGTGCCATAAAAAAGCGATGACGGAGATGATCGCCCCTACAAGAAGCCCCATGATCGATGCCACACCCAATTCTCTTAAAATAGTCTCTTTTATGCGGTTAAGATTGATATATCCCATCGCAAGGCCGCGTACGACTATAGTCGAGGTCTGACTGCCGATATTACCCCCCATTGCCGTGATTACCGGGACAAAGCTGGTGAGCACGATGATCTCATGCAGGGTGCGGTTAAACCTGGAAAGCAGCCAGGCCGAAAACATGCTGCCGAAAAACGTGCTGATCAGCCACGGCAGCCTGAGCCTGGCGACGGAAAAGATGTTCTTGGTGTAGATCTCCTCCTCCGCGGTGCCCACGGTCTTATAAAGGTCCTCGGTCTGTTCCTCGCGTATGACATCTATGATATCGTCGACGGTGATTATGCCCAGCATACGTTTATTCTCGTCGATGACTGGCAACACTATCAGGTCGTATTTCTCGACGATCCTGGCCGCATCCTCCTGGTCGGTGTAGGGGTCCGCCGTTATCAGATCCGTCCTCATGGCCCCCATAACCGTTTCATCGTCATAAGAGAGCATAAGGTCGTGCAGGGAAAGCATGCCCACCAGACGCTGTCTTCCGTCCAGTACGTAGATGTATATGAGAGACTCAATATCCGCAGTCCCCTTGAGCATGGTCTTTACATCCTTGACCATGATGTTATCCGGCACCGAAAAATACTCTGTGGTCATGATGCCGCCGGCCGTATCCTCCGGATACTGCATAAGTTTCTTTATATCCAGACGTTCTTTCAGGGGGAGACTGAGCAATACCTTTTCCCGTATCTCAAGGGGGAAATCCATGATTATATCTGTAAGATCGTCATCATTTATATCAGAAAGCATTGAAGCTATCTGTTCAGGCGTGAAATTTGCGAGAGTATACTCAAAAAGGCCGGAACGCAGCGAAGCGGATGAGAGAGAAAGCAGTTCTCCCTGAAGCCCGGGTCTAATGGATGAGAAAAGGGCTTCGGACACGCCTTGGTCCACATTATTGAGTATGTCGATGATATCTTCCGCACGAAACTCTTCCTGTATGAAATCTGCAGCTTTTTTATTGAGCCCTTCCGTCAGGAGTTCCTGTACAAAGGCATCGATCTTTTCCTGGTTGTCCATCATGCTTCTACCACATGCTCCGGCTTTTTCCCGAGATGCAGGTCGATTATCGCCTGTGCCGCCATGGAGCTCATGGTATTCCTGGCATAAAAGGATCCGCTTCCTATATGCGGCAGAAGAACGGTGTTGTCCATATTGACCAGTTCTTTGTTCACTTCCGGTTCAAACTCGTACACGTCGAGCCCCGCCCCCCGGATCAGCCCCTCTTTAAGGGCTCGCGCGAGATCGTCTTCCTTTATGATGGCTCCCCGTCCGGTGTTTATTATATAAGATTCGCGCCGCATCTTCGTAAACGTGTCGTAGGTGAACATGTGATATGTATCCTCATTCAGAGGAGCATGTATGGAGATGATGTCGCTTTCCCCCAAAAGAGTATCCAGGTCGGCATATTCGGCCTTGAGCGAGGACTCCGTCTCATTATCGGCGCGATGCCTGTTATAATAGATTATACGGTTGTCAAAACCGGCTAACATGCGGGCAAAAGCGCAGCCGATGCGGCCCATGCCTATAATGCCCACAGTCTTGCCCGTAAGTTCTTCGCCCAGCATGAATTTTGGGCGCCACATGTCAAATTCGCCGTTTTTTACGTATCGGTCCGACTGTGGTATGTTGCGAAGCAGGCTCATCATAAGCGCGAATGCAAGCTCCGCGGTGGCTACGGTAAGGACACCCGGTGTGTTGGTGACCGTAATGCCGGAGCGAACGGCATACGGTATATCGATATTATTGTAACCGACCGCATAGTTTGATATGATCTTAAGGCCGCCGTTCGCAGCGTCCATGATCTCCGCGTCTATTTTATCGTGAAGCATCGAGAGTATTCCGTAGTAATCTTTAATGTTTTTAACAAGCCATTCCCGGGAAACAGCCTTGTCTTCCTGGTTCACATGAACAATGAAATGTTTCTTGAGTTCTTCGATGCCCTGTTCAGGTATCTTAAATGAAACATAGACTTTTTTCATCATATCTTTCCTCCGGATATTTTTCCGATAACGGTGTTTTTTAGAAGCCATTTCTCAACGAGGGCGTCTCTTTCCGCAGCGCTGAACAGCCAATCCTCTTCCGGGATGTTTTGTTCGCAATGGCGTCTCGCGGCGAATGCGGCTAACGCCACAGATACGGATACATTGAAGCTTTCCACATAACCTCTCATCCGTATGCGGAAGCTCCCGTCCGACAGGGCACGCGCTTCGTCTGAAATACCGTACAGCTCCTGCCCGAAAACAAATGCCGACCTGCCGGCCGACCCCATGTCGTCTATGGTCAGGCCATTTTCATTCGGGTCCGCGACCAATATGGTGTATCCCTCGTTTTTCAGATATTTAAAACATGCGCCGACATCATCGTATAACTTTACATCCAGCCATTTTGAACAGCCTCTTGATATGGATTTATTGATCTTAAACGGATTGGTGCCTGTGATTATGTGAACATCCTGAAATCCGAACGCCTCTATGCTTCTGATCCCCGCGCTGATATTGTGAGGGTCAAAAAAATTGTCAAAGACAAAGGTATAGTAGCGGCTCCTGTTGGCTGCAGCCTCCCGCAGCCTCTCAAGCCTTTCGGATGTAATATGTTTAAAATATTCCGATAATCCCACGGAAAGATTATATCATAAATCATTTTCCCTGGCAACAATCGTGTCATACAATTGATCGGAAGAAGAACTCGACAAGATCCGGTCCAGTGTGTCTCCCTGTGCCAGCACATAGGATATTTTCGAAAGTATGTTCACATGCTCACAGGGTTTATCGGAATCAGATACAAACAGTATGATCAGGCGTACAGGGGAGCCGTCAAGCGAACCATAGTCTACAGGCTCGTCAAGCAGAAGCAAAGTCATCACGGTGTCCCCCCAGCTCTTGATCCTGCCGTGGGGCACGGCTATGCCCAACCCGATACCCGTTGAAAGTTTTCTCTCTCTTTCCATGACCGATTTGAATATGCTTTCAAAATCGCTGCCGGTGTCCGCGGCTATGCGGCCGCACAAATAACGCAGCGCTTCCTCCTTGTCCGCCATCTCCCCCGAAAGATAGATGTGGTCGCGTTTGACATAATCAGTTATTTTCATAAATCACCAGTCCGTATATTCCCTTAAGTATAGCATCCGCCCCATTCATTTCAAGAAAAAAGC
>CAZJQC010000001.1:0-192868 GCA_964548195.1 uncultured bacterium | reverse complement strand
TCCTTCTTAATATGCATATTACATACTCAGCTGGTCACTGTTTTTTCACTATAAGGCGAATGGTTTTTAAGCGCATTAGCATGGATTTTCGCAATGTGACAAGTGAAGGTGAGTGTTCTGAAAGAAAGGGTTGAATGTTTGAACTCATGAAATGAGTGAGTTTTCAACCCTTAACGAACCGAGCGCTATTCACATAGAAAATTCTGATGCGAGCGCTATAAAAACTATTTGCCGCCCCTTATTATGCCGATGGGCGTGCATTCCAGGCGCTGGCCCAGAAAATTGTCCGCGCATGAGACTTCCACAAAGGCGTTGTCTATGCCGCTTGTCCTGCCCCACACATCCACGTCGCCGTAGTCGTTAGCGTCGATGATTGCTATCTCGACGTCCTTTCCCAATGTCTTTTTGATCTCCTCGCATACTGCGTCGCCTTTAACGGGGGCGAAGATAAGGACGCGGTTATACGGCTCAAAGGTCTTGGCACGCACGCCGTCGGCGCCGTCTATGGCTCCGGAGCGTCTGCCCGCCACATGGTAGAACCAGCCGTGTATGCCCATCATCTTCCCTATGCCGCCGATCACCGCGGCCAGAAGTATGCGCAGCGGCCCAGCCTCGTCGATGGCGCCCTGCATCTTTTCGACGCGGCCCAGCCCTTCGCCGGATATGGGCTTGGTGACAAATTTTGAAAGGAACCTGGCGAGCCCGGATATCTTGAGGTCGTCAAAAGCCTTTGTCTTGCCCTGGCATATGGATACGACCTTTGATGATATTACGATGACGTCCCCGTCGCAGGCTTTGTCCTTCAGGTAGTCGGCCGCGGATCTTACGATATCGTCCTTTTCCGTGAACACATGTGTCTTTATGGTTATTTTTTCCATTCTCTCCTCCTCATCGTTTTGTCCGCCATCTGTTTGCGAGCCAGTTCCATTGTTCGGGATATTTTGCGATCTCAGTCTCAAGCATATGCAGCAGGTGCTGCAGATGTTTTCTTATATCCGCCTCAAGGTCGTCTGTTTCTCTTTTAATAAAAAAGGGTTCCCCTATATGCGCTGTCGAATCCCCGTTCTTCAGCCGCCTGACAGTCACGAAACTGAGAGGGGCGCCGGATTTAAGGGCGAAAACCACCGGCCCGTGCGGCGTCGAGCATTTCCGTCCCATGAACTCGGTCGTGACCCCCGCCTTGCCGCCGTCCTGGTCATTGAGTATGGCCACCCCTTCGCCGTTCCGCAGCCCTTTCAGGACTTCGCGCACGGCCGTGCGGTCCCTGTATATGATGCGTATGCCGGCTTTTTCGCGCATCGCGTTCACCAGCCTGTTCGTCGCGGGGTTGTTCTGTCTTCTTACTATGACTGAAAGCGGGTATCCGGAATAGGCCACCGCCTGGCCCAGCAGTTCCCAGTTGCCCAGGTGTCCGAGCACGAATATCACCCGGCCGTGTTCGGCGTATATGTTCCGCAATGTGTCTTCATTGTCTATTGTTATATGTGCCATCAACTGCTTTTTGTCCATCTTTGCAGTTTTCAGCATCTCTATGTATGTGAGCGCGTTCTGTACGCAGACCTCTCTCAGGAATTTTTTAAATTCTTTTCCCTCGCGCGGCAGGTCCAGCGACGATCTGAGTATATTGTCCGCTGCGAGTCTTTTGTAGCCCAGCAGGGACATTACCGGCAGAAAGGTGACGGCAAGCGTCCTGTTTGCCTTCCATGGCCAGAGATTTACATAAAAGACGAAAAACCTCATGAAGAGGTATTCGGCGGCGTACTGTATTCTTCTCATGTTTTTCCGCGCCTTATCATCCCGTGTATGTATTCCGCGTATTTGGCGGCGGCACCCGTGTTCAGGTCCACGCACGCCCTGGCGTTGGCGCCCAGTTCCGCAAGCCTCGCGTCGTCGGAGAGTATCGCATCAAGCGTCCGGCCGATATCCTCTTTTTTCATGGTGACGATCGCTTTCTCAGCCACAAACACGTCGTATATCTCCTGAAAATTATGCATGAACGGGCCGACGATCACGGGTTTGCCCCATATCGCGGGTTCTATTATATTATGTCCGCCCTGTGGTATCCAGCTGCCGCCCACAAGGACGGCGTCGGCGTATCTGTATACCAGGTCGAGTTCACCCATGGTATCCCAGATGAGAACGTCCTTGTCCCAGCGTATCTCCCCGCTTCGTCTTTCATGTGAATAGCCCAGTTCGTCGAGTATCTCCTCGACTTCCGGTATGCGTTCCGGGTGGCGCGGCGCGACCACAAGGGCTGTCCTCTTCGCCGCGGGCCCCAGCGAGGAAAAGATGATCCGTTCCTCGCCTTTATGGGTGGACCCTATCACCAGTATCTTTTTGTCCGGCGCCCCGGAAAAGACGGCGTCCAGCCTCGCCTTGCGCTCGTCTTCCTCCGGCTCGCCGTCATACAGGTCGTATTTCGTGTTTCCGAACACCCGCATATCCCTATCCGGCGCCCCGCAGTCTTCAAAACGTTGTCTTTCGACATCGGACTGCACAAGTATGCCGTCGTACATCTCGAAGACCTTCTTCCAGAGGAAGCGGAACATCCTGTAATTGTTATAATCCTTTGGCGGGATGCGGCCGTTTATCAACGCCAGCGGCACATTGCGCAGATGGCACAGCCTTATAAGCTGGGGCCAGATCTCCGTCTCCACTATCACAAGCGCTTTCGGGCGGGCCAGTCTGAAGAGCCTTGCCAGAAAGGGGTAAAAATCCACCGGCAGGTAGAAAAGGGTGACGGCGTCCCCGAAATGTTCGCGCACCATCTTATATCCGGTATGGGTGCCGACGGAGACCGCCACGTGTTCCGAGTCCGTAAACCGTTCTATCACGGGCACCGCGGCTTTCACCTCGCCAGCCGAGACCGTATGAAACCAGACGCAGCCCTCTTTCTTGAAAAGCCGCGCGGGGATGAGACCTATGCGCTGAAAGATGCCGTGTCTGTCCTTACCGGTGAACAAGGCTCTTATAAGGAACCACGGGAACAGTATGACGATGACCGGTATCATGAAAATATTATATAGCACAAAAAAAAACGGCATGATATCAGCCCTTTCTGTTGTTCTCGGTGATCTCCAGGGCTTCAAGCGCGATCTTAAGCGACCTGAGATTGTCCATCGCGGAGTAATAGGGTTTTTCATGGTCGTTGATGCAGTTGATAAAATGCTGTATTTCGAGTTTCAGCGGATTATCCTTTTCTATGACAAGCCGTTCCACGACGGAATCGTGCACCTGGCGTATCTGCCCGCCCCTGTCGTATTTTGTGCTGGCGCCGCGGTGTATGAAGATGTCCTCTTCGGCGTAGTCAAGGAATATATAGGAATCCGGCATGGTCAGCGAGAGCGTCCTTATCTTCGAATGGGTGATGCGGCTGGCGGAAAGTGTGGCCATGGTGCCGTTCTCGAACAGCAGCTGCACGTTGGCGATATCCTCGAACTCGGAGGATATGCTTTTTGCCACGGCGGCTATGCCCTTTATGCCGCTTTTTACGATGCCGAGTATGATGTCTATGTCGTGTATCATAAGGTCAAGTATCACGCCGGAGGTCCTTTTCCTTGTGCCCATCGGCCCCAGGCGCCTTGATTCCAGGAACACCGGCACATCCTTTTGTTCCCTTACAAGTCTCATAAGTTCCAGAACGGCCCCGTTAAACCGCTCGACATGCCCGACGTGAAAGACAAGGTTTTGCTTGTCAGCTATGTCGATCAGCTTAACGGCGTCTTCGTATACCCTTGTCATGGGTTTTTCAAGCAGTATGTGTATGCCGGCTTCAAGACAGCCCTTGGCGACCTTGTAATGCTCCGACGTGGGCACTGCTATGTTAACGGCGTCCACATGGGGGAGCATGTCCCTGTAATTATAAAAAGCCCTGGTCTTGTATTTTTCGGCTATCTCATTGGCGCGGTGTTTATCTATGTCGCAGACACCCGCGAATTCGATCTCATTGCCGGACCCGCCGTAGATCCTCGCATGGTAGTTTCCCATATGGCCCACACCGATAACTCCGACTCGTAGTTTACCCATTGGCACACCTTTCGGTTATTATTTCCGCGGCTCTTGTCACGGCATTCTCCGGTTTCAGTATATTTCTGAATGTCTCAAGTTCGTTTTTAACGATATCATATCGCGATGGGCTTTCAAGCATATCTTCCGCTGCCGCCACAATATTGTCGGCGGTAAGCCTTTCCTGTATGAGTTCAGGGACGATCTCCCGTCCGGCAAGTATGTTCGGCATGCCTATATGGTCTATTTTGACCAGAAGCCTCGCGATCCATTCTGTAAGTTTTGATGTCCTGTATGTGATTATCATAGGCGTGCGCATCACGGCGGCCTCGAGCGTCGCCGTGCCGGAGGACATGATCAGCAGGTCCGAAGCGGCTATCACGTCGTGCCCCTGTCTCAGGTATCCCCTGACATGCGCCGGCAGCCGGCGCGAATATTCATCGTAATAGGCGGAAGAGGCAAAAGGCATGAGGAAGAGGTAGTTCTCGCCGAGCCGTTCGGAGACCGTTATAAGCAGGTTGAACAGATTGTCGAACTCCTGTTTGCGCGACCCCGGCAAAAGGCCTATCACCCTGCGGCCGTCATCTTCTGTCAGCCCCAACGCGGCCGCGGCGCTTTTTTTGTCCACGCCGCCGAGTTCCTGCAGTATGGGATGTCCCACGTAATCCACCCGTATGCCGCTGTTGAGATAAAAATCCCTTTCGCCCGTGAATACGGCCAGTATGTGGTCTATGCGCCCTTTCAGCGACGAGGGTTTTTTAAAGCCCCACATCCAGAACTGCGGGGCGAAATAATAAAAAGAATATATCCCCAGTCTTGCCGATTCCTTGGCCAGGCTTAGATTAAAGCCCTGGTTGTCTACAAAGACTATCATGTCAGGGCGCAGTTCGCGCAGCGTCTTCGCGGCGCGTCTCAATGACCGCAGATTGTCAAAAATAAACGGCAGGCTTTCCAGTATGCCAACACTGTTTTTCGCGGTAAGGTCATCCGTGAGTGTGACGCCCGCCGCCTTCATGTGTTCCCCGCCGATACCGTACAGTTCGGCGTCCGGGGCGAGCCTGAGTATCTCACGCGCCAGAAATCCGCCATGCAGATCGCCCGATATTTCACCTGCCGATATAAAGATCCTACTCATGTCTTTTTATGACCAATCCCCTCTCGGAGCGTCCGATAAAATCGATTATATGTGTTATCTGAGGGCAGTCGTCCCCGGCGATCTCTTTCAGGCCGGAGAGCAGCTCTTCCCGTCCTCCGCTTTTCATGATCACGGACAGCGCCTCTTTCATCCTGCCGCGGACATCGCGGTCAAAGCCCGCCCTGCGCAGCCCCACGATGTTAAGCCCGTATAATGCCGGCGGCGCTCCGTTTACCAGTGTATAGGGGATGACGTCCTGCGTGACGCGCGACGCGCCCCCTATCATCGTATAGCGTCCGATCTTCACAAACTGATGGACAAGGGCCGCTCCGGAGATAAACGCGTGGTCCTCGACCTCGACATGTCCGCTGAGCGCGGCATAGTTTACCACAGTCACGTCGCTGCCGATCACGCAGTCATGCGCCACATGCGTATAGGCCATGAAAAAATTACGGTCCCCTATGAGTGTGGCGCCGTTCTCCCTTGAGGAACGGTGCAGCGTCACGAATTCCCTCACTGTATTGCCGTCTCCAAGGCGCAGCCAGGACTCAAAACCGGTAAACTTGACGTCCTGCGCGTCTCCGCCCACGTCGGCGAAACCTGATATCCTGTTGCCTTTCCCCATTTCCACGTAATTATGTATGGTGGCTCTGGGGCCGATGACGCAATCGTCGCCGATGATCACATGATCCTCTATGATCGCATAGGGACCGATGGTGACACCGCGGCCGATCTTTACATTATCGCCGACAATAGCGGTTTTATGGATCGCACTCTGCATATCTCCCCCCTGACACGGCTATTTATTAAAAATGCCCGCGGTAAGCACCGCGGAGGCGCAAGTGTCTCCGTTGACCGATGCTATGCCTTCGAATTTCACGATATGGCCCGTGGCCATCTTTCTGTCCTGTATGAGTTTTATTTTCAGTATCATCGTATCGCCCGGCATAACCGGTTTTCTGAATTTCGCCTTGTCTATGCCCATAAACATGGTCACCTGTTTTTCTTTGTCAAATCCGGTCATCTCCGCCAGAAATATTCCGCCGGCCTGGCCCATCGCCTCCAGTATCAGCACTCCGGGGAAGATCGGTTCACCGGGAAAATGGCCGGTAAAAACAGGTTCATTAGCCGTCACGTTCTTTTTTGCGATGCAGAAATCATCGCCGATCTCCTCTATTGTGTCGATCAGCAGCATAGGGTATCTATGCGCCAGTATCGCCATGATCTCCTTGGCACCCATAATAGACATATCACGCCTCCATAATCTGTTTTAAAAATCCGGTATTATGTCTGTGTCCGCTTCTGGCAACGTCGAATCTTCCGCGCAGCCTTTTTCCGCAGAGAGCCATATCTCCGATGAAATCCAATGTCTTATGCGCGGCCAGCTCGTTATCCATCCTGTACGCGCCGTTCACGGGAAGCCCGTCTTTTATGACCAGCGCATTTTCCAGAGAGCCGCCCCGTATGAGTCCCGCTTTTTTCAATGCCTCTATCTCTTCCCAAAATCCGAATGTCCTTGCCGGGGCCACCGACATAAGATATGACGCGGGGTCCACGACGGATTCAAACCGCTGTATCCCCATTCCGAAACCGCTGCCGTCATAGGTAAACAACACAGACAGAGTGTCGTCTTCCGCGGCGCTGTATTTGATGGCCACGTCATCGGCCGAATAGACTGTCTCCGGCGGGATGCTGAGATATTCGATGTCGCCCTCCGTGTTTTTTGTCCTGTTTTGCAGCGCTTCGGCAAAGGGAAGCGCGCTGCCGTCAAATATAGGCACTTCGCTTCCGGCCTCAAATGATATCAGGCAATCGGTAATACCGAGTCCATACAAAGCGGACAGGAGGTGTTCGACCGTGTGTACGGCCTCTCCATGCGCCGAAAGGGACGTGCCCCGGTTGTCTCCCGATTTGTATTTAAGCAGCGCGGGTATCTCAACGCCGTTTTTTTGAAACACTAAGCCCGCCGACAGGGAGCCGGCAAGCCTGATACGGCACATCTCACCCGTGTGCAGCCCGTATCCCTCAAATATTATATCTTCACTTACTGTCTTTCTCATAATCGTCCAGGCGTTTTTCCAGTTCTTTGATCCTGTTCCACATGGTCTCCAGTTTTGACTGATAAGCCATAATCCGGTACTGGTCTTTCATCGGCCGCGCCGGAGTCCCGGAATACACGCCGGGTTTAGGTATGCTGCCCGCCGTACCCGCCTGCGCGGTAAGGACTACATGATCGCCTATGCTGCAGTGATCGCCGACGCCGGCCTGTCCGGCAAGCACGACCCATCTGCCTATGGTAGAACTCCCGGCTATGCCGCATTGGGCTGTGATCCTTGTGTTCTGCCCGACGGTCACGTTATGGGCTATATGGACCAGGTTGTCGATCTTTACCCCGTCCTCTATCACGGTCTCATCGAGCGTGGCCCGGTCTATACAGCAGTTCGCGCCGATCTCGACGTCGTTGCCGATCCTGATCGTGCCCACCTGCGGTATTTTCACAAGTCCGTCAGGGGTTTCCGCGAAGCCGTACCCGTCGGAACCCAGCACGCAGCCTCCGTGTATGATACAGTTTTTACCAAGGCTCACGTCCGCATATATGACGGCGCCCGAACATACGCGGGTCCCCTCACCTATGCGCACGCCGTCGCCAAGGGCGGCATGCGCCTCTATCACGGCGTCCCGGCCTATGACACAGCCGTCGCCGAGTACGGCATAGGGCCCTATATAAGCGGAAGGGTCCACGATACATCCCGCTCCGGCCACCGCCGTCTCATGCATGCCGCTTTTCCGCGCGGGCAACGCATAGCGCGCGACCAGTTCGAAAAAGACTTGTCTGGGGGAAGCGCATATAAGCTGGGGCGAATCATTGCCCTTGATCTCCGCGGAGGTGACTATAAGCCCCACTCTGCGTCCGGCAGGAGCCGCGTCGGGTTTTTCGACGAAACAGGCGGCCGCATCGTCTGCCGCAGCCGACGACGCGAACGACCTGAAGGTGTCTCCGGGGGAGACGTTTATCAGCCTGCCCCCGGGGATGTCAAGTTCGGATATATTTATCTCAAAGGCCATTACTTATTGACGCGCTCGATGACCACATCCGTGATATCGAGTTTGTCGTCTCCTGATATTACCACTGCCATATCAAAGACCACATCGTATCCTTTTTCTTTTCTAACGTTTGAAACCACGGACTTGATCTTTTCCAATATGGGTTTCATGAGTTCGGCTTTTCTTCTTTCGGATTTGGAAAGCATCTCGCTTCTCATCTGGTTGAAAGCTTCCTGTTTCTGTATGAGTTCCTGCTGTTTCTTCTCGCCCTCTTCCTGGCTCAGAAAAGCGGCCTGTTCGCGCAGTTTCTGATTGAGGTTTACCAGTTCGTTGTATTTTGTCTCAAGCTGTTTCTGCATCTCTTCGGCCTCTTTTGTGAAGATGGCCTCCGCGCTCTGTTTTTCTTTGGAAGCATTGTATACTCTTTCCGTGTCGACAAAAGCGATGTTAAGCGCCTGCGAAAACGCGGTTCCGGCAAGCAATCCCGTCATAACGATCATAAGTAGTGTTTTTTTCATTCTCAACCTCCCTGTAGGTTTGTTTAAAATGTGCCCTGGGATATCCCGAAGTGGAATTTCCAGTCCTCTTTGTCAAAGCCGTACGCATAATCAAGCGTGATCGGCCCCATGGGCGTTGTGATCTTCACGCCGAGCCCGGCGCCGTCTCTCAGATCCCTGAAGTTAAAATCGCCCAATGAAGTCCACGCGCGGCCGACATCCCAGAAAACATATCCCGTTATCATTCTTTCCACCAGAGGAAATTTATAGGAAAAAGACGAAGTGAAGTAAAAATTCCCGCCCTCATAATAACCTTCGTCATTATAAGGCGACAATTCCTTGTCTTCGTATCCTCTGACCCCGTAAATATTGCCGCCGACAAAGAAACGCTCGTAGATCGGCACTTCCTCGCTCGGATCCAGTTTTTCCACCAGTCCGGCCTTGAAATAAGTGGAGAAGACGAACTTCCAAAATGATTTAAAGAACCAGTTGGAGCTTGCCTCGACCTTGTAGTAATTTATGTCTCCGCCCAGAAACTCTCCGCCCAGTTCTCCAGTGATGGAGTTGTTTGTCCCCCTTGAGGGTTCGAACCTGTTGTCCCTGGAGTCCCTCGCAAACGTCAGGGACATGCTGCTTCTGATCTCTTTCGATTCGTCTATAGCGTCCGCGGCCTCTTCCGATATGTCCGAGACCTCCACATTTTCTATGGTGTAGGAGAGGAACCCGGTGGTAAACACGGTGAGTTTCTTTCCTATTGTCAGTCCTCCGCCGTCTCTTTTTATCTTATAATCGGTGTAGTTCTGATTTTTTTTGTAGACGCTGCCCGAGAGATAGATATTGGTGTCAAAGATGTTCGGGTTTGTGAACGCCAGCTGATAGGTCTCCACCTTTTTGCCCAGCTCCAGCTGAACGCTGCCCTTATAGGCTCTGCCGAACACGTTCTGCTCCTCGTATTTCAGGAAAAGCGAAAAACCGGCATAGTCGGAATAGCTGCCTCCGAAGTTTATCGACCCGGTCATCTTTTCCTTGACATCTATAGTGATATTAAGGACATTCGGGTTGTCGCGGTCGGGCATGGGCAGCACTCTCACGTCTTCAAAATATCCAAGGTTATATATCTGTTCCTGAGTAAGTATCAGCAGGTCCCTTTTGAACTCGTCTCCGGGGTAAAGGAACACATTACGCAGTATGACCTTGTCCACGGTCTTCGTGTTTCCCGTTATCCTGATCTCGCCCACGATTATGGGTGATCCTTCGCTGATATTGAAAGTGACGTCGACATTGTCGCCGTCGAACTCATATGAGGTGTCCACGTCGGCAAATATATGGCTTTTATTCCCGTACATCTCAAGCAGCGCGGTCACTGTCTTGTCGTGATCCTCGCCCGTAAAATCCGCGCCGGGATATATTTTCGCCGCGGCGTTAAGCTCTTCCGCCGTGAACAGCGCGTTGCCCTTAAACACGATCTGCCCCACAGTGTATTTCCGGCCTTGTACAATGTCTATGACCACATCGCGTTTGCCGGGCATCTCGCTCTCAACTATTTCAAAGCCCGTTACGGATGCCCCGAAATAACCCATGTCCCACAATTTTTTTTCTATTGTGCGCAGGTCTTCCCGGATCTTGCCCTGGTCGAGTTTGGGATGTTTCCACCAGGATGATTCCTTGGTCTCAAGACCCTTTTTCAGTTTTTTCGGGTTCAGGCCTTCAAGTCCCTTGAATATGATCCTGCCCACGCTCAACTTGCTGCCTTCGTCTATCTCTATGTAGATGGCCTTTCCGCCGTCAAAGTCTTTGGCATAGCTGTTCACGCTGACCTGAAAATACCCCTCTTCGCGGTATTTTTTTTCTATGAAATATTTGGCCTGATGCAGATATTTTTTATCAAAAGGCACGTCCTCAATGAGAAACGGCACTTCATACAATATCTCATACTCATCAAACTTTTTATTTCCCTTCACGTCGACCGACCGTATGAAAGGCCTTTCGGAAAAGACATAATTTATAATGATGCCTTCAGGGGAGTCCGCGACATCCACATTGATGTCGTCAAAATACCCCAACTCATACATGGCCGCGATGTCCTGGCGCATCCTGATAAGGGAAAATTCCGAACCCTCGACGCAATGGCAGACCGACAGTATGAAATCCCTGTCAGTGTCAGTCAGACCCTTGACGTTCACGTCCTTCACCTGGACGGCCCGTACCGGGACCGACAACAGAAGCAGCAATGCCGCAATATTAATGATTCGTTTCATTCTTTTCCTCCGAATGTAATTCTCTGAGGATGGAATCCCCTGTTCTTGAAGTGATTATCTCTCCGTCCACAAGCTCGACGCTGACAGTATCGCCCTCAATGAATTTCTTTGCCAGTATGTCCAGCGCAAGATTATCCTCGATGTGCCTCTGTATGGCGCGCCGCAGCGGCCTGGCCCCGAACTCGGGGCTGTAACCCACCTCGATCAGAAAATCCTTGACTTCCCCGGATATTCTCACATTGACATTTCTTTCACTCAGCCGGGCTGTTACCTCATCGAGTATAAGCTCGATTATCTTTTCGATCTCCTCCCGGCCAAGAGGATTGAAGACCACGAGCTCGTCAAGCCTGTTGATGAACTCGGGGTTGAAAAGCTTTTTGACTTCCCCGATGACCATGCTTTTCATCTTATCGTAATCGATCTCCACGCCCGTCTTTGAAAAGCCCAGCGTCTTCTGCTGCCAGATATACTTGGCGCCGATATTTGATGTCATTATTATGATGGTGTTCTTAAAATCCACTATGCGGCCCACATTGTCGGTCAGCCGTCCGTCTTCGAAGACCTGCAGCAGGACGTTAAACACGTCGGGGTGGGCTTTTTCTATCTCGTCCAGCAGGATGACCGAATAGGGTTTTCTTCTTACCTTTTCCGTGAACTGGCCGCCCTCTTCGTAGCCGACGTATCCCGGAGGCGCGCCCGTAAGCCTTGAGACGGAGAACTTCTCCATGTATTCGGACATATCCACCCTGACCATGGCGTCGGGGTCGTCAAACATAAAGGTGGCGAGCACGCGGGCCAGTTCAGTCTTGCCCACGCCGGTGGGCCCCAGAAACATAAAGGTGCCGATAGGCCTGTTCGGGTCTTTCAGTCCGGCCCTTGCCCTTCTGAGCGCGTTTGCGATCACGGTAATGGCCTCGTTCTGCCCTATAATATGCCGTTTCAGTTCCTCTTCTATTTTCAGCAGCCTTTCGCTCTCCTTCTCTTCGATCTTCGCCAGGGGTATGCCGGTAAGCTTGGATATAAGCAGCCTGATATCTTCGGCCGCGACGCTTTTGACATTATTCACCTGGGAGCTGGCCCATTCTTTTTTCAGTTCCCGGACCTTGTCTTTGAGTTTGCGCTCCCTGTCCCTGTAATCTGCCGCCTTTTCAAATTCCTGCATCATGATCGCCGCCCGTTTATCCTGGGCTATCTGTTCGATCTTCTTTTCAAGGTCGACCGTTTCCTTGGGCATCTGCGACAACGTCAGCCGCACCATGGAGGCCGCCTCATCTATGAGGTCTATGGCCTTGTCCGGCAGGAAGCGGTCTGAAAGATACCGTTCCGAATATCTCGCCGCGGCCACGATGGACTCGTCGGTGATCTTCACGCCGTGATGAGCTTCATACTTGTCTCTCAACCCTGAAATGATCTCAATAGTCTCCTCCACGTTGGGCGGTTCGACCACGATCTTCTGAAAACGTCTTTCAAGCGCCGCGTCTTTTTCTATGTACTTGCGGTACTCATCATGTGTGGTCGCGCCTATGCACTGTATCTCGCCCCTTGCCAGGGACGGTTTCAGTATATTTGAGGCGTCAATGGCGCCTTCTGCGGCCCCCGCTCCCACGAGCGTATGTATCTCATCTATGAATACTATTATGTTTTCGGAATTCTCGATCTCTTTTATCAGTGCCTTGAGGCGTTCCTCGAACTGGCCTCTGTATTTTGTGCCGGCGATTATAGCCGCCAGGTCAAGCGAAAGCAGTCTCGTGCCGTGCAGGATGTCGGGCACTTCGTTTGTGACTATCTTCTGCGCGAGCCCTTCGACTATGGCCGTCTTACCCACGCCGGCCTCTCCTATGAGGACGGGATTGTTCTTTTTCCTTCGCGCAAGTATCTGTATGACCCTCTCGATCTCCCGTTCCCGGCCTATTACCGGATCCAGCTTGTCCTCAAGCGCCATACGGGTAAGGTCCCTGGAAAACTCTTCAAGCGCCGACGACCGTTTGGCCTGTTTTTCCTGCACCGCGGGGTCCGCCTCATCGCCGCTGAGCAGCTTGACCACCTCCACGCGCACCTGTTCGGCCGTTATGCCGGAATTTTTCATCACCCTTGCGGCTATGCCCTCGCCCTCGCGAAGCAGGCCCAGAAGTATATGTTCCGTGCCCACAAAATTATGGCCCATGCGTCCGGCCTCGTCCATCGCCAGCTCCAGGACCTTTTTCGCCCTGGGCGTAAGCTGTATGTCGTGTTCGAACCTGCCGCCCGCGTCATCCGATATGATGAACTTGCGGACTTCGTCTTTTAAGGCCGATATATCGACGTCCATGCGTCGAAGCACTATAACACCTATGCTGGCGCCTTCGCGCAGAAGGCCCAGCAGGAGATGTTCCGTGCCTATAAAATCATAATTTAGCCTGGACGCTTCCTCCCTGGCATACAATACCACTTTGCGCGCCCTTTCGCTGAACCTGTCATACATCTTTTCTCACCTCATCGGATCTCAGTTTTCTGTGCACAAGTTCCAGAGTCTCATCGCATCGGGACGCAAGTTCCCTGTTATGAGTCACAAGTATCAGGGTGCTCCCGGTGTCTTTTCGCAGCTTGAACAGAAGATCCATTATATCCTCGGAGTTTTTTTCGTCAAGGTTTCCGGTAGGCTCGTCGGCCAGTATAAGCTTCGGGGACTTCACCAGGGCCCTGCCCATGGCGGTCCTTTGTTTCTCCCCGCCCGAAAGCAGGCTGGCCATATGGTCTTTTCTATGCGTCAGGCCGAGTGTCGCTATGACGCTGTCCGTCTTCTCCGCCGCTTCCTTTTCCGCAAAGATAAGACGGGCGGCGAAATAGACATTTTCCCAAAGTGTCATGTCATTGAAAAGCTGGAAAAACTGAAAGACAAACGCTATATCCTCTTTTAATATCGAAGCGCGCCCGTTGTCGTCCTTTTTCCACGGGTCCTCACCGCAAAAGACCATCTTGCCCTTTGTGGGGGGTGTAAGTATGCCCGCGATATGCAGCAGCGTGGATTTGCCCGCGCCGGACTCCCCGACCACGGCAAAGGACTTTCCGCTCGGAACATCCCAGTTTATGTCTTCCAGCACCCGCACCTCTTCGCCGGGCGACTCATACTCCTTGGAGACACCTTCAAATCTCAGCAACATGTCATCACTCATACTTTATCGCCTTAATGACATCCATCTTCGACGCCTGATGAGCCGGAAACACCGATGCCGCAAAAGTGATGACAAAAGCCACGGCTCCCACTAAAAAATAATTCCAAAAAGAAAAACTCACCTGCAGCTCGGTGGAATAATAAACTTCCGACGGCAGGACATTTATATGGGAAATCTTTATTATCAAACATAACAGAAGCCCTAAAAGTTCCCCCAGCACGATGCCGGCGCCTCCGATGATGACCCCTTCGTGTATAAACACGCGCTTGACCATGGCCGGCGTAAAACCGAGAGACTTCATGATGCCTATCTCCTTGGTCTTCTCCTTGACCATAGTTACCAGGGTGGCGACTATGTTAAATGAGGCCACAAGTATGATAAGGGTCAGTATTATAAACATGGTCTTTTTTTCCAGTTCCATGGCCGAATAAAGGTTTCTGTTCATGCGGAACCAGCCGCGGGCCCTGTACTCTTCGGGCAGTACCGCGTTCATCTCCTCCGCCACCTTATCGGCGCGTCCTATGTCTTCGATCTTTACGCTTATGCCGCTGGCCCCTTTGCGGGACAGGAAAGACAGGGCGTCTTCATACGTCAGGTATACAAGGGACGTGTCGTATTCATACATGCCGCTTTCGAATATACCCGTGACCTTATAATCCCTCACGCGGGGGAATATCCCCACCGGAGTGACCTTCCCGTCGGGAGAAAGCAGTCTTATCTTTTCGCCTATGGCGACATTCAGCAATGTGGCCATCTCGCGGCCTATGGCCACGCCGCCCTTCTCCAGAGAGCCCTCGGACATGATGTCTCCGAAACTGGTGGTGCGGGGCTCCTCCGCGGGGTCGATCCCCCTGAGCACCGCTGTGTAATTGCGCCCTCTTTTCATCACCAGTCCTTCGCCATGCACATACGGGGCGCTATGCACGACGCCCTTTATGGCGGAGACTGTCTCCGTTATGCCGGCGATGTCGCTCACGTCATACCCGAAACGGTTCTGTATTATGACATGCGAGTTCACACCGAGCACTTTGGAGCGGAGGTCGTTTTCAAAGCCGTCCATGACGGACAGGACCACGGTAAGAGTCATGACGCCCACCGTTATCCCCAATACCGATATAAGGGTTATACCCGACAGCAAGCTGTTTGTCTTTCTTCCTTTGAGGTATTTGCCTGCTATCCAGTTGATCAAATGCATTATTTGGACTCTTCCTTAAGATGCGGGAAAAGCAGCACATCCTTTATCGTCTCGCCGCCGGTCAGCAGCATCACAAGCCTGTCCATGCCGAACCCGACGCCTCCTGTGGGCGGCAGCCCGTACTGCAGGGCTCTGATGAAATCCTCGTCCATGCGCTGAGCCTCTTCGTCCCCCGCGGCGAAATTTTCTTCCTGTCTTTTGAATCTGTTTTCCTGGTCAACGGGGTCGTTCAGCTCCGAAAACGCATTGGCAAGCTCCCAGCCGTTGATGAACAGTTCAAACCGTTCCACAAACATGCCGGTATCGTCGCCCCTTTTCTTTTTCGCAAGCGGCGATATCTCAAGCGGATGTTCCGTGATGAAGGTGGGGTTGATCAGATGTTCCTCCACATAGGCTTCGAATATCTCCTGTATCAGCTTGCCCCGGCCCATGGACTTGACGTCAAGCCCTTCGTTCCTGGCGGCCAGCGCTTTTCTCATCTCGTCGTCGGACATGCTCATCACATCCAGGCCCGAATATTCCTTCACGGCGTCCACCATGGTCATCGACTTCCATGGCTCGTTGAAATCTATTTCTTTTTCACCGTACGGGACTTTTCTGTCCGCGAAGCCGAGCATATCCACCGCAGAGAGAAACAGGTCGCGCGTAAGATCCATCATGTCATAGATATCGCTGTAAGCCTCGTAAAACTCCATAAGCGTGAACTCGGGATTGTGCCGTTTTGAAAGCCCCTCGTTTCTGAATACCTTGCCTATCTCATAGACTTTTTCAAAGCCCCCGACGACCAGCCTCTTCAAATATGTCTCAAGCGATATCCTGAGGAATATATCCTGGTCAAGGGCGTTATGATGGGTTGAAAACGGCCTGGCTTCCGCGCCGCCGTACATGGCCACAAGGCTTGGCGTCTCCACCTCTATGTATCCGCGCTCATCCATGAAACGCCGCACCGAACTGATGATGGCGCTCCTTTTTCTGAACCGTTCCCGGACATCATCATTTACTATCATGTCCACATATCTCTGTCTATAGCGCAGTTCCTTGTCCTGAAGGCCGTGAAATTTCTCGGGAAGCGGCCTGAATGACTTTGTGAGCAGTTCAAAGGCCTTGACGTATATGGTCGTCTCGCCGGAATGTGTCCTGAAAACGGACCCCTCAACGCCGATAATATCCCCTATGTCCAGTTTTTTAAACAGCGAATACTCCTCTTCGCCCACGACGTCTTTGCGGAAATACAGCTGCATCGTGCCGGAATCATCCTTCAAGTCGGCGAATCCGGTCTTTCCATGCACCCTTTTTATCATCATGCGGCCGGCTGTCTTGACATAGCCGGTCTCCTCCGACTCCGCGTCGGCGTATTTTTCCTTTATGGACGCCACTGTGTCCTGTTTGTCATATTTATATTTAAAGAGCTCGATGCCCTCGTCCTCCATCTGGCGCGCTTTTTCAAATCTTTGTCTCATTAAGATATTAAGGTCTTCCATTTTGGCTCCTCCCCGGGTGATTTTCAACTACGAATATAGATACTAAATCCTTTAGTGTCAAGAAGTTTCACTCTATGGCGGACTTATGGAAGCCGCGCGGCCTGCTCGATCATGCGGGGCAATTCTCTCATATCGGACGCTTTTGGAAGGCCTGGTTCCTTATGCCGGTTTTCCGGGTCGAACAGCACCGCTTTCATCCCCGCGGCGAGAGCGCCTTTCACGTCTTTTTCCGGATTATCGCCCGTCATGCAGATCTCAGAGGGCTGCAGTCCGAGGTCCCGGGCAATATGGTCGAAAAACCGTTTCTGCGGTTTTCCCATTCCCAGGTCTTTTTGCGCGTAGATTTTCGCAAAATATCCGTCAAGCCCCACGCGCGCCAATGCCGCGCCGACTTCGGCGCTTCCGGATTCGCTTCCGTTTGTTGCAACGGCAAGCTTATATTTTTTCGACAGTTCCTCCATGGCCTCATGCACATAAGGCATGGCCTCCACATGTTCCCAGCCGCACATGGGCCCCGGCAGCGCGAAATCCCTCATCAGGGTGTCGCCCCAGTCAAAAAGCAGCGCTTTTACACTCATAAGACAGCCTCCTTTATCCAGGCGCTGGCGCAGACTCTCATCAGTCCGTTCTCCCGCTTGTAGACCACCGCCAGTTGGCCCGGAGTCACCGCGCGCACCGGCTCCGCGAACGCAAGGCGCAATTCGCCGCCCTCGACGGAAAGGGCCGATACCGCATGAAACGAATCCCTCGACCTTATCTTTGCATAGACCTCTTCGGCCCCGGGATCGGCCGCCGCCAGCATGTTGACGTCAGCGGCTGTGATCTCCGTCGAATAGAGCGAACTCTCCTCACCCACGGTGACGGTGCGGGTAAGCGGGTCCGTTGAGACGACATACAGCCGGCCGGCCGTGCCTCCGAGCCGATAACGCTGGCCTATGGTAAAATTATAATATCCGTCATGTGAATCCACGACTTTTCCGGACGTGTCGACCACCGGCCCGCCGCCGCCCGCAAGGCCCCGTTCCCTGAGAAAAACCCTGTAATCGCCGCCTCCTATGAAGCAGATATCCTGGCTCTCGGGTTTATCCGAGACATGCAGTCCGGCTTTGGCGGCGATGGCCCGGACCTCTTTCTTGCCGGTCATGCCCAGAGGCAGTATCAGCCGCCGCACCGTATCCGTTGAAAGGCGCGCCAGAAAATAGGCCTGGTCCTTTGCATGCGGGGAGCAGTACAGCCCGTTTTTGTCGGCAACGGCGTAATGGCCGGTAGCCACGCGTGACTCAATCCCGTCCGGAAAAGCCTCCGCTATGCCGAACTTTATCATATTGCACGCCGGGCAGGGGCTGGGTGTAAGCCCCGCGCGGTACTCGTCCGCAAAGCGGGCCATGATCTCGCGTTCGAACCGTTCGGACACATCCACGGTCAACAGTTCTATGCCCAGGGAATCGGCGGTTATAGCGGCGTCTTCATATTTGATGGGGGTGCCTTTCAGCGTCATCGTATACCCCGTGACGTCATAGCCCTGTTCCCTCAGCAGGTACGCGGCCACGGCGCTGTCCACGCCTCCGCTGATACCCACATACACTTTTTCCATAAAAGCCCCGTTTCTTCCGTGAATATAAGGGCTTGTCCGTCTGCTGTCAAATAATGTCTTGAAAAGAGGCCGCGGTAGAATTATAGTCTGAAGGGGAGTTGATTATGCTGTATCTGGATAACGCGGCCACGACAAGACCGTTTGACGAGATCCTGGAAAAAGCCCGTGAAATGGCGGGATCGTCCTATTTCAATCCGTCGTCATCGCACGGAGGCGGTTTTGCGGCAAAAAACATCATCGAACGGGCCCGCGAATCGCTCGCGGCGGACCTCAGGGCAAAGCCGGAGGAAGTGGTCTTCAATTCGGGCGCCACGGAAGGCAACAACACGATACTGCTCGGCGCGGCTTCGCGCATGCGTCCGGGCGACAACATCGTCATCACTCCGGTGGAACATCCCTCGGCCCTGAGCTGCGCGGCCGCTCTGGAAAAACAGGGGATAGAGGTACGCAGATGTCCGGTGGAGAGGGGCGGCTATGTCGGACCCGGATCTCTTGCAGGAGTCATAGACACAAAGACCAGGCTTTTCTTCTTTATACATGTGAACAATGTGACAGGCATCATACAGGATTCCGGGGAGCTGATCCGCAAGGCGCGCAGCCTTTCCCCCCGCATACACATACACGCGGACGCTGTTCAGGGCTTCTGCAAAGGGCCTTGTCCGCTTCCTGCGGCCGACACGCTTACCATAAGCGGCCATAAGATCCATGCCCTTAAGGGCGTCGGCGCTCTTGTGATACGCAAAGGCGCTGTCGCGCGGCCTCTGATACTGGGCGGCGGACAGGAACGGGGCATGCGGTCAGGGACCGAGAACACGCCGGCCATCTTCTCCATCGCGGAAAGCGCCCGCATGCTCGGAGAGAGGCAGGAGGGTTATTACGCCCTCGCGCTGGAGTGTGAAAAACTTCTGGACGGATTCACCGCCCGCTCAGCCTCTTTTTCCGCCAACAGGGAGCCTTCGCGCGCCTATTCGCCCTTCATCTACTCGCTGTGCCACGAAAACATCCCGGGAGCCGTGTTGCAGAACGCACTCTCGGAAAAGGGCATCTACGTATCGACAGGCTCCGCATGCGGAGACAAAAGGGGCGTGTCGGACGTGCTGATCGCGATGGGATACGGACAAAAACGCGCGGCGGGAACCGTGCGCATAAGCCTGTCGGCCTATAACAGCCCTTCCGACATCGCGGAACTTGTCTCGGCTCTTGAGGAAGCGGACGCTTCTCTGAGCGGGCTGTATAAAAAAATAAACGGATAGGGGATACATATGACATATCATTATCTGCTGGGCCATGGTGAACTGGCCCTCAAGGGAAAGAACAGGTCTTTTTTTGAAAAACGGCTGGCCGACAACATAAACAGAAAAGCGCGCCGCGATTCTCTTCCGCTGACCGCGCGGCTGATATACGGCAAGATACTGGTAAAGACGGACCTGGAGGAGCGCGAGGCCCTGGATTTTTTGAAAGGCGTCTTCGGCATAGCCACCATACGCGGAGTAACGCTCTTTCCCTACGATTACGACGCTTTGAAAGACGGCATAGCGGCATCTGTAAAAGGCCTTGCCTCCGCCGCCGCCACATTCAGGATCACCACCAACAGGGCCTTTAAGATGTTTCAGAAGACATCCATGGAGGTAAGCAGGGAGATCGGCGGCGTCATCCTCGACGCATACCCGACGCTTAAGGTGGATCTGTTCAATCCGGAACTGGAGATCAGCATAGACATACGCAGCGAGGGTTTTTTTGTATCCTGCGGAAAGACCCGCGGCGCGGGCGGTTTTCCCGAGGGCACTCAGGGAAAAGCGCTTCTGCTGCTGTCCGGGGGCATTGACAGCCCGGCGGCGGGATACAGCGCCATGAAAAAAGGGCTTTCCGTGGACGCCGTATATTTTCACACTCCGCCCTTCACGAGCGGCGCCGCATTGGAAAAGGTCAGGGACCTCGCAGCCGTATTGAAAAGACACAGCGCGCGCGCCTCCATAAGATTGTTCGTAGTGGACATCGCGGGGCTTCAGGCTGAGATCGTCTCAAAATGCGATCAAAGCGCCGCGACAATACTGTTAAGGGCGGCCATGATACGCACCGCGGCCGCAATCGCCAAAAAGGGGAGATATGAGGCTCTTGTCACGGGCGACTCCCTGGGACAGGTCGCCAGCCAGACGCTGCGGTCGTTGTCCGTGGCCGACGGATTTTCTGATATGTTCATAATCCGGCCGCTTATCGGGATGGACAAATCGGACATCATAGAATTGTCAAAAAAGATCGGAGCTTTTGAAATATCCTGCAGGCCTTTTGAGGACTGCTGCACGCTGTTCGTGCCCAAACATCCACTGACAAAGCCGGACCCGCTTCTGGTCGCCGCGGAATTCGACAAGCTTGACTATGATTCATTTGCGGCGGGACTCGACAGCTGTCTCGAGACAGAGGAGATCTGACAAGCGTCTTAAAAGAAAAGGCGGAAGACACGCTTCCGCCTCGAATAGATGACGATCAGGCTTTTTCGATGATACGCATCACTATGCGTTCGTATTCACCGGCCGCCGGCAGTTTATTATAATCATATATAAAAGGCCTGCCTTTGTCGCCGGCTTCGACTATATTTGCATCCAGCGGGATCTTTCCAAGCAGCTCGACCCCGAAATCATCGGCGGCTTTCTGTCCGCCGCCCGTTTTGAAGATATCCACGGTCTCACCGCAATGGGGGCAGATAAATCCGGACATGTTCTCCACGATGCCGAGCACTTCCACGCCCATCTGTTTTGAAAAATTTATGGTTTTTCTGGCATCAAGCAATGCGATGTCCTGGGGTGTGGTCACTATGACCGCGCCGTCCATGCCGCCCATGAGCTGCACTACGGTAAGCGGTTCGTCTCCGGTGCCGGGAGGGCAGTCGACCACGAGATAGTCGAGTTCAGGCCACTCTATGTCCTGCAGAAACTGTTTTATCGCGCCGGTCTTCAGCGGCCCTCTCCAGACAACGGGTGTGTCGGGAGACTCAAGCATTGACGCCATGGTAAGGGCATATATGTTTTCAGAGACTTTTACCGGTGTGGGCCTGTGGTCCGAACTGGGAGCCCCGAGTTTTTTGCCTTCTATGCCCATGAGTTTTCCCACGGACGGCCCGTGCACATCCACGTCAAGTATTCCGACTCTTTTGCCCTGCAATGCAAGCCCGTAGACCAGATTAGTGGCAACCGTGCTTTTCCCGACGCCGCCCTTTCCGCTCATGACAATGATCTTCTTGCCGATGCGGGCCAGGTTTTCTTTTTTGTATATCTCGCCCATTTCGGCGTTCATGCCGTTTTTTTCATCCATGTTCACCTCCGTATTTTGTTCCGCAACAAATATACACCGTAACGCAACCGAGTCAATAACAATTGGCCGAAATACAGGCTCCCGCGCATAAGCGGCTCAGGGCTTTTATTTCATATTAAACGCATTTCGACTTGATGGATCAGCCTTACGGCAATAGAATTGACCCTGGGGGGGACATGGAAAAACTGATACGAATATTAAAAGAGCACGGAGCCGCGCCGTTGATACAGACGCATGATTTTCCCGATTATGACGCTATAGCGTCGGCCTTCGGACTGAAAAAGCTGCTGTGCCGTTTCGGACTGGATTCGGACATATGCTATCAGGGCACCATCCCAATATTCGTCAGAGACATCTTTCTCAGGACCATAGACATACCCATGATGCCCGCGTCTTCACTTGACGCGGCAGGGCGGCCGGTGATCGTCCTGGACACAAATCCGTACAGCAGCAACCTGACCCCGCTGGCACGCGCCACGTACAGCGGCTTCATCGACCATCATGTCTCAAATCATGACCCGTCCCGCAGTTACCCCTTTCAGGACCTGAGGCCGGCGGGCTCGACCTCGTCCATAATAGCCTCGTATTATGATTCCGCGGCCGTCCCCATCGATCAGGACACGGCCACCGCCCTTGCCATAGGACTGCTTACCGACACGCTGAACCTCACACGCGGCGTATTCAAGATAGACCTTGACAGTTATCTGTCTCTTTTCGCGGTGATGGACCGGAAGAAAGTCGCCGGCGCCGTGATGAACAAACTCACACTTAAGGATCTCGGCCATTACAGGGACGCCATCGACTCGCTTGAAATATTGGGGGACACGGCCCTGGTCATCGTGGAAGGCGTACAGGACCGGAACCTGCTGGGCATCATGGCGGATTTTTTTCTCACACTCATGGAGGTCTCCGCAAACGTCATGGTAAATATCACGGAAAACGGGACGCATATTTCCGTGCGCAGCGAGGACGAGAAGATCAATTCGGCTGGCCTTGTCAGAGCCATAACCCGGGAGCTGGGAAGCGGCGGCGGCCACTGGTATATGGCCGGCGGTTTTATTCCATCTAAAGTGGAAAAAAAAGCCATACATGATATAATAGTGAAAATCATCAAATCCAAGGAGGAACCATTATGAAGAAGTTTTTTACGGTTGCGGTGCTGGTATCGCTGTTGCTGGCAACGGCCTGCATGAAGGATTACAGATTGTTGAAGGATTATTATCCCTCTACCACGGATGCGCCTAAAAACGTCATCATCGTGCCGACATTTCCCGCGGCATTGGAAGAGGGCGCGGTCCCCGATGTACTCACTCTCAAGCTGACGATCAAAAACAACGGCGACAAGGATATCATCGTCGATCCCGCCAAGATCTACATATCGGTACGCACCGACATGCATGCGGCTCTTAACTGGGAGACGGTCGCCGGCCAGAACAAGAAGGCCGACATATCGGCATTGGCCATGAAACAGTCCACGCTGGGCGGCGGAGAAGAGATGAGCGGGACGCTGTATTTCCCGAAAGCGGTGGCGGAAAAAATAGAGGCTGACGGCTTGTTCACATTAAACGTGGATGCCGGTTACGGCAAAAAGATCATCGTGGTATACAAGAAATAATTTTGTCTTAGCCGTGGGGGGCGGCCAGCCGTCCCCGGCGGCGCTTCTCACAAAGCGCGGAAGGCGGCGATATCGCAAGACTTTCTGTGAAAGATCCCGGCGCATCCGTCATAGCCCGCGTCATTCAGGCCCTCCCCCGGATCATAGCCGCGCGGTTTCCACAGATACAGTGTTCCTCCGCTTTTTAAAAACGGCCGCGCAAGCGCTCCGACAAAGGAGCTTTCACCCACCCCCCGCGAAAGCACGGCGTCGAATCTTTGCCCGTGTGTATCACAAAAATGCATAGCGTCCCCTATGAGTATCTCATCGTATTCCACGGCAAGCATATCGGTGATAAGGCGCAGGACGTTCATCTTTTTCCTGTTCTTGTCCATAAAGCTTATGGCGATGGAGGGGTTGAGTATTTTGGCGGGCAGTCCCGGTATCCCGGCTCCGCTGCCCAGGTCAAGCACCCGCATGCCGTCGGCGAGTTCTACGCGCGAATCTTCGACTATGCCGGCAATATCCTCCCGGCTGCGCGCGCCTATAAGGTTTATACGCATCCGGTATTTCACCAGCAGGTCTATGTAGCGCTCCATGAGCTCGTTCATCCGTTCCGCCCCTTTCCAAAGTATATGATCAGTACGGACACGTCGGACGGGGACACGCCGGATATCCTTGACGCCTTTCCCACGGAAGCCGGCTTGAACCTGTTGAGTTTTTCCGCGGCTTCGGCGGTAAGGCCCTTGACGGTCGAATAATCGAAGGTCTCCGGAAGAGACATCTTTTCCATTCTTTTAAACCGTTCTATGTCTGCCAGCGATTTTGCTATATATCCGTCGTATTTGGCGCGGATCTCGATATTGTCATGATACTCCTCCGGGATATCGATCCCGTCGGCGGCTCCGTTGTCTTTCAAGACGGAGAGATCCATGCCGCTGATCTTCAGCATGTCGAAAAGTTTCTTGCCGTTATACGCGGAAAGTCCGCTGTCGGCGGTCCTGAACGGCGTCTCCCTAAGAGACTTGCATATGCCGTCTATTTTTTCATATTTGCGCGACACGGCGTCATGAAAAAGGCTGTCTGTCAGCCCCGCGGCAAAAGCCTTGTCCGCGAGCCTTTCGTCTGCATTATCCGCTCTCAGCACAAGCCTGTACTCCGCGCGGGATGTGAACATGCGATAGGGCTCATCCGTGCTTTTTGTTATAAGGTCATCTATGAGAACGCCGATATAGGCCTCATCCCTCCCCAGTGTGAACGGAGCGCGGCCCAGCACTTTGAGCGCGGCGTTGGCGCCTGCCACCAGCCCCTGCCCGGCCGCTTCCTCATATCCCGAAGTGCCGTTGATCTGTCCCGCAAGATAAAGCCCGTCTATGGTATCTGTCTCCAATGTCTCTTTAAGCACATAGGGGTATACGAAATCGTACTCCACCGCATATGCGTACCTGACGACAACGGCGTTTTCAAGTCCTTTTATCGTATGTATAAAACGCTCCTGTATGGCCGGCGGAAGGCTTGTCGATATGCCGTTCAGATAGTATTCGTCTGTATATCTGCCCTCCGGCTCCACAAACACCTGATGTTCGTCCCTTTGAGGAAAACGCTTGACCTTGTCCTCTATGGACGGGCAGTATCGGGGCCCGACTCCCGTGATGTTTCCCGAAAACAGGGCTGACATCTCCATATTGCTTCCGATCACGTCATGTGTCGCCGCATTTGTCCGCGTCTTAAAGCAGGGCACCTGTTCCGGTTCCATACGCCCTGTCCTGAAGGAGAATGGAACGGGATGCGGATCGCCGTCCTGTCTTTCCATGACTGAAAAGTCAATGGTCTTGCCGTCCACCCTTGCCGGAGTACCCGTCTTCAGGCGTCCCATGGGAAAGCCCAGCCTTTTAAGAGCGTCCCCGAGTCCGTCCGAGGGAAATTCGCCAAGCCGCCCCCCGGGAAAGACCCTGTCTCCCATATGAAGGCGTCCGCGCAAAAATGTGCCCGGGGTAAGGACCACGGCGCGCGCCGGGTAAAAATCCTCGTATGCCCCTTTTACACCGCAGACGGCCCCGTTTTTCACGATCACGTCATCCACGATGTCCATTGCCACAGTGACGCCCGGAGCATCCTCCACAACACGTCTCATCCTTGCGGCATATGCCATCTTGTCCGCCTGAGCGCGCGGGGACCTGACTGCCGGGCCTTTCTTTGTGTTCAGTATTCTAAACTGAATGCCCGTATTATCTATATTCACGGCCATCTCCCCGCCAAGAGCGTCTATTTCCCGGACGATCTGACCTTTGGCCAATCCTCCTATGGCGGGATTACAGGACATGACTCCTATGGTGTCGGGGTTCATGGTGATGAGCAATACTCTGACGCCCAGCCTTGAAGCGGCCAAAGCGGCTTCTATTCCCGCATGGCCCGCGCCGGCCACGATCACATCAAAATTTTCCATAACAATATATCACTTTCCAAGGCAGAATCGGCTGAATATCGTATCCAGTACCGTATCGACCACTTTCTTCCCGGTCACCATTTCCATTTCCTCCACGGCTTCACGCAGCAGGTCCGCGACCAGTTCTTCATAACCCGTCTTTGCGGCCTCCATGGCATTGGAAAGCGCGGCCTCCGCCGATATGAGATGGGCGGTCTGCCTTCTATTGAGCATCACCACGCTGTTGTCACCGCTGTCGGTAAGCTCATCCGCTTTGCAGGTCAGCGCGTCCTTAAGTCCCTGAATCCCTTCGCCGGTCGCGGCGGAAAAACAGAGACACCCGGCAGGGCAGGCAAATCCGCCGCCTGCAAGGTCTATCTTATTCAGACAGGCCATGACAGGGACTCCGGAAGCGCGGATCTCGTCCGGCACTGTGAAAGACGCGCCCCTTGCATCAAACATATAGAGCACAAGATCGGCTTTTTCCAGCAGGCCCAGCGTCTTTTCCATGCCGAGCCGCTCGAGGTCATCCGGTGTCTCGCGCCTGAGTCCCGCGGTATCCGAGAGCTCAAGCCTGTGGCCGTTAAGGTGCAGCGCTTCTGAGACAAAATCCCTCGTCGTGCCGGCCTTGTCCGACACCAGCACCCGTTCACTGCCCAGCAAAGCGTTCATCAGCGTGGACTTTCCCGTGTTCGGCGCGCCCATTATAACGACGGATATGCCGTCTTTTTCCCGCATGACGTTTCTGGACGCTTTTATATCGGCCCGCATGTCCTCAAGCACACGCGTCACACGGTCCTTCACTCCGCTCCAGTCGGTCTCGTCGAGAGCTTCTTCGTCAAAATCTATTGAAAGGTCCAGCCCCGCCATGATATCAAGTAAAGCCGCCGAGTAGGCGTTAAGCTTCGCGTCAAGTTCGCCGCGGAGGTTTTTGCCCGCGAAATCAAGCACCTTCCGGTTTCCGGATTCGATCACATCTATGACCGATTCGGCTTCGGTGAGGCTTAATTTACCGTTTACGAAAGCGCGTTTTGTGAATTCTCCGGGTTCGGCCCCTCTGACGCCCCGTTTGTAAAGCAATTCTATGACCGTATCCACGATAAGCGGGCTGCCGTGCAGGCCGAGTTCGACCACATCCTCCCCGGTGAAACTGCGCGGCGCGCGAAACACGGTGGCTATGACATCATCGATCACGCATCCGTATGCGTCCACTATCTTGCCGTGCAGCGCCCTGTCTCCGGACAGATTCAAAAGTCTTTCCGGCCTGTCGAAGATGGCGGATACCGCTTCCACGGCATCCACGCCCGATATTCTGATCATAGCCACCGCCGACCGCCCTCTGACGGTCACCGGCGCGCATATGGTCGCCGAAAGATCATTCTTCATCTGAATACTTGACCAGTATCTTCTTTAACTCCCCTTTGCCGAGACTTTTCGTCTTGATGTTCTTTATCTTCTTCAGAGTGGTGTGGACGATCTTCCTCTCATACGAATTAAGAGGCTTCAGCAGGATGTTTTTTCCCGACTTCAACACCTCTTCCCCGGCCCTGAGGGCAATGTCTTTCAAAAAGATGTCTTTGTTCTTTCTGTAATTGTTTACATCCAGCATAAGCTTCGCATCCATGCCGTATCGGTTTTTTATGATTATGTTTACCAGAAACTCAAGCGCCATGATGTTTTTGCCGTTTTTACCCACCAGCACATTGACATTTTCCTTGTTATAAACGATGTTGAAGCGTTTGCGCCCGTGATACTCGTCAAAGCCCTCGGCTTTGATATCGTACCCTATTTGTTTCAACACTGTCTTGACTGTTTTCTTCATCCTCGAATCTTCGTCGTTTCCTGTAAGACGTTGTAGCAGACCCATTTTCACGCCTCCTGGTTTTTTAGGTGATTTCTGGTATATTGCTGCTGGAGAATAGATATAACATTGCTCAGGAGGAAATACAAGACAAGTCCCGAGGGCATGCTGTAGAATATGACGAGCATAAACAGCGGCATAAACACCTGCATCATGAACTTGTTGGCGCCCTGCACATTCCCCTGCGAGGGGTTGGATTTCTGCATCCAGATCATGGACACGAACATGAGCACCGGGAGCACATTGAAGTTATGCCCCAGAAAAGGCATCGAAAAGGGCATCTTGAACAATGTGTCCGGCGCGGACAGGTCGTTTATCCACAGGAAGAACTTCTGCCCTTTCAGCTCGATGGCGTTATTGAATACGCGGAAAAGCGCCCACAACACCGGAAACTGCAGCAGCAGCGGCAGACATCCGCCCATGGGGTTGACCTTGTTCTTGCTGTACAGTTCCATCACCTTTTTGTTCATCTCTTCGGGCTTTTCCTTGAATTTCTTTTGTATCTTCTGCACTTCCGGCTGTATCTTCTGCATCTTGGCCATGGATATGTAACTTTTATGGGTCAGCGGGAAAAACAGCAGTTTTACTATAAGGGTAAGTATGATGATGGCTATGCCGAAATTGCCGATCAGGCCGTAAAAATAGTTGAGTCCGGCAAGGAAGACAAGCGATATGGGCTTTATGATCCCGCCAAACTGTATGCTCTCATCAAGATGGGGTTCCACCGTGTTAAGCAGAGACATTCTCTTGGGGCCGTAAAAAAAGGTGACGCTGTCGATATTTCTCATATCGAGGGAGGCGCTTATACCTTTCCCGCCCAACTCGGTATAAGCCATGTCCATCACGCCATCATCCGACAGGAATACGCCGAGATGATACTTGGTGGTGAACCCGGCCCATTTTGTGAAGCTGACCTGTTTTGTCTCGCCCTCTTTCAATTTGACGTAACGGAGTTTGTTTTCATAATACAGGGGTTTCTCATACGCCCGCAGTGAAGCTTCCTCGGGGTTCGATTTGCTGACAGTCACACCGTCGACGGCGACGTTGCCTTCAACGCTGAAGGTGCAAAGATAGCCGTTCCGGGGGTCAAATGAAAAGGATTTTATTATCTTATATCCGTCGTCATCAAAAACAAAACGAAAACCGCTGTCGGTGCGTTCGTACACATATGGCAAAGCGGAATCGTCTCCGTTGCGGATGCTGAGGGCGAAACTGCCCTCGGAAAGGAGCACGGTCCCGTATTCCTTCTCTTCCCAGGCAAGGACGCGCCCGCCTTTTCCATCAAGCGTTATCCTGTAATAATCGTCTTCATAAAGCACCGGCTCCGATTCAGCCGTTTCGAATTTCTTTGAAACAAGGGCATCGGCTTTCTTCGTCTCCTTTTTGGGTATTGTGTTGTCCCGGGTGTTTTCTTCCGCGACTTCAGAGACCGCGGCAGTCTGCTCCGGCGCGGGCTGTACCGCTTGTCGGGGCGCATAAACATATTGGAATACGACCAGCAGTATCATGGTGACAAATAAAGCCAGCATGGTTCTTTTTTCCATGTGTTCTCCTCTCATCCGTTAATCAAGCGGGTCATAGCCCCCTTCATGGAAGGGATGACACCTTAATATCCGCTTAATCCCCTTAAACGTCCCCTTGAAGGGCCCGTACTTGTCCACGGCCTGAAACATATAGGATGAACAGGTAGGGGAATATATGCATGTGTCCGGGGTGTAGGGGGAAATATACTTCCTGTAGATATTTATCAAAAAAAGCAAAATCTTTTTTAACATAATTTATTCAGCTTGCCGATCAGTTCCCGCCAGTCCGATTGGGCCTGGCAGAAACGCAAGGTGCTCCATTGCACCCGTTTTGACGGAATCACAATCATCATCCCGTTGCACAGCAGCGCCTCTTGAGTATTTCTGTAGAGCTCCCGTATCCTGCGTTTGATCCGGTTCCTTGCCACGGCGTTGCCATGTTTTTTTGAGACTACTATTCCGATCTGTCTCTGTTTTGCCGGGAGAAAATATACGGTGAAAGACCGCACATTTATCTTCGCCCCTCTGTTAAATACGTCCGCAAATTCACTTTTTTTTTTAAGTGTTCGCTTTTTGGGAATCCGGCCATATTACGCGGATAAGCGTTTTCTGCCTTTGCTTCTTCTGTTTTTGAGTACGTTCCTGCCTCCATTGCTGGACATTCTTTTTCTGAAACCATGATCACGCTTTCTCTTTACGTTACTGGGCTGAAATGTTCTTTTCATCTGGCCTTCCTCCCCTCTTTTGCATGTGTGTGAAGAAAATAATGTATATCACGGCAAAAGTCAAGAAAAAAGTGCGTTTCGGGCCCTTGCCGGGGGAAGAAACCCCGAGATGCCGCTATTTTATATGCTTCCAAAGCTCCTCTTTAAAAGAGGGTTCGAAATAATCCCTGTCCGCCACTTCCGCGACGATCTGGCTTTCCACGCCGGCGTCCTCAAACCTGCGCATCACTTCGGCCGCTTTTCCGCCGGGTATCACAGCCATCAGCGCACCGGAAGATATCAGCCGCAGCGGGTCTATGTCGAGATGAGCGCATAATCTCCGCACCGGCCGCCGCAATGACGTTTCTCCGCAAAGGCGCAGCCCTCTTCCGGCCATCATCCCCGACAATTCGGTAAGGCCGCCCATGATACCCCCTTCGGTGGGGTCATGCATGAACAGGGCGTCGTCCTTGACCATCTGAGCCATGCCGTATACTGAGATCTCCTCCGAATACTTCTCTATCTCCAGGCGGTCGGCCTCATCCAGGACGCCGGACAGCTCTCCGCTTCTGGCTTTAAAAATAATATAGGTGCCCTCAAGTGCCACCCCTCCGGCTATCACCACTTTATCGCCGGGCTCCGCCAGGGAGATGTCATACAGCCTGTCGGACTCGCCTATGATGGTGGCGCTGAGTATGGGGCGGCTGACCGCCCGCGAAAACTCCGTATGCCCCCCTATGACCGAAATACCGTATTTTTTGCAACGTCCGTCTATGTCTTTCATCATCCGTCCGACATACTCCGGCCCCAGCTCTTCAGGGATGATCATTGTGAGCACAATATAACGGGGCTTCCCCCCTTTTACGGCGATATCATTGACGTTGATGTCGACAAGAAAACCGCCCGCGTCTTCAGCGCCCGCCCCCACAACGGGATCGGATGATATCAGCATATATTTTCCGCCTCCGTTGTCGATCACCGCCGCGTCCTCCCCTATGCCGGGCCCGCGCAGGACGGCGGCGTCGGCGGCGCCTTTATATTTAAACACGTATTCTGCCAGCATTTCCGGCGACATTTTACCCGTCATCGCACGCCCCCCCCGGTTTCCAATTCCCCGGAATAATCCCATTTAAAATCCCCGTACGCGTTAAGTTTGATAAAAAACTTATAGTCTATCACTCCGGTCTCCCTTTCCTGCCAGGTTATGCCCATGTTCCAGCAATGCAGATTCCTGAAAAACTCAAACGTCTGCTCCCGGATCTTGCTCTCCTTAAAGTCGTAGAGTATGCTCGTCTTGAACTGCCAGTTTTTTGTGAGGTTTACCGTGGCCTGTATTCTGGAGGTAAAGACATCATCGTCTCCGTCAAAATCCTTGCGGTAATATCCGTAAAGGTCGATCCTGTTTCCCCCCGACGTGTATGAACTGTTGTTCGAGACATAAAAGCTTTCGCTTTCACGCGCGTAGGTGTCATATTGATGCAGCAGTGAAAAGCGCGTCGAAAGGCCTTCGCCCAGATAAGGCGAAAACGTCAGGGAATCTGAAAGATATGAAAACTCTTTGTCCTGAAGCAGATCCTGTGTGATGTAACTGGAAAGTGACATAAAGACGTGTTTTCTGCCATTGTTGAGTTTTATGACAAAGGAGTTGTCCAGTCTGTATGAGAAGTTTTCCCTGCGCGCAACGGCAGATCCTCCGGTATCGGTGAACTCGGCCTGATCTATATCCGGTATATAGTTAAACGACACCGCGGGCTTTATCGTGTGTTTCACCGTGTCCGTCGCGCCAAGCCCTAAAAAATTAAAATACCCGTAGAGATCGAAAAACACTCCGGTGGAAAACGAAGGCACCCATCTGTCAACATACAGGTCGCCGTCCGTGTAGATGTCATAATAGTTGCTCAGCGTTTCCGAAAAGTTCAAATAATCAAAGGCCACATGTTTGTAGGTCAGCGAGACTGTGTTGTCCAGGGTAAGCCGGCTGAACTCGTTGTCGATATAACCGTTGCTGAGCTCCGAGGTGCCCGACAAATACAGGCTGTCGGCAAGCAGCACGTTATAGACGTTGAATTTGGCGCCGGGAAGCTCCGAAGAGGAGGTCTCCGAGGTGGTGCCGTCGGCCTCATCCCACCATTGTTTTTCATTTGACATGTTTACTCGCAGATACGCTTTTGAGCCGAACTGTTTTTCCAGTGTAAGGTATGACGCAAGTATGTTCTCCGTACGTTCGTCTATGTTTGAGCTGAAATCGGCGTAATAGTCGGTGTCGCTGGAAAGGTCGGCCTTCAACGTCATCTTTATGCCGGCTTTTTTAAATTCCTGTGTCGCGTCGCCCTCAAGATACCATCGTTTTGAGTTGTCGATCCTGTCGTCTATGAAGGCGCCCTCTATTGTCCCGCCGCCGCTGCGCGTCTTGAAGCGTATTTCGCCCTCCTGCGAGACCCCCCGCACTGACATGATCTTCAATATATATGTCAGATCGGAATATCTGTTCAACACCAGAAAAAAGGGCTGTTCGTATGTTATTCCGTCCGAACTGTTGTTGGAGAACGTGGGCTGAAGAAACCCGGATTTGCGTCCTTCCGGTATGGGGAAAAAATACGAAGGAAACCAGAACACAGGCACGTTATACACATAGATCACAACCGGAGACACCACTATCTTATCCCCTTTGATCACCTTCATGCGCTTGCTCTCGACCCGAAAATGGGGCTCCAGCGAATCGCATGTGGTGAACGTGGTGTCTTTGCCGTATAGAAGGTCCTCGCCCACGGCGTTCATCGTCCTTCCCGCGATAAATCCTTTTTCCACAGGAGCCCTGCCGATGGAAAGGACGGCTCTTTTCAGCCGCATGTCATATTCAAGCGTCTTCCCTGTGAAGCGGCTGCCTCCTTGCGAAAAATCGATATTTCCCATGGCTATGATATGTTCCTCATCCACCATGTAATAGACGGCATCGGCTTTCATCAGGGCCTTGTCATATCCGATGACGCAGTTTCCCGTTAGAACAAACCTGTTCTCCGCGGCTATGTACTCTATGGAATCCGCGCTGTATGTAAGCGTCTGGGCCGCTGCGGAAGCAGCCGAAAACGCAATAAATATCATACAGACTATGGTTCTCATCTTCACTCGAAATAATTCCTTATCATACGGCATACGTCGCCTATGTCATCAAAGGTGAGTCCTTCATGAAAGGGCAATGCCAGCGCCCTCGCGGCATACCTTTCCGAGTTCGGAAAGGGGCCGGCGTCTTTCCTGGAAAAATAGGGAAGCCCCGGTATAAACTGAGCGGGGGCGCCCGTTTCCGCGCCGTTTTTTTTCAGATGGGCCGCAAGGCCCGTCCTGTCATCCGTAAATATTATCATCTGATGCACTGCGGGTATGGTCTCGGGCCCGAACTCCGGGACCTCCACAGCTTTTACCCCTTTGAGCCCCTCACCGTACTCGGCGAAAAGCCTTCTTCTGAGTTCAAGCCTCGCGTCCAGATTTCCGATCTGCTCCAGCCCCAGGACGGCATGGAGGTCGCTCAGCCGGAAGTTCATCCCGGGGTATTCGTAGTCATCGACCTTGCCGTGGTTTCTGAAAGAGCGGAAAAACTCGTCGCCGTCGCGTCCCCAGAGCAGTCCGCCTTCAAACGAGGAAAGCACCTTTTTGTAATGCAGACTGGTAAAGCCGTAATCGCCGATGGCAAGTATCTCCCTGCCCCCCAGCAGCGTCCCCGCGGATGACGCCGCATCGTGTATCATCGTTATCCCGTTTTCAGAACAATAATCCCTGATCTCCATCATGTTCCGCGAATAACCGAAAGACGAGACATAAAGCAGCGCTTTGACCGAACTGTCATGCTTTCGCCTGACATCCTCAATGGATATGCAGGGGCAATCCGCAGCGGTATCGCAAAAAACGGGTTCGGCGCCGAGCAGCGCCGGAATATTGGCAGCCGACACAAATGTATAGGCCGGCACAAGCACCGAATCACCCGGCCCTATGCCGAGGTATTTCAATATCGTATAATACGCCACGGTGGCGTTGGTCACGGCCGAGACAGAAGACAGGCCGAACCTTTCGGCGAACCCGGCCTCAAAGCGCCCCACGACGGCGCCGAAGCTGTCGGGGTCTTTCAGCAAAGACGCGGCGGCCATTACCGCCGCGTCCCCGAAGACCGGGCCGTTCAATCTGTATTTATATTCCGCCGTCAAAACTGTTACCGGTCCCTGGCCCGTCACTTGTTGACGCGAAAAGTAGTGTCGCCTTTTTCAAAAAAGCCCTCGATCTGTTTTGCCGCGGCCACGCCGGCGTTTAGATTGGCCTCAAAAGTCTGGGCTCCCATTTTCTTGGGTGTGAAAAACACCCTTCCTCCGTATTCGGCCTCCAGCTCGGCGGCGCAGTCAGGCGCTATGTCGGATGCGTATTTGAGGTCCCCCCTCTCGGCGAACACCTTGCGCAGACCCTCTTCGTCGACGACCTCTTTTCTGGCCGTATTGACAAGACACGCCCCTTTTTTCATCAGCGACATAAGTCCGTACCCCACGGCGCCCAGGGTCTCCTTCATCTTGGGCAGATGCAGGGAGACGTAATCGCATTTGGAGTAAAGCTCTTCCACGGAAGCGGCCGACTCGACTCCGTCCTCTTTCATCCTGTCCGGCGAGACAAAGGGGTCATATGCCATTACCTTCATGCCGAACCCGCCGGCTATGGCGGCCACATATCTGCCCACGTTGCCGTATGCGTGTATGCCTACGGTCTTGCCGCGCAGTTCCCGGCCCGCCTTGGGAGTAAGTCCGTTGCGGGCTATATAAAGCATCATGGCGAATGCAAGTTCGGCCACGGCGTTTGAGTTTTGCCCGGGCGTGTTCATTACCACTATGCCCTTTTCCGACGCCGCGGCGCAGTCGACATTGTCATAACCCGCGCCTGCCCTGACGACGATCTTCAGCCTCTCCGCGGCATCAAAGACATCTTTGCCGATCTTGTCGCTTCTTACTATCATCGCATCGGCATCCCTGACCGCCGCAAGCAGGTCTTCTTTCTTTGTGTAGCTTTCAAGGACAGACAGTTCATACCCCGCGCCCGAACAGACAGCTTTGATCTCGCTGACTGCTTCGGCCGCGAAAGGTTTTTCTGTGGCAACCAGTACTTTCATCATGACCTCCTTTTATATAATCCGTTTCCGTTAGACTCTCTTTGTTTAAAACTATACTTGATGCTATTTTTTGTCAACATTATTAGAAGCGTCCTTTCCCTTTTTAACGAATGTGCCCCGGTCTATGACTCTGCCGAATTTTCTGCTGACCCGGTCTATTATCGCATCCACTTTTCTTGCTTTTGCCGGCCCGTCGTCAAACAGGTCCCCCTGCATATACGCCTCTTCGCGGGTAATGTTGGAGACCCCCACTCCCACGAGCCTTATCCGCCCGCCATACAGCGCGGCAGGCCCCATGAGCGCGCAGGCTGTCCTCCTGAGCGTCTCCGTGTCATCAAAAAACCAGTCAAGCGTGCAGCTGCGGGTAAGGGTGACAAAATCTTCCGTACGGATCTTCAGGTTGACCGTCCTGGCGGACATCTTCTTCCGCCGCAGCGTCTCCGCCACCTTCCGGGACAGGTCGAAGACCGTCTTTTTGAGAAAATCCTCATCGGAAGTATCCCGTAAAAAAGTGCGTTCCTCGCTTATTGATTTCCGCTCCGATTCCGTCGACAGCGGCCGGGGGTCTATGCCATTTGCAAGCTGCCACATGTGACGCCCTGTCTTCCCCAGGGAAGCTCCCACGATCGAGGGGTCCGTTTCCGCGAGATCCCCTATTGTGTTTATGCCCATGGCTTTGAGCCTTCGTACGGTCTTTTCGCCAGCCCCCCATATACGGGAGACATCCAACGGCGCCAGAAACTCCTTTTCACCTCCAGGAGGGCATATCACAAGCCCGTCCGGTTTCTGAAGGTCTGACGCGATCTTGGCCACTGATTTGTTAGAAGCTATACCCACGCTGGCAGTGAGTCCTGTCTCCTTGAAGATCTTTTCCTTGACGGCCCGGCCCAGAGAGAGGTCGTCTCTAAACAGATGTCCCATGCCGGTGCAGTCCAAAAACGCCTCGTCTATGCTGAGCTGTTCCACAAAGGGGGAAAACCCCCGAAAAATACCCATTATGCGTGTTGACTCTTCAGAATATTTTTGCATGTCCGGCCTGATGAACACGCCTTTGGGACAGGCGCGAAAAGCCGTGGATACCGGCATTGCCGATCTGACCCCGAAGCGCCTTGCCTCATAGCTGCAGGTGCTTACGACTCCCCGGCCCCGCCCCTCTTCGGGGTCGGCTCCGATGATCACAGGTTTTCCCCGCAGTTTCGGGTCGTCGCGCTGTTCCACTGCCGCAAAGAAGGCGTCCATATCGACATGAAGTATGCGTCTTTTCATGCAATCCGCTCCCTTCCGCCATACGGGGCGGCGGCGTCATATCAGGTTTTTTGTGTACAATCTGTGATAGTATCCCTTTTTCAGCATCAGCGTCTCATGGTCGCCTTTTTCAACGACCCGGCCCTTGTTCATCACAAAGATGGTGTTCACATGTTTGACAGTCGAAAGCCTGTGGGCGATGATGATCGTTGTGCGGTTCCTGCTGAGTTCGAACATGGATTTTTGTATAAGGCTTTCCGATTCATTGTCCAGAGAGGAGGTGGCCTCGTCGAATATAAGCACCGCCGGGTCCTTGAGAAAGACCCTGGCTATCGAGATGCGCTGTTTCTGCCCCCCGGACAGTTTCACGCCCCGCTCACCCACATAGGTGTCAAAAGCCTCCGGCAGAGTCATGATAAAATCATATATGTTGGCGTTTTTCGCCGCGGTGACCATATCCTCTTCGGAAGCGTCCGGCCGGCCGTACATGATGTTCTCCCGGACCGTGCCGTCAAAAAGAAACACGTTCTGCTGCACTATGCCGATGTTCTCCCTTAGAAACTGCCTTTTTAAAGAGGTTATGTCCGACCCGTCCAGGCAGATCTCGCCCTCCTGCGCCTCGTAAAACCGCGGTATCAGCGAGGCAAGCGTGCTTTTTCCGGCTCCCGACTCGCCGACTATGGCAACAGATTCCCCCGGTTCGGCTTCAAGGTCGACATCCTTAATGATCCAGTCCGGAGAGGATGAATATTTGAACCGCACGTTTCTGACCGTTATACGCCCCCGTACCGAATCCAGCTCAGTGGCGCCGGGCCTGTCCTGTATGTCGGGCTCTATCTCCATTATCTCCACAAAACGCTCAAAGGAGGCGGCGCCCTGCTGAAACTGCTCCGCAAAACTCATAAGCCTCTGTATGGGATTCAATATGATGTTCACATAGAGTATGAAGGCTATTATGTCGGAGATCCCGAGTTCGCCCCTTATATAAAGCCATGTCCCGCCGGCTATGACGGTAAGATAGTACATATCCGCAAGAAAATGGAATCCCGAATAGAAAATACCCATTATGGTGTACATCTTTTCCTTCGCGTCTTTGAAATGTATGTTTACATGCTCGAACTTTTCCATTTCAAGCTCTTCGTTTGCGTAGGACTTGACTTCCCTTATGCCCTGTACGGAATTTTCGACCGCGCTGTTGATATCGGCGATCTTTTTCCGCACCCTCCTGAAGCCGGTCCTCATCTTCCCGCCGTATTTCACGCCCCAGATCAGCATCAGCGGCAGGGGCACAAACGATATGACGGCAAGGGTCACATTGAACCTGAACATGAAGAAAAAGGAACCTATGATGAGAAAAACTGAAAGTATCAGGTCCTCAGGCGCGTGATGAGCCACTTCGGCGATGGTGTTAAGGTCGTTGGATATGCGCGACATGATATGGCCCGTCTTCGTATTGTCAAAATAGTTGAATGAAAGCTTTTGAATATGTCTGAATATATCGTCCCGCATATCATATTCCATGCGGACGCCCAGTATATGCCCCCATTTCATGCGGATGAACTCAAATACCATCTTCATCAGGTATATGAGTATCATCAGCGAAAAGGATAATACTATGGCATGTATGTCCTTTGAGGGTATGTGGGTGTTAAGCAGGTCGCGGACCATCGAGGGTATGAGTATCGCCAGCACGGAAGCGAGCAGGGCGACGCCCATATCTATCAGAAACAATGTCTTATGCGGCAAATAGTATGAAACAAATCTTTTAAACATAATACCTCCGGCAATAATCTTACATGGGGTACGTACAAAGTCAAGCAAATGAGGAAACTTCCGGACGGGTGGTTGTTACATATATATAAAGGGGGCAATATGAGAAAAAAAACCGTTTTTTTTATGTTGATAGCCATGCTGCTCTTTTCCTGCGGAAAAGAGACGGCGACAGAGAAAAGACCCGCCGGTGAGAAGGCGAAGGTCCAATATCTTTATCCCAAGTTCAAGGTAGCGGCCTACAAGGACATTTCCCTTAAGCAATGGGCTTTTACCGCCGCGAAGGGGGAGAGATTATCCGCCATTAAGACGCTGAAAAACGACGAAGGCGCCGCCTTGACCGAGTTGCTCAGAGCCGACGGCGTCTCGGCGGGTTATGCCGAGTCAAAATATTTCGCGGAAGGCATCTGCGTACTGACGGCGGATAACAGCGCGCTTTACGCGCAGCCCACCATGACAAGCGAGATCGAGGCGCGCCTGGACAGGGGTTCCGTGCTTTTTGTCATCGGTGAAAAAGAGGGATGGCTCAATGTCTATGCGGGAAAGATAGAACGCGAAGGCAAAGAGAAATGGGTCACATCGGCCTGGATAAAAGAGGGATTCGAAAGAGACGAAACGGCTGTCTCCGATGCGCTGCGTCTTGAGCGGGCTCTCGGCGAGTTTTCGTCGGATGAGCCCGATGCGAGAGCCGCGGGCGAAACCACGCTGCGCGAACTGTCCTCGTCCGACAGCATCTTCGCCGATCTCGCCATCAATGCTCTGCACTCCGGAGACGGTGCTGACGGGGCATACTGACACATCCGTTCCATGCGGCAGCCTCCCTTTCATCTGAAAAGGGGGGCGCCGGCTTTATGCCTCCGAACCGAGCAAACGCCGGTACTCCGACGGCATATGGCGTATCCGTATCTGTTTTCCCGTTACGGGATGGACAAAGGAATAGGCGCAGCATAACAGTTCCAGGTCACCGGGGCCGTAGCCGCCGTATATCATATCGCCCTTAACGGGACGAATATTTTCCGCGAAGTGTTTTCTGATCTGATGTGTTCTGCCGGTGCGCGGAAAAGCAAGGAAACAGGAGCGTTCCCCCGCGTCGCCCAGGTATCTCACATAGGTGAGGGCGTCTTTGGCCTTGCCGTTCCATTCAAGCGTGTCCCTTATGACGATGTTCTTTCTTTCCGGGAGGTGCTTTTCCGTGAAGACAAGGTATGTCTTGCGTATGACGCGGTCCCTGAAGGCGGCGTGCAGAGCCCTTGCGGTGTTCCCGTCCTTTGCGAAAAGAAGCAGCCCTCCGGTGGGCTTGTCAAGCCTGTTGATGATGGACGGCGCGCAGCTTTCTCCGCATTTTTTCAGATATCCCGCGACTCCGTATGCCAGCGAGTCGATGTCGGAATAGGGCGTCGAATGGCTGGATACTCCCGGCCCCTTATAGACCGCCATAAGGTTTTCATCCTCGTACACCACCTGGCCGGGGTCCAGCACGAAAGGCATCACGGGTTTTTCGGGCATATTGACTTTTATGGTCATGCCGGCTGTGATCAAACGGGGGTCTTTAAGCCTCCGCGGGGAGACAGCATCCCAGACGCTGCCCTGCCCGATAAGCTGCAGCGCCTCCCGTTCGGTCTTGTTCAAATATGCGGATACGGTCTCAGCCAGGTCAAGCCGGCGGCCGTCGTCTGTGCTGATATAGTATTTTCTCATCTCTTGCGTATTACCATTCCGTAAAGCCCGTCGCGCAGATCGGCGTATTCGACGGAACAGGAGGTGTTCAGCGCGTCCGCCAGAGTCCCCGGCGAGACGAGAAAACAGGTCCCGTCCTCTTCTTCCCCCCTGTACTTGACCCGGTATTTAAGCAATGTGTCTGCCCCGGCGCCAAACACTTCGGGATCCGTGAACGTGAGCAGTATCCTGCCTCCCGGTTTTACAAACGCGGCGAGATTATCCATCAGCGTTTTAAGGTCATCATCATCGCGGCATATCCCGGTGGTGTTGCCCATAAGCGTCACCGTATCGAACGCTTCGGAGGGCTCGACCCGGCCGAGCAGGTCCATCAGGCTGTATGAAAGGCATCCCCTGGCCATGCCGATATCCCTCATGACCGGACTGCTGTCCGCGCAGGACACCTGGAAACCGCAGGACTCGAGATATAACGCTATTCTGCCCGGCCCGGCTCCGGCATCGAGTATTTTGCCGCTGGCATGAAGAAGCAGGGCCTTTTCCATCGGGTGAAAGGTGTCGTGCCCGCCGAAATAATACAAAAGGTCTTCCGGATATTCTCCGTCTTCCATTACAAGCAGCAATTCGGACGGGTCCCCGTTATGTATGTCAAGATAAGCCTTTTCAATAAGGTCCATCTGCCGCCCCGCGGACTTTTTCCCCTATAAGTCTTTTCAGAGTCTCGATTCCGCTTTTTTCCTTTACCGAGATAAACACCGTATTGTCGTCGCCTGCAAATTTTGTTTTCAATTTTTCCAGTGTCTCCGCTTCCAGCAGATCCGTCTTGTTAAACACGGTAAACCGCGGGCGGTCGCCGGCTCCCAGTTCATGAAGGACTTCGGTCACCACCTCCATGTTTTTACTGAACACCGGGGAGGAGACATCCACCACTTCCATGACAAGGTCCGCGTATTTCAACTCTTCCAGTGTGGATTTGAAAGAAGCCACAAGGTGATGGGGAAGGTTCCTTATAAAACCTACGGTGTCTGAAAACAGCACCGTGCCGCAGTCTTCTATATATACTTTTTTCGTGGCCGTATCCAGTGTGGCGAAGAGTTTGTCCTCCACATAAAGCCCTTTTCCCGACAATTCGCTCAACAGCGAGGACTTGCCCGCGTTTGTATACCCCACGATGGAGACTTTGTAGGTGCCGGAACGTCCCTTGCGCTGTGTCGCTCGGACTCTTTCTATGTGGCGCAGCTTATCCTTCAGCATGGCTATGCGCCTTGTGATGGCCCTTCGGTCTGTCTCAAGCTGTGTCTCTCCGGGCCCGCGGAAGTTGAACCCGCCCTGCTGGCCCGTAAGATGCGGCCAAAGGTTGCGCAGTCTAGGCAGCAGGTATTCCAGTTCGGCCAGCTCGACCTGCAGTTTTGCCTCCCGCGTCATCGCATGCAATGCAAAGATCTCAAGTATCAGTTCTTCTCTGTCGATCACCGTACGCTCAAATTCCGATTCAAGGTTTCTCTGCTGCACAGGCGTAAGAAAGCCGTCCACGACCACGTTCACGACATCGGGGAAGTTCTCGAGAAACATGCTGATCTCTTCCACCTTTCCCTTTCCGAAATAGATAGCCGGATCGGGGTTGTCCCGCGCCTGCCTGAACGTCTCTATGACCTCGCCGCCGCGCGTGCGCACAAGCGAGACCATCTCTTTTACCCGCTCACCGGTATCGCCCTGATCATGAGGCGTCTCAAGGTAAAGCAGTATGCATTTATCTTCCATTTAACACCTTCTTTCCAAGGTATGCGTACATGATCACATAACTGCGACGGTAAAGATATTCCGCACAGGAGAGCAATATCAAGGCTGCGATGATAAAATAGGGTGAAAATATCATAAAGGGCAACGCGGACATAAGAAAAAGCAGCAGCACAGCGAAATAGACCAGCGTCAGCACAAAGCTTAGAGGAAGTACCTCTTTCATGGGAATATCCTTCCGGCCGGGCCCCAGAGCCGATATTTTCATTGGTTCGGCCATGGACATCATAAAGACAAAGGCGAACATCAGCAGTATCGACGCCGAACTGACGCTGACCATTATAAGCACGAGCAGCGGCAGCAGAAAAGCGTTTATGATATCCACAAAAAAGAGCCGGAAAAAAGAGTATTGCACACCGGGAAGCTTGTAGAGGGAGATGCTCCTGAATGTGACCTTTGCCGTGAACGCCGCGAACGCTACGATTATGGGAAATAACGGCGGCGCGGCCCCGATCCTGGAGATCAGCAGTACCACGGGCGAAAAGCCCGCGACGGCGCCGTCAAAAAGCGGCATGCCGGCCGATATAAGGACAATATACAGATACACGGGGACAAACGCCAGGAGGTTCCAGAACACTTCGTTCAATGGCCCCCGGGTTTTGAACAGCCTGATCGCGAACGCCGCCAAAAGCATTGCAAACATATAGACGGCAAGAGGCAAAGCGGCACGCCCGCGGGCGGCAAAGTTGTCTCCGGGAGTCTCGTCCAGACTCAAGGCATGCACACTGAGCAGTGGATTTTCGCTTTTTATCTCCACACCGGCATCGTCTGTTTTGTATGGGGCTCGGCCCTTTTCCCGAAGCAGGACATCCACTCCGGCCTTTCTTTCGCCGCCCTTTACAACCGACACAGCATGGCTGTTCAAAGCGACGGCAAAGGATGTGTCGCCGTTGCCGCTTATCATGGTCATCATGTCTGTGAAATCTCCGTCCGTCAGCATCTCGCCGAACAAAGCGGTGATCTGAGACGTATTCGGATGACGGTAAGCGAAGTCGCGGTACATGCGCGAGAAAATGGCGTCCATCGCCGCGGAGCCGCACCTGGATTCAATGATCCTCAATATGACGGGAAATTTCATGTAATAGGCAAGCAGCTTGGAGTGTTCGGGCACATCATCCTCGCCCGGCGCTACAAAGACATCTCCGGTCTCGTCCCAGCCGTTGGCTGCGATGACATATTTGATATCGCCCGGGGTATACACTATGCCCATTATGTTTCTGGGAGGGTCGTCATCGGCAAGCCTCATCTCATAGTATGAGGCAAACCCTTCGTCCAGCCAGCCTTCGTCCGTTTCATTGAAACCGATGACTCCGTAAAACCACTGATGTGCCAGTTCATGGTCGATCACCGTGTCAACACGGCTGTGTCTGGCGTCTATGTTTATCAGCATGGGATATTCCATCCCTTCGCCCTGTATGCCTATTGAGGCAAGGTCCATGATCGTGAAATCGGCATAAGGATATCGGCCAACCCAGCCGTTCATGCGCTCCATCCCTTTTGCGGCACGCTCCAGCACATGGCGCACAACCGTTTCCGGCAGGTCCCTGTACGTGACAAGGCTCATTTTCACCGGGCCGTCCTCCCCGGCGTGCGTGACGAGATTCTTTGAGACGCCGAAAACCACGTCGGATATCCTGTCTCCCCGGAAGACGCCATCTTCTTCGCCATGGAGGTTTGAGACGATGCTGTATCCCCCGGGCACGTCCACAGTCAGGCTGTATGATGAAAAATCCGCATAAAACTCACGGTAATAGGAAAATGGACGGCAATCCCAGGTGCCGTCGGGGTTAAGGACTCCCGGCTTGGGAAACCATTGGGAGAACCAGTATACACCGTCCGCGCTGTCATACCCGAACCTGAACAGCCTTTTGTCGGGTATTTTCAGGCTGAACCCTATTTTCACATGATATCTGCGTCCGTTTTTAAAGGGGTATTTTATCTCATAGACAGTAGGGTCGCCCCCGCATGCGCCTGAAACCGTTTTCCCGTCAACATAGACAAAATCCACCGACACGGCGGCTGATGACGCGTCCGGCAGGCCCTTGAAGACGTTTTCCGGGGCGTCTTTCCTGAACAGCGATCCGTTTTCATATGCGTTCCAGTAGAGATGAAGCGGCATGGTGTCCGTATCCGCCGCGGGTATGAACTCAATGGTCTCTACCCCTTCGGCGCTTAGCGCCTGCGGGTCCACGCTGACACTGATCTTATAATCTTTTACGCTGTCCGCTGCGACGCATACGAAAAAAAACAGATTAATCGAAACGGTAATTAGGAGCTTCTTTGGTAATCGAAACATCATGGGGATGACTCTCTTTCAGGCCGGCACCCGATATTTTCACGAACCCCGCCTTTTTATGCAGCTCCGCCATATTGGAAGCGCCGGTATATCCCATACCGGATCTGAGGCCGCCGAGAAGCTGATAAATCACGTCCCGGAGTTTTCCTTTATAAGGGACACGCCCTTCGATACCTTCGGGCACGAGTTTTGAGTCTTCCTCGATGTCTCCCTGAAAATACCTGTCTTTGCTTCCCATCTTCATGGCGGCAAGCGACCCCATGCCACGATAGGTCTTATAGCTGCGGCCCTGGTAAATAACCAACTCTCCCGGAGACTCATCCGCGCCGGCCAGCAGGTTTCCGAGCATAACGGTGTCCGCGCCTATGCCCAGTGCCTTGACGATATCGCCGGAGAAGCGTATGCCCCCGTCCGCGATCACGGGCACGCCCGCGGCTGCGGAGATAGACAATACATTTGAGATAGCGGTCACCTGAGGCACGCCGACCCCGGCCACGACACGCGTGGTGCATATAGACCCGGGACCTATACCGACCTTAAGGCCGTCGGCGCCCGCGTCCACCAATGCCCTGGCGGCTTCGGCGGTAGCAATATTTCCCGCTATTATGTCCACATTTAAGGCTTTTTTAAGTTCCCTGACCGTGTTTATCACATTGTTGGAATGGCCGTGGGCCGTATCGACCACTATGACGTCCACACCCGCGTCGATCAGCAGCGGCACGCGCCTGAAGGCATCATCCTGCACGCCCACCGCCGCGCCCACTCTGAGACGGCCGTGGGAATCCTTGCATGCCAGCGGATGGTCTATGTTTTTCTGTATATCCTTGACCGTGATCAATCCCTTGAGATTAAAACCGCCGTCCACAATAAGCACTTTTTCTATTCTGTGTTCATGCAGTTTTTTCTTGGCCTCTTCCATCGTGGTGCCTTCGGGCACGGTGATAAGCCTTGTGTCCGGAGTCATTACCGTGTCTATTGACGCATTCAGGTCCTCCGCGAAACGGAGGTCTCTGCTTGTCACAAGCCCTTTAAGTTTCGGACCCACTGTTATGGGTATGCCGGATATACCGTACCTTTTCATGTATTCAACGGCCTTGCTGATCTTGTCCTTCGGCCCCAGTGTGATAGGATTTGTTATCAGTCCGCTTTCAAAACGTTTGACGCGGTCGACTTCCAATGCCTGTTCCTCGGGCGTCATGTTTTTATGCAGTATGCCGATACCGCCTTCTGAAGCTATTGCGATAGCGAGTCGGGATTCCGTGACCGTATCCATCGCGGCGCTTAATACCGGTATGTTCAGAGAAATATTAGCCGTCAGTTTTGTTCTCAGGTCTATCTTCGACAATATGACGTCCGAAGCACTGGGCACAAGAAGGATGTCGTCAAAAGTTATACCCTCACCTATTATCTTTTCAGACATGTCTCCTCCTCAGGATAATACAAAGAAAGCGGGTAACGAGACTCGAACTCGCGACATCCAGCTTGGGAAGCTGACGCTCTACCAACTGAGCTATACCCGCCTGTACAGATTAGTATATTTCGCGGCGTTATATTGTCAAGATATTTTTATTCCGATGAGGCGGCAAAAAACGCTGCGGCGCCTTTGCTTCCGTCATAGATGGCGGTTTTAAAGGTCTCGTCCATTTCCGCGTCAAGTGTCCCGGGGTTGAGATATTGCGCGTTTATTTCGACTGAGCCGTCGTCGAAGACCCTTACTTTCACATAGTTATAGACATACCTGCCGCGCAGGCTTATAAAGCTGCGGTGTGAAAACGCCAGGAAACCCCGTTCGTTTCCGAACAGTCCCGGCGAAAAATACTCAAACACATCAAGCGGCATGCCCCCGACGGCCTGCGGGGAGGAGTCGGCTTTTTCACCGCCGACATAAAGCTCGCAGCCTCCGTAATCGACTACCATCCTCACGTCACATCCCTCTTGCAGCGCGCCCATCAATGCTTCGAACGACAGCAGCCTTTTGGCTTCAGCCGCAGCGAAGCACATCAGAGCCGCGGCCATGATCAATAATATTTTTTTCATATCATCTCCCTGCGTTTAAAAAAGAGCCGCCGCGGTACATACTAAAAGATGTACGATTTTTCCCGAACGGCTCTTTCCGAGATCGTATCGACTATCCTGGCGGATATTGAAAGCCTTTCCGGCGCTGAAGACCGGGTCTTCAAGACGCAGCGAAAACTTTTTTCGATCGCCTCGGCGCTGGAAAGGGACGCCCCCGGCTTTTTCAGGAAACGCCCTTTTCTCAAAAACGAACTGGCGCTGACCCGCGTTCTTTTGGCGATGAACGAACTGACCGAGCTCCCCGGCCCCTTCACCGAATATCTCGGGGACCGCGAGGACTTCATCCGGCCCGCAAACAACGCCGAACGGGCTTAGAGCAGCTCTTTCAGCGCCTCTTCAAAGACCGCCTTTTCGCGGTATCCGATAAACTTTGCCGCTATATTGCCGTCTCTGTCTATGAGGAATGTGGTGGGTATGCCCGTTATGCCGCCGAAATCGTTCACCACGCGGCCCTCTTTATCGGCCTTGAGCATCACGTAATTAATGCCGTTTTCCGGCACGAATGTCTCAAGCGCGTTGATATCCTCATCGACGGATATGCCGACGATGACCAGTCCGTCATCCGCATATTCGTCATAGAGCTCTATGAAATGAGGTATTTCTTTTTTACAGGGAGGACACCATGTCGCCCAAAAATCTATTATCGCAACTTTGCCTGACAGCTGCGACGAGTCAAAGACATTGCCATCAAGGTCCTCCAGCGCGAAAGCGGCCATCTTTTCCCCGCCCTTTGCCTTTGCCTCAGGCTCCCTGTTTCCTCCCGAGGTGCAGGCGGCGAGCATGACGGCGATCCCGATCACGATAAGCATCTTCTTCATATTGTTCCCCTTTCGTCAAATGTTACAAGATAGACACGGTTTTTCTTGCAGAACGAAAAAAGCCGCTCGTTCCATTGCGGCAGGCCGATGCGAATCTCCAGCGAATAGCCTTCCGACGCGTATACTGCAAGTCTTTTAAGGTCAAGGTCCGTCCCGTTGACGTCCATGACCAGCCTTATGTGTTCATTGTTCAGTGTGCGCCTCATATAGGTCGAAAGCAGATGGTTGTAGTCGGGCGACCCGGCATCGATCTTTATATTCATGTAGAGGTTCCGTTTGCTCAGCAGAGAGACCAGGTAAAAATATTCCGAATATTTCTGATAAAACCTGTTAAGCCCCCTGGCGAGCCTGTCAAGGGCGTCAAACTGTTCCATGGAATCCATGCCGGCGAGCACGCTGAAGTCGAGGGCGGCGTTGTAAAAAGAGGGGTATACGGGAAACGCGGTCTCATCCAGCGAAAACAGCGAGTAATTTTCATTTTTTTGAAAAGTCAGCGCCCGGACATTTTCCCCGGGGTAAAAATATTTGTCCGCGAAGACTATTGACGGGCTGCCTTCACAGCCGCCGCCGACCCGGAAAAGCAGCTTGTTCGCGGCGGGTGTCTTGTGAAAAAGCTCTTCATTGTAGAAGATAAATGTGCGCGCCAGCCTCAGTTCCCTCTCATCCCTGATGCGGGCATCCGGAAAGACATCAAGCCTGTCGACCATGAAGGGCTCCGCGGCATGGTCACGCAATATTCCCTTTTTTTCGGCGTCTTTCACATCAGGGTCCAGAAGAAAGTTGTTATAAAGATACAGGTTTACGATATCGCTGAAATAGTCGCCGGCGGCAAAGGGGGAATACTTTGAATATACCAGCAGTATTTCGTCTATGGGAAAGATCAGGCGTCCCTTCCTTTTACGGTTGATGCCCATGCTTTCCAGCAGGTCCGCGAGAATACCCTCGAACGTGTCGGAAGAGAGGTCGGCAAGCCCCCGGGCGGCCAGGCCCTCCATGATATTTTCCATCCGTTCCCCTACGGAACGAAGCACGTCAGCGGGCAGCCTGACCCCGGCTTTTTCCAAAGCCGCGGCTGTCGCGCTGACAATGTCAGCGGGGGCGGCGGCTTTTCCGGCGGCTCCGGCATCCGGTATCAGCTTGTCAATAAGCTCGTTAAGCTCTTCTTCGTCCACAAGCAGGTCGTTTTTTCTGCCCTGCACATAATATGATATCACCGCCATGAGATTGCGCGCCTCATCGTCTCCGATACCGCCCGGCACTCTGTTTAATATTTTGTCATAAAGGAATTCTATAGTCAGTTCTCTGATCTCTCCGCCGAGGTCCTTGAAAAAAAGGTCGCCTGCGAACATATTACTTCTTCTTGTTGAGGAACGTCTTCAGCTCATCCACAAAGTCACCCACATCTTTAAACTCCCTGTATACGGATGCGAATCTGACATAAGCCACCAGGTCAAGTTCCCTGAGCCTTTCCATGACCAGTTCGCCCACGGAAGAGGACGGCAGTTCGTTTTTGTCGCATTTATAAAGTTCTGCTTCGACATAATCCACAAGCTTGCGTATTTCGGTCTCGGACACAGGCCTTTTTTCCAACGCCTTTCGCACGCCTTTTTCAAGCTTTGAGCGGTCGTAGTCCTCGCGCCGGTTGTCTTTTTTTATGATATGCGGAAAAGCTTCCACCACGGTCTCATAGGTGGTAAAACGCTTTCCGCAGCTGAGGCATTCCCGCCGCCTGCGTATGGACTTTTCGCCGGGCCTTGAATTTACGACCTTGCTGTCTTCGTTTCCGCAATGGGGGCATTTCACGGTTCGGCCCTTTCCAGCTTCACGTCGGCATCCTTCAGCATCTGTTTGGCAAGTTCATCGGGGTAATCCTCAAGGTATTTGATGCATTTTATGCCCGCGTTGATCAAAAGCTTGGCACAGACTATGCAGGGATGATGTGTCACGTATATGGTGGACCCGTCGACGGATATGCCGAAACGCGCCGCCTGTATGAGGGCGTTCTGTTCCGCATGTATGCCGCGGCATATTTCCTGTCTTTCCCCGGAAGGGATATGCAGTTGTTCCCTGAGACAGCCTGCGTCCATGCAATGGGGCAGGCCGGTCGGAGCCCCGTTATAACCCGTAGCGAGTATGCGTTTGTCCTTCACGATAACGGCACCCACCTCCCTCCGGAGGCAGGTGCTTCTTGTTGCCACTAATTTGGTGATATCGAAAAAATAATGGTCCCATCCGGGTCTTTTTTTCATCATACCTCCAGTTTGTACTGATAGAGCGGGTAGCGGCCGCAAAGATCGCGCACTCCGGACCTTGCCGCTGACAATATATCCGCGTCGCCTTCCGATCTGAGCACGTTGTCTATCAATGCCGCTATTTCCCTCATCTCGGGCTCCTTCATCCCCCTGGACGTGAGAGCGGGCGTGCCGAGCCTGATGCCGCTGGTGACGAAGGGGCTTTTGGTGTCGAAGGGTATGGTGTTTTTGTTGACTGTGATCTCAGCTTCACCCAGTAGAGACTGAGCCTTTTTGCCGCTGATGCCTGCGGACGCAAGCACGTTGACCAGCATAAGATGGTTGTCGGTGCCTCCCGAAACGAGCCTGTAGCCCTTGCTTATGAGGGCCTCGGCCAGTGCCGCCGCGTTTTTGACCACCTGTCCCTGGTATTCCTTAAAACCGGGGGACATCGCCTCCTTAAAAGCCACGGCTTTTCCGGCGATCACATGCATGAGAGGGCCGCCCTGTATTCCGGGGAAGACCTTCATGTCTATCTCTTTTGCGTATTCGTTTTTGCACAGTATCATGCCGCCTCTGGGGCCTCTGAGCGTCTTATGGGTGGTAGTGGTCACGAAATCCGCATAGGGCACCGGGTTCGGGTGATGCCCCGTGGCGACCAGTCCGGCAATATGCGCCATATCCACCATGATTTTTGCGCCGGTCTCATCCGCAATATCGCGAAATGCCTTGAAGTCTATTATACGGGGATAGGCGCTGGCGCCGACGACTATCATCTTGGGATTGCATTTTTTTGCGATCTCCCGCACTTTGTCATAATCAATGGTCTCCGCTCCCTCGCTAACGCCGTAAGGCACGATGTTGTAGAATATGCCCGAAAAATTCACCGGGCTGCCGTGTGTCAGATGTCCGCCATGCGAAAGGTCCATCCCCATCACGGTGTCGCCGGGATCCACCACGGCGTGATAGACGGCCATATTTGCCTGTGAGCCTGAATGGGGCTGCACATTGGCATGCTCGGCGCCGAAGATCTCAATGGCCCTGTCGATGGCGAGCCTCTCGGCCTTGTCCACCACTTCGCATCCGCCGTAGTATCGGCCGTTCCTTGAATAATTTCTCTCTTCGGGCGCCTCCTTGAACCTGTAATAGGGGTAGCCCTCGGCATACTTGTTTGTCATAACCGAACCGACGGCCTCCATGACGGCTTCGGAAACAAAGTTTTCCGACGCGATCAGTTCAAGGCCGAACGACTGCCTTTTGATCTCATCCTGCATCAAAGCATGGATTTCCGGATCAGATGTTTTAAGATCGTTTTTCAGCATAATGCCTCCTTGATAATTTATGAATCCCTGCGTTCGCTATCTTTGATCTTCTCCAGCCTCCGGGCATGTCTGCCGCCCTCGAACTCCGTGGTAAAAAAAGCCTCCAGAAGCTGTTCCAGTGTCGCCTCGTCCGTATAGTCAGCCGATAGCACCAGCACATTCGCGTCATTATGGCGCCTGGTCATAGCCGCGACTTCGACATTGCAGCATAAGGCGGCTCTGATGCCGTTGAATTTATTGGCGGCTATGGACATGCCCACTCCGGTGCCGCATATAAGTATACCTTTCGCGTCGGTATCGCCCGTGACGGCATCGCAGACCCTGAGGGCGAAATCGGGATAATCGACTCCGGGAGTCTCTTCATATGGCCCCAGGTCCGTGATGTCCCACCCCTTTGCGGCAAAGACATGTGAGATAAGACCCTTCAGCCTGATTCCGCGGTGATCACTTCCCATAAAGGTTTTCATCCGTGCCTCCTAAATATCCGTTATATCCACATCGGAACCGCCGGATATGTTTCCCTGATACAGTCCCGGTTCCGTGCCCGGGTAGAAATACATCGTCACGCCGCCTGCGGCGGGATCGTCTCCGGGGACGCGCCGCCCCGTCCACGGATCGACTTTGACCGCCACGAGGCCTTCGGGCATCTGCCAGTCAAGCCCTTCCTTTTCTTCAAGCAAAGCATTGATCATGGGGACAAAACCCTCTCCATGCGCAAGCCCTGCATATTCCTTTTCGCCAAGGCTGCCTTTGTAATCGAACCCCATCCACGAACAGAGCAGAAAATCCGGCGTGAATGTCACAAGCCAAAGATCGGACGCATTGTCTGTAGTCCCTGTCTTGCCGGCGACCACACCCTTGAGTCCGTAATACTCGTTTCGCAGAAAAGCGGCCGTGCCGCTGTCAAAGGGAGCCTTCATCATGCTTATCATTATGTAAGCTGTCTGGTCGGAGAGCACTTTGATCAGCTGCGGCTCGTTCTCCTCTATCACATTGCCGTCGGGGTCGAGTATTCTGCGGATAAATATCGGTTTCACACGGCTTCCCATGTTTGCAAACGTGCAGAATGTCTTGGCAAGCTCGAGGGGAGAGACTTCCGCGATGCCCACGGAAAGGGAGGGCACGGCGGCGACGTCGCTTTCAATGCCCAGCCGATGGAGATAATTCACCGCCGTGGTCGGGCCCAGCTCCTTCATGAGCTTCGCCGACACGACATTCACCGAGAGGCCGATAGCCGTACGCAATGTCATGGGCCCCCGGAACTCCTCGTTATAGTTTCTGACCTTCCACTCCGGCGGGTTCTGATCCGGAAGTTTCCATACAAAAGGAGCGTCTATGAAAACAGACGCCATGGTATATTTCTTTGTGTCTATGGCCGCCGTATAAAAAAGCGGTTTTATTGTGGACCCTATCTGAAGGGTGGACTGGGTAGCCCTGTTGAACTGGCTTTCCCTGAAGTCGGCGCCGCCTATGAGAGCCGTCACATAACCCGTTTTGGGGTCCATGCCGACGAAGGCGGCCTGCGGGAAAGGCTCTCTTTCCCAAAGGACCCCCATTATTTTTTCCTCATGGTTGGCCCATCTGTATTTGACGGTGATCTTATCGCCCGGCTTGAAGAACTCACCCGGCACGACATCCCAGGCCCAGTCTCTGGCGGTGATGCTTATGATACCCGTATAACCCTTTCCCATGTCTATCTCCATGGTCTTTTCCCGCACTTCCTTTACGGTGCCCTGAAGTATCATGTTGGGGATCAGTTCTTTTTCAAGGTCTTTAAAATTTTTGAGCTCATACGGCTTGTATCTGTTGCGCCGGCTCACGCCTTCGAGGTTCGCCGCCACGGCAGCGTTGGCGAGTTCCTGCACTTTCGGGTCCAGGGTGGTGTACACCTTCAGGCCGCCGTTAAAGATCACGTCATCGCCATATTCTTTCACAAGCATCCGCCGCACTTCCTCGATAAAATAAGGCGCCGTCTCATTCAGATGCGGTTTTTTCGGGATGACCTCAAGTGGCGTTTCCCTGTATGACTCATAATCCGCCTGCGATATATAGCCGTTCTCGGCCATTTTGTACAGCACAAGGTTGCGCCTGCCCAGCGCCAGGTCGGGATTCACGTACGGGGAATAAACAGGCCCTTTTGCAAGAGCGGCGAGCATTGCGATCTCGGGCACGGTAAGCTCGTCCACTGATTTGTCGAAATAATTTCTGGCGGCCGCGCCGGCTCCGTAAGAGCTGTTCGCCAGGTATATCTGGTTGAGATACATCTTCATGATCTCTTGTTTCGGAAAATTAAACTCTATCTTGAAAGCAAGTATCATCTCTTTGAGCTTTCGGGTCATGGTCCTTTCATGCCCCAAATACATGTTTCGGGCCAGCTGCTGGGTTATGGTGCTTCCGCCCTGAACCAGCTGCCCCTTGAAAATGTTCTGCAGCACCGCGCGCATTATGCCGAACAGGTCTATGGCCGAATGGCTGTAGAATAAAGAGTCCTCTATGGAGAGGAAGGCGGCCTCAAGCATCGGCGGTATCTGCTCCTCCTCCAGTATTATCCTCTTTTCGTTAAAGAACTCATAGACCAGCTCGTCGTTGATGTCATATATCTTCGTGCCTACGGAGGGCTCAAAAGCGTATATTGCGGCCGACGAGGGCAGATCCGCAGCCATGACTAATACAAACGCGGCAATAATCGTCAAAGGCAGTAAAAATGTCAGTGAGAACAGTATATAAACGTTTTTTTTGGCGGTGTAAGCATATTTCATCCCGAGAGTACCCCTTCCTTGTAAAGTAAAATCCTTTAACCGGATTATATACTTGGATGTCCGTCTGTCAATGATAATGACCGTATCTTAAGACAAGTCATTGATTTAAAATTAAAAAAAGAGGGCGGGGGCAACGCCCCCGAAACCCTTTTAAAGCTCGTTTTCTATCTTTTCCCTCAGCACGCTCTCGGGATAGCCGCCCACGATCTCCACCCGTTCGTTTATAACGGTCTTAGGCACCCCCTCGACGTGGTATTTTCTGCCGATTTCCGAGAACTCCGACACCTCATAGACCTCCGCGCTGATATTCTCGTTGAGCCTTGCCGCCAGCAACGCGGAAAGGGCCGCCGCCGGACAATAGGGGCAGGAGGGCGTCACAAAGACCTTGAAGTCCAGTTTTTTATCCAGTTTTTCAAGATAAGCCGCCATTTCGGGGGAAAAGACTGACTCTTTGCCGGAAGAGACCGCGCCAAGCACCTCGAGAAGGCTTGCGAACTCATAGCCCGAGGGGATGCCGTAAAAGACCATCCTTCCCTTTTTCTTTCCGTTGAAGACTATGGCGGGCACCTCCGTCACGCCGAGAGCCTTATCCGACGCGGCATCCTCGCCCAGGACATGCACCTTGTACTCCAAGTCATCGCAAAGCCCGGACAGCTCTTCAAACATCTCCACCAGGGACTCGCAGTAAGGACACTCCTCCTCCGCACGGCCCGGTATCAATATTCTGGAATCTTTTTTTATGAACAGGTCGGCCACGATCCTGCCGGACATCTTCTCCTTGAGTATTGTCTTTATCTGCTTTCTGTCATCTTCCTTGAAAAAAGCCATTTTTTCTCCTTTCAGTCATCGCAGGGGCCGCTGACCGCGGAATCGAGCAGCCTTTCATGAAACGCCTGCCAAAGAGGGTCTTTGTATACCCGGGCCAGGACGGCCCGGACCACAACCGCGATATCACTGTCCATATCCGGGTTCAGATAATATCCCGTCCAGGTCTTCTGCTTGTTCTGCGCCAGGAGTCCTGCGGATCTGAGCGCCTTGATATGGCTGGATACCGTCGACTGAGACATGCCGGTCACGTCGACAAACTGACAGGTATATACCTCATGCTGGCTGCAGGAGGCCAGCATAAAAAGACGGTGTTCTTCGGCAAGCGCTTTCAACGCGTCAACCAGCATACGGCTCCTTAAATCGTTAATTGTCGATATAATAATAAGGCCGTTTAATGTTACCGTCAAGCTAGTTTTTTAGCAGCGACTGAAAATAGTCATATGGGCGGGCGCATCCGGTCAGTTCGGGATGAAATGTCATGGCCGTCACCCGCCCCTTCGCTATCCAGACGGGAAGGCCGTCCGAGCGGGCGAGGACATCCATGCCGCGCATCTCGACATCAAGCAAAGGCTCTCTTATAAAGACCTCTCTTGAGTCGCCTCCGCCGGCTGCCGGCGCATATTCCACCCGGCGAAAACCGCTGGCCTCATGCCTTCCGTTGCCGTTTCTGAGCACGGCCATATTAAGCAGTCCGAGCCCGCCGCCGCCGCCCTTCCAGGCGGCGGCGAGCACGGCGGCCCCTGCGCATATGCCCCAGACCGCCCCTCCGGACGCTGCGAAGTCGCGTATCTCGAGATCCAGGCCGGTATCCCGCAAATACTTCATCATGACGGTGCTTTCGCCGCCGGGTATGATCAGCCCTTTCATTTCGCGGGGAAAGGGGGCCCTCTTTATAACGGCCCAGCCCAGCCCCCTTTTTTCAACCATGGGTATGTGATCCCTGAAGGCGCCCTGTACGCCCAGCAGGCCGACGACCACGTTAAACGCCTCTTTCGGCGTATAGGACCTCCGGGCCATCGTCGCCTTTCATGGCCGTGCCAAGCCCTTCGGAGACACTCAGCAAAGACGCTGCGTCGTCGAAACCGGTCACCGCCCGGACGATGGCTTCGGCGGTTCGGCGCGGAAACTCTGATTTAAAGATCCCCGAGCCCACAAAGACCCCGTCCGCCCCGAGCATCATCATCAGCGCGGCATCTGCCGGAGTCGCGACGCCGCCGGCTGAAAAGTTGACCACGGGAAGCCGCCCCAGATCGCATGTCCGACGCACGGTTTCCCGTGAAACGCCCATTTCTGCGGCGGCTTTCCCGATGCCTTTTTCATCCAGTCCGCGCAGTCCTTCTATACCCTTCCTTACGGCTCTCATATGCCTCACGGCCTCCGCTATATTGCCCGTGCCCGCTTCGCCTTTTGTCCTTATCATGGAAGCCCCTTCTTCGATCCGCCGCAAAGCCTCGCCGAGGTCCCTGGCGCCGCAGACAAAAGGCACCCTGAAGGCGCGTTTGTCTATATGATACTCATTGTCGGCGGGGGTAAGGACCTCGCTTTCGTCAATAAAATCCACGCCGCAGGCCTCCAGCACGGCAGCCTCGGCCAAATGGCCTATCCTGGCCTTTGCCATCACCGGTATTGAGACGGCGTCCATGATCTTTTTGATCATGCCGGGATCGCTCATCCTTGCCACCCCGCCCTGCGCGCGTATATCGGCCGGCACTCTTTCAAGCGCCATCACGGCGCAGGCTCCGGCCTCCTGGGCCAAAACCGCCTCCTCGGGCGTAGTCACATCCATGATCACGCCGCCCTTGAACATCTCCGCGAACCCTCTGTTGACATCAGCTCTTTTTTCCATAACAGCCTCCTTCTCTCTTTGATTTCCGCCAAAACATGCTATAATCCATATAACAAATCATTAATGTGATAGGACATTATACCAAGTGTACTATTTGTCAAGGAGATTTTATGTCTTTATTTGAGGCCATAGCCTATGAGCTGAAGTCGCGCATACGCAAGGGCGTGTACCGGCCGGGCGAAAAAATACCCTCCATACGGGAACTGGCCCTTGATTTCGGATGCAACAAGATAACAGTGCAGAAGGCTTTCGACATACTGAAGTCGGAGGGGATACTCGAAAACACCGTCGGCAGCGGCTCATACATACGCTATCCCGAATACATGCCGGAGTCCGTCTCCGCCTATGATTTCAAAAACGCGTATATCTCGCATGAGCTCTTTCCCTACAGGACTTTCGCCGATATCTTTTCCGGCATGATGGAGAGGGACGGCGCGGCGGCTTTCTCACAGCCGCCCGTAAAAGGCATGCCATCGCTGATAGACACGGTCTCATCCTTCTACAATATACCGGCCGACAGGATGATCATAGTCTCCGGGGCGCAGCAGGGACTCGACATAACAAAAAAAGCGCTGGGGCCGCATAAGTCCTCGCGCGTCATCTTCGAAGACCCCTCGTACCCTGGGGCGGCTTCTCTGTTCAGGCCATCCGACTTTATACGCATGGGAAAGGACGGCCCGGATACCGGCAGACTCAGGTCCCTGGCGGAATCCGGCGAATGCGGCGCCTTCTATTCCATGCCCGCCGTACACAACCCCACCGGATTTTCCTACAGCGAACAGTCCCTGGGCCGCACGGCTGAAATAATCGCGGATAACGGGCTGTATGTTATAGAGGATGACCACGATTCCGAGTTCGTGCCCTCGCCAAGGCCCCGTTTCATAGACATAATCCCGGAAAGGACAATATACGTCAAATCCCTTTCAAAGACACTCGCCTCGGGCATACGCCTCGGCCTGATCATATGTCCCGCCGATCTGTTCGAGGCCGCTCTTATGGCCAAATACAAGACCGACATCGCGACCTCGGGGCTGGCTCAGCGCCTTGTGGATAATTTTATAAAAAGCGGAGATTATGCTTCCTTCATAGCTTCGACCGCCTCAGAAATGGCTGCCAGGCGAAAAAAACTCGTCTCCCTGCTCAAGAAACATCCCGGACTTTCCGTCGAAGAGGGCACCTCCGGCCACAACCTCTGGGTGAACAGCGGGGCCCCGCTGTTCGGCAGCGCTCCGCCCTGGACACCCGGCGACCGGTTTTCCTATTCTCCGGACTTTGACTCCTACTTCAGGCTCTCGTTTATGAACATAGCGCCCGCCGATTTCGAAAAAGCACTCGACTTCCTCGATTCATATCTGCACGCCGCGCTCAGCTCAGCAACTTCCTGAGCGCGGATGCGTACACCACGCATCCGTTGACAAAAGAGCTCTCCTTAAGATACTCGTCGGCCTGATGAGCGGTCTCCTCATCATCCGGAAAAAGCGGGCCGAAAGCGACACCGTTCTTAAACGCTCTCCCGTATGTGCCGCCTCCCATCGATTCCGGGGGCCGGAAACCCTTTCCCGTGACCTCTCCGTACGCCTCGCCAAGCGCCTTTACAAAGCGGTTTTCTCCGTCGACACTGTGCGGAGCGGTGTCGTCCTCCACCGTGATCTCGGCCCCGGAGCCCAGCGCCTTCGCCAATGCTTTCAACACCTCTTCGCTGGATCTCGTGACAGGATATCGTATGTCGACGGAAAATCCGTCGTCGCCCGCCATCCCGGTGTTTACCGTGAGTTCTCCGCTGATATCGTCATGAAAATCTTTTTTCCATTCTCCATTTAATGCCTTCAGCATACCGGCCGCGGGCGAGCTGTAATACCTGCCCAGCACATCGAATAGTTTGTCGATGGCGTTTTCTCCCGTTTCAGGCAGACTGGCGTGAGCCGTTTTCCCGCGGGCCCCTATCATCCACATCCCGCCCTCGCTGCGTGATATTATATCCTTGTCTTCCGCGCACAAAGGCCGCGAATCAAAAACGGCTTCGGCGTGGCCCGCCACCATGTTGGGAGCGTCGCCGCCCGTCAGCGAGACAAGGCCCTTTATGCCGACAGCCGTCCTTATCTTCAAATGCAGTATGCCTTTCTCCGCATTGATGACGGGAAATACGGCATCGGGAGCGAATGCGAAATCGGGTTCCTCATGCAATTCCTTGTACCGGGCTATACCCTTCCACCCGGTCTCTTCATTTGTTCCCACTATCACTCTTAACCGCCGCGAAGGGACGAATCCGGACTCCTTAAGGTATTTTACAGCGTATAAAAGCATGATCAGCGGCCCTTTGTCGTCCACCACGCCGCGTCCAAACCATTTGCCCTCTTTTACGGTAAGTTTAAAAGGCGCCACCGTCCAGCCGTTGCCCGGAGGCACCACGTCGCAATGGCACAACGCGGCGACAGTCTCTTTGCCCGCGCCCCAGTCGGCGGCGCCAAACAGCCCTTCGGTCGCGATGATGGAAAACCCTTCTCTTTGGAACAGTCTCATGGCCGCGTCAAGCGCGTCCCTCACCCCGCCGCCGAAAGGTGCGCCTTCGGCTCCTTCGGACTCAACGCTTTCAGCGCGTATAAGCAGGTCAAGGTCGGCCGCCATCGCCGCGCGAGCATCGGAAAACCACCGTCTGTCGTCAAAATGTCCCGTTATCTCAGCCAAGGTCTGCCTCCTTTATATGTGTTTATGATCCCGACATCGTCTATCATCCAGGGGTCGAAGAGATCACCGTCCAGTATCACAAAATCAGCCTTGTTTCCGGGCCGGAAAGACCCGTGTTCACACTCATCACCGGCGATAGCGGCCGCATTGACCGTAAAAGCGTCAACAGCCGTGAAGATGTCCACCGACTCGCCCCTGCGGTCTGCTGTCACCGCGGCCCGTATGCCGCCCAGCGGATCAAGCGGCGTCACATCACAGTCGGACCCGAACGCAACCGGTATCCCGCGGCGCACCGCGGACGCCATCGGATTTACCCGAAGCACCCGTTCGGCGCCCAGGCGCTGTTCGTAAAGCCCCCCGGCTCCCGCCCAGCGGGCGTGAAAAGCGGGTTGGAAGTCAAGCCACAGGCCCATGGCCGCGATTCGGTCAAGTTCCTTATCGGATGCAAGTACGCAGTGTTCGATCCTGTGGCGCTGTTTTCCCCTGCCGTGTTTTGAGAACACCCGTTCATACACATCCGTTATCTGCCGGACCGCCGCGTCCCCGATGGCGTGAAAACTCATCTGAAGGCCCAGCTCATGAGCCCTGCCGGCGAAATCGGCCAGTTCCTCTTCGCCGTGATACAGACGTCCGAAATTGCCCGGCATATCCGCATAGCTTTCGCCAAGGGCCGCGGTGCGCGAACCCAGCGATCCGTCCACGAGTATGCAGCCTCCTATGCGCTTAAGGCCGCGCCCGGCAACGCCGCTTACATCATACACCTGCGGATACAATACCATGTCGAGGTCAAAGTCCCCTCCGTGTTCAAGTATAAAATCCACATTTGTCATGTCTGTATGCCAGCCCTCCATCGTATGGACAGTCGTCACCCCCGCACTGAAAGCGCGCCGCTGCATCTCCGCCAGCCCTTTCAGCCTGTCTTCGGCGGACGCGATGTCTCCCAATGCGATAACAGCCCGGTCATACTCCTCGCCCCTTATGATGCCTCCGCTGCCTTGAAAGCCGTATCTTGCCTCAAAAGAAGAGTTCACCATCATGGAATGAAGGTCGACACGCACCATGTAAAACGGCACTCCGCCTGTGGCCGACTCAAACTCTTCCGGCGTGGGAAAACGCCTCTCCTTTATCATGGTCTCGTCGAAACCCCGCCCGAAGGGCTGCGTGATGCCGGCATGCGCGATGTAGCCGGATATTACGTGGAGAAGCTCCTCCATGTCTTTTGCCGTGGAACAGTCCGCACCCAGAGTATTAAGGCCGGCAGATACGATATGTGTGTGTGAATCTATAAACCCGGGCAGCACAAGGCGCTTGTGCAGGTCCTGCTCGGCCTCGCAGGGGCCGGGGGCCGCGAAACGTCCGTCTTCGACAAAAAACTCGTCCGAAAACAGGCCGCCCCCGCAATAGACCTTCCCGTTAAAATATCTTGTCTTACCCATGCGCAGTCTCCTTTCGGAACAGAGCCGGCCCCCTGCAGGCGCCGTCCCCGCCTTTTTCGCGGATACTGAACGATAAAAAAGGCGCCTTTTCAGGCGCCTTACTCAATGCCTCTATTTGCCGCCGAGTATAAGCGGCATACCCGTCGCGGTGGGCGACGTGGGCAATATCACAAATGTCGTGTTTGGTGAGTTCGCGAGTTTCTCATACGCCATGATCGCTTCATGCTGCAGATATTTGTCCGACAGCGTGCTGTTTATGATGCGCTGGGCGTTGGCGAGGCCGCGGGCCTCCACTTCCTTTATCTCGGCTTCACGCATCGCTATGTTCTTTTTATATTCCATGGCCTCTTCTTCCTGTTTTGAACGCATCTTCTCCTGTATGGCCTTTTCCACCATCTGCGGCAGGTTTATGTTTCTCACAAGCACCCGGTCGACGCGCACGTTCTTTGACATGAACATCTCTTTCAGGTCGCGGTCCACCCTTTCGGTAAACTCCGTCCTTTTGCTTGTGTAAAGCGCATCCATCTTGTACACCGCTGCCGTATCCCGCACGACGGTCCTTATGGCCGGCCTTATGATCTTCAATTCCAGCTCATACACGCTTTTTGCAAGGTTCGCATACATGTTGTTCACGCTTTCGGGATCGATCAGCCACCACACTGTGAGGTCCACGCTGACCTCAAGGCCGTCAAGCGTCCTGACCTTTATACTGTCGTCGCCGCTTTTCCTGCCTTCCCCGGTTGCTATGCTCATCGTGTATTCCTGTACCCTCGTGGGGTATTTTACGATGTTTATGAAGGGGTTTACGACATTGATGCCCGCTTTCAGCGTACGCTGCTGCACCTTCCCGAACAGTATCTGCACGCCGACCTCGCCGGCATCTATGATAACGATAAAGTTGGACAATGTGATCAGAAAGAATACGACAGTAAAGACAAGCAGTATGTTATTCACGCCCCTGGCCCTTACATCCTGGGCTTCCCTTTTTTTTCTGCCTATATATACCGACAAAAACACTATGGCCAATGCCAATGTAAAAACAACACCCATATTACACCTCCGTTTTTATTGTCTCATTTGAGATTGAGAAGAAATGTCCTTGTGATCGCGATCACTATCCCGGCGGCTCCGGCCAAATACCACAGCACACGCCCCCTGAACTCCGGCCTTTCCTCTTTTTTCCAGGCATATCCGTACCAGATGAAAGACACGATAAACGCAACCGCCACACTGACGTTCACCAGCGACATCACGAAGGCGCCGCCTCCGGATATCATCAAATAAAGCTTATGTCTCTTTGCGGTCATACAACCTCCTGTTCATAATAAATTATATGTACTTTCATGTCCATGTCAATCGACACTTTTAACGGCGCCCGTCTCCCCGGCTTTTTCAAGAGCCCTTTTGGTCAACAGCGGCCCTATTATCTCAAAGAATATGCATGTCGCCGTGACCGTGGTGATGACCGCGCCGCCGATGCGCTCGCCGGCTTCCCCCAAAGGCGAAAACTGCTGTTTGACAATAAGCGCAAGCCCTATGGCGACGCCCGCCTGGCTTAATATTCCCATGCCGAGGTACTTTCTTATCACGGGAGCGGTCTTCCCCGCCGCCGCGCCCAGAAAGGCTCCGCCCATAAGCCCGGCCGTTCTTGACAGCACGTAGACCATGCCCAGAACCCCCAGTGAAGGAAGCGCGTCCACGTGGAGGTTCGCCCCGGCCATGATAAAGAACATGACAAAAAGCAGCGGCATTATGCGTACAAGTTCCGATGATATCCTGTTCACCAGTCCGTGAATGCCGCTGTTGCTTATAACCATGCCCATAGTCATGTTGGTCAGTATAAGCGACAGGCTAAGGGCGTTGCTGAGGCCGGAACCGGCAAGCACCGCCGAAAAAAGCAATATGATCAGCTCGGAGGGGTTCTTTGCCCGTGAAGCCAGCGCTCCGAAAAGGATCGCGATCAATATGCCGGCCCCTATGCTCAGGGCTATTTCAGTCATGGGCCCGGAAACAAGCGACCCGAGATCAGAATGGCCTCCCGCGAGCAGGCTCTTGGCCACGGATGAAGCAAAACCGAATATTATTATTCCCAGCCCGTCATCAAATCCGACAACGGCATAGAGGGCTTTTGTAAGAGGCCCGCTGGCGCCGTATTCCCTGATCACGGCCACCGTCCCCGCCGGAGCGCTTGCCGGCGCTATGGCTCCAAAAATAAGGGACATGGGCAGATCGCGCGTAAGGGCAAAAACACAGCCGAAGACCACGATAAAGGCGGCCGCGGACTCCGCAAATATTATAACGGCTATCCCTCTGCCCAGCTGTCTCAACGAGCCTATGTTAAGCTCCAGCCCGATGCTCAGGGCCACAAAACCCAATGCAATGTCCGAAATGAAAGAAAGGTCCTCAAAGAGCTGCGCGTCAAGTATGCCGGCCGCCGACGGCCCCAGCAGCACCCCGAGCACCATAAATCCTATTATGGACGGAAGCTTTATTTTCTGAGCAGCCCGGCCCATATAAAGGCCTGCCAGCGTCATGATGCCCACAGTGAGAAGAGGATGCGAGCAAAGCGCCGCATGCACGGCATGAAACATCAGAGGGTCTCCGGCAGAAAGAATGAAAGTTCCTGCACCGCGATCGAGATGCGCCGCCTGGAGCCGTCCTCTTTCACGGTCAGCCTTCTTATGGCATCGTTTATGCCGGCGTGCGGGACGGCGGCTATGACCATCCTCCCGAAGGAATCGCCCTGATCGGTCCAATACGCTGAAAAAAGCGGCATCTTGTAGAGATAGCTGTCGGCTTTTTCAGTCTGTATCACACGCACATTCCCGCGCGCGCATCCGGCAAACACCGAAAGCACCTCCTGCAGGACCGTCTCGTCGTTCAAAAAAACCGAAAACAGAGCTGTCCTGCCGCCGGATTCACGCGACTCATCATCATCCTCAAAAAAAGCGTATACGGCCTCCTTTAATTTTTCCTTGTTTTCAGCATGGAGAAGGCTGTCCACGCACTTTCGGTCGGATAAAAGTCCCGCCAGCCGGGAAAGCACCCTGATATGTTCGGCTCTCTCCTCGCGCGGGCCCGCCATGTATACGAAGAGGCGCGTCCCTTTGCCGCTTTTTGATCCGAACGCGATCTCCCTTGACGTTTTAAGCACGCCTGTCACAAATCCGCCGGCGCCCTCAAGTCTGCAATGGGGTATGGCATATGCATCTCCAAAAGCGGTCGACCCCATCTTTTCACGCTGTTCAAAAGACGTCCTGATCGTCTCCAGTCCCGGGGACAGGTCGCCCATTGACTTATGCACCCGCTCCGCGATCAGGTCAAGCACCTCGGCCCCGTCCGATATCTTGTCTTCCACATCAAAGCAATTACTGTCAAAATATTCGATCATACTCACGGCACACCTCTTTTCCAGATTTACCGATTATACTGAACCGGGTGTCCGGAGCAAGCATATTCTCGCAACTGCAGCTTAAAAATAGAGTGTCCTGATCTTTTCATCGGCGAAAAACCGCAAGTCTTATCTTTTCTTTTTGTTCCCCACGTGGCCCGTGAACAGCCCCGCTTTCAGTATATTCCTTTTAAAGGACTCGGCTTCCCCGGGAGATGGTATGTGGACGGCTGCGCCGTCAAGATCCTTTCCGGAAGCGTAATAAGCCGTGGAAAGCGTCATGGGGGTGGGCACAAACACCTGAACGGCCCTGGTGTCCATGGGGTTTTTACGAAGAAAAGAGACAAGCCTGCTGTTTGCTTCTTCGGTCTCGCCCGGATGACCGGCTATAAAATAGGGCCGTAGCCTGAAACGGCCGGCCTTGTTTTTTTTGATTCTGTTTATGAACCTCATAAAGGCGCCGGGAGAAAATTTCCCCATGTATCGGAGCACATCAGCGTCATTATGTTCGGGCGCGGCATTCAGATAGCCCGAGAGATACCTTTCCGTTATCTTTTTAAGGGCGTCCTCGCTGTCCAGGGCCAGGTCAAGCCTCAGGCCGCTGCCTATGCTCACTTTTTTGACCATGCCGGAGGCCCTCTCAAGCAATCTCAAATAGCGTCGGATATCATCCCTGTAATTGGGGCATCTGGATGGATAAAGGCATGAGCGTCTTACGCATCGCGCCGGGTCCCCGGCACAGTGCGAACCGTACATATCGGCGGATGGCCCCCCTATATCTGTGATATGGCCTTTGAAGTCGTTCCGTTTTCGGATGAGTCCGATCTCTTTCAGCACCGATTCCTCGGACCTGGAGACCACAGTCTTTCCCTGGTGCAGGCCTATGCCGCAGAACGCGCATCCGCCGGAACAGCCGCGGTGTGACGTGACTGAAAATTTTATCATATCAAACGCGGGGACGCTGCCGTGTGACGGGTGCACAGCTCTTTCAAAAGGAAGCGTGTAGATGGCGTCAAGCTCCTGCGGAGACAGGGGGGCGGCGGGAGGATTATGGACGACCGTCCAGGCCCCGTCGTTCTGATAAAGCGCCTTGTCGTCCCGCCATCCCGCAGAATTCAGCAACGTGTTTTGAGTCAGCAGCCCCTCGCGGCTGGCGACGATATCTTCATGTGAAGGCAGTTCCGCGCCGGGAGCGTCAAACAAGTCCCTGGCCATACGCGTCACCGTCCCCTTTATCCCGTCAAGCCCCTCGCCGGCCGCAAGCCGCCGGGCCGCCTCGCCGGCCGCCCTTTCCCCCATGCCATAGACCAGCAGGTCCGCCTTGGTGTCGATGATGACCGAATGACGGATCTTGTTCTGTATATAATCCCAATGCGAAAGCCTTCTCATTGAAGCTTCGACTCCGCCCAGCACGACGACAGCCTCCTTGTCATAATGCCTCACGGCCTGCGCGTATGCGTTCAGGCTTCTGTCAGGCCTCTTCCTTATCCTGTTCCCCGCGGCGGATATTCGAAAGGCCTCGTTCCCGCCCGAATAGGGGTCATCGGTCCGGTAGCGTCCGGATGCGGTATAGTTTGCTATCATGGAATCCACGTTGCCGGAAGTGATGCCCCAAAAAAGCCGGGGCTTGCCCAATACGGATATTGCTGCGGGGTCGTCAAGGTCCGGCTGCGATATGACGCCCGTTTTATAGCCCAATGACTCAAGATAGCGCGATATGACCGCTGCGCCGAAAGAGGGATGGTCCACATAAGCGTCTCCCGTGACCATTATGACGTCGCATCGGTCCCATCCCCTCGACTGCATCTCCTTTACGGATACAGGCAAAAACACCGCGCCATCACCTCACTCTTTCCGCCATGGACAGGGCAAACTCCATCAGCCCGGAGATATCGCCGGGAAGACCTTTAAGCGCGGCATTGGCCTGCGCGGTATAGTCGGCGGCCATTTTTTTTGACTCTTCCAGTCCGAACACGGCAGGGTATGTCATCTTCCCCGCCTTTTTGTCTTTTCCTGCGGTCTTGCCCAGCAACGCGGTGCTACCTGTCTCATCCAGTATGTCATCTATGATCTGAAAGGCCATCCCGACCCTTTTTCCGTACTCGTTCATCTGTTCCCTCTGCGCCGGGCCGGCGCCGGCGGCCATGGCTCCGATCTCACAGGACACGCGTATCAGTTCACCCGTCTTGTTCATATGTATGTACTCCAGCACCGGCAGATCCGCTTCCGCGCCCTGGCTTTCAATATCCGCGAACTGCCCTCCCACCATGCCGGCATGGCCGGCCGCGCGGGCAAGGGCTTCCACGGCCGAAAGGACGATGCCGCCGGAAAGCTCCGAATATCTCGCCATGGTGTAAAAAGCGTGCGTCAGCAGGGCGTCGCCCGCAAGAAGCGCCCGGGCCTCGCCGAACACGGTGTGGCAGGTGGGACGCCCCCTTCTCAGTTCATCGTCATCCATGCACGGCAGATCGTCATGTATCAGAGAATATGTGTGTATCATCTCAAGGGCCGCGCAAAAAGGCATTATCGCGTCAGTATCCTCAGAAAAAAGGCTGTATGACTTAAACGCAAGATAGGGCCTTATCCGCTTCCCGCCCGAAAACAATGCGTAACGCATGGCCTTGTAAAGCCCCTCGGGGAAATGCCTCTCATCAGGAAGCACAAGGTCAAGATATTCCTCAGTACGTCTGGCGACATGCGCCAACTCTTCTTTCAGCGTCACATCCATCCCCTCTCTCTCACGGAACAGCCACCCGCAGCGCGCGGGGTATCAGGCCGATCTCATAGGGACCCTCTTCCACCATCTCCCCGTCACATTCGCATCTAAGGTCTCTGTTTCCCCGTATCATCATGGCCCGGCATCGTCCGTACTCCACTTTGGGGTGCCCTTCCAGGCCGCCTCGATAAAGCTTTTTAATATTAGCCGCTATCTCGAGGCGCTTCAAGTCACCGTATATCACATAGTCAAGATAACCGTCATCCATCACGGCGCGGGGAAGCTGTTCCATGCCGTTTCCATTGAACCTGCCGATGCCCGCGGCAAGAGAGAACAAGACCCTCTCATGCCTCACCCCGTCGATGACCAGTTCCGTTTCCGCGGGGCGATATCGGATCAGGGCGGCCAGCAGGTTTCTTAAGTAGGAAAAGCGGCCGCCTTTTCCCAGGTCTTTTGAGCGATTGGTCCTAAATGCCACTTCCGCGTCAAAGCCGAAACCCGCCATGTTGACAAAATATCTGCGTTCTTTTCCCCCCGATGTACGGTAATCCGCATACCCCACGTCCTGAACGGCCTCTTTTTCTGAAAGGAGGGCGTTCACGCCGCCCGGGAGTCCGTTTGCCCGCGCGACAGAACGCGCCCAGTCATTGCCCGTTCCCACCTGTATCAGGCCGAAGCGTATCGCCCCGGCAGGCACGACATCCTGGCTGAATATCCCGTTCACCACCTCGTTTACGGTACCGTCGCCGCCGACCGCCGCAATATTCCGCCAGCCGTCGCCTATGGCCTCTTTCACCATCTCCCGGGCGTCAAGACGTTTTCCGGTAAAGAGAAAGGAAAAATCCACGCCCGCTTCGACAAGGGCGCGCTCAATACTGTCCCAGCGCCGGATGCCCTTGTCCGACCCCGCGTGCGGGTTCACCGCCAAAAACCATTTTTCAGCCATTGTCCGCACCATAGTAAAAATAAAGATAACTTTTTATCCTGCCGTTATAAAGTTTTCGGTTGCGTGAAGCCCGGGCGCCGAACACGTGTTCGAACCCTTCATAGGATGTGATAAGAGAAAGGTCCCATCTCTCCGCCTTCATATACACTTCGCCGAACGCCTCATAGATGGCGGCGGCCTCCTGTTCATCCTGAAGCCTGATCCCGAACGGAGGATTTGCTATTATCAGTCCGGGGCCGGGTCCGAGCACTATATCGGCCGCGTCTCCCGCTTCAAAGCGTATCATGCCGTCCACGCCCGCCCTGCGGGCATTTTCTTTGGCGGCCTCTATTATCACGGGATTTATGTCCCGCGCGACTATATCAACGCCGGGCTTCCTGCCGCGGCCTTCCATCTCTTCCCTCACGGAGCTCCACAGGGCGGGGTCGGAGGAGGGCCAGTTTTCCGCCGCGTTTTTTCTTTTACAGCCGGGAGCGATGTCCGCGGCTATCATTGCGGCCTCTATTGCGATCGTGCCTGAGCCGCAAAACGGGTCTGTTATGGTCTCTTTGCCGCGCCATCTGCTGAGAAGCACCATGCCCGCCGCGAGCGTCTCCCGCATGGGAGCAAGTCCTCTTTTCAGTGAGTATCCCCTGTTATGCAGTCCGCCCCCTCCGGCATCCACAAGAACGCTCACCCTTTCCCCCCGTATTCTGAGGAGGATATCCGCCCGCTCCCCGGTCTCCGGCATGCGGCTGAGCCCGTAATAGGCTCCAAGCCTGTCCGTCAGGGCTTTTTTGGCGGTCGCCTGGCAATACCGCTCGCTTTTAAAAGGGCTCTTTTTTATGGAGGCATTCACCACGATCTTATCATCCATACGTATGTAGCGCTCCCATTCGATGTAGCGCAGCCCCTCGTAGAGGCCGTCAAAATCGCGGGCGTCGAAATCCCCGGCGGAGACAAACAGCCTGTCGGCCGTCCTGAACATCATCAGCGAGGCCGCCAGGTCGCGCTCCTCCCCTTCAAAGCAGATGAATCCGTCGTCGGAAAAGGTCTTTTTCAGCCCCGCGCGTTTTATTTCGCCGGACAAAGCCGTTTCCATACCAAAAGAACAGACTGCTGCCAATATCATCGTACACCTCTTTTCAAAGCTGTGGTCCTGAACATCATATATGCGCTGAGAACGATCAGCAGCGCCCCGGCCGCCGACATCATATCGGGCACTTCCCCCCATAGAAAAAATCCTATTATGGCGGCAAACAACACGTTCATATAGTTGTATATGGATATTTCATTGGCCGGCGCTTTTGAGTATGCGGCGGTGAGATAATACTGCCCTCCCGCGGCGAACAACCCCGTAAGGCCAAGCAACAGGGCCTGAAACAGCGTCGGCATCCGAAACGTCAATACGGCTGCCGGCAGCGTGGCCGCAAAAGACACCACGGAAAAATAGAATATTATGGTAAAGGGCTTTTCCCCCTTAACGCCAAGATGCCGCACCAGTGTGTAGGCCGCCCCTGCCAGCACCGCGGAAAAAAACCCGGCGACAGCCGGCATAAGCGAAAGGTCAAAACCGGGTTTGATGATCATGACGGCTCCCGCGAAAGCAGCCGCCAGAAGCGGCCATTGCAGCGCGGACGCTTTTTCCTTAAGAAAAAACACCGCAAAGACAGTCACGAAAAAAGGGGAGATCCTGTTGAGCATGGCGGAATCGGAAAGCGGCAGGTATCTTATGGAATAAAAGTAAAAGACCACGGCGGTAAGGCCGAAAAAAGCCCTGGCCAGCAGCGCCGGCAGGTTCCGCCTTTCGCCCCTGATGTTTCGCCGTCCCGCTTTGCCGGCCGAGATGAAAATGATCACCATGATCACCAGATTGCGGACAAAGACTTTCATGAAAAGAGGGACGTCTCCGGCAAGTTTGACACACCCCCCCATGAGGGCAAAAGAGGCAGAAGAGAGTATCATGTAGAATACAGCGGTTCTCCTGTCATGCTTCAATGCCACTCCCGCTGTCTGTAGTCTCATCTGCGGACTGAAGTCTCAGCCCCTCCATGAGTTTCTGTATTTTGCCCTCTGCTCCATGCAGCATCGCGTCTATTTCCCTGACCAGCCGGACGCCTTCCTCAAAGATCTCCAGCGCCTCGTTAAGGGGCACGTCTCTCATCTCCAGCCTTTCGACTATCTCTTCAAGCCTTTTCATCTTCTCCTCGTAAGTATTCAATCAATCCTCCTTTCCCTGTCTTTTTAATACCCTTCACCTCGCCGTATACCGCACCGTCATGCAGTATCACGGTGATCTCGTCCCCCGGTGAAAGCACGGATATGTCTCCCGCGGGCGCGCCTCCCTTAAAGACAAGCGAGTAACCTTTCTCCAGTATTGAAAGCGGGCTTTTGCCGCGCAGTCCCGAAACGCGCACCGCAAAGTCCCCCCTTTTTTGCCCGGACTGGGCTTCCGCGGATGAAGCCAGCCGGTCCCTCAGGTTCTTCAGTCCGCTGACGCAAAGAGGCATGTCCGGTGCCAGATGCATCAATTCCCTGCGCAGCATATCGTTTTTTTCAGACGGCACCCCTATCATCGTCGCGGCAGCCGCGCCGGTTCTTTTTTTCAGTTCTGAAAAATCTCTTCTTTTATCCTCTGCTATCATATCGGATATCCTGAACATCCGTCCGGCTGTGTCGTTAAGCTGTCTTCTCATGTCCCCGAACATCTTTCGCGGCTCCCGGCCGAAGAGCCGCCTTTCCATGCCGTATGAATACTCTCTTGCCCCATTCAGCGCATGCGACGCGGCTCCGCGCAGCCTGCTGAAAGAAACAAGCAATTTATCCTCAAGAGAGACAAGGTTTTCCATGACTTTCTCCGCCGCCGAAGAGGGTGTTTCGGCCCTCAGGTCCGCGGCAAGGTCGGTAAGGGAATTATCCGTCTCATGTCCCACCGCCGAGACGACGGGTATGCGTGAGGCCGCGACCGCCCTGACGACCCTTTCATCGTCGAAAGCCGAGAGGTCTTCACTGCCTCCCCCGCCACGCCCCACGATAAGGACGTCCGCAAGCCCCAATTTGTTCTGGGCCTCTATGGCGGCTGCTATCGACTCCGGAGCGCCGGGGCCCTGCACCGCGCACGGGGCAAGAATTATATCCGCGAAACCGTTACGCCTGCCGAGCACCTTTACAATATCCCGGAATGCGGCTCCGGTCTCAGCGGTCACCACGCCGACTTTTTTCGGCAAAAGCGGAAGCCGCTTTTTACGGTCGGGCGAAAAAAGCCCCTCTTCCCGGAGCTTTTTTTTGAGCTGTTCCAGTTTGAGTCTTTTGACGCCTTCGCCCGATATATCGAGTTTATCCGCTATGAAGGAATAATATCCGCCCTCTGCGTATACATTGAGTTTGCCTTTTATGATGACATAGGTCCCTTTTTCAAGGGTTGCCGGCATCGCCGACGCCCTGAAACGCCACATCACACAGTTTATGCGGCTTTTTTCGTCCGACAGAGTAAAATACACATGTCCGGAGGAACTTTTTTTATAATCGGTGATCTCGCCCTCCAAATAGAGGTTGAGCGAAAAAGAATCTTCTATAAGATGTTTGATCTGCCCGTTTAACTCAGTGACAGAATATACCTTATAATCCATGCTGGATCTTATAGGCTTTTACGAGGTTTGAAAATACCATGACATTTGTCACCGAACCCACCCCGCCCGGAACCGGCGTGATCATCTCCGCCTTTGTTTCGGCATTTTTAAAATCGACGTCTCCGGACACTCCTTCCGCGCCCACATTGTATCCGGCATCGATGACAACGGCCCCCTCTTTGATATGGCCGGCTCCTATCAGGCCCGCTTTGCCAACGGCAGCCACCACTATATCGCCCCGGGAGACGACCCCGCTAAGGTCCGCGGTCTTTGAATGACAGACAGTAACGGTCGCATCCGCATGGAGAAGCATCATGGAAAGGGGTTTGCCCACCACGTTGCTGCGGCCCACTACGACTGCTGTCCGGCCTCCGGGCTGCACGTCATAATATCTTAAGATCGCCATGACCGCTTCGGCCGTGGCCGGGAATATGCCTTTTTTTCCCAAATAAAGGGCGGCGGAATTGCCTTTTGTAGAGCCGTCGATGTCCTTGTCAGGGCGTATGGCATCTGCGATGGCCTCTTTGTCAAAGCCGCGGGGCAATGGCTGCTCCACAAAGATGCCGTTGATCTCATCCCTTGCGTTAAGCCGTTCTATAAGGGAGAGTATGTCTTCAATGGGCACAAAAACGTCAAAAAGATATTCCTCGAACCGTATGCCCAGTTCAACGGCCCTTCTTGTCTTGGCCTTCCTGTAGGCGGTCGATGCCTCGTCGTTTCCCACTTGTATGACGGCTATGGTGATCCTGTGCTCCCGTGAAAAATCGGTGATTTCCGTCTTTAGCGCATCGGCAACCGGCTTACCTCTTAATAAAATAGCCATTTCTGTCAACTCCTCTTTCCTGAATGCGTTCTATGCCAACCGCAGTGCCGCTGAGCGCGTCGATCTCGACGATGACGCCGCTGATCCATATATCCTCTTTTCCCTGAACGAACCTTTCCGGCAATCCGGTCAGGAAACGGCGTATTATGATATCCTTTTCGACACCTATTACAGAGTCATGGCTTCCTGTCATACCGGCATCGGTGATCGCCGACGTGCCGCCGGGAAGTATGCGTTCATCAGAGGTCTGTACATGGGTATGGGTGCCTATCACGGCGGACACCCTTCCGTCAAGATACCAGCTGAGCGCGATCTTTTCCGAAGTCGCCTCCGCGTGTATGTCACATAATATGATCTTTGTCTCTTCTCCGATCTCCGCCAGAGCCGCATCCGCGGCGCGGAAGGGGCAATCGACCGGATCCATGAATATTCTCCCCAGAAGGTTGACCACGGCCACCTTCTTCCCCCGCACGGTAAACACGGACCATCCCCGCCCGGGCGTGCCCGGAGGGTAGTTGAAAGGGCGTATCAGGCGCCGGTCCTCCTCCAGGAGGACAAAGGCTTCCTTCTGTCTCCACACGTGGTTTCCCGAGGTGATGCAGTCCACCCCCGCCGCGAACATCTCGTTCACGGTGGAAGAGGTTATGCCGGACCCGCCGGCCAGATTCTCCCCGTTGACCACTGCGAAATCGATCTTTCTTTCATCCTTCAGGGAGGGAAGAAGGCGCTTGACGGCCTCCCTGCCCGGCCCCGCGTAGATGTCCCCCAGGAAGAGGACTCTTATATTACTTCGCATACTCTATATATCTTTTTTCCCTGATCACGTTCACTTTTATCATGCCGGGATAATCGAGTTCGCCCTCTATTTTTGCGGCGATCTCCTTTGCGATCTTTCCCGCCTTTATGTCGTCCACATCATCCGGCGAGATGATGATCCTGACTTCCCGGCCGGCCTGTATCGCATAGGCCTTTTCGACACCCGCGAATCCCGTGGCGATCCCCTCAAGTTTTTCAAGCCTTTTTATATATGATTCGAGGCTTTCCCTCCGGGCGCCGGGACGGGCGGCCGAAATAGCATCCGCGGCCATCAGAAGGACGGCGTATACGGAATCGCATTCGATCTCTCCGTGATGGGCCGCGACAGCGTTATACAATATGGGTTTTTCGCCGTACTTTTTGGACAGGTCGCTTCCTATCTGGGCATGAGTCCCCTCCATCTCAAAATCGACAGCTTTTCCTATGTCGTGAAGAAGCCCTATTCTCTTCGCCAGACTGACCTTCAATCCCAGCTCGCCTGCCATTATACCCATTACTATGGAGACTTCCTTGCTGTGGTTGAGCACGTTCTGGCCGTAACTCGTCCTGAACTGAAGCCTGCCTATGAGTCTGACTATTTCCTTATGTACATGGGGTATATTGAGGTCGATGACCGCTTTTTCGCCTTCCTCGCGGATCTTCTTGTCTATCTCCTTACGGCTTTTTGCGACGATATCCTCTATGCGGCTCGGATGTATCCTGCCGTCGACAATGAGCTTTTCCAGCGCCTGTCTTGCGACTTCTCTTCTTACGGGGTCGTATCCCGAAAGCGTGACCGCTTCGGGAGTGTCGTCTATGATTATGTCCACCCCGGTCACACGCTGCAGAGTCCTGATGTTACGGCCTTCTCTTCCGATTATGCGCCCTTTCATCTCGTCATTGGGCAATGAGACCACGGAGACAGTGTGGTCGGAGACGGTGTCCACCGCCGTGCGCTGAATCGCCTCGACTATTATCTTGGTGGCTTCGCTTTCCGCCTTTTCAACGATCTCGTCTTTGATCTTTTTGGCAAGATGCTCCGCTTCGTCCTGGGCTTCTTCGGCCACCTTGGCAAGAAAATGGTCGGTTGCCTCTTCGCGGTTCATACCAGATATTTTGCTCAGCTCCTCGATCTCCTGTTCGCGTATGGCATCAAGTTCTCCGGCTTTTTCCTCGATCTTGCGGTTCCTGGCTTCCAGGGCTTTTTCGGAATCGATCAGCTCACGCTCGCGTTTTTCCAATGTGTTTATTCTTTTGTCAAGGTTTTCTTCCTTCTGCATAAGGCGCTGCTCAAACTTCTGAAGCGACTTGTTTTTTTCGTCTTTCTCCTGTTCGAACTTGTTCCTCAGCTCGTACATCTCGCTTTTCGCGACAAGCTTGGCCTCTCTCTTTATGGACTCTGATTCCGTATGCGCCTCGCTGATGATGTTTTTCGCCTGCGACTCGAGACTCTGTTTTAATTTTCCGCTTATAAAGATCCTTATGAAGTAACCCGCAAATATACCGGCGCCAAGGGCTCCGATAATAAATAAAGGATTCATCATGCTCACCTCCGTATGTGATTAACTCTAGTGAGAAGCAGATGAAATCGAAGAAAGATGCCCGCGATACAGTGGTACACCCTTTTAGTTGAGTCCCTTATTCAACGTGGACGCTTTATAAACGGCTTTGCATCAAGCTCCACCATTCGCGAAAAGCTTCCCTGGGAATTATGTTGGCTCAACAAAAATAGGCCCCCTCTGGCACCGCAGGCAGTTATATGATAACACGTGTAAAAAGTATGTGCAATATAATTCATCATAGGTGTCTTTCTATCGTTTTTTCTATTTCATCGATTTCCAAGTTAATTTTTTCGTGCTCCTCCCTCAAGTCCCAATATTCCTCAATCACTGTCAGCAACGTCAGCACCAACAGGTCCTTGGACGACTCAATACCGCTTTCCGCCCGGATCCCCTCGATCTTGCCTTTCAGAAAATCCGCTATGGCCGCGATCTCGCGCACATCCTTGTCTGAATTAATCTTATATGTTTTTCCAAGTATTTCAAGTTCAATCGTGTTCATCGTCCTCACAAACCCAGATTATCAAGGGTGTCAAGCAATTTACGCAGTTTCAGCAGCCCGAGCCTCTGTTTTTCCCTCAAAGCGCGGTTCTCGTTCTCCAATTTCTTTATCTCGCCGTTGAGATGTTCCAGGCGGTCTATTAAAGCATTGACCTGTCTCTCCAAAAGTTCAACGGCATTCTCCATCCACTCACCTCAATACGGCGCCATATTGTCCGGACACCTCTTTCACCAGTCTCTCTATTATAGCACCTATCTCTTTTTCATTCAAAGTCCTCTCTCCGGACCTGAACTCCAGGGAAAAGGCTATGCTCTTCTTCCCCTGCTCAAGGCTCTTGCCCTGGTAAAGGTCAAATATCCATATGCGTTGAAGCAGGGCGCCGCTTTTTTCAGCGATAAAATCCCTCATCTCCCCGGCCTTTACACACTCATCCACGACAAAGGCGAGATCATAAAGCATCGGAGGATACTGTGAAAAGGGTTTGAACCGGCGCCTGTCATCATAATGCTCTGCCGCGTCATGGGTGTAGAAATATCCCGCCCAGACCTCCTGCTTCAGGTCAAACGCTCCCGCCACGGCCCCTTTTACAGCCCCGAACTCGGCCACCGGACAGCCTTCGACGAGAAGGACGGTACCCGTACCTTCCTCCCAGATCTCTTTCCGCACGGACGCCCATTCCCGCTTGTCCTCGGGGAACATCTTTCCCAGCTCATCCACAAGCCCCTTCATGTCGAAAAATCCCAGCGTCTCGTCTTTGCGGTGAAAACGCTTCACCGCCTCGCCTGCACACAAAAATGAGATGACATCGCGTTCGCCTTCGGAAACGGCAAAACTTCTTGTCCTCTCGTATATCCTGACATCCCGGACCCCGCGTTTTATATTCGTCTCAGCGACCTTAAGCAGCCCGACCAGGGGCTCCGGCGTCATGTATTCCATCTCTATGTTCAGCGGGTTTGTCACACGGTAGCATGATTCCGCTTTGTGGCCCGTGATATTAAGCAGATCCGCGGACATCATGGGAAAGGTGTACACCTCAAAGAATCCGTTTCCCTCGGCTATGCGCATAGCTTCATCTTCCAGAAGTTCTTCCCCGGCCACAGACCCTTTTCTCATGCGCATCAGCGGCAATGTCTCAGGTATCTTGTCATAGCCGTAGAACCTCGCCACCTCTTCTATCAGGTCTATCTCCCTGCATATATCCCAGTACCTGGATGAAGGCACGCGCAGAGAAAGGCCGTCCGGCGTGTCCGTAACGCCGTATGAAAGCTTTTCAAAATATTGTCTGGCCTCCTTGCGGGGTATTTCGATCCCGATTATTTCCTTCATCCTTTTCCATCGAAGGGAGACTTCGCGCTCCGGCTCAAAAAGAGGGTTTTTAATATCCGCGATCCCTCCGCTCAGCGATGCGCCGGCAAGTTCCATGAACAGCCCGGCGGCCCTGGCAGAGGCGATCTCCGTCAGGGCAAAGTCAAGTCCCCGCTCAAACCTGTATGAGGAATCCGTTCTCTGCCCGTGTCTTTTGGCTGTCGCTCTTACGCCGGAAGGCTCAAAAAGCGCGGCTTCGAGTATGATCTCTTTTGTATCCGCGGACACGCCGGAGTTCTCGCCGCCTATGACGCCGGCAAGGGCTATACCTTTTTTGCCGTCCGCTATCAAAAGGTCCTCGCCGTCAAGTTTGAGGTCGTCGCCGTAAAGTGTTTTGAAAGGCTCTCCGTCCGCCGCTCTCCGCACTTCTATGGCCGCGCCGGTCTTCCCGGCGTCAAAGGCATGCAACGGAAGCCCGTATTCCCACATCACGTAGTTTGTAATATCAACCGCGTTGTTGATGCTTCTCAACCCCACAAGCTCAAGGCGCGTTCTGATCCGTATCGGCGATTCGGACACGTTGACGCCGACAAGACGTCTCGCGGTATAGCGCAGGCATCTGTCTGCATCCTTAACGCTGACGCTCACGCCGGGAGCGGCATCGTCGCCGGCAAAGACCCGCCTGTTTAAAGGCCGCAGCTCCCTGCCGGAGGCAACGGCGACCTCCCTGGCTATGCCATAGACGGACAGACAGTCCGGCCGGTTCGCCGTGATCTCAAAATCGATGACAGTATCATCCAGTCCGGCGTAAGGATGGACCGGGCTGCCCTTCTCCGGCTCCCCCTCCATGATATGTATTCCGTCTGATTTTTCAGCAAGGCCCAATTCCTGGAGGGAGCAGAACATCCCGTCGGAAGCCACGCCTCTCAGCTTGGCCCTTTTTATCTTCATGCCACCATGCAACGTCGCCCCGTGCACCGCGACAGGCACATAAACACCGGATCTCACATTAGGCGCAGCGGTCACGATCGTCAGCGTCTCCGCGCCCATGTCCACGGTGCATATCTGCAGCCTGTCCGCATCCGGATGTTTTTCGACCGAGAGTATAAGGCCTGCATAGACTTCCGTTATCGACTCTCCCGGCCTGGTGACTTCTTCCACATGTATGCCCTGTGACGCAAGCCTGTCCTCAATATCCTTTATGTCAAGACCTTCAAGGTCCACAAATTCATTAAGCCAGTTCCATGTAACCTTCATGTGTCTATCATCCTTCCCTACATATTGCGCAGCATTCTCAAATCATTCTCATAAAAATATCTTATGTCGGGCACCCCGTACATGAGCATGGCCATGCGTTCGATGCCAAAGCCGAAGGCAAAACCGCTGTAGGCTTCCGGGTCGATGCCCACCGACCGGAACACCTCGGGGTCGACCATGCCGGCGCCGCCGATCTCCAGCCAGCCGCTGCCTTTGCACACGCTGCATCCCTTTCCGCCGCAGAAACAGCCCATGTATACCTCGGCCGAAGGCTCCGTGAAGGGAAAGAAGGAGTTGTCAAAGCGCGTCTTTACTGAACTTCCGAACAGTTCGCTCAAAAAATTATATATGACTCCCTTAAGATCTCCGAAGGAGATGCCCTTGTCGACCGCAAGCGACTCCACCTGCCGGAACACGGGGGAATGGCTGGCATCCAGCACATCGCTTCTATACACCCGGCCCGGAGCGATCATGTAAATTGGCGGTTTTTCGGCAAGCATGGTCCTGATCTGAACCGGGGACGTATGGGTTCTGAGCACGGTCTTTTCCCTGTCGACATAGAACGTGTCCTGTTCATCCCTGGCGGGATGGCTTTCCGGTATGTTCAGCGCGTCGAAACAATGCCATTCGGATTCCACCTCCGGGCCCCGTTTTACCTGAAACCCCATGCGTACGAATATCTCCTCAATGCGCTTTGTCACCGTCGTGAGAGGGTGCTCCCTCCCGAGTTCCGCGGCCCTGCCGGGCAGCGTCGGATCCGATACGGAGACCCCGGACACCCCAATACCTGCCAGAATGTCACTTAAGCGTTCCTCCATGTATTGCTTCAGGGCATTGATCTCTTTGCCGGCTGTTTTTTTTTCCTCGGGCGCCAGTTCTCTGAGAGACCTCATCAGCCCGTTGATCTCGCTTTTTTTCCCCAGGAACCGCACCCTTGCCTCGTTCCAGAGCTGTTTGTCCCCGATGCCGGCCGCGGCCTCGTCAAAGCGGCCGCGCAAGCTCTTCAGTGTATCGGTTTCTTTCATCCCGCCTCACCCGTTCTTTGCGCTTTTTCCCAGTTCTCCTCAGACACCTTGGCCATTTTATATCTTTTAATATACTCATCGAGTATAGCATTCATCGCTTTTGTCCTGTTTTCATAAACCCCGTCCGGTCCTATGAGTTTGTCAAGTTCTTCAACAAGATAAGTAGATACCGCTACCGTAGTCAATCTGTGCATGGGAACCACCTCCGTAAGTTAGAAAGAGTCAATGTTTTCACTCTTATGAAACATTATACAAGCGCTCCGTTATTATTCAAGACAAACTTTTTTTCAGATCTGAAAAACCCGGCGAAAGTCCCTTATTATGGCGCTGTGGTCAAAAGCCAGTTCGGGGAGCGAATCAAGTGAAAACCAGCGGCATTCCGCGGCGTCGTCCCCGGCCAGAGCCTTCCGCCCCTCTTCCGCGACGCAATAAAACGCAAGAGAGACCGTTCTTCTTGACGGATCTCTTGACAGGGCGTCATAATAGCCTACGAAACCGCGCACCGCGCAGCTCAGTCCCGTCTCTTCCCGCAGCTCCCTTATGACAGCCGCCGACGCAGTCTCGTCCCAATCCACAAAACCCCCCGGCAGAGCGTATTTCCCCATCTCGGGGTCGCGCCCCCTCTTTATGAGAAGGACCTGATTGCCGGCATTGAGTACGACGCCGTCCACCACCACGGGACGGTTAAGCCAGCGGCCGCAATGGGGACAGGGGCCCTTTTCACTCATCGCCGGCCTCCCGCCAGTTCATTGTACAATCCCAGCGTAGCGGGATGGATCACCCGTTCCGATCTCATTATATACCCGATCGATACAATCACTGCTTTAAAAAGGGCCGCGTCAAGGCCGGACTCCAGCAGCCTCCTTATGATCGGGGCTTCCGCATACGTCCTCAGGGGTTCTGACATATCCGTCACATACAGCAGTTTTGAAAGGCTGCTCATGCCCGTGCCGCCGACCGCATGTTCGCAGACGGCTTTCAGCAGTTCGGCGTCATCGGAAATACCCTCTTCGCTTATAAGCCGGGCCGACGCATAGGTATGCAGCAGCAGCGGATGCGAACGTTCATAACTGTCCGGCTGATGTCCCGTCTCCAGCGACAGCCGTATCAGCGTCTCCTCCGGCAGGTCCCTGGCAAGGTCATGGTACAATCCCGCAATGTAAGCCGATCGCGGATCGACGCCGAAAGAAGGCGCGGCTTTTTCCATCTCGTCCGCTACGGATTCCATATGAAGCCTTCTGTCGGCGCTCACGCCGTATTTCTCAAAAAGTCCGTTTTGCATATTCAAAAATTAATACTTTATGGCCATTTGTCAAGACGTCTTTATCCTTTACAGCGGCCGCGACTGTTATATTATTATATTAAGGCCCTTACACGAAAGGAGTTCTCATGACTGTTGAAAAGATTGTTTCGGCTTCAGACCTGTATCTGTTCAATTCCATCACCGCAGCCCGCATGTCGCCTGACGGACGCTGCGTCGCATACACGGTCAAAGCCGCCGACAAAGAAAGCGGGAAGACGCGGCAAAACATCTATATGGCGTCCGGAGAAAAAAAATCCCTTATCAGACGTTTCACATATGGCAACTGGAACGACACATCGCCGGCATGGTCGCCGGACGGCAGAGAGCTGGCTTTTGTCTCAGACCGGGACAACGGCAGACCGGGACTTTACATCATACCCGCAGACGGCGGGGAGGCGCGCCCCCTTACGATAAAAGACGGCGCTTTTTCCGCCCCCGCATGGAGCCCTGACGGCAGGTCCATAGCCTTTTGTTACCGGGAAAAACCCGCCGGGGACGACAAGGGGCATGAAAAAGAACGCGACAGCCTTCCGCTGTTCAGAGACTATGACAAGGTCTTCTTTAAAGCGGACGGCGCGGGTTATATCCCCGCGGAGAAATGGCATATACTCACCGTAAACGTCAAGTCGGGCAAGACAACGGCCCTGACACACGGCGAACACGAGGAGTTCATGCCCGTATGGACACCCGACGGAAAAGACATCGTCTTCTATTCGAACAGGTCGGACGACCCGGGCCTTAATCCCTATGAATGGGAATATTACAGTATACCCGCAAAGGGCGGAAATATTGCGCCGATAACAACGATAAACGGCAGCAAAGGCGCTTTTTCGCTTTCCCCGGACGGTAAGTGGCTGGCCTTTGAGGGAACGGAAGGCCGTGGAAAATGGTGGAAAAAGACCGAATTGTGGCTGAAAGACCTCGCCGGGACGGGAACCTGCGTCTCTCTTACAAAAGACCATGACTTCACCCTCGGCTCTCTGACGCTGAACGATTCGGGCGGAGTGCCCGGATTCGGCCCGGTATGGGCGGATCAGGGAAAACGCATACTCTTTCAGGTATCCGCAAGGGGAGCCACCTTCATCTGTTCGGCCGACCCTTCGACGGGAGAGGTCCGCGAACTCATGCGGGAAAAGGGGGTCATGGGCGGCCTGTCTTTAGACGGATCGGGACGTCGCGGCGCATATATATTCGGGGATATGTCCCGCCCTTATGAGATCGCCTTTTTCGAGCCTGGCGCACCGGCAAAGACATTGGTGGCGGAGATCAACGGCGCCATGCTCCGGAAAAAGACATTGCCCGCGGTGGAAGAGATCGAGTTCGAATCCGCATCAGGGACATCCATACAGGGATGGATCATGAAGCCTCCTGGTTTTGACCCTTCTAAAAAATACCCGTCCATACTGGAAATACACGGCGGCCCGAGACTGCAATACGGATACCATTTTATGCATGAGTTCAACTACCTTGCCTCGCAGGGCTATGTGGTCTATTTCTGCAACCCCCGCGGCAGCCAGGGCTACGGCGAAAAACACACGGCCTCGATATGGAACAACTGGGGCACCGTGGATTTTGAGGACCTCATGAGATTCGCTGACATCATGGCAGCCAAACCCTACATAGACATGGAAAAAATGGGCGTGACCGGCGGCAGTTACGGAGGCTACATGACCAACTGGATCATAGGCCACACCCACCGCTTTGCCGCCGCGGTCTCACAGAGAAGCGTCTCAAACCTTATCAGCATGTGGGGCACAAGCGACGTAAACTGGAACTTCCAGTATGAGTTCGGAGAGACGCCTCCATGGGAGGACACAGATAATTACTGGCGCCAGTCACCCATGAAGTATATGGGAAACGCGAAAACACCCACCATGATCATACACAGTGAAAACGATTTCCGCTGTTCGGCGGAACAGGGCGAGCAGGTATATGTCGCCCTTAAATACCTGGGTGTCGATACCCGTTTTATCCGTTTCCCGGAAGAATCTCACGGACTTTCCCGTCAGGGGCGAACGGACCGAAGGATCAAGAGGCTTGAGCTGATCTCGGGCTGGTTCGACAAATACCTTAAAGGATAAGACCTTCGAGCGGGGGGCGCCGGCCGGCAACCCCCGCTTTTATATTGACACGACAGAGCAAACCCGCTATCCTCCGATATGTTTTAACAAACATATCGGAGGTGCTTATGAATACTCTTTTTTTAATGACTGTTCCCGAAAACGAGCCTGTGTTTGAATACCGGAAAGGCTCGCATGAGCGGGATTCGCTCAAAAAAGCTTTGGAAAAGATCGGCTCCGAAACGGCCGACATACCTCTTATAATAGGAGGCAAGGAAATACGCACCGGCAATACCGGTGAAATAAGAATGCCGCATGACCACGCGCATGTGCTCGCGCGTTACCACAAAGCCGGCGAAAAAGAGGTGGCGATGGCAGTAGACGCCGCCCTTGAGGCCAAAAAGGAATGGGAGCGTGTCGGGTACATGGACAGGGCGGCCATAGCGTTGAAAGCCGCGGACCTGATCACAAAAAAATACAGAGCGGAACTGAATGCCGCGACAATGTCGGGACAAAGCAAGGATGTCTATCAGGCTGAGATCGACGCCGTATGTGAAATGGCTGATTTCCTCAGGTTCAATGCATATTACATGTCTGAAATATACGCAAACCAGCCGCTGCGGTCTTCATCCGCCACGTTGAACATCACCGATTACCGGCCGCTCGAGGGTTTTGTGCTTGCGATAACGCCCTTCAACTTCACAGCCATAGGCGGAAACCTCCCGACCGCTCCCGCCCTGATGGGGAACACCGTGCTCTGGAAGCCCGCGTCAACCGCGGTGCTTTCAAACTACCTGCTTATGAAGATATTCACGGAGGCGGGCTTCCCGCCCGGCGTCATTAATTTCATACCAGGAAGCGGCTCGACCATAGGCGGCGCGGCTCTTCGCCGAAAAGAGCTGGCCGGCGTGCACTTCACCGGCTCCACGGGTGTGTTCAACCATATCTGGCAGACGATCGGCGGCAATATCGGCAGTTATACATCCTATCCGCGCATAGTGGGAGAGACCGGCGGAAAGGATTTTGTCTTCGCTCATCAGTCAGCCGACCCGCGCGAAGTCGCCTCGGCTCTTGTGCGGGGCGCCTTCGAATATCAGGGACAGAAATGCTCAGCGGCTTCGCGCGGCTATATACCGCGCTCCATGAAAACAGAGCTGCTGGCTGAGATGAAGACGATGCTGTCGCATATGGCCCCCTCCGCTCCCGAATCGATGTCCGCATATTTTAACGCCGTCATCGATTCCGCCTCATACGGCTCGATAATGTCTTACATAGAACACGCCAGGGAATCCGACGACGCTCAAATACTTATGGGAGGCTCGGGCGACGATTCCAAAGGATATTTCATAGAGCCCACCGTCATCGAGGCAAGGACCCCCTTATACAGATCCATGAAAGAGGAGATCTTCGGGCCGGTCCTCACCCTTTACTTCTATGAGGACGACAAATATGAGGAGACCCTTGAACTATGCGATACGACATCGCCGTACGGCCTGACCGGCGCGGTCTTTGCTTCCACGCGCGACGCCGTTATCCTGGCGCGCCGGGCCCTCAGCCATGCGGCGGGAAACTTCTACATCAACGACAAACCCACAGGCGCTGTGGTGGGTCAGCAGCCTTTTGGCGGCTCACGCGGTTCCGGCACCAATGACAAGGCCGGGTCCGCGCTGAATCTGCTGCGGTGGACAAGCCCCAGGACGATAAAGGAAAACTTCCTGCCGGCCCGCGGCGTATCATACCCTTTTGCCGAGTGAACGCGCGGCCTGTATGCCGGAGATGTCCTGTCTGACCGATTGAGACACAAAAAGGGGATCGGGGATGTCGGAAAGCCGCAGATGAGCTTTCCCGTTTATCAGCAGGACATCTCCGATCCCCGCAATACGCTGCAACGGCGACCGCCTTGTCTTCACGACAACGCCACTTTCAAGCTTCATGTCCAGACTGTATATGCGTCCGCTCAGGCAGATGCGGGCTTCGACCGCCCCTCTTTTTATCCGGTATGAGGTGAGCTGATAATCCCTTTTCCGCAAAGCCGTGTTATATCCCGGCAGTATGAAAAAAGCTGTGACAAAAAGTATATACAGGGGAAACAGACGCTGCCATCCCCTGAATACGGCGTCAAGATCCAGTTCGGCCGACCAGGGCCCGAGAAACAGCACACCCACCGCAGCCGCGGCCGGCAGGAAATACCTTATGCTGCGAAGATACCATATATACGGGTTAAAGACCGGCGCCACCCGAAAGCCGTCATCAATATCCATAATTGTAGCCCAACATAAAATACACGCCCCATTGCGCAAGATCGTCCGGCGCCGGCGTCCCCCCGTCCCCGGGATAGTCATACTTCACACGGTCGCGGCTCACTCCACCCTCCACGGTGAAGAGGCCCGCGGGTATGCCCGGAGGAATAAACACGTCCCTCAGCGCGTAACGAAAATGTATGCCGGCCGACAATATTCCGCTGCGCTCTCCTTTGAGAAAACAAAGATCAGCCGCGTCATCCGAATCACCCGCAATATCGGGATACGACAGATCGCCGCCTGTGTTGACAAAGGCCCCGTCTTCATCCACATACACGTCGCCGTGCCGCGTCAGACTGCCGGACAGGGTTATGTCCAGTCCCGGCAGCGGAGTCCATTCGGCCGCGGCCTTTATCCTGTCGGAATTGGGCATAAGCTGCGAGCCAAGCCCCGTGTAATAATGGGTGTACGAATCAGTTACAAACCTGTGCGTATAAACAAAGGGGTTTACCCTTGAATATTCCGCTCTTATTGCGACATCCTTTGCAAATGACGGATAAACAGACGCCCCTATTATATACGCGGCTTTGGTATGCCTGTAATCGCCGAGTTGCCTCAGGCTCAGGTCGTCCAAAAACAGTTCGCCGTAAAGATGTATTCCGTCCGCGGGGACATAGGAAAAATCCATGCCCATTACAGTATTGTCACGGTCGCCCTCATAATGCTGCTCACTCCAGTATATGTTCATCGGTATCATATATCCAAGCTGCAGGTCCTTGTCCGTGTAAACGACCGCTTCGTTGAACCCCAGGGAGAGCCGTCCCAGGTCGGCTTCAAGCCGATGGGCCGCGAGGTATTTTTTTCTGTAGCTGTATTTAACGTCCCCGTTGGCCACTTCTATGCCGCTGCCCGGGTCGAGCTCCTCTGTCCTCAGTCCTCCGGAAAGCGATATCAGCGTAAGCGGGCCCGTCTCAAAGACAAACCTTATCTGATTGAAGGACGTGGCGTTCTCCGACAGCATAAGGTTGTCCCACGCCGCCGGCCCCCATGAGTCTGAAAACTTGCCGGCGCTTACAGCACAAAACGGCAGCTTTATCTCAAAGATCACATCCGTTCTGTCGAAATAGGCCTCGTCCCTTTCGGTATTAAAGTTGAACCATCCGTATCCATGCGCCCTTTTAAAATAAAAAAGCCCGCTGCGGCTGTCGGTCACAGTGCCGCCGGCTCCGTCGTCGTAAGTCAGCGAACGCACGGAGCCCAACAGGGCGCCCGCGCCGCTGGCGGTCTCGTCATTGAAACTCATAAAGTATTCAGCTGTCTTTCCGAGGGTGCCGGATGCCGTGATGCCGCTGGTATATATGACGTAATCCGCACTCTCCTTGATCCCCGCCACGTATTCGCCGCCCACATACCCCAGCCTTCCGGAGAGGTTTATGCCGGTCTGATATTCACCAGTCCCGGCATGTAAAAGAGACACTCTCCCGGCTCCTGAAATTCGCTTCAAAAACCCGGCCAGCGTCTTTTTTTCCGTGGCGGTCATCCTTTCTCCCGATGACTGCGCGGATCTCAGAAAAGCCTCCATCTGTGAAGACGTCCACGGCCTTGACGTCCTGTATGCTCCTATGCCGTATTTTGCCCGTAATTTGGCGGCAAAATCGTAAAAATCGGATCCGGCGGGTTCGACGGCGGCGAAAACCGATGAAAACATGAAAAGCGCCAGACATATCAACAGCGCCATGCGTCCGTGTATTTTCATATTATTCCCAGCCCTGGTTTTCAAGCAGCTGTTCCGCAGGGACGTCTCCGCGCACCCTTGCTGGGTTTCCGTATGCGATCTTCGCGGGCGGCACATCCCTTGTCACCACGGACCCGGCTCCGACAAGCGCGTCCTCACCCACAGTCACTCCGGGCAATAATACGGCGCCGGCCCCGATACGCCCCCCGCGGCGTACGGTGGCTCCGGCAAAACAGCTGAAACGTTTTTCCGTCCTCCCCGCGTAATTGTCATTTGACGTCACCACGCCGGGGGCGATAAAAGCCCTGTCCTCAATGACCGTATACGCCGCAATATATGCATTGGTCTCCAACTTCACAAAATCCCCGATGCGGCAGTCGTTCTCGACGCACACCCCTCTGCCGATTATCGTACGCCGGCCCACTGAAACACGCTCCCGGACAGAGCACATATCCGCCGCAAACACTTCGTCCCCGATGACAGCCCCTCTATAGAGGACCGCTCCGGCGCCTATGATGCTCCCGTCCCCCACGCTCAGCGCTTCGGGGACGCCCTCACGGGTGACGGCGCTGTTCAGCGCCTTTGCCGGCATTTTTCCCAAAACGGCATGGTCCCCGACGCGCACGCCGCGGCCAAGCACCGTGCCGGAGTGTATCACGGCGTTGCTGCCGATCTCGCAGCCGTCTCCGATGACAACGTCTTTTTCTACGACCGAATACTCCCCGACGGCCACATCTTTTCCCAGGCGCGCCTCCTTTGAAACGGACATCCTACACCTCCCCGAATGTTATTGTGAACTCAGTGTATTCCCCCGGCACCGAAGCCGCGTTGATGGAACCGCCGGCCGCGATCACGATCTCCCTCGTTATGGCAAGCCCCACGCCCGATCCGTTTCCGCCGCTTCTTGACGAGTCCCCGCGGTAGAACTTGTCGAATATGAACGGGAGTTCCTTGCAGCCTATGCCGATGCCGTTGTCTCTCACCTTTATGACGCGCCTGCCCTCGTCGAGGCTGCAGGTCACGCTGCATCTTTTTTCTTCGTTGCGGTTGTATTTGTATGCATTGGATAAAAGATTGTCAAGTACCGTGCGCAGTTCATCCTCTCTCAGCGGTATTTCAAACCCGGCCGGTATATCCGCTTCTATTTTCATGAGCCTGGCATATCTTTTTTGAAAATGCGCGACTATGCCCCCGGGAAAGGATCCCTTTTCCGGCGATTCCCTGCGCCGTCCGAAATCCCCTATTTTGTCAAGCAGTTCCTCTATGCGGCGGACTTCCTCCATAATATCCGCATATGTCTTCCGGTCGTCTTTCATCACTCCGTCATGCACCGCCTCCAGCATGCCCCGGACTATGGTCACTGGAGTGCGCATGTCATGGGACAGATTGGTGACAAAATCGTTTTTGCGCTTGTCTTCGTTCTTTAACAGCGTCGCCATGTTTTCCACCCCCTCCTTAAAGGGCAGAAATTCCGTGAACTGCGGTTTATATTCATGTTCGTAGTCTCCGTTGGCGATACGTATCAGCTCGTCCACATTCTTTTTATTTGCCTTTATTATCCTTTTTGAAAATTTTCCGGCGGCATAAAAAAACAGTATCGTGAGCATCAGCACGTCAAGCGTTATGAATAATCTGAAACTCCGCGACATCATACTCTCCAGCTCGTCAAACATCCTGTTTTCTCTTATATACACATCGATGTATATATCCCTTTTTGCGTCATATTCAGCCTCCTCATTCAGCCGGATAAAACGTTTTTTGTCTATCACAGCCGGTTTCTGAGCTATCACGCGGCCGGAAGCGTCCTTTATCACATACCCGAACGGCAGATTCGGCATCCTCCGCGGCCCGTTTCCCCGCGGACTGCCGCCATCATCGGCAGGCTCCTCATAATGATCCGCAATATACGAGACGATCTCAGGCAGCTCTTTTCTGGCGCGGGCGATCACATTCTGCTTGAATTTAAAATTAAAAAAAGCCATGATTGAAAAATAAAAGATCAGAAACACCAGGACAGCCGGCATTACAAAATAATAAAATATCTCGGCCTTAAGGCTTCTCATCGTACTTTTCCTCGAATTTATAACCCATGCCGTATACCGTGTGTATATATTCCGGTTTTTTTGTGTCTCTCTCTATCTTTTTTCGAAGGTTCTTTATATGTGAGTCTATGGTCCTCTCGTACGACTCATAATCCCCGCCAAAGGCGGAATCCACTATCATCTCCCGGGAAAAGACCCTTCCGGGATTTGCCGCAAGCAGATACAGTATCTCAAATTCATGATGCGAAAGGTTGCGCTCCTCTCCGGAGACCAGCGCGGACCCGGATTCCGGATGTATCTCTATGTCCCGGAAAAAAAGCTTTTCCCGAAACCTCGGGGCAGTGGTCCTGCGCATGATAGCCGTGATCTTGGCCATAAGCACGTTCGGGCTGAACGGCTTCGTGACATAATCGTCCGTGCCCATCCGGTACCCCTCAAGTATGTCTGTCTCCCTGTCCCTGGCCGTGACCATTATTACCGGCACCGCCCGCCTTTTTTTTATCCAGGCAAACACCTCTTCCCCGCTTTTGCCCGGCAGCATCCTGTCGAGCACCACAAGGTCCGGTTCGAACATCTCAAACTGCCTTACGCCCTCTCTGCCGTCAAGCGCCGTTTTGGTCAGAAAACCGGCCCTCTCGCAATACGCCTTTATGAGAGAAGCGATCTTCTCTTCGTCTTCTATTATGAGGATCTTTTCCATATCTCCTCCTATTGCCTGAAATATATGTCTTTTATTTTACCGTTTCCCAGATAATCATTCAGCCGGTCGATGATAGTGTGTTTTATGCGCCTCATCTCAAACAGGCATGAAGAGGAGTCGCAGCTGACGGTAAGCCTGCCCGCCTTCAGATACAGCGGCCTGGCCTTTTCGGCGTTAGCCACGCCCACGCATTTGTCCCATACCTCGCTTACCATGACGATGTCGGCGCTGAAGTCGCGGGATATTATATCTTTTAATATACGCGACAGGTCAGCCATGCACGGCCCCGCCCTCGACCCGGAAGACGGCGTCTCCGGACCCGGCGGAAAAAGCGTCTTCCGCCATTGTCAAAAACACCTGCCTGCCGGATCCCCGTATCCGTTCATAAACGGCATCCTTTCTTCCCGGGTCCAGTTCCTCAAAAATATCATCAAGAAGTATCACCGCCTCGGCATCCCGCTGCGCTTCAAGCAGGTCCGCCACGCCGAGCAGGAAAGAGATCACAAAACTTTTCATCTGTCCCTGCGAAGCGTGCGCGCACATATCCCTGCCCCCAGTCACCAGACGGTAGTTATCCCGGTGGGGGCCGCGGGTCGTGGCCCTGCGGCGAAGGTCCTCGCTTATAAAATCGGACGGATCCCGTCCGTCAAGCGACGGCTCATACACGATGGTTGCATCCCTTATATCGGCGAACAGCCCCGAAAAAATACCGCTCAGCCCGTCGTTTATCATCGCACAGAACCCGCGCCTGCCCTTTTCTACAAGGGCCGCGTACCTGGAAAAATACTGATCCCATATCTTCAGCTCCTCCGGATCGGGGAATTCCGTCTTCAGCAACGCATTGCGCTCCCGCAGCACCCGGTTGAACCGGGCCAGATCCCTTCTGTAAGAAGGGTCAAACATGCCGGCATAACCGTCAAAAAAGCGTCTGGTGTCGGCGCTTCCGTAATAAAACAGGTTGAAGATCTCTCTGCTGAGCACAAACGGGTGAAAATCCCCGAAAAACTCTCCCCTTGAAGATTCCGCGCCCTCATAACCGTATTTGGGCCGCCCGTCACATTCATAATAGATAAACCTCCGGGCCGGCGCGTCGCCCATGGCCGCGGAAAGACGGAAAAACGGGGATCCGTGGTTCAACATATCCTGAAAACGGGCCTTTCTGAAACTGCGCCCGTTGAAAAACAGATAAATGGACTCAAGCAGATTGCTCTTGCCCGACCCGTTGGGGCCTATCAAAAAATTAAATTCTTCCGAAGGCGATAAGGTCAGTTCCCCGATATTCCTGAAATTTAGAATACTCAGAGACTTGACTGACATACCGCGGCCCGCATTTCAGTCAAGCATCACCAAAGGCATTACCACCCATATATAATCCCCGCCGCCCTGAGGCCTGACTATCACGGCGCTCTCATTGTTGTACATCCCGAATGATATTTTGTCATCCTCAAGGGTGCCGAGTATGTCCTTTAAATACTTGTAGTTAAAATCAATGCGAAGCTCCTCGCCGTCATATTCCACGGGAATCACATCTTCTGCCGTACCTATGTCCGACAAACGCGCGGTGACCCTGAGTTTGTTCGCCGTGAAGGCAAGCGAGGAACGGCCGGATTCCCTGTTGATAAACACGGATACTCTTTTAAAGGAATCAAGCAGTTCGCCTCTCGGAACAAACGCTTCCTTGTTGTTTATGGTGGGTATCACCTTGTCGTATTTGGGGTATTTGGCGTCGATCAGCCTTGATACAAGGACGACATCATCAAAGTCAAATCTTATATTTTGATTGTTGAAGGAGATGTCGATGTTGCCCTCATAATCAAACTTCAGGAGCTCTTCAAGTACTTTTCGGGGGACCACGACTTTCATGGGTTCCTGTATGGAACAGTCTCCCGGCGCCGCGGAAGCCTTGGCGAGTATATGTGAATCGGTGGCCACGAGGTTGAACACGCCGTCCTCATACTCGAACAATATGCCCCTGAAAACATACCTCGCGCTGTCCATGGCGGTCCCTATGATCGTCCTGTTTATCATCTCTTTTAACTTTTTGAATGACACCGTAAGCTTCCCGGAACTCTCAAACTCCGGAAATTCGGGATAATCGTCCGCAGACAGCACAGAAAGTTCGAATTTTGCGCTGCCGGATGCTATATAAGCCTTGTCGTCCTCCACGAGCACGGCAATGTTCTCGTCCGGGGCCTCCGTCACGATCTTCACAAGTTTTTCCGCGGGAAACGTCGTACGCCCCTCATCCTCTATGCCGGAGATATCGATCTTATACCTTATGCCGACCTCAAGGTCCGAGCCCTCTATGACCATAACGCCGTCTTTAAGGTCCACGAGCATGTTCTGCAGCACCGGTTTCATCGATTTGATGTTAATTATGTTTCTCACTTTGTTAAGCGGTTTTAATATCTCACTTTTTTTTAATGTGAATTTCATATTCAATACCCCCCGTTATTTAAAAAACTGACCACTTTGTCTATTTCGTTTCTGAATACAATATCCTCATTGATACGGGCCTCTATCTTATTGCATGCGTTTATTACGGCCGCATGGTCCCGCCCGCCGAAGGAACGCCCTATGCCCTGAAGGGTCTCTCCCGTGTATTTTCTGCAGAGGAACATCGCAATGAACCGGGGATGCACTATTTCCTTGTTCCTTCTTTTGCTTTCAAGCATCTTGACTGTGATGTTAAAATAAGCCGCCACCTGTTTTTTTATGTTTTCTGCGGTAAGGTCCTTGAGGTTGTTGTCGAAAAACTCCGACAAAAGATTGGTGACATCGCTTCTGTTAAGCGTCCCCCCTTTGCCGGATATTTTGTTATAAAAGGTTATTCTGCGCAGACAACCCTCAAGTTTCCTTACATTGCTTGTGACGTTTTCCCCTATGTAAAACATCAGTTCCGGAGAGATGTCGACACCCATGTTTTCGGCTTTTTTCTTTAAAATAGCCACACGGGTCTCCAGCTCCGGCTTTTTTATATCCGTCACAAGGCCCCATTCAAACCTCGTGATAAGCCTTTTTTCAATGTTGATTTCCGCAGGCGGCCGGTCGCTTGTGATGACGATCTGGTTTTTAAGCTTGTAAAGATCGTTGAATGTATGGAAAAACTCTTCCTGAACAGACTCCGATTTTTCAATGACATGTATGTCGTCTATAAGCAGCACATCCACTTTTCTGTATTTTTCGCGGAAGGAATCGGTGGACCTGTTTTTTATAGCCTCGATCAGCTCGTTTCTGAACTTGTCCGCCGTTACGTAAAAACAAGTGGCGTTACGCTCATATTGCCTTATCTTATTGCCTATGGCCTGCATCAGATGCGTCTTGCCCAATCCGGATTCCCCGTATATGAACAGAGGGTTGTATATGGATTTTGAATAACTCTGGGCCACTGCCATCGCCGCGGAATAGGCCATCTCATTTGACCTGCCTATGATAAAGTTCGAAAAATTAAAATCCTCGTCAAAATTGCTCGCCACCCGGCCCGGCTCACAACGGATGCCGTCCCGGACCACCGCCTCCGAAGAAACGCGGTCGATGGTCTTGAATTCCACTGACACATCGCCGCCTATGCCTTCCCTGAGCATAAGGCCGATGTCTTCCTGAAACAGTATTTTTATTCTGTGAAGAAAGATCTCGTCATAGGACTCAAAAGCGATATTGTTGCCTTTTTTTACAATACTCACCGTCTCAAACAGATTTTCCAGATTGCTCCGGTCCATCTTGCTGGCAAGCCTGTCCATTATGTATGTTCTAATATCCACCATCTCGTCCTTTGTTCTGTTTATTAACACATCCTGACCACTTCAATATAATATACCCGGCAATCCGAACCGCAAGCATTTTTTCTACATTCAATATCTTCATAAATATCAACAATTTATAATATGTCGTAATCCTTATTAACATTTTCATACGCTTTTTTAATCCGTTTTTTCGCGCTCTATCTCACCTCACAGCAACATGATACGCCGTTTAAACCTATTTACACCCCTATATTTTTACATCTTGAACACACTTTATTCACAATTATAATTTTAAACTCAAATTTGCAAATGTTTGTATTTTGTGCACAACACCCGCTTCATCCGCCCTTCTTTTTTCCGCCATTTTTTTACACACATACGCAAACATCTATACACCATCACTTCTTCACACGCAATTGTATCCAAAAGTCCTTTTTATCAGCACCTTACATTCTTATTAACATATTCACACACACTACTACTGCTGCTATTTTAATATAATAATAGTAGTACATTCCCATATCAATGATCATATATGATTTTTATCTTGACATTATGACGTTAGTTTGATAATTTTTCATCAATGGAGGAGTGGCTGAGAGGTCGAAAGCGGCGGTCTTGAAAACCGTTGTACTGCAAGGTACCGTGGGTTCGAATCCTACCTCCTCCGTTGCAGATATGGAGAGATGGCCGAGCAGGCTGAAGGCGCACGATTGCTAATCGTGTGAGGCGCTAAAAGGCGCCTCCGTGGGTTCGAATCCCACTCTCTCCGTTGGGGAGGTGCGAGAGTGGTTGAATCGGCACGACTGGAACTCGTGTGTGCCTACCGGCACCGTGGGTTCGAATCCCACCCTCTCCGTCTTTTTTAGTCAAGACCGCCGCTATAACACTTATTTTTATATGTCAAATAATAATGAGTAGCGGCTTTCAGTTTGCATTTCACCGATTTCCCTTTTTCCTATTTGTGTTGACATAGCGCTTATTTTTCAATATCCTGCATAGGAGGTGTATTATGGATTTTTGTGTTACCGGCGGCTCGGGATTTATAGGTTCGCATTTATGCGGAAGGCTTCTCAAAGACGGCCACAACGTGATAAATGTTGATAATTTTTGTGATTTTTACCCCTTGGAATATAAGATCGACAACGTTAAAAGGACTTTGGGCGTACAACATGATGTCTGTGATATTGAGTCGCTTAAAAAAATAGCGGATAAAAATCCCCGTTACACCATATGCAATGTCGATATAAGAGACAAAGCGTCATTGGATGACATGTTTGCTTCCCGTCATATAGATGCAGTTTTTCATATGGCCGCAATGGCCGGCGTCCGGCCTTCCATAGAACAACCGTTATTATACAACGAGGTAAATGTCACCGGCACATTAAATATACTTGAAAACATGGTGAAAAAAGGAATAAGTAAGATAGTGACCGCTTCCTCCTCGTCTGTGTACGGAAACTGCAAAGAGGCTCCGTTCAGGGAGGATATGAATGTGGATAGGCCCATATCTCCTTACGCCGCCACAAAAAAGACAGTGGAAGTGTTGTCCCATGTATATCATCATCTTTACGGAATCGATATGGCCCTGCTCAGGTTCTTTACCGTTTACGGCCCCGGGCAGCGCCCTGATCTTGCCATACATAAGTTTACCAGGCTGATGATGGAAGGTTCCGGGATAACGGCATTCGGGGACGGCAGCATGGAGAGGGATTACACCTATATTGACGATATAATAGACGGCACCGTAAAAGCCATGGATCATGTAAACAGCGGAGAAGGCATATACGAGGTGTTTAATCTCGGAGAAAGCAGGACGGTAAGGCTTGACGAACTGATCATGATGCTGGAAAAAAACATCGGAGTAAAAGCCGTCGTAAAATGGGCCGATGAACAGCCTGGCGACGTCAAGAGGACTTTCGCCGATATATCAAAGGCTAAAAATATTTTGGGTTATGATCCCAGCACTCCCATAGAAAAAGGGTTGGAGATCTTTGTTGACTGGTGCGGAAGGTATTACGGAAAAGATTGCCATAAGGAGAACAGATGAAAATAGGCGTGGTGGGTACCGGTTATGTGGGACTGGTTACAGGCGTGTGTCTTGCCGATTTCGGAACGGAAGTCATATGCATGGATGTGGATGAAAACAAGGTGGACCTTCTTAATAACGGAGGTGTGCCCATATATGAGCCGGGGCTCGAAGAGCTTGTGGAGCGGAACATCTATTATAAAAGGCTGCAGATAACCAGTGATATGAAAAAGACCGTCGAAGAGAGCGACGTAATATTCATAGCGGTGGGTACCCCGCCGCAGGATGACGGTTCAGCCGACCTGAAATATGTGATGCAGGTGGCGGAAAGCATCGGCCGTTATATAAACGGCTATAAAGTGATAGTGGACAAATCCACTGTGCCCGTGGGAACCGGGCGTAAAGTAATGAAAAAGATCAGGGAAGAGATAAAGAAAAGGAATGAGGATTTTGAGTTTGACGTGGTATCAAACCCCGAATTCCTGAGAGAGGGAAAAGCCATACATGATTTTACCCATCCCGACAGGGTGGTGCTTGGCTCGGAGACAAAAAAAGCCGCGGATATTATGAAAGAAGTGTACAGAGTCCTTTATATAAACAAGACGCCTTTTGTCTTTACGGACATAGAGACGGCGGAGATGACAAAATACGCGTCAAACGCCTTTCTTGCCGTCAAGATAAGTTTTATTAACGAGATGTCCCTTCTTGCAGAAAAAGTAGGGGCAAACGTGCAGGATATAGCCGGAGCCATGGGCATGGACGGCAGGATATCCCCCAAGTTTCTCCATGCCGGGCCCGGTTACGGCGGAAGCTGTTTTCCAAAAGACACAAAAGCGCTGTATGACATAGGCAGAAAAAACGGCGTGGATTTAAAAGTGGTAAATGCCGCTATAGAAGCCAACAATACACAAAAAATAAAGATGGTGGAAAAAATAGAGAAAGCTATGGGCGACCTTGAAGGAAAGACTATTTCCATACTCGGACTTACATTTAAACCAGATACCGATGATATGAGAGAAGCTCCTTCGCTTACAATAATACCCGGACTGATAAAAAAGGGAGCCAGAATAAGGGTGTTCTGCCCTCAGGGATTTAAAGAATCCCAATGGAGGCTGAAGGAATATGAAAAAAGCATTGATTATTGCAAGGATGAATATTCCGCTGCCAGCGGAAGCGATGCCCTGGTAATATTGACGGAATGGAACCAGTTCAGAGGTATGAACATAGACAAGATCAGGGATATGATGAAAGACCGTTTTTTGTTCGATCTCAGAAACATCTATTCAAATGACACTAATATAAGGAAATTGTTCAAATATCATGCCGTGGGGCTGAAATGAGGAAATAATAAAATGAAAATACTGCATCTTGATTCTTTTGATAAATTCGGAGGCGGCCAAAAAAGATACCTTAACATCTCAAAATTCATCTCCCTTCAGGGGCATGAACTTCTGCTTGTTTCTAAAAAAAACGCAAAGGTCAATGAATATTTTCCCGGAAAAGTTTATACCGCCCCTTATTTAGGTGATATTGACATCTTTACTTTTTTAAAGATATTGTATGTGATAGCAAAGGAAAAGCCGGATATAATACATACCCATTCGCATCATGATCATTGGATGGGGTGTCTGGCAACCAGGATATTCAGAAAGCCGATGCTTGTCCATACAAGGCATGTGGATTTTAGCGTGGGATTCAATAAAATCAGCAGGTTTATGTACGTGAGATGTCCCGTACATACATTTACAAGCTGCAAAAGCATAAAAGACACTATGATAAGGTCTCTTGGAGCCGACCCTTTATTTGATCCGAATAAATTCCAGCCCATACTCACATTCAACTATCCCGAAAAATGGGGGACTCCCGGAAAGATCAGAGAGGAATTTAACATAGATAAAGCCACCAGATGCGTATCGACAATAACCCGTATCGTGGACAACAAGGGACATCGTTTTCTGCTGGAAGCCATACCTCTTATCACAAAAAAAATAAAAGACATCGTCTTCTTCATCGTGGGGGAAGGGCCTTATCTTCCTGAGATAAAAAGGCTTGCCGGCGAAATCGGCGTATCAGACAGGGTCATATTCACGGGGTTCCGTGATGATATATGGGATTTTTATGCGGATATGGACCTGTCCGTTTTTCCAACGCTTAACGAGGGTATCGCCCCCGGAGTAATGGAATCACTGTTTTATGAAGTGCCGGTGGCGGCCTCGCGCATAGGGGGCATACCCGAAATAATAGAAGACGGCGTCAACGGCGTGATGTTTGAGCCGCGCGACCCCGCGCAGATAGCGGATACTGTCATTAAGATGTTTAATAACAGGGATATGTATGATATGATTAAGAAAAATTGCGCTGAATGGCGGGACAAAAAAGCGGAGGAACCGCCGCCCGGACAAAGGATGGCGGATAAATACAGTGAACTGCTTTTAAGGAAGAGGTAGAAATATGTCAGTGAGCGCGTTGATATTGACTCATAATGAGGAAAATAATATAAAAGAGTGTATTGACTCTGTCTCTTTTTGTGACGAGATACTGGTGGTGGATTCCTTTTCTTCGGACAATACAGTGGATATTGCCGAGCGCAGCGGAGCAAAAGTGATAAGGAACAAATGGCCGGGTTTCGCCGCGCAGAGGGATTTCGGCATAAAAAAATGCTCGCGGGACTGGGTGCTTATGGTGGACGCCGATGAACGCGTAACGGACGCGCTGCAGGCAAGAATAACAGAGGTGACCCGTGGTGAAAAACAGGAATACTGCGGATACGAGATCCCGAGAAAAACGTTTGCTTTCGGCAAAGAGATGAAACATATGTGGCCGGGCAGAAGCCTCAGGCTTTTTTTGAAGGAAAAAGGACGCATGACGCTGGAGAGGGAAGTACATGAAAAAGTACTGATAGACGGCCCGGTGGGCAGTCTGAGGGAGCCGATGCTTCACTTTTCATATACAAATATTGCCGAATATATAAGAAAGATGAATGTATATTCCTCACTGTTGGCTAGGCAGAAAATAAAGGAAGATCCGGGAATAACGGTAAAAAAAGCATATTCAAGGGCTGTTTTAAGGTTCTGGCACAGGTTTCTTGACAAACTGATATCCCGGGGCGCTTTCAGAGACGGAAAATACGGGTTCTATATAGCTCTTTTAACGGGCATATCCGCGATGTCTGTGGAATTTAAAATAGTGGATATGTTAAAGGGCATCGAGGAGGAGATCTGAGATGAACGATTTTTCCGTTATACTTGAAGAGAGATTGAAAAAAAAGACCGCTGTTATCGGCGTTGTGGGACTGGGGTATGTGGGATTGCCGCTTTCCGTCGTGGTCGCCGCATCGGGATTTAAGGTCATAGGCTTTGATATTCAGGAATCCAGGGTATTGTCCGTGAACAGATGTGAAAGCTATATAGGGGATGTTTCCGGAGAAGACTTGCGGGCCGCAGTCGGCTCGGGGCGGCTGGAGGCGACAGCCGATTATTCAAAGATAGCCCTTTGCGATGTGATATGCATTGCCGTTCCCACGCCGCTGGACAGGTTCCAGCAGCCTGATGTCAGATACGTGGTCTCTTCGTCCATGGATATAGCGTCACATGTAAAAAAAGGCGCCATGATAATACTGGAAAGCACTACATACCCCGGCACGACCGAAGAGGTGGTCGCGCCTATTTTTAAGGAAAGGGGCTTTTCGCCGGGGGATGATATCTTTATCGCATTTTCGCCGGAGAGAGTGGACCCCGGCAATACGGATTACAACACGGGCAATACGCCGAAAGTCGTCGGAGGACTTACAAAAGACTGCGGCGAGCTGTCCGGACTTTTCTACAGGTCGGTCCTGAAAGCCCGGGTATTCATAGTGAGCAGCCCGAAAGTCGCGGAAATGGAAAAGATACTTGAAAACACGTTCAGAAATATAAATATAGGGCTTATGAACGAGATGAGCATATTATGCCATAGGATGGGCATAGACATATGGGAGGTGATAGAGGCGGCATCCACAAAACCGTACGGATTTATGCCCTTCTATCCCGGGCCCGGCATAGGGGGGCATTGCATTCCCATAGACCCGTTTTATCTCACATGGAAGGCCAGGGAATTTGATTATCATACCAGGCTCATAGAAATAAGTTCGGAGATAAACAATTATATGCCTGAGTTTGTTGTGGAAAGAGCCATGTCCATACTCAATAAATATCAAAAACCGATGAAGGGCTCAAAAATATTAATACTTGGCATGGCCTATAAAAAAGGCATATCCGACATGAGGGAGAGCCCTGCTTTGAAAGTGATCGCCGGTCTGCTGAAAAAGGGCGCCGTCATATCCTATAACGACCCCTATGTGAAAGATGTCGTTTTATGGGATCAGAAGTATGAATCGGTCGATGCGAACGCGGAAAACCTGAGGCGTTCGGATCTGGTAATCATAATAACGGATCATGCGCAGTATGACCCGTTGTTTATAACGGAACACGCTCCGGCGGTATTTGACACGCGCAATATTACAAAAGGACTGTTCCGGGAAAATCTGGAACGATTATGAGAAAAGTGTTTTTAAGCCTGAGACAGGCATTTTACGCGGCCAGGGAGATATTGTTTACCGGGGGCGGCGCCATCAGATGGCTGTCGCTGTCAGTGTTATTTTCATTTGTATTGCTTGACGCCCGTTTTTACAAACGAGAGTTTTTTCAATGCTGCGCGTCAAGATGGACGGCCTATTCCATAGTGCTCCTTTTCATAATAATAGACAGGCTGTTTGAATTTGTCTTTGTCCGGTCGCTGGGCGGAAACAAGCCCGATATTAAAAGATATTTTAAATCATACGCCCGGCCCGCGCTCTTCATGACGCTGCTTGATGTAATCTATCTCGCTTTCATACATTTTTTTCATAAATATGTGATTTCCGCACTGGGAGCCATCTCTGCGAAAAACACCCTCAGCGCGGCGGCGACGACAGTGATGCAAACAGCATTGTTTTATCTTGTGATCGTCGTGTTCGTGGTGATCAAATGGAATATTTTCATGCTTCTTCTGCATGAAGGCAGAAATTACTTTACGAAAGTGAAAAAAGCATTTATCATATTTCAGGAAAATCTGGGCAAATATATTGTCTTTGGGGCTGTCTTTTTAACCGGATGGCTTCTTGTCAATCTGTTTGACGGACTTCTGGCCAGGTATTTTTTCGGCATTGAATTTAAGTTTGGAACTCCATATGGCGTTTTGAACACCGTTGGTGAGATAATAGCATTTAACGGCATGAGAGTCCTTATACTATTGCCCTTTTATGTTTTCCTTTATCTGTCGATGATGTTCTTCTTTTATAACGTTACGGAGTATCCCGAACGGGAAGATATGCCCGTGATATTTGGTTTTATCGTCCTGTAGGAGAGGTGGCTGAGTGGACGAAGGCGGCAGACTCGAAATCTGTTGTACATGTTTCATGTACCGTGGGTTCGAATCCCACCCTCTCCGTTTTGTTTTGCGCGGCGGGTCGTCATGATAGCGCTGTTTGATTCCGGCATGGGAGGTATAACCGTGCTCAGAGAGGCGCTCGACGCCCTTCCCTGCGCGGATTTCCTTTATTATGCGGATACGGGGCATGTTCCTTACGGGAGCAGGCCCCGCAGCGATGTCGCCGCTTTGGTGGATGCCGCCGTAAAGCGCATATATGAGGCCTGCGATGTACAGGCGCTGCTCCTGGCGTGTAATACCGCTACCAGCGTGAGCGTGGCGTCCCTCAGAAAGATCTATGATTTTCCTATTATCGGCATGGAGCCCGCGGTGAAGCCCGCGGTCGAACATGAAAACAGCAGGGGAAAACGCGTGCTTGTGCTCGCGACCGAACTGACGTTGAAGGAAAAAAAGTTCAGCGGACTTGTCTCCCTATTGGATCCGGCGGGCATTGTCGATTCCGTGGCGTTGCCGCGCCTGGTGGAATTTGTGGAAAATTCCGTTTTGGACGGAGCTGGCGTTGTGTCATATTTGAGAGAATCCTTTTCACATGTGAATACGTCCGATTACGGTACAGTAGTGCTCGGATGCACCCATTTCCCGTTTTTTCGTACGGCAATAAAGGCTTTTTTTCCGGAAGGCACTGACGTGATCGACGGCAATGCCGGCACGGTGCGGCAGCTGATGCGTGTTTCCGGCATCACATGTGCCGGCGCGTCCGCCTCCGGAACGGTATCTTTTCTCTCCTCCGGGGAGCTCGAGCGCGACAGGGCAAGGTTTGACCGGCTGCTGAAAACCTATTCGGAAGACCTCCGGCCATGAAAGAGCCCGTATTCGCAGCCGTCGTATTTCCTGATCTGCCCGGAAAAAGCTTTACGTATACATTTGACAGAGAGACCGTTCAACCCGGGGCGCGGGTGGTTGTGCCCTTTAAAAACACATACAGGACGGGATATGTCGTTAAAGCGGAAGAGGCTCCCCCGAAAGGGGTTAAGCGGGTAAGACCCGTGGACAGAGTCATATTGCCCGTAATCCCGGCCGGACTATTTGAGCTTGCGCTTTGGATGGCGGAGTATTACCGCGAAGACCTGGGCAGGACGCTGCACTCATTCTATCCGCCCTCAGCGAGGCTGAAAGTCAAAGACCTTTACTCAAAAACTGGCCTTTTCGACGCTGATGACAACCCTTCGGCAGGGGCGCCGCTGCCCGGCAAATTCGACAGGCGCGAGTTTATAAATATCACCGGGACGGACGGGGCTTTTCTTGAGGAACTGGTAGCAAAGGGCTACGTAGAAAGAAAAAAGACGGTAAGCGACGGGAAACGCATGCGGAGATATGCCGTTGTCACAGGAATACCCCATGACGATGTCCTTTCCCCCCGCGCCTACGCACAGAGAGGCGCCTTCAGCAGACTCTCTGCTATGGGAGGGGAAGCCCCCGCGGAGGAGTTCGACGGAAGGATATTGAGGGAACTGGTAAAAAAGGGACTTGTATACATAGATCTTCGGGAAAGTGAGATGATCATGCCGGACAAAGGTATGAATACATCCACAGGCACGCTTAACGTGGAACAGCGTCAGGTCTTTGAAGAAATAATACCTCACATAGAGAGCGGTTTTTCCGTGCATCTATTGCACGGAGTCACCGGAAGCGGCAAGACGGAGATCTACTTAAAACTGATAGAGGCCGTGGTAAGGCAGGGGAGAGACGCCATCTATCTTGTCCCCGAAGTGGCCTTGACGACACATCTGATGTCGCGTATAAAGGATGTGTTCGGCGACAGGGCTGTGCTCACCCATGGCTACATGAAAGCCGGTGAGCGATATGATTCCTGGCGGGCCGCATTTAACGGAGGAGGGACTGTGATGGTGGGGCCGCGTTCCGCCGTTTTTTCCCCGTTGCCCCGTCTCGGGCTGATCATTGTGGACGAAGAGCATGAAGGGTCTTATAAGCAGGACGACGCTCCGCGTTATAACGGCAGGGATACCGCCATATACCGCGCAAAGATTGAAGATGTGCCGGTAGTGCTGGGCAGCGCCACGCCGTCGGTGGAATCATATTATAACGCGGTCAACGGCAGATATACGCTTCATAACCTGAGCAGCAGGTTCAATAAAGCCGAACTCCCGGCGGTACGGATCATCGATATCTCCACCGATGTCTTTAATGGGGGGCGGACATATCCGTTTTCAGAGTCCATGCTGGCCGAACTGGGGAAAAGGATGGAGCGCCGCGAGCAGAGCATCATATTCATCAACAGAAAAGGATATGATACGCATATGATCTGCAACTCCTGCGGAGAACCGGCCGAATGCGCCCACTGTTCAAAACTGCTGACATATTATAAGGGGGAATCATTGCTGAAATGCAACTTGTGCGGAGCCTCCGCGCCCCTGAGCGAATATACCTGCGGCAAATGCGGAAAAACTGAGTTTGCCATGCGCGGCATGGGTACCGAGAAGATCGCGGAAAGGCTGACGGAACTGCTTCCCGGCGTGAGACTGATCAGGATGGACGGTTCTGTGACGCGCAATTATGATACTGTAAAGGATATCTTTGACAGATTCGGCAAGGGGGAAGGCGACATACTTATCGGTACGCAGATGATAGCAAAGGGAATCGACTTTGAGAATGTCACTTTCGTGGGTATTGTCAACGCCGATTCCATGATGAACATCCCCGATTTCAGGGCAAACGAGCGTACATATCAGCTGATCAGCCAGGTCTCCGGCAGAGCGGGGAGAGGCGCAAAACCCGGGCTTGCCTTCATACAGACCTATTCCCCCGGGCATTATACCATCACAAATGCCATAAGACACGACTATCGCGGTTTTTATGATTCCGAACTGACATACCGAAAGGAAATGGGATATCCGCCTTTTTCATATCTCGTGAGGGTCATACTTGAAAACAGGGACAAAAAAGCGCTGACGGATGAGATCCATATATTGAAAAAAGCTGTTTTGGAGTTCCTGCCGGAAAAGGACATGGTCTTGTTCGCCGATATCAGAGACATCTACAAAAGAACGGACAGATACCGCTACTCTTTTATCATCAGGACGGGGAAGAGGGGGGCCGGAAAAGGGATACTCATGAGAATAGAACATGCGGCGGGGGCATTGACCTCTTCCGTCTACACCGACGTCGACCCTCAGGCATTCGGCGTTTAGATCTTACAAAAAAAGAGCTTGAAATATTTTTCAATGAGATTGTAATGGCCGTCGTTGTACTCGGTCTCGCTGACCGGTGAGGAATAGATGATGAATCCTTCGACGCCTTTTACGGAGAAACCGTATATCAGGTCGTGATGAAGCGGGCCGTTGTTCTTTTTCATGTATCCCCAGTTGATGATGACCTTGCCGGAACTTGCTCTTATGTCGGCGTCTGAATGTATGTATCCGTTTTCATTTTTAGAATACTTTTTGCCGTTTATATATATTTCGTAATAAGCGTGTTTATGAGGGATTGCGGTGCTTATACACCGCATCATTTCCTTAAACGCATCTAAAGTGGATTTTTGTTCATAATCGATGAAACCGAGAAGATTGCGTATTATATTTTCGGATCGTGAGAAATCTTCATTGATGATACCGTGCAGCGGGTCTTTTGCAAGGCGTTCGTCGGAGAGGTCTGTGTTCCAGAACATCACTTTGTTTCGGCCGTGGTTTTTCGCGGACAGCAATGCCGTATCGGCCTGATTGATCAAAATATTTATCCATTCCGAATCCTTCGGGTATTGCGAACATCCTATGCTTATTGTAAGATGCAGTCCGGGCAGCATGGACGCTTTCTCTATCGAGGTCTTAAGTGCGAGAGCCCGTTTTCGCCCTTCTTCCTCGGAGATATCGAACAGTACTATGATGAACTCTTCCCCGCCGTATCGGCCGATCAGGTCATTTTTTCTGATCCCTTTTTTCAGCAGTGCCGCGATCTTATTGAGGACGATGTCGCCCTTCTGATGCCCGTAACGGTCGTTGACTTTTTTAAAGTGGTCGATATCCACCATGAGAAAGACCAGATTTGTCTGTTCCTTATTTCTCAGGGACATCTTTCTTTTAAGTTCGTTTAAAAAGAAGTGGCGGTTCATTATTCCCGTGGTCTGGTCCTGCATCATGTTCCTGTTGATCTGGTCATGCACCATGGTCGACCCTATCAGTTCCACGCATATCCTTGAGATAGACAACGCTGATTCGTTGATGTTTGAGAGGGGGAACTTGGTGTCTATGTATATGTAACCCAGATAAAGGTCGCTGTAGGTGATGTTTTTTACCCTTTTGTCCGTGTCGCAGGAGGGTCTTTTCTTGAGAGGATTAAGTATCGGTATCACCATCGTTGACAACGGCTCCCCGAAATCCTTGCTGTCTGCCGTGACAAAATCACCGTCGCGGAAACTGCGCTGTACCAGCGTCTCGTCAATACGGTCCCTTTGCGCGTAAAGGTCTTTGCTGTAATACTTGATGTTGATCTCCTCCCCCGAATTCTGCTCGGGGCGCGATCTCAGGACGATCCTCTGGGCCATGAAGTATTTTTTCATGAACTTAAGGATGACCGGTATCAATTTCTCCGAAGGGGCGTCCCATATCTCGTTGTTCAGTTTTTGTATCATCTTTATGTTGTTCGCCATAAGGTCGGCTGAAAAGAGGCCGGATATTTTTTTCGGCACATCCGCCTCGTCTGAGACCAGTTGGGCGCCTGAAAGGCCGAGATGCGTTTTCAGGACATCTGTCATCCGCGATATATAGGGAAGCGACAGCCATTTCTTGCGATAATCTTCGGGCAGGTTGTCGTAGAACTTTCTTAATGAGATATAAAGCAGATAAACGGCATTAAAAAACTTAAAATCCCGCTTCTTTAACAGATCGAGGTATTTTTCCACCACTATGTCTATGTTCACAAAATCTTTTCTTTTGATGCAAAAACGAAGCGCCTTATCCAGATATCGGCGTTTTTCGCCTTCCGCGACGGCTGTTATGGCTCTGTAGAAAGCCCAGTTTATCTCGCCGTTCGGGTCCGTTTCGCTTCCGTAGTCCGCATTGACGGTCTTCATGATGTCGTCGCGCCTCCTGACATCGCCCGCCGATTCGTATGAGAGAGCCAGGTCAAGCAATATGCGTCTGATATCCTGATACGGCAGCGCTGAAAATCCGGCGGCCCGGTTTTGCGCGTTGTATTCGATCAGTTGTTCCAGACAGGCGGTGGCTTTGTCGTCGCGGCGCAGATATTTGTAATACTGGGCTTTCGCTGCCAGATAGTTGAGCCTGTGGAACATCCGCTGCCCTTCATCGACCGAGCGGAGTTTTCTGGCGTACATGGTCAGGAACCTGAAGGAAAGGCGGGTATTGCCGGCCTTGATGTTCAATAATGAGCCGTAATGGAAAAACGGAAAGACCTCCTGCAGGTTTTTTCCGTGCGACGGGGCGATGACATATCTTGCAAGGACTCTGAAGGAATCAAACGCCTTTTTCATATCCCCTATTTCCATGTAGCTTTCTATGAGATTCTGAAGGGCTCCGCCGGCGGCGTGCAGAGTGCGGTTTTTTTTCGCGATGTCGATGATCATGTTCAAATCGCTTATGGTCTCCGCAATGTCAAAATACAGAAAATATTTGGCCGTCACGCGCAGGTTCAGTATGCGTATCATATCCTCGTGGCTTTGTATTTTTTCGGCCAGCGCGAACGCCTTGTTAAGCGCGGAGAAAGACTGCTTGATCCTGTCCGAAGAGATAAGCGCATAAGCGGATTCCGTCAGTATCTGTATGACGGATTTTGTCCTCATGTAGGTCCTGGTGTCCAATACCGAGAGCAGGTCCTTGGTGCAGGCAAGCACCGTGTCCGTGTTTTCCGTGGCTACAAGGAGGTTGAAATAGTTTACTATAAAATTTGAAAGTTCCGGCGCGATGCCGTTTTTTTTGACATGACCATACACGCATCGGTATATGTTAAGGGCATGTTCAGTCTTGTGGTCTCCCGCAAGCACCAGTGCCTTGACGTTAAGAAAATAGTACCGGAACCTGTCCGAACCGCATTGTTTGGCAAGCAGGTTTCCTTTTATGCACATCTTTTCCGCGCCTGACGGATCACCGGAGAAAAAGAGCGCTTTTGCATACGAGAGATAGTAATCAAGTATGTCATCGCCGTGCAGAGATCCCGGGTCTATGGAGGCGAGCAAGGCAAGGGCCCTCTCATCCTGGTTGTCATAGTAATAAAAGAGGGCCAGTACTTTTATGCATTGGGAATGGAATCTTCCCGCGGGCAGCGATTCCGTGAGCTCTTCCAGGAAGTCCGCGGTGTTCAACACTTCGCTTCGATGTGTCTCCCTGGAAAAGACGGTAAGGAGTTCCATGGACCTGGCCGCGCAAACATAAGGATGCGAGGAGGCAAACCGTTTGAGTTTTGATATTATGAAATAAGAGCTTTCAAGTGATTCGCGGGACGACTCGCCCATCAGCCGCACTATGACCCTGGATGCGTATTTATCGGGCAATGTAAAGGAATCCAGTACGAATCTGCTGAACAATTGTCCTCTTATTGTGACCATCGCCTCCTTGTCGCCGTGAGAGGTCAGTGTTTTATTCGCCAGCAGCCGCTGCAGCCTGTTTTCAAAACCGGGCACCTCCCGGCAGATGTCAGCAAGGTCGGCGGTGGGTATGTACTTCTCGTAATATGCCGTCACGCTGAGTATGAGTATGTCGTTTTCGTCCAGGTCTTTTATGTTTTTCATCCATATGTCGGAATAGGTGAACGAGAAGGGGTAGGCCTTTATCGCGTCAAGGTCGTATTCATAGCTGCCGTTTTTGTATTGTATCATCTTCTCTTTGATCAGGTAACTGAGCAATGTGCTGAGCAGCACGCATTTGCCGCTGGTCTTCGCATAGAGCACGTCATTGAGCGCGGAATAGCTTTCCGAAACATCCTCCGGGATCAGCAGTATTGACTGCACCGTTTTTGCGAATTGGACTCGGTCCAGAAACTCATAGGCGAATTGGGACACATCGTTGTTTTCCTCGTTTATGCCCCTTCTGAATGAGACCGGAAAATCTATGTCAAAGAAAAACCAGGTGATCCCGTTGTTTGATAGAGAGTTCATAAGATACAGAAAAAAGTCGGAGATCTCCTCTCTTTTGGATGAAATATATGTCACGACAAACGTCAGTTCAAAGATCTCCGAGACCGCGCGTATTACCGACAATGCCCTGTTAAAAGTGATGTATTTCCGTTCGCCCATGAGCGCGGACTCGTCCGATCTCATGGCGGAATTCACCTCGGGTATATTGTCGTCTATGAACTTCTCGTCCTGATCGAACTCTTTCAGTGAAAGAAAGATGTCGCTTATGGTGTCCGCCAACGTGTTTGTCGCCAGGCGGATCACTTTTTTTTCCCTGAAACGTTCATAGCTTAAGATCTCATAAAAAAACGGAATGGACTCGCTGTAAGAGTCGCCGGTCACGAACAACACCTTGTTTTTAGGCTGTTTTTTTTCAAGCACGGCCTTTATTTCCGAAAATCTTTTGTTCAGTCCCAGATTGGCCACCGTGTAATGGCTGTCAATAGCGGTATGCGCCGGCATGATCGGGTTTTCCGGTGAAAAAAAGTTGTATATGTCAAAGATCCTGATCAGGTTGAAGCCGTTCTGGAAATCGATCTCCGCGCGCACCTTGAGCAAAAACAGCTTTACAAGAGAGCTGCGCTCTGCCATGTGTTTTTCCGCAAGACGGAACAGGTCCTTGTATTCCCCCGCCTTTTTAAAGAGGTCCAGCGGCTCCGGGCCTTTGAGTCTTTGAGATATGCCGAAATCAAGAAACTTGGTCTCGCCGTCACGGGTGATAAAGATGTTTTTGCTTCTGATGTCATTGTGAAGAAAGCCGTTGAAGTGTATATAGTTGATAGTCCCGATCATTTCTCCCAGTATTGCGTAAAGTTTTTGCTCGTCGTTTATTTCAGATACTCCCGTGGCGAATTCGGCTCCTTTGATATATTCCATCGTAAAAAGATAATATTGAGGGGGCACGGCGTGGCCGTCGACGGACCATATCGAACTGAAGTCATAGACGCGGACTATGCCGGGGTGGGAAAGGGAATTCAGGGTGCGGTATTCCTGTATAAAAAAGTCGAGATTAGGCGTTTCGGCAAGGTCGAAATTTATCACCTTAAGTATGATGTCCTGCGAGACGGCCGTGTCTTCAGCCAGATAGACGACGCCGGCGGAGCCTTCGTCGATCTTTCGTATTATTTTATATCGATTGTTTAAGAGGCGCATTGATATATTATATACAATTGACGGTTATAATCAAGCGTCATCGCATTCTTGCCGCGACAATCGCGGCGGCGTCATTTACGGTAGGCGTCGTAGTTCCGCGCGAAAATGTCCTTTCCGATCTTGTAGGTCCCGTAGGTTATAAAAGGGGCCGCATATACATCAATGGCATAATGTATTTTCATGAGCAGCACCGCGGACGCTTCGACAAGCGTGGAAAAAAGAAAGAAGTATTTCAGGTATTTTGTGCGGTCTCTTGTTATCAGATAACATAGAAAAGGGAAAGCCGTGTGGCCGGAAAAGAAAAGGTCGTTATAGATGGTGTCCCATGTCTCATGAAGAGCGTTTGCCGGATAGGTCAGGTTTGTGGTGGGCAGTATTATGAACTTTGCAAAATACATAATCGAGAACATCTTGATATAATAGGGTATGCGGCGGGGCTCTTTTATCACAATATAGGAGATGATGACCGCAAAGAGTATGTATATGTAATTGGATGCGATAAAATCAAGGTTTACCGTCGGAAGGGCGTTCAGGAGTTCGTCGTTGAGCGGGTTGTTTGGAAGCACCGCAAGATAGGAGCAAAGCAGCACGTTGAAATAATAGACATAAAGCCATGTCAATATGCCGCCGGAAAGTATCAGGTCCCCCGCGAAACGGGGATTTTTCAACAGCCTTCGGATCTCGGCCAGCCACAGTGAAAAACGCGTGCCCATCAGTCCGCCTCTACATCCAGCAGTTCCATTATTCTGGTCAGGTCTTCGGTCCCGTAATATTTTATGGTGATGGAGCCGCCCTTTGATGTATGGTTTATGGCGACTTTTGTACCGAACTTCTCCTGCATCTTTTCCTCCAGGTCCAGTATCATCGGGCTTTTGCTTTTTCCGGACTTTGCGCGGCCGGCCTTGACCGAGCCTCCCGAAGCCATCTTTTCCAGCTCCCTCACGCTGAGGCCCTTTTCCGTGATGGCCCGGAACAACCTGAGTCTCGTCTGCTTTTCCCCGAAGGAGAGCAGCGCCCGCCCGTGTCCGGCGGATATGGAGTTGTTTTCTATCGCGGATATTATTTCCGGCTCAAGGTTCAAAAGCCTCAATGTGTTTGTGACATGCACCCTGCTTTTTGAGACCACCCTTGACACTTCCTGCTGTGTAAGGGCGTTGTCCTCTATAAGCTGCCGGTACCCGAGCGCCTCTTCGATCGGGTTGAGGTTCTCTCTCTGCAGGTTCTCTATCAGCGCCATCACAAGCATCTGCCTGTCTGATTCGACGACTTTTTCTATTATGGGTATTTTGTCGTATCCGAGCAGTTTCATGGCGCGAAAACGCCGCTCCCCGGAGATGATCTCATAAGCCCCGCTTCCCAGCGAACGGACTATTACGGGCTGAAGAAGCCCGTTTTCCTTTATGGAATCCGCAAGGGAACGTATCTCCGCGTCGTCGAACACATTGCGCGGCTGAAAACGGTTGGGCGAGACAGAGCCTACAGGGACCTCCTTGAGAGGGCTGTCGGGGCGGGTGGCCTGTATGTCGGCATCCGGTATAAGGGCGCCGAGCCCCTTACCTAACGCGTTCTTTTTCATAAGAAAGCACCTCCTCGACAAATTGCATGTATGACGTGGCTCCCGCGGAGCGTATGTCATAAAAGATTATGGGCAGGCCGAAAGAAGGGGCTTCGCTCAGCTTTACATTCCTCGGTATCACGGTCTTATACACCTTCTCCTTAAAATATGCGCGGATGTCGTCCACGACCTGCTGCGCAAGATTTATTCGCTTGTCGAACATCGTCAGCAGTATGCCCTCTATCTCCAGAGAGGAGTTGAGGTTTTTCTTGATAAGATTGAAGGTGTGGACAAGCTGCGCCACGCCCTCCAATGCGTAATATTCACATTGTATGGGGACTATGATCGAGTCGGAGGCCACCAGGGCGTTTATCGTAAGCAGTCCCAGCGAGGGGGGTGAATCTATGATCAGATAGTCGTATTTGGAGACCACGGACGACAAGGCTTTTTTCAGGCGCGTCTCGCGGGCCATTATGCCCACAAGCTCCACCTGCGCGCCGCTAAGATCGGCATGGGCCGGCAGCAGGTCAAGGTTCTTGATGCCGGTCTTTATTATGACGTTCTCCACCGACTCTTCCTTGACAAGCGTGTCGTATATGGAGACCGTTACCGTGTCCTTGTTTATTCCGATGCCGCTTACGGCGTTAGCCTGGGGGTCCATGTCGATCAGAAGCACCGACTTCCCGTAAACAGCCAGACTTGCCGCCATGTTGACCGCGGTCGTGGTCTTTCCGACGCCGCCTTTTTGATTTACTATTGAAATAGTCTTTCCCATACTCACCATCCGTGTTATTGTAGTGTTTCACGTGAAACATCGACTCGGTGAATGATATCATTAAAAACGGATGCGGGCAACTTCTTTTTGAACGGGGGATGTTTCACGTGAAACATAAGGAGGTTTGCGTGGAAGTCTGTCGAAGCGTTGCCGTGGCCGAGGCGGTCGTCTCAAAAACGGGGGCTGTCTATTTGCTTTTCGGGAGATCCGGCTGCGGCGTCTGCGTCTCCGTCCGGGAGTCGGTGGGGCGCATCGCGGAAGCTTGCGGCGTCGAAAGCGGCTGTTATGCCGATGTGGAAGATGTGCCCGCTCTTTGCGGGAGGCTCATGGTCTTTTCGGTCCCCACACTTGTCGTGTTCAGGGGAGGGGCCGAAGTCGGCCGGGTATCGGGTTTTTTTCACGGGGATGCGGTGAGACGGTTGTTTGAGGCGGCGACGGACGGTTGAGTCGTCTTCCGCCGCCTCGACATTTATCTTTTTTCGGCTATTTCACTTACCAGGCGCTGTGAGAACGACTCGATTGTCATGCTTCCAAGTTCGCCCTCTTTGAGGGAGCGCACGGATACAGTCCCTGCCTCGGCTTCTTTTTCGCCCACGATGACCATGTATGGCGGACGTTCGCCGGTCTGCACGTCTCTTATCTTGTATCCGATCTTTTCGTTCCGCTCGTCGATCTCGGCGCGTATGCCGTGCTTTTTCAGGGCCGTCCTTATGGCGCCGGCGTAATCCGCGTATTTGTCCGAGATGGGCAGTATGCGCGCCTGTACGGGGGAAAGCCATGCGGGGAATGCACCGGCGTAATGCTCGATGAGTATTCCAAAAAAGCGTTCAAGCGACCCCATAAGCGCCCTGTGTATCATTATCGGCCGGTGGTCCTCGCCGTCTTCGCCTGTGTATTTGAGGTCAAACCTCTCCGGCAGGTTGAAGTCCACCTGTATGGTGGTGCATTGCCAGCTTCTGTTCAGGGAGTCTCTGATCTTTATGTCGATCTTGGGCCCGTAAAACACTCCCTCGCCCGGATCGACTTCAAAGGGAAGCCCGGTCTGCTCAAGCGCCTTTTTCAACGCGTCCGTGGCTATGTCCCAGCTGTCCGGGTCGCCCACGTATTTTTCGGGCCGTGTGGAGAGGTACACATCGAATTTTTCAAAACCGAAGGTGTTCAATACTCTTTTGGTGAACCCGATCAGGGATATTATCTCGTCATTGAGCTGCTTTTCCGTGCAGAATATATGCGCGTCGTCCTGAGTAAAGCCCCGCACCCGCATAAGACCGTGGAGCACGCCGGAACGTTCATACCTGTACACCGTTCCCAGCTCCGCCAGCCTGAAAGGCAGTTCCCTGTAGCTGCGTTTTTCGTTGTCGAATATCAGTACGTGAAAAGGGCAGTTCATGGGTTTCAGCAGGTATTCTTCTTCGTCTATTGTTATGGGAGAGAACATGTTGTCCCTGTAGAAGTTCCAGTGGCCGGAGGTCTTCCAGAGATCTGATTTTGCTATATGCGGCGTGTTTACCACCGAATAACCGTTTTCAAGAAGCTCTTCGAACAGGTAGTCCTCCATCTTTCTCCGTATAAAAGCCCCGCGCGGGTGCCAGAAGGGCAGGCCCGGCCCGAATTCGGGATGTATGGAAAAAAGGTCCATCTGTTTTCCGAGTTTTCTGTGATCGCGTCTTTTGGCCTCTTCCACTGCCTCAAGATGGGCGGCGAGCTCGTCTTCCGAAAGAAAGGCCGTGCCGTATATGCGCTGAAGCATCTTGTTCTTTTCATCGCCGCGCCAATACGCGCCGGCGACTGAAAGCAGTTTGAAATGGCCGGCTTTGCCAGTGCTTCTCAGATGCGGCCCGCGGCACAGGTCTGAAAAATCGCCCTGTGTGTATATTGTCACCGTGCCGGTGCCGTCCATGTCCCGTAATATGTCCGCCTTGTATATCTCGCCGGCCTCTTCGTAATGGGAAAGCGCTTCGGAAAAAGAGATCGTCTTTTTTGTGACGGGAAGGTTTTCCTTCACGATCTTGCGCATCTCCTTCTCTATTACGGACAGGTCCTCTTCCGTGAAGTTGTGGTCCAGGTCAAAGTCATAATAGAAACCGTTTTCTATTGAAGGGCCGATGGCCACCAATGCTTCGGGAAAAAGCCTTTTTACCGCCTGCGCCATTATATGTGATGTGGTGTGGCGCACCACGCTGACCGCTTCGGCGTCGGCAGCCGTTATTATGCGCAGGGAAACGCCGTCTGTGAGTACGGTGTCCATGTCTGTCAGCTTGCCGTCTACCTCTCCGCAAAACGCCTTTTTTGCGAGAGAATTGCTTATTTTTTTTGCCGCGTCTTCAACGCTGGAGCCGTCGTCCAGAGATATGGTTCCGCCTCCGGGGAGTCTGATGGTCATCATGCTGTGCTCCTTTCTTTATTTAATTATATCGTAAGTGCGCACTTCGACTATGAAGGACACCTGCTTCTTGTCCTGAAAACTGAAACGGTGTATGTAGAGGCTGCCGTTGTTGAAAAATCCCTTTCCCAACGGATAGTCCGTTACCGCGAAAAGCTTTCCGTCTTTCATGATGGACAGCGTCCCGCCTTCCGTTATGGTCCAGTATGTGGTAAACAGATAATCGCCCTTGCCGCCTATGTTGTAGAGTACTCCGCTCTTTTTATGGTCCTTTTGGGAGTATCTGATGTTTTTGGCAACCCGTATCTTTCTGGTCTTTTTGCCGTCGTATACCCTCGCTTTTGAATCAAATTGAAATAAATAGTACAGCTTGCCGGCGTCGTCCGACCCCATGATTATGTTCCCGGGCACAGTCTCTCCGAACGAATCGATCTCGCGCGCGGAGGAGCCGTTGTGAAGGCAATGCAGCAGTTTGAGCGTGCCTGACATGTCCATGCCGAAGACGTAAAGTCCCGTTGACGTGGAAAGCAGCCCGCCGATATTCTGCAGCCCCGGTATAAAGGCAGTTCCCACGGGGATCAGCGAATCCTCCTTGTATTGAAACACCGAGACCCTGTTGCCGTTGTCCGCGATCCATATACGGTCCCCGAAGGAGGCGATTATGGACGGGGAAAGTATCTCGCCTTCTCCGCCGCCTCTTCTGAAGAAAAACTTTCTGACTTCGGCGGGCTGCCGCATAGGTGAAAGCAAAAGGGCGTTTTGCGCCGTTGAAACAAACATATGGCTGTCGCCGCAGACGCCTCTGTATTCTATGTCGGGCCGCTCCAGCTCACCGGGCAGTTTGTGTATGACCAGAAAGGGGGAAAGGTCTCTTTTTTGCGGACCGCCCCATGACGCGAGACTGATCAGTAAAAGGGCAAGGAGCAAGGCTGTAAAGCGTCTCATGTCATTTGCCCTCGTCCACTGGAAGGTCGAAACCCATGTCCTCTTCCGTGGACAGGACTATAAAGGTCTCTACATTGCGTATGGAGGGTATGATAAACGAGATGCGTTTCATTAAAAACTCCTCAAGCGTCGTTATGGAATCGATGGAGACGTTCAGTATGAAATCGTATTTGCCCGTCGTGAAATAATAGGACCTGATCTCCTTGCAGGAGATTATGGCGTCTCTGATCTTATCAAGGGATTCCATGTTCTTCCGGTCGATGGTGATCGCCATGATGGCGGTGATCTTCTTTCCCAGCTTTTCGGGATCAAGTATGGCCTTGTATCCCTTTATGAAGCCGTTGTTTTCCAGTTTCTTGATCCGCTCGAGCACGGCAGGCGTTGACAGACCGATGCGTTCGGCGATCGCTTTGTTTGTGATCCTGCCGTTCAGCTGAAGTATGTTGAGTATTTGTCTGTCTGTTCTGTCCATGGGGACCTCCTTTGTTTTTGAAGGCATTGTTTTACGATGACTTAAAAAAATCCTTCACGGTTTTGATCACATAATCCGTCTCTTCCCGGAGCAGGTCCGGAAACAGCGGAAGCGACAGTATGGTCTCGCTGGTTCTTTCCGCTACAGGGAAATCGCCCCGTTTATAGCCCAGGTATGCAAAACATTCCTGTATATGCAGCGGCAGCGGGTAGTATATCGAATTGCCCACACCGGCTTCGGTCAGATGCCTTCTCAGCGCATCTCTTTTGTCCGTGATGACCGAATACACGTAATATACCGGGGAAACATCGTTCCTGACCACCGGCGTCTTCAGCGGCACCGTGCCGTCAAATGCGGCGGTGTAGCTTTCGCCGATCTCCCTCCTGCGTAAGATATCATGCTCTATGTCTCTCAGTTTTACACGCAAAACGGCGGCCTGCAGCGTGTCAAGCCTGCTGTTGTATCCCACTTCACGGTGGTAATACTGGCTTGTTTCACCATGCTTTCTGAGGGAGCGGGCCCTGGCTGCGATGTTCTCGTCGTCGGTCACTATCATGCCCCCGTCGCCGTATCCGCCCAATGTCTTGGTGGGATAGAATGAAAAGATGCCCGCATCGCCGATCGTCCCGGCGTGTTTTTCGGAAGCCTTCATGCCGAAGGCTTCGGCCGCGTCCTCAAGGACCATCAGGCCGTGTTTTTTTGCAAGGGCTAGTATCTGCTCCATGGGCGAAGGCTGCAGGAAAAGATGCACGGGCAGTATCGCCTTCGTCTTTTCCGTGATGGCTCCCTCGATCATTGACACGTCCATGCTGAAGGTCTCGGCGTCGATGTCCGTGAATACAGGGACCGCGCCCAGCCTGGTTATGGCGCTTACCGACGCAAAAAAGGTAAAAGGGGTGGTGATGACCTCGTCCCCGGGCCCTATGCCCATCGAATGAAGCGCTATCAGCAGAGCGTCTGATCCGTTGGCCACGCCGACGGCGTATCTTGCTCCGGTATAGTCGGCAATCTCATTTTCAAGAGCAGTGACTTCTTTGCCGAGTATATAGTCCCCGCGCGCCAGGACCTCGGCTATAGCTTTGTCAAAAGCGGTCTTTTTTCTCGAGTATTCGCGTACTCCCGTATAAAAAGGGACTTGCATCCTGACCTCCTATCTTGGATAGTTCAAAGGCAGCCCCACGGACCTGTTCTCCATGGAACTCTGGTAAATGGCAAGTATAAGTTCAAGGCTTTTTTTGCCCGATCGTCCGTCAGTGGACGGGGCCGCCTTTCCGTCAAGCACCGAGAGGACGTTTTCATAGTATTTAAGATGTCCGAATCCGTAAACGTCCGGCGGGTTGTAATCGCTTTCTGTTATTTCCCTGTCGCCCGGCAGCTCTTCTTCAAACTGCCAGCGCTCGACCTTGTTCAAGGCCATGCCTCCGATCTTTACCGTGCCTTTTTCGCCGATCACGGTTATCGATCCTTCGAGGTTTTTGGGGTATGTCAGCATGGTCGACTGTATGACTCCCATCGCACCGTTTCTGAAACGCAGCACCGCGGCGCCGGTGTCTTCCGCTTCTATCTTCCTGGCCAATGTGGCGGTCTGCGCCGACACTTTTTCTATGGGGCCGCCCAGCCATTGTACAAGATCCACATAATGGCTGGCCTGGTTCATGAAACATCCGCCGTCATATTCCCACGTCCCGCGCCACTTTGCCATGTCATAATATTCCTGAGGCCTTGCCCAGAAAACCGTCGCGTTTATAAAATATATTTTCCCGAATCTTCCGTCGTCAAGAGCTTTTTTCAAACCCGCCACTCCGGGGTTCAGCCTGTTCTGTTTGACCACAAAGAGATGGACTCCGTTGGAGTCACAGCTCTGTATGAGGTCTTCAGCGTCTTTCAGCCGTACAGCCATGGGCTTTTCGCTCAATACGTGTATGCCCTTTTTTGCCGCGGCTATGCCTATGGCCGGATGAAGACCCGAAGGGGTGCAGATGGCGGCAATGTCCATCCGTTCCTTTTCAAACATCTCCGTATGATCTGTGTAGGCGGGGACTCCGAAAAGGGCTCCCCATTCGTCCGCGCGCTCCTTCACGGTATCGCATACGGCCGTTAACTCAAGTCTTCCTTTGAGGTTCTTTATGGTCTCAAAATGATTCTTGCTGATCCTTCCACATCCTACTAATCCTATTCTGTATGACATCTCAACCTCCTTATCTGAAATATAATGCCAAATCAGAGTATTGCAAGAAAAAGATAATATTATTAGGATTAAAGCGGCCATTTCCTTAAAATAATCGGGGGCCTTTCAAAAAGAGCGGTAGAACATGCGTTCTATTGTTGTTTGAGGGCCTTGATCCTCGCGGCCATGCCTTTTACCGTGTTGTTTATGTATTTGAATTCCTTGCGGGTCAGCGGCCATCTTTTTATCGCGTTGAAGAGAAGGCGTCTTGTCTTGGTCGCCGTGATCTCCTTCTTGAAAAGCAGCGAGGTGATGAGACTGTAGATGTTTTCAAAAAGCGCCTCTTTCTCAACCGCGCCGGCAAAGGGTACGGCTGCCGCAGACGGTGTTATGTCCGCCGCCGCCCAGGCGGTGAGAAGCACTGCCTGAGAAAGGTTCAGGGAGGTATGGAGCCCCGGCGCCGGTATGATCACGGTGGCTGCCGCATATTGCAGTTCTTCGTCTGTCAAACCGCTTGTCTCGTTTCCAAAAAGAAAGCCGATGCGGCTGTATTCCGATCCGTCCACGACACGGGTAAGCTCGTTAAGCGTCATATGCGGCATGTCGGAACGCACTCTGGCCGAAAGCGCGTATACTATGTCGCAGTTTGAACAGAAATCATGGAGTGAACGGCCGCGGACCAGTTTGTGCATGAAACGCTTGGATCCCGCGGCAAATCTCAGAAGGGCCTCGTCGTCCTTTTTTATAGGGTCTATCTCCCACAACTCCCCGTCACACATGTTTGTGACCGCGCGCAGCGAGGCGCCTACATTGCCGGGGTCGAATGTCCTTAGCAGGGCAAATCTGAGCGTCCTTTTACTCGAGTCCATCAAACTCCTTTCCATCATGTATCTGGGTCTTTCCGGAGCATATGTATGCCGAAAGGAAGGGCGGAAGCCGCTTAAGAAGCCATATGAGAAAAATGGTCAAAAACAGCAGGGAGGCCGCAAATAGAGGCAGTTGGGCAGGAGTGCCCGAAAAGACGGCTCGAATCAGTTTGAAGGCGAAGCCGGCCGTAAATCCCACGCCGGATGCGGTAAACGCAGCCAGAAAGGAACGGCGGGCGGGCGACGGCGGCGCGGTGAAACGTATGGTCTCGCCTGTGAATGCATCGATTACAAGTTCATACTCCGCTCCGTCATACGCATAGGCTGTTATAAGCACCGGATAGAATATTACCCTGAGCCTGTGCGCGAATGAGGAAAGATATTCCGCGCCGGCGGGGCGAAGCATGTTTGCGCGGGTGTATGCGGCGGGGTCGGGGGGAGGGTCCGACGGCAGTATGACGACGCAGTCTTCCGGCGGCGGCGGCGGCAAAAAACTCGAGGACGGCAGATCCGGGATCTTTACGTTTATTCCCTTTAGCGGAGAGGCCGGGCCGAAACGGTTTGCGGGCAGATGCGCCGTAAATTTACCCGTGACCGTTATGCCGTTGCGGACCTGCACCACGCCTGAGTCAATACGGTAAAAGGGGATGTTGTAGAGTGTGGTGTTGAGAATACGGGACCTTTTGCCCAGGTCGGAAGGTATGTCGCCGCCGCCGCACCATATGGAAAAGATCTTTTCGGCGGACTCCCTTGACAGAGCGGCTTTTATACGGCATTCGGCGGACTCCTCCCTGTCACTGACACGCAGGGTCGATCCGCAGTATTTGCAGCTTATGTTGCGGTTGAACGCGTAATCGGTCATGCCGATCTCGCCGCCGCAATGGGGGCAGTGTATCAGAGAGACCCTCATGCCCTTATCCTTGCCGCGGCCGCCGAGAAAAGTATGGCGGCCGGCAGCAATGCCCAGAGTATGGGGTTATCCGAGGGGAATAAGACCGCTGCCGCGGTTGAAAAGACGATGAGCGCCGAAAACAGCCTGTTCAGCCGTGATATTTTTCGGGACCCCTTCCTGTCCGGAAAGTCACCGGAAAAGATACGCCCGGTGACGTCATCCTGTATAAAAAGGACTTCTTTTGAATGAAAGTCGCCGCTTATGAGGTTAAACGGATAGAGTATTATGTGTTCCGTGCCGGCGGCAAGGCCGCCAAGAGTCTCGCCCTCCGCTATCCCCGACAGAGTGAGCGTCCCGGTAAAGGGCTGAAAAGACACGGGAAGGGAGAGTTTGCCCGGATCCAGATTCACCGGAGCCTTGTCGCGTGCCATGCCCAGGGGTATGTCGACACGCTCCACGGCGATGGATCTCAGCTCCGAAGCGGCATAGCCCCTGTCTTGAAGAAAAGCGGAGACAAAGCCTCCCGCGACATGCCCCTTCCGTCCGGCCGCATAAACCGGAACGGCTGCTCCGGTCGCCCCCGCGTAAAGGGAAGCCGAACAAAAACTGCATCTGTACACTGTGTTAATACGGTCTATTTCTCTTTCCGAGCCGCAGGAAGGGCATCTTATGATCATGGCTGGCGGCGCAGTTTTTTTATGTTTTTATTATCGGATGTCCTGATCTCTTCAAGAAGCCTGTCATACAGTTCCGGATGCCCTTTTCTGGCGGATGACAGCAATGACTGCTTGAACTTAAGCACGATGTCCTCTTTTAAAAAGGTGGAAGAATGTTCCCAGTTCAGTATTTCCACAAGCTTTGCGTTCATATCCGTGTGTTTTCTGGCGTAAAGCACCAGTTCGTTCGCTATGGATTCGGAGACTCCGTATAAGGATGCGTTTTTATAATTCTGCAGAAGATAGAGGTAAAGTGCGTTGAATCCCTGATTGTCCGCGTTGGCATTGAAATCGTTAAGCATTATCAGTATGTTGTCCGGGTCGGTCTCCCGCTTGATCACTTCCACTATCAGCTTTGAAGACCCCTTCTCCTCCATGTTTCTGAAGGCAGAGACCAGTTCCAGCCTGATCCTGGGATCAGGGTAGTCAATAAGCGGTATGAGTATATCGCTGCCCACTGTGGATATTTCTCCAAGGATCTTGATGCCGTTTCTGATGACGTACCAGCGCTTGTCGCGCAGCATCCTTTTGAGAAACGGTATCGCCCGGTCGCCGCTTTTGATCAGCACGTTGATCAAAAGCCGTCTGACATCCTTGTCCTTTTCCTCCATAAGAGCCTGGGGGAGCAGGGTCAGCGCCAGGTCGCCGCATATAAGCAATATGTCTTCCAGCAGAAAACGGTCCGGCGAAGAGCTCTTTAGTTTCAGTTTCTCTATGATGATGTTTATAAGGGAAAAAAACTCGGTTTTTGAATATCTGTCGACAAAACCGGTGTCGAAAATTTTTGAGAAAAGCGTCTTTAAAAGTTGAAAATCAGATGATTCGGAAAAATATTCAATCATATCAGCGGCAAAAAGCTTATATTCATTTACACATGGTCCGGAATACGGTTCTGTGCCGCTCAGAAAGTCATCAAAGAGGATCTCATTGATCTTTTCGATCGAGGGAAAGTCTTTATAGTGCAGGTTGCGGTTAAGGTTGCGCGCGTTTTCAATGAGCATCCTTTTTATGTTTTCCCTTGAGTCGCCGGCATTAAACTTGTACATCCAGAGTATGTTATCAAGCGCCTCGTTCTTTTTAAGGTCGGCCACGTCATGGTACAGGGACGCTGCGTCAAGGGATTCAAGCCCGTCCGGAAGGGCCGCGAGAGTGCCCAGACGCAGTGTTTTTTCCAGGGAGTTCAGCCTGTCCCACGGTATGAGAGAGTGGTTATTCTCTATGGCCTGCATGGACATCCCCTCGGAGATGACCGCCGCGATCTCTTCGTCGGACAGGTCGGCGGTGACCGCTCTGGAAGTCTTTTCGGGGGCAGCGTCATGTTGTTCCGTCTCCCCGCTCTTCGTCGGAGGCCCGTCGTTCGCGTAATCGGCCAAAAGGCGTTCCCTGATATCTCCGGACAAGATGACAAAAGAGCCGGCTCCGGTGGACGGGTCGTAAATATTGTCCCGGGACACCGTTCCGCCTCCCGTGCCGCTTCCGTTTCCTGTTCCGTTCCCGTTTCCCGTTCCCGTGCCTCCCCGTCCGCCCATGGAGGGCTGATAAAAAAGTATTTTCGCGTGTGTGATGTTATATGATTTAAGGGCCGCATCGGTGTCGTCAAAGGATTTGCCTTTGGAATCATTCAATATTTGAAGAAAGGTTGAAAACTCCATAAAAGAGAGTGTCTTCTCAAGCAAAAATCCCGAGTAGCTGCGTTCCGAAAGAAATTTAAACATAAAATCGCCCATATGCTGGTTGATCTTTACCATCTCAAAATTCACAAACACGGAATCCTGGTTGAACAACAACACGATACGCTTTTTCTCCTGAAAGATCCTGTCTATGTGCGAAAAACAGAGTTCTATGGTCTTCTTTGTCTCGGGGTGGCTGTATTTATAAAACAGCCCCTTTTGCACGGCGGACCCCAAAGACATCAGAAATTGTTTGTATTCGCTCACTCATCCTCCTATGTTTCCATTACCTTAAGCATGTTTGTGGTCCCCCGCACCCCCAGCGGCAGTCCTGCGGTGATCACAAAACGGTCGCCCGGTGCCGAGATGCCGTTTTTCCGCAGAATGCGGGCCGCATCTTCTATCATGACATCAGTGTCGTCAAAAAACGAAGTGATATAAGTGGTGATGCCGAATACGCCGGAAAGCATCTTGGCGACGTGTGTATTTGTGGTTATCGAGATGATCGGCGTCGAGGGGCGGAATTTGGCCACCCGCAGCGCCGTGGTGCCGGACGTGGTAAAGCATATTATGGCCTTTGCTCTGAGAGACGAGGCCGCTTCAACAGACGCATAGCTGATGGCTTCGCTGACATTTTCCATGTCCACCGGCATCTTGTCCCTTAAAAGTGTGTAATCTATGTCATTCTCCGTGGCTATTACCACGTCATTAAGTGTTTTTACGGCTTCAACCGGATATTTGCCGGCGGCTGTTTCGCCCGTGAGCATGAGTGCGTCCACGCTTTCATAAACGGATGTGGCTATGTCTGTCACTTCGGCGCGCGTGGGGCGGGGAGACTCCCGCATGGATTCAAGCATCTGGGTGGCGATGATCACCGGCTTGCCTTTTTTCCGTGACGCGGAGATTATCCTTTTCTGTATGACGGGAAGGCTGGTGATGGGCATCTGTACGCCCAGGTCGCCTCTTGCGATCAGTATCATGTCGGAGGCGTCCGCTATGAGGTCGATGTTTGCCGCGGCGTCCGGGTGTTCGATCTTCGCTATGAGAGGCATGTTTTCGGGTATGATGCTCCGTATGGCTTTTATCTCTTTGTCGCTTCTGATCATCGACGCGGCTATGATGTCAAGGCCCTCTTCCACCGCGAATGCTATGTCGGCCCTGTCTTTTTCGGTAAGTACCGGGAAATGAGCGTCCACGCCCTCAAGATAAGCGCTTTTTCTGTTTTGTATTACGCCTCCGGTAACGGATCGCAGGTATGCAGTATCGCCGTCAGTCTCTTCCACGACAAATTCAAGGGTGCCGTCGTCGATAAGGACGCGTTTACCCGGTATGATGAGATCCGCCAGGTCCGGATGGTTCAGGGTGAAGTCCCGTTTTGTAGCTTCATCCCCGGAAAGGTCCAGCGGTATACGCGCGCCTTTCGGGGCTTCAATGGCGCCTCCGCGGCAGACCGTCCTGATCTCCGCCCCCTTAAGGTCGGCGATCAGCGGCATATTGGGCGATATGCTCCTGATATCTGATATGATACGCCTGAAGACGTCATAATCGCAATGGGAGAAATTAAAGCGAAACTGATCGACGCCCACGGATATCAGTTTTTTTAAAATTTCCGGATCCTCGCAGGCGGGGCCCAGAGACACGATTATCTTCGTCTTTCTTTTGTTCATCATAGCGTACGGCCTTTCCCTTCTAATATACCTCTTTTGCGCGGCCTGTTCAAGTGGTCAGAAAAAAGCCCTGTAGCTGATTGCGATGTTACGCGATATCTCGTTATATTCCTCCGGGACCGCGACCCCGTCTTCCGCGTCGGTGTTGAAATTGGCGAAAATGTTTATCAGCTGGAAATCTATGATCAGTTCAGGCGCGAAAGTCCAGCGCAGCCCGAGGTTGAAATACCCCTTGCCGTCGCCGATGCAGTTGTCGCCGTTGTCGTTAAGCGCCAGATCATACTCGCCAAGTACGGAAAGTTCCTCGTTGAGCATCTTTTCCCCCGCGAAGAAAACGTCAAGGCCCTTTTTGTCTTCCGCGTCGTTTCCCTCATGTGAATAGCTGACTCCGCCGTGCACGTCCATGCCGCCCAAAAGGTTTATGCCCTTGCTCGCAACCGCATAAAAGCCTCTCGATTTGATCATGTATCTGTCATAGCCCTCAAAATATCTGCCCCATCCGATGGATGAATATCCCAGTGTTATTCCGGGCGTCGAGTAGCGTTCTTCTATAATATTATATTTGATGAGGAATTCCACCCTCGGATACCAGTCGATCTCATCTGTGCCGATAACGTTTTCTCCGCCATAGGAGACGCCGAGCATAAGCCTGTTGGTTATTCCAACGGCAATATGCGTCCTGAAAGGAGCCATCTCAAGGTGAAGCTCATATTGCCCTTTTTGATCGGTGTATGCGGTAGGCATAAGTATGCAGTCAGGATTTTTTGTGCCTACCGAAAGGGACTCGAATGACTGCGCCTGCAGCGGAGCACACATCAAAATAATCAAAGCGATCAAGCCGAACTGTCTCATCTTTTACCTCCTATTTAACTATTTCTACAGTATAGTGCTTTTTCCCGAGAAAAACATCAATTTCACGAAAAAGTCCTTCCGTCAGGTCGACGCGGTAGCTGTCGCCCGCACGGAACACGATATCCTTTCCTTTTTCTAGCACATGCATTATGACGCGGCAATCCCCGCGGTGGTCGCCGAGTATTTTTTTCAGCCCGTCCTGCATGGACGGGGTTATCTTGTCTTCCGGTATGGTTATGTGCAGGACTTTTTCCTTTTTGCCGAACATCTCTTTTTCCGAAAAGAGTTCTTTCAGGGATATCTTCAGGCTTGTTTTCTGTTCCTGGCTGTCGTCATCCGTGTTGAACTCATCGATGATGACAGTGCCGGTTATAAAAAGCAGCTGCTCTTCGACCATTTTATCGGAAAACCTGGCGGCGGCCGAATTGAATGCGATGACATCGACTTGAGACGTCATGTCTTCAAATACGGCGGTGACATATTTACGCCCGTCCTTTGACACGCGCCTTGAGATGCTGCTGAATATGCCGCCCAGCGTCACCGTCATCGATCCGAGTTCCGCCGGCGGGAGTTGTTTTAAAGAGTATATGTCGCGGTCGGCGTACTGCATGATGTCATCCTTGAAATCGTCCAGCATATGGCCGGTAAGATAGATGCCGAGAGCGTCTTTTTCAAAGCGGTACTTGTCCCATTTTTTCCACTCCCCGCAGGGGGCCATGAGTGGATGCCCCGCCTCTATGTCATCCTCGTCGAATAGAGAGGCCACGCCCATAGCTTTGTTGCCCTGCTTCTTTTTGCCGAAATCAATAAGCATGTCGAGATTTTGGAACATGGTCTTTCTTGACGTGCCCAATGAATCGAAAGCGCCGCTGTATATGAGATACTCGAAGACCTTTCTGTTGACTGCGTTGAAATCGACGCGGCTGAAAAAATCTTCCGGTGACTCAAAAGCCCCGTGTTCCTCTCTTTCGCGTATGATGCTTTGTATTGCCGATGTCCCGGCATTTTTGATGGCGGAAAGGGCAAATGTGATATCTGTTCCGTCTGTCTTAAACCCGGAGTCTCCCTTGTTTATATCCGGCGGGAGTATCTTTATCCCCATTGAGGCGCATTCCCTGATGCCGAGATCTATGCGCTCGGCGTTTCCTGCGTCGTTTGTCAGCTGGGCGGCCATATATTCCTGCGGATAATGTCGCTTCAGAAAGGCTGTCTGATAAGCCACAAAGGCATAACAGGCCGAATGTGATTTGTTGAAGCCGTACTGGCCGAACTTTGCGATCATGGCCCAAAGCTCGCTCACAGCTTTCTTTTTATGTCCCTTGGCTACCGCGCCCTCTATGAACTTCTTTCCAAGCTCCTCTATCAGGGCGGATTTCTTTTTCGCCATGGCTCTTCTCAGATTGTCCGATTCGCCCATGGAAAAACCGGCAAGCATGTTTGATATGCGCATGACCTGCTCCTGATATACGATGACGCCGTATGTCTCGTCAAGTATCGGCCGCAGTTCCGGAAAATCCAGCGAAGCCCGCTCCAGGCCGTGTTTTCTCTTTATGAACGTGTCTATCATGTCCATGGGGCCCGGCCGGTAAAGCGCGTTCATCGCGATCAGGTCCTCGAGCCGTTCCGGCTTCAGTTTTTTGAGATACTCTCTCATGCCGGAACTTTCAAACTGGAACACGCCGAAAGTATCGCCGTTTCCGAGCATCTCATATACCGATGCGTCATTGATGTCAATATTGTTTATGTCAAGGTCGATGTCCCTGTTTTTTCGTATTCTCTCGACGGCGTCGGCGATGATGGAAAGGTTCTTCAGTCCCAGAAAATCTATTTTCAGCAGGCCGATGCGCTCCGCGTCCACCTTGTCGAACTGTGTGGTGACGGCCTTTTCTTTATCCATATAAAGGGGTACTATGTTCTCAAGATCGTCGTCGGCTATCACGACTCCCGCGGCGTGTTTGGAGACATGCCGGGACAATCCTTCCAGTACCATGGCTATGTCTATTACATCCTTGTATTCCTCGTCGCCGTTGACAGTCGCCCTTACATCCTTGTCCGTATCAAGCACTTCTTCCAGGTTTTTGGCCGAGGAGGGTATCATCTTGGCCAGTTTGTCTATTTTGGGCAGACTGACGTTCATCACCCGCCCGACGTCCCGTATGGACTGCCGCGCCTTCAATGTCCCGAATGTGGCTATCTGACACACCCTGTCTTTTCCGTACTTGCCGGAAACATAGTCTATTACCTGCTGTCTGCCGGTATCGGCGATGTCCACGTCTATGTCCGGCATGCTTACCCTTTCCGGGTTGAGGAAACGTTCAAAAAGCAGTCCGTATTTTAGAGGGTCAAGGTCGGTGATGTCCAGGGTGTAGGCGATTATGCTGCCTGCCGCGGAGCCTCTTCCCGGCCCCACCGGTATGCCGTTGTCCTTTGCGTATTTGATGAAATCCCATACGATGAGAAAATATCCCGAATATCCCATGTCCCGTATCACGCCCAGCTCATATTCAAGCCTGCGGTCTATCTCTTCCGTGATCGTTCCGTATTTCCTTTCCGCTCCGGCGCGGCAAAGCTGGGCCAGGTAGGAGTCGATGGAATGGTCATGCGGCACCTCAAATGTGGGAAAATGGAGATTGGCGTCATTGTCAAGTTCGTCGTCAAGCGCGTAATTGCACATGTCTGAGATGTAGACGCTGTTTGAGAGTGCTTCGGGCACAAAGCCGAACAATTCGTTCATCTCCTCGTAAGTCTTGAGATAAAAGGCGTTCTGTGAGAAGGAGAGCCGCTCCGATTTCGGGTCGTCAAAAGTTTTTTTTGTCTGCAGGCAGAGCAATGCGTCATGGGCTTTAAAATCGCTTTTGTTCAGATAATGGGTGTCGTTGGTCGCCACCAAAGGGATGTCCAGCGATTCCGAAAGAGTGATTATTTTGGGGATCACAGCCTTTTCTTCCGGTATGCCGTGATCCTGTATCTCAAAGAAAAAATCGCCGTTGAATATTTCCTTGTATTCCAGCGCTTTGGCCGCCGCCTCTTTTTCGCTGCCGGAAAGCAGTATTTGCGGTATCTCGCCCTGAAGACAGGCTGACATGCCGATAAGCCCCGCCGCATTGTCAGCCAGCAGAGCCAGGTCTATGCGGGGTTTGTAATAAAAACCGTCAATATAGGCGCGGGAAACAAGTTTTACCAGGTTCTTATACCCGGTCTTGTCTTTTACAAGAAGCACCAGATGAAACGGTTTGCCCCTTTTTTCCTTTTTTTTCATGTTTGCGGTCACGTAGACTTCACAGCCAAGAATGGGTTTTATGTCGGCTTTTTTCATCGCGTCCACGAATTTGACCGCGCCGAACAGATTGCCGTGATCGGTCAGGGCAAAGGCCGGCATGTCCAGTTCGTTCAGCCGCAGCGCCAGTCTGTCAAATTTCGTGGCGCCGTCCAGAAGGCTGAACTCAGAATGGTTGTGCAGGTGTATAAAAGGTGTTTTTTTCATCGTCTCCGTTTATTCCCACTCTATGGTCGCGGGAGGTTTTGAACTGATGTCGTAAACGACCCTGTTCACGCCGCGGACTTCGTTGATTATGCGGTTTGATATGCGTCCCAATAATTCATATGGCACCTTGGCCCAGTCCGCCGTCATGCCGTCTATTGATTCGACCATGCGCACGGCCACGGTGTTTTCATATGTGCGTTCATCACCCATCACCCCCACGGTCTTGATGGGAAGCAATACGCAGAAAGCCTGCCAGACCTTGTCATAATTGCCGGATGTATGGAGTTCTTTTATCGCAATATCGTCCGCCTCGCGAAGGACGCGAAGCCGTTCCTCGGTGATGTCCCCTATGATGCGTATGGCAAGGCCAGGCCCGGGAAAAGGATGGCGGTTTACCATCTCCTCCGGAAGCCCCAGCTCTCGTCCCAATTCACGGACCTCGTCCTTGAACAGTTCCCTCAACGGCTCGACAAGCCGCAGGTTCATCTTTTCCGGCAGCCCCCCCACGTTATGATGGGATTTTATGGTGGCAGAAGGCCCTTTGAAAGAGACGCTTTCTATCACATCCGGATATAACGTGCCCTGGGCAAGAAACGCCGCTCCGTCAATAGAGGCGGATTCCCGCTCAAAAGTCTCAACAAAGATCCTGCCGATTATTTTTCTCTTCTCCTCGGGGTCGGTGACCCCCTTCAATGCGGTGAGAAATTCATTCGACGCATCCACGTAACGCAGCTTGATGTCGTATGCGTTGGTGAACGTGGCTATCACCTGTTCGGCCTCGCCTTTTCTGAGCAGGCCGTTGTTGACAAATATAGGTATAAGGTCTTCCCCGACAGCCTTGTGAAGCAGAAGCGCTGTTACGGAGGAATCTACTCCGCCGCTAAGACCCAGTATTATCTTTTTGCCCGCGGTGTGTTCCGCTATATCCTTGACCGCGCCCTCTATGAAAGCGCCCATGGTCCAGTCCGGAGTCAGTCCGGCGATGGAAAAAAGAAAATTCCGTATGAACTGTTTTCCAAACGCCGTATGGATGACCTCCGGATGGAACTGCACGCCGAAAATAGGATCGTCTTTGTGGCGCATGACAGCAAACTCCGTATTGTCCGTCCGGGCAAGCTCTCTGAACCCGTCGGGAAGGGCCGTCACCTTGTCTCCGTGGCTCATCCACACCGTCGAGCCTTCCGGTATGCCGGAAAAAATGGGGTCGTCATGGCATTTTCTCAGCTCAGCATAGCCGAACTCCCGCTTGTCGCCCTTTGAAACGGCACCGCCCAGCAGTTTTGCCGTTATCTGCATGCCGTAACATATGCCTAAAACCGGCACATTCAGGCTGTATATCCTGCTGTCGCAGGAAGGGCCGCCTTCCACAACCGATGAGGGGCTGCCTGAAAGTATCACGGCAGACGGCGAAAAATCAATGATCTTTTCGTATTCTATGTTAAAAGGGTGGATCTCGCAGTATACACGCTCCTCCCTGACCCTTCGGGCTATGAGCTGAGTATATTGTGAACCGAAATCCAAAATCAGAACAGACTTTCTGGATGACATGTTTTCCTCCCTTGAGATAAAGACATACTGACGTCTTGAGTATATCAGCGTCGCTATTTACAGGCAAGATAAATTTCCCCTTGACATATAAGAATATGCTTATATAATTAAAAAGTGATGGAGATGGATGGTATGAAAATGGAATTATGGGCTGAAAAACTTAAGGCGCTGGGACATCCGGTCAGGCTTGAAATACTTGTCCGGCTGCTTGACGGTCAATATGACCTGAAAGAGATCATGTTGAAATTCAATATGTCTCAGCCGGCTGTCTCGCAGCATCTGTCAATACTCAGAAGACTGGGTATCATAAGATGCAGCAAAGACGGCGTGTCCATGTGTTACGAGATCATGGACGGGGAAGTAAGGGAATTAATTGAAAAAATCAGGAGGTGACCATGGAAATCAAGATCTATTCGACACCAACATGCACTTATTGTAAGATGGCAAAGAGCTATTTTCAGCAGAAGAACGTGACCTATACCGAAATAGACGTCTCAAAAGACCAGGCAAAGGCGCAGGAAATGGTTCAGAAGTCCGGCCAGATGGGCGTCCCGGTGATCGACATCAACGGAAAGATCATCGTTGGGTTCAATAAAGCCGAGATCGACAAAGCTCTGTTGTAAAAAAAACAGGGGGGAACGGGGTCCCCGTTCCCTCTCTTCCTTATTCCGTCCATACATCCGATGTTATCTTGACCGTGCTCGCAAGCTGATAGAGTATGGTGGTCCAGTCCTTAAGATGCTGCACCCACGGGACGCGAAAATCCCTGACCGGCACTATAACAGTGTCTCCCGGAAAGATCCTGGAATTGAGAAGCTTGTTGCGGAACATCGTCACCGTGCGGGATTCGTCGTCTATATAATATCTTGAAATGATCTTTCCGCCGGCCTTTATGACAAATGCCTTGGACAGGTCGCCTCTGGACGTGGCGCCGCCGGTCATGCGCAGATAATCCTTCACCCTGTTTTTCCGGGAGTCGTATACAAAGGTGCCCGGATTGTTGACTTCGCCCATGACTATGATGGAATCGGGGGTTATCGGCACCTGCAGGACGTCGCCGTCCATTATTGCGACATTATAGGGGCTGTCTTTCAGTTTCTCGATGTCCTCCGGTATTTCGATCACCAGTCTGCCGTTGGGTTCGCTGGATCTCAGTTTTTCAATGCGGCTTCGGTAGAGAGAGATCATGGCTGCGGCTTCCGCGTAGCTCTCCTTCTGCTCAGTAAGCGTCTCAATGCCGGTCTCCAGGGAGGCGATAAGGTCGTCAAGTCGTTTCTGCTGCGTTTCTCTCACCGATCTTCTCGTGAATATTATGGCTCTGGGATAGGCCCTTTCGGTGAAGCCGCCGGCTCTCTTCAATATGTCGTACAGTCTGTCGTCGTTTTCCGCGAAATACGTGCCGGGATACGTCACCTCTCCCCGGAGCGCGATCGCTCTGTTTTCTTCAAAGTTGGCCACCTTTCGTATAAAGATCTTGTCAAAGGGGCTGAGCTGAAAGTTTGTATTGCTGTCATAGGGATATTCAAAGACCGCGGCGGGGCTGAAATCGTTTATCGACACCGATTCGACCCGGTCGCCGGTCATTACCAATGTGACATGTTCGCCATTCTGCAGGTTGGCCGTGTTGGTGAGTCCCTTCGCCTTGTGTATAAGGTCAAGCGCCGTCATGCCCGGCATGAACTCATAAGTGCCCGGTTCCCGAACCTCTCCCAGTATGAACACGGGAAAAGAGTCGGTCATCTCGTCCATGCTGTACAGTGTGATGATATCCTCAGGCTTCAGCAGTATATCCGCTTCCGCGTCTTTCAGTATCACGGCGGAATAAAGATCTACGGAGATCATCTCGTCCGTGTTTTCCGGGTACTGTTTCCTTTTTACCGTTGCGTATTTCATATATGTCTTGTGCAGCAGCATCTCCCCGTCCACGATGTCCGAAAAAGTCATGCCTGGTGTAAACTGGAATTTTCTGGGCGCTGACACATAGCCGGTAAGCCTCACGGAGTTGGCGTCCTCACGGGTCTCGGGGACAGGGAAGATCTTGACGATATCCCCGTCTTTCAGAGAGATCTCGCTTAACGCGGTATTGCCGGCGTTTACCGTCAACACGACTTTCCCTTTGTTTTTCTCAAAACGTTCTATGAATATGTCGGTGTCCAGGGCCGAGGCGGTCAGTCCGCCCGCGATCTCTATAAGGTCCGCAAGCGTCTCGCCGGAAGCCGCCTCATATATTGACGGACGTCTGACATTGCCGGAAACCGCCACAAGTTTTCCCGCCGGAGGTATGAATATGACATCGCCGGGAAAAAGGTAGGTGTCCGAGGAAGAGTCTCCGTTTAACAGAAACGAATACATGTCGAAATTGCGTATTGTAGCCCCGTTTCTCTTAAGTTTTATGTTTCTCAGGCTGCCTGTCGGCTGCGGGCCGCCTGAAGCAAAGACAGCGTTTATGATGCCGGACAATCCCGAGATCGTGTACGAACCGGGATGTCTTGCATCTCCGGTTATAAATATGCGTATGGTCTTGATGGCTGAGAGCGCAAGCTCTATGTCGCTTCCTTCGCTGAGTTCCCTGCTGAGATAGCGTTTCAGGTCGCCGAACGACATGCCTGCCACGGGAATGCGCCCCAGTTCCGGAGCCGATATGTTGCCGTTCGTGTTTACGGTCACCTCGTACTGCTTGTTTGAACTGCCCCACAACGAGATCATGACCGTGTCCCCGGGCCCCAATATGTATGAGTCGTTGACGGGGATGTTATCAAGCGGGGCATACGTCGTCGGCGACTGAAAATATTCAGTCCCGAACAGCCTGAGCTCCGCGACTCCCGGGTCGTAGGGGGGATTCGCCCCTCCAAAATAGTATTTGTTGAAAAAAGTGTCCCTTTCCCCTCCCGCGGGTGGCGATTGGAGCGAGGCGCCGGCGGGGTCTTTTTCCGTGGCGGGCCTCTCGGCCTTTTTTACATTAGATCTTGAATAGCTGTCGCGGATCTCCGTAAGCTTCGTAAGTTCTTCCGTTGAAAAGGAGCCTCCGCTGAGATACTTATCAACAAGTTTCTTCTTCTCAGTGTCGGTGATGGAAAAGCACAGGCTTGCCGACAAAAACAAGACGGCGACCGCCGCATACAGGCGTCTCATTTATTTCCTCCCTTTTTTTGGCCCGAGATAATAGGCGATCTTATCCAGGTATGCGCGCGTCTCAGGGTCCGCTGACATACGTTTGAAATAATCTCCGGCAAATGCGAGGATAACGCCGGTGAAAAATCCCAGGAACACGGAGACCATGACAATGAGCTTTCTTTTGGGGCGTGTCCGCTGATCCGGGATGAAGGGCCGTTCCACGATCTGATACATATTGTTCTTATTGATCTGTGAAAGGATCAGCTTTTTCGCCTCCGTGGCCCATAAAGAGCTCAGTTCCGACCTTAAAATCGGGTCCGAGGTGACCTGTATCTCCTTGCGCAGCTGCTGTACAAGCATCCTGCTTTGATCCGATTGTCTTTTTATGACATATTCATTAAACGTGGACATCAGTTTGTTCATGACCGAATATGAGAGTTTGGGGTCTCTGCTTTCCATGGAGATGGAGATCGTCCCGTTTACCGCGTCTTCCCGCACGACCACAAGTGTGCGCAAAAACTGCAGTTTTTCTTCTTTTGTGGTGAAATGTCTTCCCAACAGGGCGGAGATGCGGATCTTTTCATCCGCATAGAAAAGGAAATCCGAACTGTGCAGGGTCTGTCGTATCGTCTGCAGGTTGTCCCCGCCTGTAAGAAAGGAGAGGTTGGCGCCGAATATGGATGTCAAACCGCTCAGGCTTCCAAGTGAGGGCGGGCTTTTACTCTCCTCCGTTGCCCCGATCACCGTGGTGACGGAGTAATAAGGGGGGGACAACAGCGCCAGCAGCACGCCCGCCGCCATGAAGGAGAGCGTCATGAATATGATCATAGATTTGCGTTTCACCAGTATGAGAATAAGGTCCCACAGGTTTATCTCGTCACTTTTTTGCATCGGTCCTCCTGACCAGGTCCACGATAAAGATGTTGTCGTCGGTTCTGAAGCCGTTTACCCGGAACCCCAGATGCTTCAATAGTATATTGAGTTTATGCCACTTTGATAAAAAAACCGGTTCGCTGTCTGCGACGTGAAAAAGCAGCTTTTTTCCGCGGAACACCTTCAGCTCGGCTTTGCCGAGTTTAAAATCATGAGTGATCGTCACCGTCTTTATTATTTTGATATTAAGATGCGAATATGTGTGGGTGATAGATGTGTCGCCGTTTTTTGCGGTCTCTGCCGTCCGTTCTCCGGCATGGGAGGCAAAACTCCCCAAAGCGTCCAGGACGGCTATCTGCCGCGCGGAATCGGTCCCCTCATAACGGGTGTAGTCGTAGCAGGCACCTTTCACCAACATGTCGGCAAAGGCGCCGACGGGCAGAAGCAATATAATCAGCAGGCTAAAGCTGCGTCTCGACAAAAGAAACCGCATTCCTGAATATGACAAGCCCCTCTCCTTCATCGGCAACCTCCTTCCTCCGGATGTTGTAATCCGGGTGAGTCCAGGGATCCACATAGGCCTCGGGATGAGGCATCATGCCCATGATCCGCCCGGTCTTGTCGCACAACCCCGCGATGCCCATCGCTGTGCCGTTGGGGTTTTCCGGGAACGTCTCGGTCGGGGCCCCGGATAGATCCGCGTATTGGAAGACTATCTGATTGTTTTCGGTGACCTGCCTGAGCGTGCGGCCGGAATCAAAGATGATGCGCCCTTCGCCGTGACGCACGGGTACGTTCAGTTTGGACATCCCCCTTGTGTATATGCACGGCGATTCCGTATTGACTTTGAGGTTTACCCAGCCGTCATAAAAATGGCCGCATGCGTTTTCCGTGATGGTGGCGGTCTGTGAAAAGGAAAAACCGTCGGCCGATGGCAGCAGTCCCAGCTTGATCAGCTCCTGAAAGCCGTTGCATATGCCCAGTATAAGCCCGCCTTCTTTGACAAACGCCTCCAATTGCCCGCCCAGGGCGTGCCGGAGTTTTACCGCCATCACCTTTCCGGCGGAAATATGGTCTCCGAAGGAAAAGCCGCCGATCAGTGCGAGTATGTTGTAGTCGGAGAGCGCGCATTTACCCCGTATGATGTCGTTCAGGTGTATTTTGTCCGTCTTAAACGCGCCTGCCTTCCCGAAAGCGTATGCCGTCTCCTCCTGGCAATTAAGCCCGAAACCGGTGATGATCAAGACTTTAGATTTCATTTAATCTCCCCTTGTAATGGTCCAGCATGTCGCTGATGCGTATATCGGCTATCTCTTTCTTTCCGTCTGTGATATGGAGGGACTCGTTGCCGGTGACGCTGCCGATCCTTGAGAATGCGGTCCCCGCGAAAGCGTCTTTAAGCAGTTCCCTGTCCTTTGATTCGGCGGTGAATATGATCCTGCCGTTGGACTCCGAAAAAAGTGTATCCGTGGGGCCGGCCGGGCCTTCCGCGGGCAATGCGGAGATGTCTATGTCCATGCCCAGCCTGCCGGCCATGCACTGCAGCATCAGAGAGGCCGCCACCCCTCCTTTGGAGGGAGAATGGGCCGATTTCACAAGACCTTTTTCCACGCAGTCATGGTATGTCCCGTAAAGAGCGAGGTTCTCCTGCGCTCTGACCCGCGGGACAAGGCCGCGGCCGAGTCCCTTCATCCTGGAGTATTCGGAACCGCCGTGTTCCGGGAATGTCGTTCCCGCGATATATATGTCGTCGCCGGGGCTGCCGGGAGACATGAACACCGCTTTTGAAAAATCTTCGATCTTGGCTATCAGCGAGATGAGCAACGTCGGCGGGATGGAGATCTTCTTTCCTTCAAGGCGCGCGTCGTTTTTCATCGAGTCCTTGCCGGAGATGCATGGCGTCAGATAGGCCCTGGTATATTCCGCAAGCGCCTTGCATGATCTCACAAGCTGAGCCATCTTGTATTTTCCGTCGGGGTTGCCAGCCCGGTCAAAAACGGGGTCGGGCCAGCAGAAGTTGTCAAGTACGGCCATATGTCCCGGGTCGGCTCCCGCCGCCACGGCTTTTCTGACCGCTTCGTCAACGATGGAAGCCGTCATGTGATAAGTGTCTATGTCGCTGAACCACGGGTTCACGGCTTCAGTCAGGACTATGCCTTCGGCGGAGCCGTATTCCACCCCCATTATTGATGCGTCTCCCATGACATCCGCCTTGATCCCGGTAAGCGGCTTCATCACCGAAAGCCCCTTTACCTCGTGGTCATACGCCCTGACAACGGCCTCCTTTGAGGACAGCGCCGGTGAAGAAAGGAGGCGCAGCATCTCTTTTGCCGTGTCCGCGGAGTCTTCATGGACAGATGGCTGTTCACGATCCTCCCATACGGCGTCAAGGGTCATTTCCGGCAGGCCGTCGTGAAGAAAGTCCATTTCTATAAAACATACGTTCCTGTCGCCGTGCACCGCGTGGAAAAACCCGCTGTCGGTGAAACGGCCCAAAACAGCGGCCTCCACATCACGCAGTTCCGCAAGCTCCATGAAGGCGTCTATGCGCTCTTCGGACACAGCGAGCGTCATCCTTTCCTGCGCTTCCGATATCAGTATCTCCCAGGGCTGAAGGCCGGGATACTTCAGAGGCGCTTTCGAAAGGTCCATGAACACGCCTCCGGTGTCGCGGGCCATCTCTCCCACCGAAGAGGCCAGCCCTCCCGCGCCGTTGTCCGTTATCGCGTTAAAAAGTCCCAGGTCGCGGGCTTCTATTATGAAATCGGTCATTTTTTTCTGTGTTATAGGGTCGCCTATCTGCACGGCCTGCACGGGGGAAGACTCGTCAAGTTCCCTTGATGAGAAGGTCGCTCCGTGTATGCCGTCTTTCCCGATGCGCCCGCCTGTCATCACGACAAGGTCGCCGGGAAGGGCCTTCTTCTCCGAACCGTCATAGCCCTGAAGCATGGCCGGGAGTATGCCCACCGTGCCGCAGTAGACCAGCGGTTTGCCCAGGTAGCGCTCGTCGAACAGCTCCCAGCCCCTGGCATAAGGTATGCCGCTTTGATTGCCGCCGTCGATCACCCCCCTGTGCACGCCTTCCCTTATCCTTCGGGGATGCATCAGTCCCGCCGGCGTCTCTTCGCGGCGGTCCGGATCGGCAAAACAGTAGCCCCAGACATTGGCGTGGGGGACGGCGCCGCGGCCGGTCCCGAGTATGTCGCGGTTTACGCCGACGATGCCTGTCATGGCGCCGCCGTAAGGGTCAAGGGCGGAGGGAGAGTTATGCGTCTCGACTTTGTAGCACACATGGTTTTTTTTATTGAATCTCATCACGCCCGAATTGTCGTCAAAAACAGATACAATATGGCCCGTTTTTTCCATGATCTCACGGGTCGGCACCTTGATGTATGTCTTATAAAGCGAGTTGATCTCTTCGATGTTCCCGCTGCCGTCATCATAGTTGACCGACGAGGCAAAGATCTTGTGTTTGCAGTGTTCGCTCCAGGTCTGGGCCAGTATTTCAAGTTCGGCGTCGGTCGGTTTTTCGGGAAAGCCTTTTTTCAACCGTATTGCCGCTGTTTCGGGGGCGTCAAAATAATCGGATATGGCCCGCATCTCGGACGCTGTGAGCGCCAGCATCTTTTCAAGGCTTATGCGCTCAAGCATGGCGTCGTCCAAACCGGCAAGGTCTACAGTCTCCACTGCGATGTCGTCTTCTGCTTCTATCTTCGGCACCGGGTATTCTGTCGCGGCCTTCCACTGCTCCATCGTGTATACATCGGCCGTCTCTATAAGCCTGTTGGCGACAAGCCCGTAAGCGGCTTTCTCTATCTCTTTGCCTGAGATGCCGGGAGCCCTGAACAGATAAAGCCTTGACGTATAAACCTCTCCGCCGGGCTTCAGCGCGTCCCCGGCGATGTCTTTTGCCATCCCGGCCGCGGTCCTTCCTTCATTGTCGGTGACGCCCGGGTTGAACCCGACTCTCATGACATAATCAAAAGCGTCATTGTCATGGGTGTAAATGCGTTCTTCGATCACCGGGTCGATAAACTCCGAAAACACCTTTTCCCATGATGACTCCTCAAGTTCCATGTCAAAGGCATATATGCGGCCTGTCCGTATGGCGGAGACTTTCAGCCCCATGTATTTGCTCAGCTTGTCCGCCAATGCCCTTCCCCTGAAATCTTCCGATGTCTCTTTTAATCTGATTTCCAAAAACCTCGTCATGTAAGACTCCTTTACGAATAACTGATTTCAAGTATAGTTTTCAGGGGTCAAAAGTCAAGACCATTTGATTGACTCAGTCGGCTGATATCAATATTGAAGAGCGGGAATCGTCCGTACTCAGAAAGACGGTTTTTCTTTTTTTGATCCTCGCGCTGAGGGTGTAGCCTTCCGGCCCGCCTGAATAGTCGTATCGTCCGGCGCCGGCGGGGCAGACATAGCCCTCCATGCGGGAAAGTTCCGTCACAAGGTCGCCCGACGGGTACGACCCGTATATGATGTTGTACGACTCTATGCCGCTTTTCAGCAGCTCCATCTCATTTTTCGAGAAAACGGCCTGCTTTTCCAGCGCCGCATCGGCATAAGAGGGGTAGCGGCATATGAGTATGTATCCCGCTGCGAAGAGGGCGAGAAAGACTCCCGCCCAGGTATATGCCCTTTTAATAACCGCTCCTCATGAGTTCCGCGTACCATACTATCAGGCCGCTGCCCCAAAGATAGGCGATCAACGCCCCCAGCGAAAGAAACGGGCCGAAGGGAAGCATTGTGTCCCGCGGGCTTTTTTTCTTCAGGGCGGCATATGTATATCCTATGACCGATGCGGAAAGGGCCGCCAGAAGAAGAAGCAGCACGCCCCCTGCCAATCCGACGAAGAATGCGAGGAACGCGGTGTAGTAGACATCGCCTCCGCCCATTACTTCCTTTTTGTAGACCTTTTTCCCCACGAACCCTATGAGCCAGATAAGCGCGAAGAAGACGGCGAACGCGATGGACCTTTCCAGGATGACACCCTCTTTTATATTGAAAAAAACACGCCAGGCGAAGGCGGGTATCAATATCTCCCATGGTATGATGAACTCGTTGAAATCTATCACGGTGATGATCAGCAGCGTGCAGGCGAAGAGTATCAGGTCGACTGCGGCTAAAGATAAGCCGCGCGCGGAATAACTCCAGGCAAAGATGAGGCCCGCGGCAAGCTCCACCAGCGGGTATTGTATGGAAAGCTTCGCGCCGCACCACGCGCATCGCCCCTTCAGAAAAAGATAGGAGAGTACGGGGATGTTCATGTGCCACTTTATGGGTTTCCCGCATGACATGCAGTGAGACGGGGGAAAGGCTATCGATTTCCCCGCGGGAACGCGGTATATGACCACATTGAAAAAAGAACCGAAGAGAAGGCCCGATACGGCAAAGAGTATAAAGAACATGTCACCTCCGTAATGTGAAAGACAAAAAAAAGGCGCCTTTCCGAAAATCGCGGAAAAGCGCCTTAAGCCTGTTATCCGTGTGATCTTACAGAGCGGATGTGGCAACACCGGTTGTGTTGGCATCGTAAACGGTGCCTGTCTTACCGATGTCAAGGACTACGGCGTACTTGTCGCCTCTTACGCCCTTGATCTTGCCGACCAATGTGTATCCGCCGTCGCCGTCGCCCTGGAAACCGACTTCAGTCAGGTTGCCGGACAGGTCGTTCCACTGGAAATACTCGCCTGTTGTTCCCTGCAGAGCAGCGAGGTCAACGGGATAATCGCCGGGGAAGTCCATGGAAGCATAGGATTCCATAGCCTGTACCAGTGACTGCAGTGTGGATACGGCAGCCTTCTCGGCAGCTTTCTCACGCACTTTTGTGAAGTTCGGGACCGCGATGGCGGCCAGTATACCGATGATCGCGATAACGATCATAAGCTCGATCAACGTAAAACCTTTTTTGTTCATAGAACACCTCCCTTTTCTTTTTAATAACAGCATAAACCGTGCCAAAGACAAGCGCTTCGCGCAACTTGTCCTATGTAAACGACTTCCGTCGCAACATCCCGTATCATGCCGCCGGCGTTATGTTGCCTGCGGTTACATCATGCGGCGGTGTGTATCCTGAGGGGACAGTGGTCACAGGAAAAAATGCCAGCTGTCCACGTCGGGCCTGGTATATACGAACAGCGGGCTTTTCATGGTGTCCGTGTAGACTGCCCAGGTGTCGGTCTTTATGGCCCGCACCTTGCCCACTATGGTGTATCTCCCCGTCCTTGTGCCCTCGAAGCCGAGTTCGCTCAGAGTCACGGAGATCTCATGGGCTTCCACATAGGAAGCGGTCACCGTTATGAGTTCCTCCACGTCTTCGGGGTATGTGAACTCTGCCTCGTACGACCCGTAGGCCTCGAGCGCCTTCAATAGTGATTTAAGGGTGGAGGCCGTCGCGTTTATGGACGCCTTTTCACGCATGCGCCCGAAGTTCGGAATAGCTATGGCCGACAATATGCCTATTATCGCGATCACTATCATCATCTCAATAAGAGTAAAACCTTTTTTATTCATCATGCAGTCCTTTCCTCAACAAACAATGATACCCCCCACGCAAATATTATCAAGGGTATAATGCGCTTTTTGGGGTGATATTGACATAAAAAAAGTGTTTTTCTCTCTGTTGATGCCGGGCTTGCTTTTTTTTCAATGCTTTTTCTTTGAAATACCTGCTGAAAGGTTATATGATGTAGTGACGGCAATAAGGAGGTTTGACATGGAGGGACTGAAGGGCAGGATCGTATTGATCACCGGTGCGAGCGCCGGCATAGGCCGTGCGTGCGCTTACCGTTTTGCCGCGGAGAAGGCGGATCTGATACTCGCCGCCCGAAGGCTTGAGCGGCTCGGGGCGCTCAAGGAAGACATAGAATCACATTACGGCATCAACGTGGTGACTCTGGAGATGGACGTGCGTGACCTTGCCGGATGCAAAAAAGCGCTGGATTCTCTTTCGGAGGAATGGAGGGGCATAGACATACTGGTCAACAACGCCGGCCTTTCCAGAGGGGTCGACAAGCTTCATGAAGGCGACATCGAAGACTGGGAGGAGATGATCGACACCAACATAAAGGGGCTGCTGTACATGACAAAGCTGGTGGTGCCTTCAATGGCGGCGAGAAAAAAGGGTCATATAATCAATCTCGGATCCATTGCGGGACACGAAGCTTACCCCGGCGGCAATGTATATTGCGCCACAAAGCACGCCGTGCACGCCCTCTCGCAGGGGCTTCGCATGGACCTTGTGGACACGCCGCTCAGGGTGACCGAGATCTCCCCGGGCATGGTGGAGACGGAGTTTTCTGTCATACGCTTTCACGGAGACGAAAAAAAGGCCTCGGATGTTTACAAGGGCCTTGTGCCTCTCAGCGGCGATGACATAGCCGATTGCGTGGTATGGGCCGCAACGCGTCCTCCGCATGTGCAGATAAACGAGATAATGGTGATGCCGGTCAGCCAGGCTTCCGCGACGGTCTCCCACAGGCAGAAATGAATGTTTTTTCACAGTTTGTCCTCTTTGTGGCCGCTGTTGCCGCCGTGTTTCCCGTACTGATAGACACGGGAGACGCCTTTGAGAGGCAGGAATATGATTTCTGCGGCGAGGTCTCCGTATCCATAATGCTCGGGTCGCTGGGGGAGAAGGCCGGTCAGCATGCGGTGCATGAAAAGATATTCGGGTTGCCCCGCGGTTCGCGCGGAGCCTACAGCGGCGAGATCGTCGAGGCGTTGAGACAGCGGGGGTACGGACTCTCGGTGTATGAGGATTTTTCCCATGCCAGCCGGGAATCCGCCGCGTCGGTTGCCGGGCCCGTTCTCGAAGAGATAAAGACCGAGGTTGCCGGGGGCAGGGCGGTCTTTACGGCATGGTATCCGTGGGAGAGCGTTTCCGGACGGACGGCCCATTTCAGCGTGGTGACGGGGATATACGGGGAAGGGGTCATCGTGTCCGACCCCAGGTTCGCAGACCGCGTGCTTTTCATACCCGACAGGGAATTTGCAGAGACACTCCCCGTGAAGTCACTGGACGACGGGACATGGGGATTTTTTCATTTTACAATGGACGGACGGAGCGCGAGATGATCTGGTTTGTATTTGTGGACGGATTGGGCATAGGGGGACGGGATGAGTCAAACCCGCTTTATGTGGGGGACTTTCCATTTTTCCGGGAGATGTTCTCCCGCAACACACGCTACATGGACCCCGTCATGGGTGTCGAGGGGGTGCCGCAAAGCGCCACCGGGCAGACCGCTATCTTTACTGGGTACAACGCGCCGAAATATCTGGGCGTGCACAAGGAGGGATTTCCCTGTTCCAGGCTTGGGGGGATCATCAAAAAGGAATCCCTGTTCCGCAAGATAATGGAAGCCGGCCATTCGCCCACTTTCGCCAACGGCTACATAACAGACGACCTGGAGCTGCTGGCGAGGCAGCGTTTTGTATCCGTCACCACGCTGATGACCATGACCACCGAGAAGAAGGTGCGCGGCCTGGATATGCTGGCCGCGGGGAATGCCGTGTTCCATGATATTACCAACGAGACCATCGTCAACGGGGACGTGATGTCAGGCAGGCGGGAGAAACTTTTAAAAAGGTTTGGCTATGAGATAGACGAAGCGCTTATGAGCGCCATATCGGAGATCACCCCCGAAAAAGCCGCTGAAAACCTTCTCCGGCTGGGGAAAGGGCATGACTTTGTCCTGTTTGAGTTTTTCAGGACGGATGCGGCCGGGCATCTTCAGGACATGGAATTCGCCCTGGACATACTGTCTACGCTGGAACGGTTCCTGAAGGCTCTCGTGAGAGGGGTGGACCTTAAGAGGCACACATTCATACTTACCTCTGACCACGGGAATATCGAGGACCTCTCTTTTCCGGGGCATACCCATAATCCGGTGCCTTTTACCGTTGTGGGAAAAGGGGAAAAATACGTGCGGGATGTGAAGTACCTGTATGATATAACGCCCTGGATCATGGAAAACATACATTTTCTCCTCTGAAGCCGCGGAAAACGTGAAATTTTTCTTGACGGAGTCCGGAATTGGTTTATTATTTCAGTACATAAAAGAAGGAACGCCTGTTCCTCACCGAATCGGCCCGAGAGGTGCTGACCGGTAACGTGACAATTGCAGATACGGCGGTAAAAGGACAGGCGGGTTATTTATACCCGCCTTTTTTAATTTAAGGAGGTGTCTTATCGCTAAATCGACTGGGAAAAAAGTTGATAAGGTCAGAGTCAATGGTGCCATAAGGGCAAAGGAATTGAGGGTAATAGGAGCGGAAGGTGAACAGCTGGGCGTCATGGCCAGCAGAGATGCTTTGACCATGGCCGAGGATAAGGAGCTTGATCTTGTTGAAGTCTCTCCCAATGCCGAACCGCCCGTGGCGCGTATCATGGACTACGGTAAGTACAAATACGAGCAGACAAAGAAACAGAAGAAAAACAAGCAGAGCGCCGTACAGGTTAAGGAGATCCAGTTCAGGCCAAAGACGGATGTCCATGATTATAACTTTAAAGTCAGACATATAAGGGAATTTCTCTCCAAAGGGCATCGCGTCAAGGTGGGTGTCTATTTCAGAGGCAGAGAGATGGCCTATCTTGACAAGGGACGCGAGATCCTTTCCCAGCTTCTTCTGGAACTGGACGAGGTTGCGAAGATGGAGAAGGATATTGACCAGGCCGGAAGATTGATGTTTATTATCATATCACCGAAAAAGTAGAAAGGGAGTGACTGAATATGCCTAAGATCAAGACAAAAAGAGCTGCAGCGAAACGGTTCAAAGTGACCGGGTCCGGCAAAATTGTCAGAAACAAGGCCTATAAGAGCCATATTCTTACAAAAAAATCTGCGAAGAGAAAAAAGAATCTGCGTCAGAGTACGCTGGTGGATAAAACAGATTATAAAAGAGTCAAAGAAATGATTCCGTACAAATTCTAAGGAGGGCTTGAGATGAGAGCGACAAGCGGTGTAGCCAGAAGAAAAAGAAAAAAGAGATTGTTCAGAGCCGTTAAGGGCTATTGGGGAGCGAAAAGCAAACTGTACAAAATGGCTCTTAACGCCCATAGAAAAGCCCTTCAGTACGCATACAGGGACAGAAGGCAGAAAAAAAGAGATTTCAGAAAATTGTGGATCGCGCGCATAAGCGCGGCATGCCGTATGAACGACATGAGGTATTCAGAGTTCGTTCACGGCCTTAAGATCGCAAATGTGGACCTCAACAGAAAGATGCTCGCTGAGATCGCGATCGCTGACGAGTCGGGGTTCAGAGCGTTGACTGAGATCGCCAAAAAAGGTCTGAATGGTTAAACTGATAGCCAGGAACAAAAAAGCCGGCTTCGATTTTCAAATACTTGAAACGTTCGAAGCCGGCATTGTTTTGACCGGCACCGAAGTCAAGTCATGCCGGGCCGGAAAGATGAGCATCAAGGAAAGTTACGCCCGTTTCATAAAGGGCGAGCTCTTTCTGGTCAATTCGCATATAGCGGTCTATGAGACCGGGTCCTACAACAATCATGACGAAAAGAGGATGCGCAAGCTTCTGCTGAACAAGGCGCAGATGCGCAAACTGATAGGCAAGGTCGCGGAACAGGGGTTGACGCTGGTGCCGCTAAAGGCCTATTTCAACGACAGAAACCTTTTAAAGATCGAGATTGCCCTGGCGCAGGGCAAAAAAAGTTACGATAAGCGCGAGTCCCTTAAAAAGAAAGATATGCAACGGGAAGCCATGAGAGAGCTTAAGCGGAGGTGACATGAGACGCCTGTTCTTCCTGCTGATTGTTTCCGTGCTCTTCGTGCGGACGGCGCAATCCGTGTCGCTGACGCGTTTTGCCGAGGAAGAAAAACCCTTTTCCCACAAAATATTTTTTGAGTTCAACGGAGACCCCGGACAGCTGAGGGACTACCCCTCTGAAAATGGAGTGACGGTTTTTGCATCGGTAGAACGCTCCGAAACATCACTCAAAGGCAGCGCCTCCCTGACAATAGATACGGGACGCATCGATGTGCGGGCCGGCAGAAAAGCCTACGGATACAAAATATTGAAAAAAGGCAGGCTCCTCAATATCATCATATATTACACCCCCATGCTGGGACGGGCGCCCGAAACGGATCTTCGGTTTCTTGCGCTCAAGGAAAAACCCGCCGTGAAAGAAGATGTTCCCGATGAGACTGACGGCGGAACGGAAGTCGGCCCGGAGGCCGATGTCCCCGTCGCGAACGACCCCGCTGAGCACCGGCAAAAAAAGGAGAAATGGGTGGTGGTGATAGACCCCGGCCATGGCGGACACTCCAGCGGAGCGGTGGGACCTTCCGGTTATAAGGAAAAAGACCTGGTGCTTGATGTGAGCAGGCAGGTGCGCGACAAGCTGAGGGACGACCGCCGCATCGAAGTCGTGATGACAAGGGACCGGGATGAATTTGTCTCCCTTTCCGGCAGGGCGGGGATCGCAAACAGATTGAAAGCCGATTTGTTTATAAGCATACACGCCAATGCGGTCTGGGGTAAAAAAAGAAGGGAACTGGTGCGCGGCGTGGAGACATATTTTCTCGGAGAGGCCCTCACGGATGAGGACCGGGCGCTTGCCATAAAGGAAAACGAAGACATAAAATATGATTCTGAATACGCGGACACCGCAGTGCTCGAGATGATACTTTCTGACATGACACAAAACAGGTATCTTAAGGAAAGCAGTGACCTCGCTTTTTACGTCCAGAAGAACCTTATAGCCGCTACGGGATGGACGGACCGCGGCGTGAAACAAAACAGTTATTACGTCTTGAGGTTTTGCTACATGCCGTCCATATTGATAGAGATCGGTTTTATTTCACAGCCGCAGGAGGAAAAGCTGCTTAAGAGTCAAAAATACAAGGATCTGATAGCGCGAAGGATAGCGGAAAGCATAAGGGAGTACGTGAGAAAACATGACGAGACATATGCGGAGTGAAGACGTACGGGTGCTGCCCGTCGGACGGGAGGAATACGCAGGATTATGCCGGCGCGTTAGCGGCGGGTTTCTTCAATCCCCCGAATGGGGGGATTTCAAAGGCAGGCACGGCTGGACGCCAGGCTATGTCGGTTTTTATAAAAAGGGGGAGGCCGTCGGCGGAGGCATGTTTCTGCGCAGGGACCTGCCCGGAGGCAAGTCGTTTTTATATTATCCCAAGGGACCCCGCATCAACACCGCCGATACGGACTTTTTCGCTGATGTGATGGACGAACTGCCCCGCGCCACATATGCGGCGGCGGGCGCCCGGCCCCTGTTTTTGAGGGTGGAAACGGATATCAGGGAAGAGGAAAGTGCCGCACTGCTGCGCCGTATGCGGCGCGCCGGATATGTCAAGGCACCGTATGACGTGCAGTACCGGGACACACGCCTGCTCACCATAACGGATGAAAAGGCGTTATGGGAAGGATTTACTTCAAAACAGCGCAATAAGATCAGGACAGCGCCGAAAAAGGATGTCGAGATCTCCGCGCTGAAATCGGCAGAAGAGATAGCCGAGTGGTACGGGCTTTACAGGGAGACAGCAGCAAGGAACAATATTTTCATACATCCGCGCGAATATTACGAAGATTTTTTCCGGACTTTTTCAGGAGAAGGATGGCTTACGGTGTTCGGGGCCCGTTATCGCGGCGAGCTCATAGCGGGCTCGTTCATACTACATTACAACGGTGAGTCCGTTTATATGTTTTCCGCTTCCGGTCAGACGGAACGGAACAGAAGGCCCAACGAAGCCATACAATGGGAGGCCTTGAAGGAAGCCGCGGAGCGCGGGTCCGCCTCGTACGACATGTGGGGTGTCGCTCCCGAAGGCGCTAAAAACCATCCATGGGCCGGGCTTTCCGAGTTTAAAGCCGGATTCGGCGGGGAGCATGTGAGATACGCAGGGTGTTATGACTACCCCTTCTCAATGGCTGGATATGTGTTTTTTGTGTTTGCAGAAAAAGCCCGTAAGATGCTGTTGTCATTTAAAAAAAGGCTCAGGAGCTTGTTTTGAAGACATTCCTCGCTCCCATGGCCGGTTATACGGACAGGATATTTCGGGACATATGCCGGGATCTTCAGGCCGATGTGGTCTTTACCGAGATGGCGAACTGCCATCTTTTCTCAATATACCCCGAGAAGGCATGGGAACTATTGGGAGTGAAGGGCGAGAAAAGACCCTTGGCGGTACAGCTGTTCGGCAACGACCCCGTGTTGCTGGCGCGCGCCGCCGCCATGCTTGACGAGGGGGGGGTCGAATATATTGACCTGAACGCCGGTTGCCCGGCGCGCAAGGTGACAGCCACCGGCAGCGGCTCATCCCTTATGAGGAACACGGAACTTTTCGCGGCAATCATAAGATCCATGCGGGCGGCGGTCAGAAACGCCAGTTTCAGCGTCAAAATACGCTCCGGATGGGATGAGCATTCTCTGAATTACATTGATGTTGGACGCATAGCCCAGGAAGAGGGCGTCGATTTTGTGACCCTGCATGCCAGGACACGCGCCCAGGGCTTCAGCGGGGCCGCGAGATGGGAACATATAGCGTCCCTTAAGGACAGCCTTGACATCCCGGTGGTGGGAAACGGGGACCTCCGGTCGCTTGAGGATGTAAAAAGGATGATAGAGCAGACCCGCGTCGACGGAGTCATGGTGGGCAGAGGGGCCTTGAGCAGGCCGCAGATCTTCAGGGAGGTCCGTATAAACGAACGTATAGAGCTCTCCGCCGGTGATTACCGGGATATGATAATAAGGCTTTACGAAGGTAAAGCGCGGATGTTCGGCGAACGCAGGGGCGTTCTGGAGATGAGGAAAATAGTCCCTTTCATCGTAAAGGGCTGGCCCAATGCCAGAGAAATACGTATGGCTGCCAATCGGGCGGATAATATGGCGTCCGTCATGGAGATATTCGCATGAGACTGTTTTTTGTCATAATATTTGTTTTCGGCTTTTCAGCCGCGCTGCATTCACAGCCGCGGCAATATACGGTATCTGCGGGCGAGACGCTTTCGCTGATCGCGCTGAACTACACGGGCAGGGCGGATAACGCGGACCGCATTGCCTCGTTCAACGGCATCAAAAAGCCGGACAGCATCAGAGCGGGGCAGCGCCTGATCATACCCGGCGAATTGTACGCCCCGGTCAGGGATTTTATCGCCCCCGGCGGACACAGCGAGGCGGAGTACTTCAATACGGCCGCTGCAGCCGCGGCTCAAGGCGATCTTTTCAAAGCTTCCGGTTATTTCGCGGCGGCTTACCGGGCGGGCGGCGCCCCCGAGGCATTGTATAATCAGGCGCTTGCATTATATTATATGGGAAGGTTCGGCCAGGCGGCGGACCTGATGGAGAAGGCGTCCGGGAAGACACCGGAAGTTTCCGTCCTTCTGGCTTTGTGCTATTTCGCGGAGGGGCGCTCAGGCGATTTTAAACAGACTGTGAAGGGTTTCGGGCCGGAGACTGACGGGGCCGACCCTGTCCTTTTAAAGCTGCTGCGGGAGCTTGCCGGGGACGCGAAGCCCGTCCCGGGGGGGGCGAGATGATAGAGTTCAGAGGGGTATGCGCCGGATACGGCGGCAATGATGTTTTACGGGAACTTGACATCACTGTCTCAAAGGGAGAGTTTCTGGGGGTCATCGGCCCTAACGGATCGGGAAAAAGCACCTTTATAAGGCTTATAAACGCTCTTTTGCTTCCCTCGTCGGGCAGCGTTCTGGTCGACGGCATGGACACGGCGTCTGCCGATCTGTTCGAGATCAGAAAAAAGACGGGCACGGTGTTCCAGAACCCGGACAATCAGATAGTCACGGCCATGGTGGAGGACGAGGTGGCATTCGGCCCGGAAAACCTGATGCTTTCAGTCGAAGAGATAGAGCGGCGCGTTGACACGGCCCTCGGTTTTGTGGGTATGCTGCAATATAAGAACCATATGACTGGCAACCTTTCCGGCGGGCAGAAACAAAAGATCGCATTCGCATCCGCCATTGCCATGGAGCCCGAATACTGTCTTTTCGATGAGCCCACCTCGCTTATTGACATACAGGGCAGAAAAGAAATAATGAAGATCATAGAGAGGCTGCATAAGGACGGCAAAACGGTGATCATGGTCTCCCATTTTATGGAGGAGGTCTTTCTTGCCGACCGGGTGCTTGTGCTCGCGGAAGGAAGAAATGTCTTCGCGGGGCCGCCCGGGGAGCTCCTTCAGCGGGACGACATACTTGGCCTGCTGGATTTCCCGCTGCCGGCGCATCTTCAGCTCGCCAAAAAATATTGTCTTACGCCACCGCAGCTTGACATGAAAAATGTCGCCCGGGAGCTAAGGAGGAAACTTTCTTGAAGATAGAGACAGAGAGGCTCATATACATATATCTGTACGACACGCCGCTGGAAAACCTTGCGCTTGATGATGTCTCTATCTCCCTGGACTCTTCGGGCATAACCGCTTTCCTCGGCAGGACAGGGTCGGGCAAATCGACGCTTATGCAGCATTTCAACGGCATATTGAAACCGACAAAAGGCGTTGTGCGGGTGGACGGAGCGGATATAAACAAAACCAGGGGGGCGGCGATAACAAGAAAAGTCGGCCTTGTCTTCCAATTTCCCGAACTGCAGCTCTTTGAAGAGACGCTTTATGCGGACATGGCTTTCGGGCCGCGAAACTTAAAGTGGGATGAGGAGAAGGTGCGTGAGTCGGTGTTGAACACGGTCAGGACGTTTGCCCCGGAACTTGAAAAGAGGCTGGACGATTCGCCGTTTGAATTAAGCGGCGGCGAACAGCGAAAAGCGGCGCTCTGCGGCATAATCGCGATGAGGCCTGATTATCTTTGCCTGGATGAGCCCACGGCCGGACTGGATCCGCGCGCGAAAAGAGAGCTGTTCGCGGGGCTGAAAAAGATCGGCAAAAACGGGACCGGCATAGCGTTTATAACGCATGACATCAATGATGCCGTTGAGTATGCCGATCGTATTGTCATCATGGATTCCGGAAAAATAGCCGCGGACATGACTATTGAAGCCCTGAAGGAAGACGCCGGCGTGTTGTATGAACTTGGATTTGTCCCGCCGGATATCTATTTGCTGTCTGATTATATCAGCGACATTACCCGTAAAGACCCCGTATTCGAGGTGGAGGACCTTATGGGTATTGTGGACGACATATTGAACCGTTGACATAAGGGGGCTTTCGCCCCCTTATCATGTATTATTCAGGAAAGCCTTTTTTCCACGGAGCGCACGATCCTTTTACGGTCGCGTTTGACCGATGCGAGAATATCTTCCGCTTCCGCAAGGACCCTGCCGCGGAAATCGGCATCATTTATGCCCGGCAGGTTGATGCGTACGTTGAGATAGGCGCTTTCGGCAGCGGATTCCGCCATGATGGCGGATACGGCGGCATCCGACAGTGCGTTTTCGTTGCCCTTCTTCGCGGCTTTTTCCGCCAGGGCGCACAGCTTGCCGGAGGCCTTTAAGGTGTACAACGGCACAAGCGTGGCGTTTTTCGCCGCCTTTTCCATGGCATCCGCCTTGGCCGCTTCCTGAGCGGGTGTCTTTTTCGCCATTTTCATTGCAGCCATGAACTCGTTAAAAGCTTCGGTGTCCCTGTCTATCAGGTCAAGGAACTCCCTTTTAAGGGACTGCGCCTCTGTCGAGAGCTGTTCCATCGCGCTGTTATGCCTCTCATAACCCTTTTTGCCATGTGTCAGGTTTGCGACCATGGAAGCAAGCCCGGCCGAGAGTGCCCCCGCCAGAGCCGCGACGCTTCCCCCCCCGGGAGCGGGTGAGTCGTCCGAGAGTTCATCGACGAATGAAGTGACATCCATGTCGACAAGCCTTTGCCCTTTGTTCAGTATCCTGTTTTCTATGATCTTCTCATCCGGGCAGAAATGCACCGTGTCGTTAAGTCCCAGCGAAAGGATCGCGGTATGTATGATCTCTTTTTCGGGTATGCCGGTGTTCTTTCCCTGTTTTTTAAGATAATGCCTGCCCGCTTCAAGAAGGGCGGCTTTGGGCACGAGGCCAACGGCTTCGCTTCCGGTGACCCGGTATCCCCGTTTCTCTGCTTCGGCGCATACGGCATCAAAAGCATGATGAAAATTTGTGACTTTATAATCGGTAAGGTTCATGGATATCTGAGCATAACCGTATTCGTCAATATACCAGCCCACGGCTTTGCAGTTTTTGAGCAGCCCGGGGACGTTTACAGTCTTTCCGTTATTGTCGCGTACTATGCGCCCGTCTTTGTCGCGTTTGGCGCGGCCCGCTTCCCTGATGGTGAGGGCTATGTCATGGGCGGCCTGTTTGTCGCGCGTGTTGAGGTTTATGTTGTATGCGAGCAAAAATTCCCGCACGCCTATGGCTGTGGCCCCTGATCTGGGCCGGAACTCGGCGGGTCCGAAATCAGGCCGGAAACCGGGGTCCCTGAACTTTTCCTCAAGGGCTTCGTACTCGCCCTTGCGTATGTTTGCAAGGTTTCTGTGCTCTGGCCTTGTGGCCGCCTGCTCATATAAAAAAACGGGTATGTCAAGCTCTGTCCCGACCCTCCGGCCGATCTCGCCCGCGAGTCTCACACACTCTTCGACTGTGACGCCCGATACGGGAATAAGCGGACAGACGTCCGTGGCGCCCATTCTGGGATGGGCTCCGCAGTGGCCCGACATGTCTATAAGCTCCGAAGCCTTTTTAATGGCTCTGAAGGCAGCCTCCGCGACGCCTTCCGGAGACCCGACAAAAGTGACGACGGTCCTGTTCGTGTCTTTTCCGGGGTCCACGTCAAGAAGCACCACGCCTTCCACGCATTTGATCTCATCGGTAATCTTGTTGATAGTCTCAATATTGCGTCCCTCACTGAAATTGGGCACGCATTCGATTATCTTTCGCATAATGGCACACCTCCGTTTTTCTAATTGAATATAAATATAATGCCGCTTATGTCAAGGCTTTCATTCGATTTTGCGTCTTCCGCGGATATTGACAGAAGGGGTCTTTGTTGATAGACTTTATCCGTTCTCAAATCAGGAGGGAAGTATGGACAAGATAAGGATATTTGACACACTGTCGGGCGGCAAGCGGGAGTTCACGGCCATAAGGGAGAACAGCGTCAGCATGTACTGCTGCGGCCCCACCGTCTATAATTACATACATGTCGGAAACGCCCGGCCGTTTGTCTTTTTTGATATCGTAAGAAAATACCTGGAGCATCAGGGCTATGACGTCACATATATTCAGAACATCACAGACATAGACGATAAGATAATAGCGCGTTCCGCGGAAGAGGGCGTGAGCTGGGACAGACTTTCATCGAAGTACGCGGAGGCGTTTTTCAAAGACCTTGAGGGGCTTGGCGTTTCCGCGCCCACGGTCGCCCCGAAAGCCACCGATCATATAGCGGAGATGATAGGGCTTGTCCGGACGCTTGAAGAGAAGGGCTGCGCCTATGTCACCGAAGACGGAGTTTATTTCAGGGTGGCATCTTTCAAGGACTACGGAAAGCTGTCAAAAAAGAATCTTGAAGACCTCCGCGCCGGAGCGCGGGTCTCCGTTGACGGCAACAAGGAAGACCCCGCGGATTTCGCATTGTGGAAGTTCTCCAAGCCGGGCGAGCCTTCCTGGGAAAGCCCCTGGGGCAAAGGGCGTCCGGGATGGCATATCGAATGCTCCGCCATGAGTTCAAAATATGCGGGCGGCACGCTGGATATACACGCCGGCGGGGAAGACCTGGTCTTCCCCCATCATGAAAACGAGATCGCCCAGTCAGAGGCCGCGACAGGAGCCAGCCTCTCAAATTACTGGATGCACAACGCCTACGTGAACATAAACGGCGCGAAGATGAGCAAGTCGCTTGGAAACATACGCAATGTGAGAGAGCTGCTGAAGGCCTACCCTTCACAGGTCATACGCCTGTTTATCATCTCCGCCCATTACAGGAAACTGCTTGATTTTACGGACGCTGTCATGAACGATTCCGTTAAAAAACATGAACGGCTGAAAAACTTCCTCTTTGAGTTCAGGGACGCCGGAGAGGCCCGGGATGATGAACTGGTACGGCAGTATGATGAAAAACTGAAAAAGTTCATGAATGACGACTTTAATACTTCCGGAGCCCTGGGCGTGATGTTCGAAGCCGTCTCCGATGTCTATGCGGACAGGGACGAAAAAAAGGCCGCGGCCGTGATATGGTGGCTCAGGGACTGGGACAGGGTGTTCGGCATACTGCCCGCGGCTGACGAGGAAGAGGGCGGCGACTGGAAAGCTCTGGCGGAACTGCTTATTGAACTGCGCGCCAGAGCCAAGAAAAACCGGGACTTTGAGACAGCCGACCTCATAAGGGAGCGGCTGAAGGAACTGGGCGTCATACTGGAAGACACCCCCGAGGGGACGAGATTTAAAAAAAGCTGATTTTTCGTTATTGTGTATGTTAAAATATATGGTGATTCAGATTGTTTTTAGTGCAAATAAGCGCAATCAATTTCTCGAAAACACTGTTTCACAAGTAGAACACAAAAATATTGAGTGGTCATGGGTTAATGAATGCGTAATACCTGTGGATGATAAATAGTAATAGGAAACTAACATATACAAATACATTTTTTTATTAATGAAAGACTAAAATTCCCCACGTTCCCGGGTTTTTAGCATGGAACAGCGTCTATTCTGCGTTGAGTATTATTTCGCTCTTCCCATTTGATATTAATATTGATTTTTTATGAAATGCGTCAATAATTGTTTGGAATATTTTCAAAAAAGGGGGCCGGAGTGGCAGCAAAAAGGATATTTACGTTGAATTACATCTCAAGGGTCGTCTTTCTTTTATTGACGCCCGTGTTTTTTCAATTGTTTGCGATAGGCTTTATATGGCATTCCATATACTGGGGCGTGATAACCGCGGTGATGCTGATCTGGGGCGCTTTTATATTGCTTGCCCCCCTGTTCGGGCGCATAGGCTGCGGCTGGTTCTGTTTCATGGGGACGGTAAACGATCTCGCGGGCGCCAGATCTTTGATAAGACGGCCGTGGAACAAGCCGAAGATATGGGTGCGAAGCCTGATACTGCTGCCGTTTTTCGCATCGGCATTTCTCTTTTATTACATGAACAGTTCAAAGGGGCTGACACACGGATTCGCTCCGGACCCGATGTTTTTAAAGCCGTCGTTTAATATGCATTACAAGGTCGTATGGATGGCGGATGTGCTTTCCGCGTTTATACTGGGGCTGTTCCTTGAAAGAAGATGGCTGTGCCGGAACCTCTGTTTTATGGGAGCCCTGTGCTCCGCGGGCGCGAAACATTCAAGGCTGGTCCCGGTAGTGGATAAAAGCAAGTGCGTGCTGTGCGGCAAGTGCGAGGAGGAATGCCCGGTAAGGATACCGATCACCGGCTATATAAAGGATAATAAGGGGCTGGTCACAAACGGCGAATGCCTGATGTGCGGAAGATGCGCGGCCGTATGCAGGACGGACGCTATAAGGTTCAGGTTCGTATGGAACAGGAAACGGTTTAAGGAGCAGGTGGCGGATAACGCCTGAAACAATCGATGTCACCGGCAAACGTTTCGGGGCTTTCGAAAAGCGAGGTAAAAGGATGAAAAGATGGCTTGCCCGCCTCGCCGTCGTATGCATGGCGGTTTTTATCGGAGGGCTTGTTTATTTGAACAGGGAGCGCGGCAACCCCGTGGAAAACTTTAATGCTTTTTGTGATGTCTTTGAAAAGGACTACGCATTGTTCGAGGCCAAACAGGTCTCATGGGAGAGACTTTGCGGGGAGTATGCGGGCCGGGTCGACGGGGAGACCTCAGACGACGAACTGTTTGCCGTTTTTAAAGGCCTTCTGGAAAAGCTTGACGATAAACATTGCTACATATACCGTTTCAACGAGATCTATTTCTCGGGATTCGGGAAAGAGTCCCATGATTATGTCGGCCTGCTCTCTTTTGATTTCAGGGAAAAGACGGATGATTTTTCATTGAAGCTTATAAAACGAAAATATCTGAAGGGCAAATATGACAGGATGGTGAGATTGTGTTCCGTCACGCCGCCGGCCGGGATAAGACATGTCGTCACGGCGGGATGGCTTTCCGGCGGTATAGCATATATTCACCTGACGGAGATGCCTCCCGGCTATGAGAAGATGGAAGAGGCGATCGCCCGTTTTTTTGCCGCGTATGGCGACGCTAAAGGTTTTGTGGTGGATATACGCGATAATATCGGCGGATATTCACTGCCAGTGAAGGAGTTCGCCCGCAGGTTTGCCGATAAAAAATACCTTTATGCGGTGTCCCGCGAGAGGGATCACATGGGGGGCTTAAAGGGCCCCGAATACTGGACGCTGGAGCCCGGCCCCGGGGGAAATTATTCGGGAAAGCCTATTGTACTGCTGACAAATCAAAACACACAGAGCGCCGCGGAACTTTTTACACTGATGATGAGGGCGTTGCCTGACGTCATACATGTGGGAAACAGGACCGCGGGGGTATTTGCCGACACCCGCGTAGGAAAATTGCCTAACGGATGGGAGTACAGGCTCTCCGTTAGACAGACTAACGATGCGCGGGACCGTTCTCTGGAAGGCCGGGGCATCATGCCGGATGTCCTGTTGAGAAACAGCCGTGATGACATTGAAAATGGCCGTGACAGGGTGGTTGAATACGCCATGGAATATCTGAGGTCGGCGGGAGAGAGGCTTTGACGGGCGCGCGGCCGGCCCGGAGCGTATGAAATTAGCGGAGGCCGGGAAAAACAGCTTGACAATGAAAATCGCGTATGTTATATTCTGGTTCGTCAACTGGGGGCGGTTAGTTCAGTTGGCTAGAACACCTGCCTTACAAGCAGGGGGTCATAGGTTCAAGTCCTATACCGCCCATACACTATATGGAGTTGTAGTTCAGTTTGGTTAGAACGCCTGCCTGTCACGCAGGAGGTCGCGAGTTCGAGTCTCGTCAACTCCGTTTTTTTTACACTCGTTTTCGGCGGGATAGCTCAGTCGGTAGAGCAGTGGACTGAAAATCCTCGTGTCCCCAGTTCGATTCTGGGTCCCGCCACCTTCCTTTCATCTTTCAGATCCCTGAATGCCGGTTTTTGCGGCCTCTTTTTTTTATAGGGCTCTTCACTCCACTGGCGCCGGCGGAACTATTTGTCGACAGGGCGGCTGAAAATTCTTGTATTGCGCTTGCCGCGATGATATTATAGACCCATGGTCTTGAACGATTTGGGAAGGTTTCTGATATTCGGAGGGTTGTTCGTCTTTTCGGCTCTCGTATTTCTGCTGTTAAAGAAACTCATATGGAGAGTGAGCCCGGTATTCAAAAAGCTGAAGCTCGTAAGTTTTTTGCTCGTGATCAGCGCTTTTTACATGGCGTTGAAGATCGTGCCTGTGCTTAAGGTCCCGAATGCAGGCACATATTATTATCTTATATTGTGGTTTGTCATCTTCTATAACCTCTTTACCTTCATTGACGAGATCTTTTTTGATTATTATCTCATACATAAGAAAAAATATGAAGTCCCTCAGCTGCTGCGGAATCTCATCAAGATCGTCCTGGTATCGCTCTTTGTGGCCCTGTTCCTGGGCAAATACATACCCCGTCTGAGCACGGGATATTTTGCCTCCTTAGGGGTGTTTTCCATTATACTGGGACTTGCGCTTCAGTCGCTGCTTGCTGATATTTTTGCGGGCATAATCATCTCCATAAATGCGCCCATCAAGGTGAGAGACTGGGTGAGGCTGGAGGACCATGAGGGCGAGATCGTGGAGATCAACTGGTATAATACGAAGATCAAGACGGTGAACAACGATATCATAGTCATTCCTAACGGCGAGATACTGAAGTCAAAGGTCACCAATTATTCAAAACCCTTCAGAAAAGAAAGGGCCGCCTTTCCCGTGGGCGTCTCCTATGACGACGCTCCGCATGAAGTCGACGCCGCGGTGTTTGAGGCGCTGAGAGGCGTTTCGTTTTTGTCAAAGAAGGAAACGCCCGAGGTGTTTTTGGATGAATACGGTGACTTTTCGGTGAATTACAATGTTTTTGTAAGTATTGAGGGGCGCAATCACATAAGACAGGTGAGAGACGAGTTTTACCGAAACCTGTATTATGTTTTCAAAAGGAGAGGGATCACCATACCCTTCCCGGTTCGCACCGTTGAACGCGCGGCGGAGAAGAAGCGCAGGACGTCGCCCGCTTTGTCGAAGCCGGCGCTTTTGGATTTTATGGACGCGAAGGCCTTTGCCGAGTTTTTGTCTCTCGGTTCCGTGAGCCTGTACGGCAGGGGCGAACACCTGCTTGTAGAAGGGGAAGAGGGGCGCGGACTTTATATTGTGGCGGACGGAAGCGTGGATGTCTTGAAAAACGGCCAGAAAATAGCTTCGGCCGGCCGGGGTTCGCTGCTGGGAGAGATGTCGCTGATAAAAGGGGAGCCCGTTTCCGCGGACTGCGTGACGGCCTCGCTTTCAAATATTTTTTTCATGGATAAAGCCGACTTCTTCGCCTTCATGAAAAGAAACCGGGATTTCACCGAGAGCATCACACAGCTCGTGGCGGAAAGAGAGATGGAGAACAGAAAAAACATATCCTCTTCCAAAAAGGAAGCCGGGATAAAAAAGGAACAGAAGAAACTGTTTGACAAGATATTGAAATTCATGAATGACTGATCTGTCCCTGCGGGGGATTTAAGGGCGGCCAAGGCCGCCCTTATTTATTGTCACGAGAAAAATGTTTTGAAGACTTCCGTCATGTACCAGTGATCATGCAGTCCGCAGGTCTCTCTGATTGAATGCATTGCCCACATCGGGTTTCCGACATCCACCGTGCGTATGCCCAGAAGTGATGAGCTTACGGGGCCGATGGTGCTTCCCGAAGGTATGTCCGAGCGGTTTGTCATCCGCTGGAAGGGCACGCCGGCTTTCAGGCATAATGCCTCAAAGGCCGCGGCGGTGTCCGCCGTGGTGGCATACCGGAAATTGGCGTTTAATTTGATAACAGGCCCCCTGTTTATTCTCGGCGCGTATGAGGGGTCGTGTTTGTCGGCAAAGTTTGGATGCAATGCGTGGGCCATATCGCCCGATATCATGAAAGAGCGGGCGTTTGCCATCTGCATGTCCTGTATGTCGCCGCCGAGCGCGGAATTCACGCGCAGCATCAGGTCAGCCAGAAAAGAGGAATCCGCGCCCTGCCGCGTGGTGCTGCCTATTTCTTCATTATCGTAAAAAACGCCTATGCACGGCTGTGCAAGGGCCTTTTTGCCCGGCAGCGCCTGCAGTATGGCGTGGCACATGGCAAGGTCGTCCAGACGCCCAGCCGTGATCAGTTCGCCGTGCGCTCCGGTGTAAAGTCCGGGGGCGGCGTCAAAGAGAAAGAGATCCGCATCCACTATGTTTTCCATGGGGAAACCGGTCTCGTCGCAGATTAGAGATTTCAGTATGTCTTTTTTGGCGTCTTTCGCATCCGCAGCTATGACCGCCGGAAGATGGTTCTGTTTGTTCAGCTCGACGCCTTTGTTTACATCCCTGTTCATGTGTATGGCGAGGTTCGGTATCACGGCCACCGGTTTGTTGATACGCACGTTTTTGGAGACGATGCGGCCATCCTCCCTCAGCATCACGCGTCCGGCGATCGAGAGTTCGCGGTCAAGCCATGTGTTTATTATGGGGCCGCCGTACACTTCCACGGGGACTCTGGCGTAATTCCCCGATATTGTCTCCGCTTCATGTTTGACCTTCATAAGCGGGCTGTCGGTGTGAGCGCCGATGATGCGGAACCCCTGTTCGGCGACAGCTGCGGTGCCCAATGCCAGGGCTATCACGGCGGAATCGTTGCGCATCACATAATAGCGGCCGCCGGCTGAAAGTTCCCAGCGCTCTTCCTCATGCAATCTGACATACCCTTTGCGTTCAAGGGCCGCAGCTATGTTCTCCGAGGCATGAAAGGCCGTAGGGGAATTGTTTATGAAATCCAGCAGGTCGTCTGTAAGTTTATGAACTTTGTCCATGGGACTCCTTTCGTGTTACGGAGAGATTTTAGTGCATAGCGGGAAGGGGTCAAGAATAAAATAAAGAAGGGGCGCTGGAAAGCGCCCCTTAACATGCTGACGCTTATTTTGTTTTTTCGTTGATGCTTCTTACGTTCTCATACAGTCTGAAAAGCACCACGAGGATCTCAAGCCATACCCTTGTCATGATCGTTGAAAAAAGTATAAACAGGGGGGCGCCGATAAGCAGAGCCAGAAGGCCTGCGGCGAAACCGCTTGAGAAACCGCCGATGATGATTCCCAATGCGCCGAGGGCGATGCCTATCAGTGCCAGGATGTACAGCAGCTTGATCAATTTTGTTGTGATAAATTCAGTGAACGAAAAATCTAACAATGCGCCAAAAAAACCTTTCTTATCCATAGTTACCTCCGTAGTTATTGGATTTGATGTTATTATAGCCGAAAAATCCATGTCTTTCAAGAAGGGAGTGCAGAATAAATGACTTGATTTTTGACACACAGACAATAGAATTTAAACGATTGGAGGTCGTTATGAAAAGGTTGTTTCTTGTTGTGCTGGCTGCGGCCATGCTTTTTTCCTGTTCGGGTGTGACCCACAGATTTTCCACATTGGGCAGGGAATATGACATAGCGCTGTTTTCGGACGAGGGCTTTTACGCGAAATACGGCGATGTCATCGAAGAGGAGCTGTCCTATCCGCTGGTCTTTACACATACCGAACCGGTTTTTGAGATAAAAAAAAGGGAAATGGGGCAATTCGCCAATTTCAGAAAAAACAAGAATATCGTCATGATAGATGATATATCCACAGAGGACCCCGTGACCGTGTTTTTACGGGATGCCCTTGGGGACAAGCTGATAAACGGCGTGAAGGGCATATCCGTCGCTCACGAAAAGGACGTGTGGGTACCCGGGCAGAGTGTCCTTTTTATCCTGGTAAACGGAGCGTCGTACGAGAAGGAAACGGTGGCATCCTCGATAAGGGACGCGCACAAGGTCTTGTATGACTATATCGCGCAGCGTATCATGGCTGGCGTCATGTCGGAGCGCATGAAAGGCGCTTTTTCAAAATCCGTTGAAAACCGTTTCGGTTTTCCCATGTATGTGCCCGCCCGGTATAATATATTCAAGGCGGAGGAGAAGTTCATCAGTTTTGTGACCAGGACTCCCGACCGGCTGATCGCCGTGGCCGAGCTTGAGGATGACGGCGCCCCCCTCTCCATGAAAAAGATGATCGCCTTGAGAAACAGCGTCACGGACGCCCACTATAAAGGCGACAAGGTGTTCGAAGAGTATTTTTCCTGGGCGGCTGAATCGCCGGAAGACCATTATTTCCAGGGTTTTGAGGTCTTTGATGTCGACGGCGCGGAGGTAAGCAAACTATACGGATTGTGGGAAAATGACGAGGCCATGAATGGCGGGCCGTTTGTGACATATGTGTTTAAAAAAGACGGGAAGGTCGTTCTGATCGATGCGCTTCTTTTTTATCCCTCCGGGAGAAAATGGCCGTTTATCAACAAGCTTGACGCGCTGCTCAGGGTCAATATCGAACGCATATTGAAAAAGACAGGGGAATGAAGTGAGAAGACATGTTTTGATCCAGGCGGCGCTGCTGCTGTTCTGCTTCCTCAGCGCGGCGGGGGCTGATCTGTTCCTTGACAACAGGTTTTACGAGAAATGGGACGCTACGCTTGATATGACTGAAAACAGCCGGAGGGACACGCTGGACCGCTGGGCAGAACGATACGATTTTGATTGGGAGCTCTCATACGATGATCTTGCGGCCGAACCTTCGGAAGACGGCATACACTTTGTCAACACGGCAACGCTGCATGACATCGATGTCTTTTACGGACGGGAAGGGTTTCCGGAGGGGCGCCGGGATGTGTTTTTTGAGGGCAACAACTACAACAGGACGTTCAACAATACCCTGCTTCAGTCCGACGACTACATATATAGAAAGGGCTCTTTCAGGGACAGCCTTAAGGTATACGTGAACAAAGACCTGGGGGGCTTGAGCATGAAGGCCTCATTCAGTCTTAGCACGGGGGAAAGCCTTGAAGCCGAAGGGACCGGGGCCTCTTTTGACAAGGCGGAGTTTGTGTTCGATAAGGGCACGTATCTCGCGGTGGGAAAGATATCCCCGTTTTTCGGCATATATACTTTTGACAAACGCAACACGGCCATACCGGGTATTGACATACGCACCCGGATAGGGGGCGCGGATGTCGAGTTTGTCGCGGGACGCCCGGACATGCCTCTGGATTTCCTGACATCGGGGGATACCGGCACCGTGAACATAAACGCCTCCCAGTGGACGCGGGAAAAAGACGTCATATATCATTTTCCCGAGCCGTACAATTATTTTGAGGTAACGGACATCCCCGTGTGGGTCTATGCCTACAGGGGGACGGGCGGAGCCACGGAGATGGAGGACATAACGGCTCAATGTGAGGTCACCCATAGCGATGTCATCATACCGTACGCGGTACTGACTCCCGATACGGAACGGATCACCATCGTGTATGACGAGGAAGGCGATAAAGCGCAGCAGCAGATGTATATAAACGCCTTTAATATACAGAAGACTTTTTTGGGCGGGTTCAATGCCGGCGTGTCCTATGTGGATCTCCACAATGACACCCATTCGGTTGAGAACACCCCGGGCCTTACCGGGCCTTTTGACAGCAACATCTGGTCCTTCAACGCGGGATTTGGCACCGGATGCCTTACAGTGGCATGGCAGTATGCCATATCAAAGGCGGTGCCCGACGATTATCTCTATGAGGACAGAGAACGGGATTTCATCCAACTGGCTGAAGCGGATTATTCCGGGGAGTATCTCAGCGGCAAGATATCTTATTTCAGGCTGGGCGCGGATTATCTTCCCAACATACTCTCTTTGAGGGACAAGTGGAAGCTGTATGAGGACAGCGACGGAGATTTTTTGTGGAACCATGAGGAGGAGGGACACCCCATGGGGACGGAAGGCGTGTCTGCCTCTCTCTCCGCCGAGTTCATAACGGAGCACACAGTGGAATTTGTCAGATACAAGGACCTTGAAAGCGATTACAAAAGAAATCCGGAATACGCCTCTTATGACATATTCTATGTGCCTTATTACGCTTCTTCAGGCAATGAATACAGATATTACGGCGAGGGGATAGACGACGGCAGGGTCTTTACCGCGATCAGCCTCACAGAGAAATACCGGGGTTTTACGGGAAGGATCTCGCGCACCGGGGACAAAGATGATGACCTGGTCATCGTGCCGGAGCCCAAAGATTCCGTCGTGACTGCGTACTTTGCCGGATATGAAAACGGATTTGTCAAGGCTTCCGTGGAACATATTGACCGCTCAAAACCGGTCTGGTATTCGCCGCGCACGGGCAGTTTCGTCTTCGGCGGCGATGATGTGACGACAAAATACTCTTTTGACGGCAGGTATTCCGCGAAACTCTACAAGGGATTGTGGGGGAAACTGCATCTTACCGCCCTGGTCACCCGGGACGCGGACAGTTTGTATGAACAGCGCGAAAACATGATGTTCCGCGACCTTATAACCGACTTTGATTTTGTGGACAGTGACACGGCCGAATACGGGGGTTCACTGGAGCTGATATACAGATTCGCAGACGGCAGCGACCTCAGTTTTGACTATGTCAGAAAGGAGTTCCGGGGAGAGGATTCCGTCGCGGGAGTATCCATGGATTATTTCAGATACAAGCGGGGCGTGAGGTATTTTACCGGACTGGGCGTTGAAGGGCTGAAGCTTATTGCCTTTTACGACGAATATGAACTGCGTTTTGAAGAGATAGACCTCTATGATTATTCATATAAAAGGGTGGGTCTATCCCTGAGTTTTGCCTTCTAAAACGATGCCTGCCATGCGCGCGGCTTCGACGAGGTCATCCTTAAACGCCTCGATCCAGGCCGCGCCGTTGGGACGGACAAGGAAAGACGGATGAAAGGTGAACAACAGGTCGGTTTCGCCGTATTTGCCGGTGCTGCCGTGTTCCCTGGTTATTTTGATGTCCTTTTTGCCTGACAGTATTGTGCCGGGCACTTTCCCCAGCGTTACGACAACACGGGGCCTTATGGCGCTGATCTGAGCCTCCAGGAAAGGGAGGCAGCTTGACACGGATTCGGGGCTCGGGTTTTCGTTGTTGAAGGGCCTGCATTTGACAATATTTGCGATATATACGTTTGCGCGTCCGATCCCTGTTTCCTCCAGTATTTTTGTCAACAGTTTTCCGGCTCTTCCGACAAAGGGGCGTCCGGTAAGATCCTCGTCTTTGCCCGGCCCCTCTCCCACGAACATGATGGCGGCGTCCGCGGGGCCTTCGCCGAACACGCATTTGTTTCTTTTCTCTCCGTAGGGACACGCCCTGCATGAGTCGACGGCCTCCTGCTGTTTTTTTAGGGGCGAGCCCCCCGGCAGCAGCATGCTGACGCCGTTATACTTAAGCCACATCTTTTTGAAATACTCCATAACGATCCCTTCCAGTGAATATTAGCAGAATCACGGCGCCAGGGGAATAAAAAAACCCGCGGTGTGAGCCGCGGGCTTTTTTACGAATACTCTATAAAGAAATCATCCGGCTTTTACAGCTGTTTTGGATGCCACGCTGACTTCCATGGAGCCTGAGACCGAACTGAATTTACGCGTGTTTACCTTTGAGTTTGAGAAAAACGCATCACCGCTGACGGAGCTGCCGGAAAAACTGTCGATCTCCGAATCATCGGCTTTCAGGTCGCCGCTGGTGGATTTGAACGTCATCTCTCCGGTCTTTAGACCGGCGAACAGCATGTCTCCGCTTACCGTTGTGATGATGATGGTCTTTGCCGAAATATCTTCGCCCTTGAGGTCGCCGCTGGTGGAGTGGGCGACCACATCCGCCGCTTTAAGGGTCATGATCTTGCCGTCGCCGCTCACCGAAGAGGACTGTATGTCGTCTTTTAAAACGATGTCCTTCAGGAAAAAATCGCCGCTGGTGGTCTGAATATTCATATCAGCACCCTTAAGATCGAAAACGGTTATTCCGCCGCTTGTGCTTGAAAAGATAGTGCGGCCGGATTGCACGGCTTTAAGCAGCACATCGCCGGATGTCGTATGAAGCTTTATCTCCCGCATCTCCGGCACGTAAAGGAAAAATTTCACCGAAAGGCGTATCACCGATTTGGTTATCTCCTCGGATACGGAGAGCGTGCGTCCGCTTTGGTCGATCTTGATCTTATATCCCTTTTCGGGCACGTGTTTCTTCACTATTTTAAGATGTGTCTTGCCGTCGTCGCTTTTTAAAAACACTATGTCGGAAGAGACGAGGTCCATGTCTATTGTATCCACCGAGTCATAAACATATTCGGCGATCTCCGGAGAGACGGCGCTCTGGTCCCCCGTGCCGATAAATTTGTAATTCATGTTTATGTTTCTGTCATTGATTATGTCGTTCAGCGAGCCGACAAGGATGTCGGTGTTTTCCAGGTTTTTGTTCACGGTCTTTATGACTATGGATTTTGTGAACTTGCTGATCAGTTTGCCGATAATGCCCAGGTTGATCTCATTGCCCTCATCTGTTATGATGATGCCTTTGTCCGAAAGCCGGACTTTGTTGTCGCCGGAATCCACGCTTATCTCTTTGCCGCTGATCTTTATGACGTTGTCTTCATCGCGAAGATACAGCCCTTTGCTTGTCTTTTCTATGATCGAGGTGCCTCCGTCGGATTCTACTTTCACCTCTGTGTCGGAAAAAGTGATCACATCGTCGTCGTTCTTTGTCACGAACTTTCTTTTTTCGGGGAAGACGATCTCAGTGATCACCGTTGAGGAGCCGCTCCCGGTTATTGTGATCTTTTTCCCGCTGCGTGCGACTTTGACTCCTCCGCTGTTCTTCACTATCATCTGGTCGCCCTTTTCAAAACTGATTTGTTCGATGTCGCCGATATTCTCAAAGACAAGGTCGAATGTGCCTTTTGAAAGATTTATTGTAGATGTGGCCGCCATGGAAAATGCGACTGCAAAAATCATTAACAAGGCCAATACCGATATTTTTTTTGTCATAGTGTTCTCCTTTCATGAGTTATCTATTTGACAACGCAAGGTGGGGAATTGTTTCATCTGCCGGAGAGCCATGAAAGCGGCGAAAGCGGTTCGGAACCGTGTCTGAGCTCGAAATGAAGAAGCGGCACCCCGGACAGGGGGTCCCTGGCTGCCGTGCCCAACTGCTGATTGGAGGTCACGAGCTGCCCCTTTCTGACAGAAGACTCTGATAAGTTTGCGTATATTGTGTAGTAATTGTCGCCGTGATCCAGTATGATCATGCGCCCGAAGCTTTTGAAAGGCTGGGCATAGATTACGCGGCCGCCTGCCACGGCTCTGATCGGACCTGCGGGGGCGGTTTTTATGTCTATTCCGTCATTTGTGGTGACGGTCTTGTAGGTATTGTCCACGTTTTTGCCGAAGGACGAGTGTATTGTTCCGGAAGCCGGCCATATCAGTCCGCCGCGGAGTTCCGCGAAACTCACGGAAGATGAGAACTGGGACCCGCGTTTTTCGAGATTTTTTATGAGGCCGTTAAGCTCTTCTTTTCTGGACTTGAGTTCTTTGATGATGCGGTCGTAATATTCCTTTTTCGACCTGATAGACCCTAATGCGTTGCTCTCCTCCTTTTCGAGGGCGGCCAGTTTTTTTTCCGAGATCTTCTTTTCCAGATAACTGAGGCGGTACCTTTCAAAAGAACGGTTCTTTGCGTCCACTTTTTGAGCGGTCAATATGATGGTGTCCACGGTCTCTTTGAGTATGTAATAGTTGAACCCCCCGATCTTTGAAAGCATGATCTCCGAACGCTCGCTTTTGACTGCCGATGAGAGGGAGGGGCCCGAGGCGTTGTTCCTTATCTTTGTCATGAAAGAGTCCAGGACGACGGCTCCCAGTATGCGGTCTATCCTGGCTTTTTTTTCCTCAAGGTCTTCTATCTCGCTGTTGAGGCCGTTGAGGTCTTTTTCCAGTTTCTTCATGTTGGCCGAGGCCGAGGCCTTGTCTCTGGAGGTTGATTCGATGCGGTCCTGTATCTTGCGCAGTTCCTGAAGAAGCGAGCCTTCGCGCTGTCCGAAATACCGGTATTTCTCCTCGCTTTCAGCCAGCTGCCGGTCGATGTCCTCAAGCTCTTTTTGCTTTTCCCTGATGCGCGAGTCCACGTTTTCGCTTTTCATCGGAGCCATAAGGGATGCGAAGAGAAACAGCAATAAAAAAAGTCTTTTCACCGCAGTATCCTGTTGATGGCTTTCTCCGTTCCCAGCATGGCCAGAAGCAGGGTCACTGCTGCGGAAATGTAAAGCTGGTGTTCGCTGAGCAACACAAGCTCGGGAAGCAGCCCTCTCACCGGAACGGACAGGGATTTCAGGAATATGAAGGATGCCGAGAACGATACGGCGGCATAGATGAACGTCTCGACGTAAAAGGGTGTGCGTATGTAGAGGCGCGTGCCGCCCACGGTCTCCATGATCTCTATTTCGTCCCGCACTGAATATATGGATGTCCTGAATATGGAGATCCAGAGCAGCCAGGTCACAAGGAGCAGGGAGGCTATTATGGCCGCGAAGAAGTATTCCGCCAGTTCCAGCCCCTTGTTCAGCTTGCCGAACCATCTTCCGGGATAGATGACCTCCTTTACATAGCCGATCTTGCGCAGATCCGAGGCCATGCGGTCGATCCCTTTGAGCGTGTCGGGGGTCATCCTTAAACCAAGAGTGACCGTCGGCGGCAGCGGATTTTGTTCAAGCATCTCCACGGCGGCTGCAAGGTCGGGGTCTGTCTCGATAAACTCCTTCAGGTTTTGAGTCTCGTCTTTGAATACTATGCTGTCGATGTTCACGGTATCGTTGTTTCTGACCGTCTCGATCAGCGCGGCTATAGGCTCCTGTTCCGTGCCCTTTTCAAGTATGATCTCCATGACGGCTTTTTCCGTGAACAATTTCAGCGACGAGGCGATATTGTTCCGGGCCGAAAGCACCATGAGGTTGATCGTGATGAGCACAAACATGGAGATGATCAGGGGAGCGGCGGTCTCTCTATGGCGGAATGTGTTTCTGATGCCGAGCCGCAAAAGGAAGAATATCCTATTCATCGATCCTCCCCTCGGCGATATGTATCTTGCGGAACGGATATCTGTCAATAAGGTTATAGTCATGGGTGGCCATGACCACCGTCGTGCCGCGCGCGTTTATAAGTTTGAGTATGTCCATGATGGCCGATGCTATTTCCGGGTCAAGGTTCCCGGTGGGTTCGTCCGCGAGAATGATCTCCGGGCTTGTCACAAGCGCCCGGGCTATGGCGACACGCTGCTGTTCTCCTCCCGACAACTGATAGACGGGCACTTTCTTTTTCGGGGATATCCTGAGGTCGGACAGCACTTCGGCTATGCGCCTGTCCGCCTGCGCGGGGCTGAAACCGACTACGTTGGCCGCCAGGGAGAGGTTTTCGTGCACGCTTTTTCGCTGTATGAGCTTGAAGTCCTGAAAGACCACGCCTATTCTCTGCCTGAGCAATGCCCTTTTCCTGTGCGTAAGCCTCCTGATCTTTTGGCCCTGCACGAAGAGTTCGCCTCTGCTTGGGGCTTCCTCCCCGTATATCAGTTTTAAAAAAGTCGTCTTTCCGGCCCCGCTGGGCCCTGTAAGAAAAACGAACTCGCCGTCATTGATTATTGTGTTGATATCTTTCAACGCAGGCCATGTCTTCAGGTATGTCTTGTATACATGGTTCATCCTTATCATACATATATGATACCAAACTTTGAGCGTCTATCAACTTTAATAATCAATTTCTTTTTTTGGGGAGTGTATTGTAGTATAATACATCATAAGGAGGGTGTGATGTTCTATATGATATTGGCAGGCGGAAGCGGGACAAGGCTTTTTCCCATGAGCAGGCCGGCTTTCCCCAAGCAGTTTCTGGACCTGGATGGAAACGGGCCCCTGATCGAACGGACATTGAGACGTACAGGCGGCGAACATTATGTTCTCATAGGCGGGAGCGGCAATGCGCATCTGCTGGAAGAGGCGGTAAAGAGATGTCCCGGCCTTGGCGAGGGCGGCGTGCTCATAGAGCCTGCGCCGAGGAACACCGCGCCGGCAATATTGTTCGGGCTTACGCGCGTGCCCGGAGGCGAGACCGTCGTGGTCATGCCCGCGGATCACCGCATCAAGGACACCGCGGCGCTTGCGAGGGACCTTGCGGAGGCGGAAAGACTGGCTTCCAGAGGTTATATCGTGACGCTCGGCATCGTCCCGGACGGGCCGGAGACGGGTTATGGCTATATAAGGACAGGGCCGCGTATATCGGCGCATGGCCGCGAAGTCGAAGCTTTTGTCGAGAAACCCGATGTTGAAACGGCTGAGAGATACGTGTCGTCCGGCGAGTATCTCTGGAACTCAGGGATGTTTGTGTTCAAAAAAGAGGTTATGCTTGCCGAAGCGGCCGGATGTTCGGATGATCTGCGGGTCTTTCTGGAGAGGCTTGCGTCGGGAGACGGGGAGTCTGCCTATGGAGGCGTCACCCCCGTATCATTGGATTACGCGGTGATGGAACGCACGGCCCGCGCGGCTGTGGTCGAAGCTTCATTCGACTGGAGCGATGTCGGCAGCTGGTCGTCTGTCAAGGAGATGCGGGGCGGGGCGGATGAAAACACGGTGATGTCCGGAGAACTCGTCTCGGTCGAAAGCGCCGGCAACCTTGTGAGCGCGCCCGGCAAAAAAGTGATCCTGGCCGGAGTGGAGCGCCTTGAGGTGATCGACACCGGAGACGTCCTTCTCGTAGGCAGCCTTGAAAGGTCCCAACTTGTAAAGGACGCGGCCGAAGCTTTCGGGGAACGGTTCCCTCTTGCCGCGAAGTCGCATGGCTGGGAGATCAGGCCCTGGGGGACGTTCGCCACCTTATATGAGGGCGACGGGTACAAGGTGAAGAGAATAACCGTAAAGAAGGGCGAGATGCTTTCGCTTCAGTACCATGAAAAACGGGCGGAAGACTGGGTGATCGTCCGGGGCAGCGGGCTTATGCACCTTGACGGCAAAGAGTATGAAGTCAGGGCCGGCGACCACGTCCATATACCTACAGGCTCCCGCCATACCGTCACGGCCGCGGAAGAACTTGAGTTTGTCGAGACTCAGACCGGCTCCTACCTGGGCGAAGACGATATCGTCAGAATAAAGGATAAATACGGACGGAAATAGTGTAAAATAAATATACACGTAATGTAAATATTGCACACACATTGCAAATATTGCACACTTTCTTTGATATTGTTGTCTCGGCGGCCTGTTTGAATTTTCTTCGATTGCATATCTAAGTCCTTAAATATCAATTGATTGCATTTTTTTCGTTTTTTTTTGCCGTTTTGGCATGTCTCTTGCTTCATATAATGGCATGTGTATTAAAAAAACGGAGGTGGAGATATGATGAAGATCATGAAGAGAGACAATGGAAACAGGGCCGCAGTTTACAGGGAAAGGCATCCTTTTGAGGATTTCTTTGACGGTTTCGCGGGCATGTTCGAGGATTATTTTCCCGTTAAAAGGAGTGCGTACGGAGAGAGGGCCGTGAGGATGGATGTCGATATTGCGGAAGACGACGAGAAGTTCACCTTGCTGGCGGCCCTTCCGGGGATGGATGAGGATGAGATAAAGCTGAGCGTGGAGAACAACCGTTTGTCGCTGAGCGCCGAAAAGAAGGCGGAGAAAGAGGAAGAAGGACGCGAGTTTTACCGCAGAGAGATCGGTTACGGCCGGCTTGAGCGTCACTTCGCGATACCCGATTCCGTTGACAGCTCCGCGATAGAGGCATCCTACAAAAACGGGGTGGTGGAAATAGTGCTTCCCAAGCGGGAAAAGGGTTCCGGCAGCCGGGAAATAAAGATCAAAAGCGTGTAAGGGGTGATGCGTATGATGACATGTGAAAGGCCGGCGGGGCTTGAAAAAGGCTTTCCGTTCGAAATAAGCAGGACCGGGGACGGGTTTGTCGTGGCCGCGGCGCTGCCCGGGGTGGAAGAGGCGGACATCAGGGTGACCGTTGATTCTGAAAACCTGACAATAAGCGCGGAGAGGAACAGGGGCGAGCACGTTTCCGTCAACCGAAGCGAGATATATTACGGTAAGATGGAGCGGGTCTTTTCGCTGCCGGATACCATAGACACCGGCTCCGTCGAGGCTGTCTTTAAAAACGGCGTGCTCACCGTTAGCCTGCCGACACGGCCGGAGACCAGGCCCAGGGCCGTTGACATAAAGAGAGGATGAGCCATCGCGCCCCCCTCCCGAAGCCCCCGTATTTTCATGCGGGGGCTTTTTATTGTGTCAAACATATATACTTGACACCGCTTCCGGGTTCTGATACTATCCCTTCGTGATGATATATGGATAAACGTGAACACAGGATCAGACTTTACGAGATATACGGCGGGCTTCTTACGGAGAAGCAGAAAAAATATTTTGAGCTTTATTACTTTGAGGATCTGAGTCTCGGGGAGATCGCCGAGAACAACGGGGTCAGCAGGCAGGCCGTTCAGGCCGCGTTAAGCAAAACGGTGGATAATCTTTTGCGTTTTGAGTCCGTACTGGCTCTTGACGCGGGAGCGTTTGCCCTTGAAGACGCGATCTCTTCCGTCAGTTCCCTGCTGGACGGCAGTTCCCGTCGTGATGAGATCCTCTCCATTCTAAACGGATTAAGGGGCCGGGATGTTTGATTCGCTTTCTTCAAAACTTGACGGGGTGTTTAAGAAGCTGGGCAGACGGGGCGTGCTCCGCGCCGAACACGTTAAGGAGGGGATGCGTGAAATACGTATAGCCCTGCTTGAGGCAGACGTCAATTACAAAGTAGTCAAGGATTTTATACGGAATGTGGAAGAGAAGGCGCTGGGCGAGGACATATTGAAAAGCCTTACCCCGTCACAGCAGATCGTGAAAATAGTGCGCGATGAGCTGGAGTCGGTTCTGGGCGGTTTTTCCCGCATAGACACCACGGCCGACCCCACGATAGTGATGCTGATGGGCCTTCAGGGTTCCGGAAAGACCACCACCGCCGCAAAAATGGCGGGCATGTTCCTCAGGGACGGCATGAAGCCTTATATCATCGCCGCAGACCTTCAGCGCCCCGCGGCGATAGACCAGCTGTCGCAGCTGGGAAAAGAGATCGGCGCCGGAGTGTATGCCGACCATAACGACAAGGACGTGCTTGGCGTTGTCGGCAGGGGAATAGCCGAGGCCAGGCGGAACTTCGCGCGCGTCATAATCATAGATACCGCGGGCAGGCTGCATGCCGACGAGGAACTCATGTCAGAGATAGCGGAACTTCGGAAAAAATACCGGCCGCATGAGTCGCTGCTTGTGTTAGATGCCATGACCGGCCAGGACGCCGTCAACGTGGCTCTGGGATTTGAGGAAAAGATCGGCGTGGACGGCGTGATCATGACCAAGCTGGACGGCGACGCAAGGGGCGGAGCCGCTATTTCCATGCGGATGATGTTGGGAAAACCCATCAAATACATAGGCACGGGCGAAAAACTCGACGCTTTTGAGCCGTTCCATCCGGACAGGCTGGTCTCGCGGATATTGGGCATGGGAGATGTCCTTACGCTTATTGAAAAGGCCGAACAGGAATTTTCCGCGGAAGAGGCCGAGGAGATGGAGAAGAAACTTCTCAAAGCCGAGTTTAATCTTGAAGATTTTTTAAGCCAGATAAAGATGATAAAGAAAATGGGGCCGTTAAGCAGCATCGTGAAGATGCTTCCCGGAGTGCCGGGCGACACCCAAATAGATGACAGCCATCTTGTACGGGTCGAGTCCATCATACAGTCCATGACACCCGGGGAAAGAAGAAGACCCTTTATAATAAAGGCATCAAGAAAAAAAAGGATAGCGCGGGGATGCGGCCGGACAGTGGCCGAGATCAACCAGCTGTTGAGGCAGTTCGAGATGAGCAGAAAGATGATGAAAAAAATGGGTAAGCTCGGCAAAAAAGGCAAACTGCAGATGCCGGGCATGTTCGGTTGATTATAACAAACACGGAGGTGACTATGGCAGTCAAAATCAGAATGAAAAGAATCGGTAAGAAAGGCCAGCCCTATTACAGAGTGGTGATCGCCGATTCCAGGTCAAAAAGGGACGGCAAGGCTATCGAGGAATTGGGACAGTATAACCCCAACACGGATCCTGCCGGAATAGAGATCAAGGAAGACAGGGCTCTCGAATGGCTTTCAAAAGGCGCCCAGCCCACGGAAGTGGCTAAAAGCGTGCTGAAAAAAGCAGGCGTATGGGCGAAGTTCATCGAAGGGAAAAAATGATCTTATGAGGGACAGGATGAAGACCAACCTGGAGTTTTTTGTAAAGGAATTGGTCGAGGACAAAAAATCGGTGCGCATCGATCTTGAAGAAAACAGCGATACCATAGTCCTGAAAATACATCTTGCTGAAAAAGACCGGGGGGCGGTTATCGGCGTCAACGGCAAACGGATCAAAGCCCTCAAGGAAGTGGTTCATATGGATGGATTCAAGACAGGGAAGAAGGTCAGATTAGAGGTAGTATGAAGTGGTTTGTTATCGGCAGGGTACTTAAACCCCACGGCGTCAGAGGCGAGCTGAAAATAGCGCCCGAGACCGATTTTCCCCAGAGGTTCCGTCAGGAGAAGAGCCTGACCTTCGAGATGCGTGGCACACGCGACACATATGACGTGGAGGGCATCAAAGACCTTAACAGGGGGCTCTTCGTGATAAAACTTAAAGGCGTTGATTCGGTTGAAGATGCCGAGAAGATGCGCGGAGCGTCGATAGTCGTGGATGAAAGCCGTCTTTTCCCCCTCGATGAGGGAGAGTACTACCACCACCAGCTTATAGGATGTGAAGTGGTCGACATAAAGCTCGGCGTGTTGGGCACATTGAAGGAGATCTTTTTCAACGGAGGAACCGATGTATATGTGGTCGACGGTGAAAAAGAGATAATGATACCCGCCATTAAGGAAATGGTCAAAGAGATCGATGTGGAGAACAGACGCATATCGGTGGAAGTCTACGAAGGGCTTATATGATGCGGATGGACGTGCTGACGATATTTCCAGCTATGTTTGAATCGCCTTTCGGGGAGAGTATAGTCAAAAGAGCCGTGGACGGCGGTGCGCTCACACTGCATACCCACGACATCAGGGAATATGCGGATGACAAGCACCGCACAACGGATGATTATCCCTTCGGCGGCGGAGCCGGTATGGTCATGAAGCCGGGTCCGGTCGTTCGGGCGGCTGAATCTGTCTATGACGGACATCACAGAATACTTTTGACACCCTCCGGAAAAAGGGCGGATCAGCGCGTTGTGGAACGCCTCGCAGCTATGGACAAGCTCATGTTTATCTGCGGCAGATATGAAGGGGTGGACAGACGTGTCTCGGAACTTGTCGTGGACGAGGAACTTTCCGTCGGGGATTTTGTCATATCCGGCGGTGAGATAGCGGCCATGGCGCTCATAGATGCAGTCACCAGGCTGTTGCCGGGTGTTTTGGGAAACAGTGACTCGGCGGCGGACGAGAGTTTTTCAGCCGATATGCTGGAATACCCCCAATATACCAGGCCGAGGGTCTTCAGGGGGCTTGAGGTGCCCGAAGTGCTTGTTTCCGGCAATCACGGGGCCATAGAAGAGTGGCGCCGCGAAAAGGCCAGGGAGATGACGCTCCATTACAGGCCGGATCTTGTCAACGGCGGCCCAGTGTATACCGCTCTGGTGCATTATCCGGTGGTGGACAAACACGGGGACAGGGTCAGTACCTCAATAACACCGATCGACATACATGATATTGCAAGGACTTGCCGTACATATAATGTTAAAAACTATTTTTTGGTATCGCCGAACCCCAGACAAAACTCCTTTGTCATGGATATGCTGGGTTTCTGGAACGGCGGCGCCGGAAAGGATTATAATTCAAACCGCTCCGAAGCGCTCGCTTCGGTGAGGCTTGTTGAGACCATAGAAGAGGCCAGGGAAGTCATAAGCGAACGCGAGGGAGATGAACCGGAGATCTGGGTCACAAGCGCGCGTTATGACGTTTCCTGCATCTCATACGAAAAAGCCCGGGAGCGTTTAAGATCGCAGCCGGAAAAGCCTGTGCTGATACTGTTCGGGACGGGCTGGGGCCTTGATGAAAGCGTACTTGAAAAAGCGTGTGTGCGCCTTGCGCCTGTAAAGGCCGCGGGAAATGGTTTTAACCATCTTTCCGTGAGAAGCGCCGCGGCAATAATGTTGGATAGATTACTGGGAAACGGGAGGTAATTATGAGTGAAATAATCAAACAGATCAATAGTGAGAATCTTAGAAGCGATCTGCCCGCAGTCAATGTGGGAGATACGGTCAAGGTGTTTGTGAAGATAAAAGAAGGCAATAAGGAAAGGGTGCAGTTTTTTGAAGGGCTCGTGCTGAAAAAACAGGGCTCCGGTATAAATGCGAACTTTACCGTGCGCAGAGTCACCGGCAAGATCGGCGTCGAAAGGACCTTTTTGCTTAATTCGCCCCTTATAGACAAAGTCGAAGTCAAAAAAAGCGCCAAGGTGCGACGTTCGAAACTCTATTATATGAGAGAACGTTTCGGCAAAAAGGCGAGGCTCAAGGAGAAGAGAAGCTTCTGACTTTGCCATGGATGCGAATGCGGAATATGACAGATCGCTGTTCCGAGATAATCCCCCGGTACGGTATATTATCGGTTTGGACGAAGCCGGCCGCGGCCCCGCGGCCGGCCCGCTGTCCGTTGGCATGTTTGTCATGCCGCGGGCCGGAGTATTTATACCGGGTGTTACCGATTCAAAGAAAATCTCAGAAAAAACAAGAGAAGCGCTGTTTGAAAGGATCACGGAAGGCGGATGTCACTGGTATTGTGAGATGGTCACGCCTGAATTTGTCGACCGGTTCAATGTCTACCAGGCGACAAGGATCACTATGACGGCAATGGTGGAAAGACTGTCCGATGAGATACTCTCATCGGCATTTGTCATAACAGACGCCGTCCCGCTGGATCTGCCGCATATACCGCAGATCAATCCCGTAAAAGGGGATTGTCTCTCCTATACGGTGGGCTGCGCCTCTGTCATCGCAAAGGTGACGCGCGACCGGGAGATGAGAAGGCTTGCCGAAATATATCCGGAATACGGATTTGACAGCAACAAAGGGTACTGTACCAGAAAACACATTGAGGCTTTGAACAAATACGGACCGCTGCCCGTTCACAGACGCACTTTTGCGCCGGTGAGGGACCTGCTGTCCGATCGAAGATACGATCTGTTTAAAGCGTCTTCTACCGAAAGTGAGGAATGATGAACAGACGATTGTTTGCGGTAATGGTTTTCATTTTAATTATATTCACCGCCGGGTGCGGCACGAAATCAACCCCGGCCGCATGGAAAGCTGAAAAGGACGGCAAGACAATATATCTCTTCGGCTCAATACATGCGGCGGATAAGAGTTTTTACCCCCTGCCCGCCGGCATCGAAAATGGCTACGCCTCTTCCGACGCATTGGCCGTGGAATTGGACATAAGGCATGTCGACCAGTCCGCCGTGACCAGGTATGTGCTTGAAAAGGGCATGTATCCTCCCGGAGGATCCCTGAAGGAAGCAATGGGAGAATCATTTTCGAAACTCAAGGACTATTGCGAGAAAAACGGCCTGTCATGGCAGCAGTTCAACGCGATGAGGCCCTGGCTGGCCGGCATGATGCTGATGCAGAACGCCATGCAGAAAATAAAACTTGACCCCGCAAAGGGGCTGGATGTCCATTTCATGAACCTGGACCCGGAAAAAAAGATCTTTGAGCTGGAATCATTGGAAGCGCAGTTGAAATATATATCCGGCTTTCCCGAAGATATACAGATCATGTCACTTCTCGATGCGGTGGAAGACGATACGGATCCGGGGGAAAATCTTGAGAAACTGGTGGCTCTCTGGAAAAAGGGCGACGCCGATGGACTGAGGGATCACATCTTTAAGGACAGGGCTGAAAAACCTGAGTATGAACCGTTGTTCGAACTGATGTTCGACGTGCGGAATCAGCGCATGACGGAAGGCATTCTTGCCATTGTCGCGGCCGAGGACATTGATACCCTTTTCGTCGTTGTCGGGGCCGGCCATCTCGTGGGCGACAAAGGTATGGTAGCCCTTCTTGCCGACAAAGGCTATGCACTGGAACGCATATAGATCATTGTGCTATAATTGATGTAAAGTATTTTGGAGGCGCGAATGACATTTCAACAGATCATACGCAAACTTAACCTGTATTGGGAAAAGCAGGGGGCGCTGCTTTTGTTTCCCTATGACATGGAAAAGGGGGCGGGTACGTTCAACCCGCACACTTTTTTGAGAGCCCTTGACCACGATGAATGGAAAGCCGCTTACGTGGAACCCTGCCGGCGTCCCAAGGACGGACGCTATGGGCAAAACCCCTATCGCGGACAGCATTATTTTCAATATCAGGTCATCATGAAACCTGTGCCGGGCAACATACAGGAATTATACCTGCGCAGTCTGGCCGAACTTGGTATTTCCGACAGGGAACACGACATACGCTTTGTGATGGACGATTGGGAATCGCCGACAGTCGGCGCATGGGGACTCGGATGGGAAGTCTGGGTGGACGGCATGGAAGTGACGCAGTATACCTATTTTCAGCAGGTGGGCGGTGTCGAGGTCGACCCGGTCGCCGTCGAACTCACCTACGGACTCGAACGGCTTGCCATGTATATACAGAAGGTGGATAGCATGTACGACCTTCAATGGAACGATACGGTCAAGTACGGGGATATTTACCGTGAAAGTGAATACGAGAACTCCGTTTATAATCTTGAACAGGTCAATGCGGATATACTATGGAAAGCTTTTGAAAACAACGAAAAGGAGTGCGCTGACCTGCTTGAGGCCGGGCTCGTAAGGCCCGCGTACGATCAGGTGATAAAAAACTCCCATCTCTTCAATCTGCTTGAGGCCCGGGGAGCCATATCCGTTTCGGAAAGGACAAATTTCATAGCGCGAATCAGAAGGCTTGCAAAGGCATGCGCCGTGGGATTCCGGGCAAAACTTGAGGAAAGGACCGGACATGAATAAGGACCTGCTGCTTGAGATCGGCGTGGAGGAGCTGCCGGCGTCCTATATGGATAAGGGAGCCGATTCATTCAGGGGGAAGATAATGTCCCTGCTTGATGAAAACAACATACTTCATGGAGACATACGGGCGTTTGTCTCTCCCAGAAGACTTGTCGTCCATGTGTCCGGCCTGGCCGAGTGCGAAAAAGACCGGATCGAGGCCCTCACCGGGCCGCCGAGAGCCGTTTGTGAAAAAGACGGAGCCACTACAAAGGCATATGACAAGTTCATCGAAAAATACGGCTTGTCTCCGTCCGATGTCAGATGGGAAAAGAACGAACGCGGAGAATATCTCGCGGCGGATGTGCATGTAAAAGGACGGGTGACCGTAGACCTGATAACGGGTGAGTTCAAAAACATACTTTCGTCGATAGATTTTCCCAAACGCATGCGCTGGGACGGCAGCGGACTCTCTTTCGCCAGGCCCATAAGGTGGATAACGGCGCTTTACGGCGATAAGATCGTGCCGCTTGAAGCGGCCGGCGTCAGGGCGGGCAGGACTACGCGGTTTTTAAGGAACAGCGGGACGACTTCCGGGGATGTGGCCGATGCCGCGGATTATTTTAAAAAACTTAAGGACAACGGCATCGTGGCCTCGCGGGATGAACGCAAGGCCATGATAGAAAAGGGACTGAAAGACGCCATGGCGGAAACAGGGGCCGACTCCTTTTATTCCGCCGAGCTGATCGATGAGGTGGCCAATCTCGTTGAATATCCGTCCGTGTTAAAAGGCGTGTTCGATGAGAAATACCTTGCATTGCCTTCGTGTGTGATATCGGCGGCGATGAGCCAGCATCAGAGGTATTTCAGCCTCTATAAGGACGGAGAGATCATGCCCGTCTTTGTGTTTGTCGCAAACGGGATGTATGAGGATCCTTCTTCTATAATATACGGGAACGAGATGGTGCTCCGGGCAAGGCTGGACGACGCCATGTTCTATTGGGACGCCGATACGTCAAAGACGCCGGACGAACTGTATGATATGCTTGGCTCCATCACCTGGATGGACGGGCTGGGTTCTCTCAGGCTGAAGACAGAACGCGTAAGGCAGATCGCGTCTGTCATATCAAAAGACGATCCCGTGGTTTTGGAAGCGGCGAGGTATGCAAAGATCGACATACCGTCGGAGATGATAAAGGACGGAAAAGAGTTCACAAAACTGCAGGGAACCATAGCCAGATATTATCTGTTGAAACACGGGGCGGATAAGTCCGTCGCCGATGCCGTGGAGCAGCATTACTGGCCCAAGGTCTGGGGAGACATACTGCCGGATGCCAGAGGAGCTGTCGTGAGCATCGCGGACAAGATAGATAATATAACGGGTGCCTTTATAAAAGGGTTTATCCCCAGTGGCACCAAGGACCCCTATGCGTTGAGACGCCAGGCAAACAGCATCATAGCCATGATACTCGGATATGAGAACGGGACGGTCGATTTTTCGAAGGGGCTTGACGTCAAATCCGTGGAGGGACTTTTTGAGACATGCGCGAACCTGTATCCCGGGGAAGTGCTGGCCACCGAAAAAACGCCGGAACTGCTGTCGCAGATAAACGCTTTTTTTGATGACAGGGTCAGGATGCAGCTGAAGACTCTGGATATGCCCTATGACATAGTGGACGCCGTATGCGACACCCCTGAAAAAGACATGAGGGTACGGTATGAAAAAGCTCTGGCGTTCAGGAAATTGTCGGAAAAAGCGGAGTTCAGGGAAGTGGCCTCGACATTCCGCAGGGTCAATAATATAGTTAAAAAAGCGCGGGAATCTGTCGACCCGGACAGGCTCAAAACAGATGAGTCAAAGTTCACGGAGTCGGAGACCCGCGATATGCATGAAGCGTGGCTAAGCACCGCTTCTGCTATAGATGACGCGGGTAATGATTATGAGAAGGTGTTCGATACGATACTTGAATTCAAATCATATGTGGACCGTTTCTTTGATGCGGTGATGGTTATGGATAAAGATCCCGGTTTGAGAGATAACAGGCTTGCGCTGCTGAATGAAATATCAGGAAGATTCGGCAGGCTGGTAAACTTCGATCACATCGTAGTCGGATAAACACAAGGAGGAATGATATGTCAAAAAGAGTATACTTTTTTGGAGCCGGTCAGACTGAAGGGAAGACCGAGTTGAAAAACCTTTTGGGCGGCAAAGGGGCGAACCTGGCTGAGATGGCCAACATAGGCGTGCCTGTGCCTCCCGGCTTTACAATCACCACGGAGACATGCGTGGAGTACTATGAACAGGGCGCCGTCCTTTGGGACGATCTGAAGAAAGAAGTCCTTTCAAACTTGAAAAAGCTGGAATCCGCCATGGGGCTGAAATTCGGGGACAATGAAAACCCGCTTCTGGTTTCCGTGCGCAGCGGAGCAAGGGTCTCCATGCCCGGCATGATGGACACCATACTAAATCTCGGGCTTAATGACGTCGCCGTCAAAGGCATGGCTGAAGTCACCAACAACCCCAGGCTTGCCTATGATTCATACAGAAGGTTCATACAGATGTTTTCCGATGTGGCTATGGGTGTGGACGGCGATCTTTTCGAAAGAGCCCTCGATGCCATGAAGGATAAAAAAGGAGTAAAGATCGACACGGAACTCAGCGTCGACGACCTCATGGCACTGGTCGAAGAGTTCAAGGCGATATATAAGGATGCAAAAGGCGAAGATTTCCCGCAGGATCCCATGGAGCAGCTGTGGGCGGCCATAGAAGCCGTGTTCAGTTCATGGCATAACAAAAGAGCCATACATTATCGCAAACTCAACAATATACCCGACAACTGGGGTACGGCGGTGAATGTGCAGACCATGGTGTTCGGAAACATGGGCGACGATTCCGCGACAGGCGTTTGTTTCACCAGGGACCCCGCTACCGGCGAAGGTGTGTTCTTCGGCGAATACCTTATCAACGCTCAGGGCGAAGATGTGGTCGCCGGCATCAGGACGCCGCAGCCCATCAATGAGTCGCAGAAGAAAAACAGCAATGAGATCTCGCTTGAGGCGGCAATGCCCAAAGCGTACGGCCAGCTTGTGGAGATATATCAGAAACTGGAAAAACATTACAGGGATATGCAGGACCTCGAATTTACAATACAAAAAGGCGTGCTCTTCATGCTGCAGACCAGGACAGGCAAAAGAACGGCTCAGGCCGCGGTAAGGATCGCGGTTGAGATGGTCGACGAGGGACTTATCGACAAGAAGGAAGCTGTTATGCGCGTCCTTCCCGAACAGCTCGACCAGTTGCTGCACCCCATGATCGATCCCCATGCCGAGAAAAAGGTCATAGCAAGGGGATTGCCTGCTTCCCCCGGAGCGGCTGTGGGGAAAGTCGTTTTTGACGCGGAACACGCTTTCGAAGAAGCCGAAAAGGGCGAATCCGTAATACTTGTAAGGCTGGAGACATCACCCGAGGATATCAAAGGCATGGCCGCCGCCAAGGGCATACTTACCGTAAGAGGCGGCATGACCTCCCACGCGGCCGTAGTGGCGCGAGGCATGGGAAAATGCTGCGTGTCCGGCGCGGAATCCATATCGCTAAGCTACGCCAAAAAAAGCTTTGAGGTAAACGGGACCACCGTAAAAGAGGGCGACTGGATAACACTTGACGGCTCCAAGGGCGAAGTGATGGCGGGGAAAGTACCCACCGTGGAACCCGGACTGGCGGGAGATTTCGGAAGGCTTATGGAATGGGCGGATGAGTTCAGGACGATCGGAGTGCGTACGAACGCTGATACCCCGCATGACGCGGAGGTCGCCCGCGGGTTCGGCGCCGAAGGCATCGGACTGTGCCGCACGGAACATATGTTCTTCGAAGGCGACAGGATCAAGGCGGTGCGCGAGATGATACTGTCCGATGACGAGACGGGACGGAGAAAAGCATTGTCCAAGATCGAGCCCATGCAGCAAAGCGATTTCGAGGGAATATTTGAAGTGATGGACGGATTGCCCGTCACAGTCCGTTTCCTTGATCCCCCCCTGCATGAGTTTGTCCCCCATCAGGAGGCGCAGCAGGCCGAGATGGCCCGTGAAATGGGGTTGAAAATAGAAAAGATCAGGGAAAAGGTCGAACAGCTTGCCGAGTTTAACCCCATGCTGGGGCATCGCGGCGTGAGGCTCGGAATAACATACCCCGAAATATATGAGATGCAGGCAAGGGCCGTATTGAAGGCCGCCTGCAACGTCAAAAAGAGGGGGATCGATGTGCGCCCGGAGATCATGATACCTCTGATAGGGACCGAAAAAGAGTTCACGATGATGAAGGATATGATAGACACAGTCGCCGCGGAAGTGTTTAAGGAAACCGGTGTGACTGTCGATTATATGACCGGCACCATGATAGAGATACCCCGCGCCGCTTTGATCGCGGACAGGGTCGCGGATCAGGCGCAGTTCTTCTCCTTCGGGACAAACGACCTGACACAGATGACGTTCGGTTATTCCAGGGATGACGCGGGTACGTTCCTGAAGGAATACGTGGATAAAAAGATACTGCCGCGTGACCCCTTTCAGGTACTCGACCAGGAAGGCGTCGGGCAGCTGGTGCGCATGGGCATAGAAAGAGGGCGTTCGGTAAGAAAAGACCTCAAGGTGGGTATATGCGGCGAACACGGCGGGGAACCTTCTTCCGTGGAATTCTGCCACAATATCGGCATGAACTATGTATCCTGTTCGCCTTACAGGGTGCCCATAGCAAGACTTGCCGCGGCACACGCGGCCATAAAGGCAATGTGACCCTATCACGGGGCGGCCGCGGCCGCCCCGTGAAAAAATAAACTTTATTCAAACACTTTCTTAACAGTACTCTGCCATGCTCTCTTAAAAGGGGTGTGATATGACGGATATCTTGATCGGAACGGCTCTCTTTTTGACAGCCATGTTCCTGGCCGAATATTTTGCCAATACCCATGGAAAAAAGGGGAAAAGGTAAATAACACTTTTTTTCTCCGGGCATTGTTAAAAAAAGCAAAATCGTGTATTATAAACTATTAAAGGGAGGTTTGAATGGATAATGAACATGTTACGTTAGGGGAATGGATTGTTACAATGCTGCTGATGATCGTGCCTTTTGTGAACATAGTCCTGCTTTTTATCTGGGCTTTCGGGAGCAACACAAAAATCAGCAAGTCAAACTGGGCTAAAGCGACACTGATCATGATGGCGGTCGGCTTTGTACTCGGTATTGTATTCAGTACGGCTATGGCGGGAATCTTCTCGTCCATTTCAGCCTGACAACGGGACGGGGGCGCTCGGCGCCCCCTTTTCCGTTTCATCTGCGGCATCACCAGTATCTTTTCACGGAGTGTGTTCGTGCGAGTCTCGATATTGATCTGCGTGTGTGACACGGGCACCGCCGAATTTATCGAACGGGAACTTTCCGGGCTGCGCATCTTTGAATGCGCCGGCTGTTTTTTTAATGACAGCCAGGCTCTTAAAAGGATCAACAGGGTCCGGCCGGAAATAGTCATACTTGACACCTGTTTTGGCTTGAAGTCCGGTTTTGACATGGTTAAAAAAATCAATTACAGCCCTTCTATTATCTTTGTCTCGGGAAAAGAGGAGCTCGCAGCCGACGCATACCGCGCGGGAGCTTCCGATTATCTGCTCAAGCCCGTGGAAAAGAACAGGCTGGCCCTTGCCCTGCTGAGGACATATGCCGAGGCCGTGAATGTGATATACGGCAGCATAAACCTGAGCCTTAAAAAGATCATGTGCAGAAAGGGCAATGTCTTCTATCCTGTCGATATGGATAAAATATCATATGTCACCATCTGCGGCAGCCGGGCCGATGTGCATACCGGACACGATTGTTACCGCTGCGCCGTAAGAGCCGGGGCGGTGAAAGAACTCCTGACGCTGGACGGATTCATAGAAATAAAGAAAAATTTCATTTTATCTCTAAAGGCCGTTTCAAACATCGTCAGAAACAGCAGGGATTCCTATCAGGTCAATCTGCGGGATGAAAACAAGTCCATCAGCATTTCCGAAGCCGGCATGGAAAATATCAGCAGAAGACTTAATGTTTTTTAGGTTTTGTTGAAACTTTAAAGCCTTACAGCCGGTCAAAAAGAGAGGCGCCGCGTGCTTTTTGAGAGCCGCTTGCGATAACTGTGATATCTGGTACTGAAGTATCATGGAACGGAATGGGACTATGGACAATACTGTCTCTGTAAGGAGGTATATATGAAATGGGTATTTCTTTTCTTGTTTATGGCTTTGGCCGCCGCGATGATTTTTGCCAAAAACGGTTTTGCTTCCTATCAGGAAGTCAAAGACGCCGTGGGCAGACTCTACGAAGAGGCGCGTTATGAAGAGGCCGAACCCGTCTTCCTGGACGCGTATGACGCCTTTCCGAAATATAGAGAGAACATAACGCTTAACCTGCTGATATTATACGGACACCTTGAGAGGCAGGATGACGGGCTGCAGTTTTGGGAAAAGGCGCTCGGCGACGGGATCTGGGTATACACCTACGAAAAAGCCGCCTGGCTTGCCCGATATGCCGGGAAACCGGGTTTTGAAGCGGTATATGAAAAGAACAGGGCGATGAAGCAATCCGCTGACAAAGACAGCCGGTGGGAGTCAAAGGTGGCGCTGCCGGAGGGCTTTAAAAAAGGTGAAAGCTACAATGTCTTTATCGCATTGCACGGCGGCGTCTCAACGATCGCGGAGTTCGAGCCGCATTGGTCGTCGCCGCTGATGAAAAGAGATTTTGTCACGCTTTATGTGCAGACTTCGCAGCACGCGGGCATGAACACCTTTACCTGGGATGACCGGAAAAAAGGCGCGGAAGAGGTGTCGGCGGCCTACAGACGCATGATGAAGGAATATGATTTTAAGGCGGCGCGTGTTCTGGCCGGCGGCTTTTCGGCGGGCGCCACCCAGGCGCTTCACATGATAATGGAGGGTTCCATCCCGGGTCTGGCGGGATTTGTATTCCTCGCGCCCCAGATTCCTGACAACTTTCAGGAGCCGGGACTTTCCGCAATGGCCGCCGAAGCCATACGCGGGCGCATAATCACCGGTGAAAAGGACCATCATTTTGATCTGCAGGAAACAATGCACGCCGAGTTTGCAAAATACGGTGTGCAGCATGAATATATAATCAAAAAGGGGATGTTTCACCTTTATCCCGAGGACTTGCCCCGCCTTATAGACGAGGGAATAGAGTACATACTTGGCAAATAAGTGTTTGAAATAAGTCACGCCGGGACTTATATTACGTATTATACTAAAAAAGGAGAGTAAAATGAGAAAATTGAGACTTTTGATAATTGCGATGCTGGCGTTGACAGGACTGCTGATCGGCTGCGCAAGGGGGGCGGGCAAAATATTCACGGCCGAAGTCATCTCTGCCAGGATGTGTCCCGACATGACGCTCAACAACCCCACTGAGACAAGCGGGCTTTACAATGACGGCATCTATTACGTGGAAGAGACCAACTCCGAGATAAATATCAGGTTTGCTGATGATGAGGGCAAGGAGGTGCACCGCATAATATTGCCCGTGGGAAAAGGCCCGGGCGAGCTGCGATTCATGGTCTCCATGCGCATCTATGACGACAAGATATACACATACGACGCGGAATTGCAGAAGATCGCAATATTCGACATGAACGGCGATTCTTTGGATGAGCTTAATATAAATGATGACATCGGCATGTTCGGTACGTTGGATGTCATGGACGGCTTCGTATATTATCACGCTCTGTTCAAAAACAAACTGGTAAAGATAGACCTCAAGGACGGCAGCGTATTGAAAAAGCTCGAATACGATGATCCCCAGACCGACCTTGCCGCTCTGGCCGGCAAAAAGATGCTTCGGGGCACGATCAAGGCGGACCCTCTCACGAAGCATCTGTTTGTGGGCTATTATAATGAGCCGTACAGGATCGAGGAGTACGATGCCGATCTCAATCTGCTTAGGACATATACCAGAAAGCTGAATGAAAAATATGATCCGCTTATATTCACCGCGCAGCGAAGAGCCGAAGGCAATCTGATGATCACCACATTGAATATCGATTCCAGATATGTGGTGGCCTGTTTCGGAGGAGGCAACAGGGTCAAGGGCACGAATCTCTCCAACCTGAAGATCGAGACCATTGACAAAAACATGTTTCTTTCCGTTTTCGACAAGGAAAGCGGCAAATTCCTGGGCGAAATAACAATAGACAAGATCCCCCTCTTAAAGGGTGTGGCGGGCGTGATGGGCATGGACAACAATAAGATAGTCCTCAATATCATCGATATGAACGGGACGCTCGATGGTATAGATGTGGCGGCCTCGGACAAGGATGTGCCTGAGATTGTAAAAACGCTTAATATCAAGTCGGCGCTTGTCTTTGTGAAAAACCCGTTGAGTTATGAGTGATGCTGAAGAGCTGGGATCTTTCCCGTAAATATCTCGGGGTGATGAGGGATATACGAAGGGATCTGCACCGGCACCCCGAAACCTCATGGACGGAGTTCAGGACGGCTTCGCGCATGGCGCGCATGCTTAAGGGGCTGGGTTTTTCAGTCACGGCGGGCCGTGATGTCACAGGCAGCTCCAGGCCGGGACTGCCAGGCCGGGACGCGCTGGAACGCTGTTATGAACGCGCCATGAATGAGGGCGCCGACAAAGAATATGCCTCTATGATGAGAGGCGGCTTTACCGGCGTCGCGGCGACGCTTGGCAAGGGCTCTCCCGTGAGAGCGTTTCGCTTTGATATGGACGCTTTGGCTATAGCCGAGTTCCGGGGTCAAGGGCATCGTCCCTCGGAGTCGGATTTTATGTCGCTTCACGACGGCATTATGCACGCATGCGGGCATGATTTTCATGCAGCCGCGGGCGCGGGGCTGGCGCATGTGTTGTCGGAGCTGCGCGAACATATACCCGGCACGGTAAAACTCATATTCCAGCCCGCCGAGGAGGGCGTCGGAGGGGCCGTGTCCATGGCTGAGGCCGGCGTGCTTGAGGGCATAGACGAACTATACGGATTCCATGTGCTGCCGGACCTTCCCGCAAATACCATAATACCGTCATTAAGCGGCTTTTCCGCGACCACCAAATTTGATGTGATCTTTACCGGGGAGCCGGCTCATGCCGGCAAAGACCCTGAAAAGGGAGCCAATGCGCTTCTTGCGGCATGTTCGGCGGTCACCGCCCTGCATGCCATTCCCCGCCATTCCCGGGGGATGACAAGGGTGAACGTGGGCACGCTCGCAGCAGGGCAGAGCCGAAATATCATACCGGACGAAGCGATACTCCGCATGGAAGTGCGCGGAGAGACGGATGATTTAAACGAGTATATGTATGGCAGGGCGCTCAGCGTTATCCGCGGCGCGGCGGCCATGTATGGATGCGACGTCCGCGTGGAGATAGCGGGTAGGGCGGGCGTATGCATCAATGATGATTCCCTTATCGACAAAATGGAGGTTGCAGCCCGGCGGCTGGCTGAGACAGGGCCTGCCGTCGTCGGACAAAGAGAGGCCTCTTTCGGAGCATCGGAAGATTTTTCGATACTTATGAAGGCTGTGGCGGCTTCAGGCGGGAAGTCCCTTTTTTGGGGGCTGGGCGTCTCAACGGGGGACAATGCCGGGCTTCATACCCCGCGTTTTGACGCCGAAGAGTATGCAATGATCACCGCTGTCGCTTTGATGTGCTCGACGGTGTTTGACAATAACGGGACGGACACTTAGATGTTCGAAGGAAGCGTCATGAAAAGAATCATGTGGTTTTCAATGTTGCTGATGTTTGCTGTACTCCTGGGCTGCGGCAGGGCCGGGTATGAAAGCGTTGAGGTTGCCGTTGATTATGCCTGGGTGCCGGAGGGGCTTACAATCGTGAACCCTCCCGAAAAGGTGGGGATGCATGAAGGTCTGCTCTATTTTGTGAAGGATACGCCGGAACAGATGGATATCAATTTTGCCCAAAAGGACGGGACCGTCGTGAAGGTCATACCCGTAAGTATGGGAAACGGGCCGGGAGAAGTAAGAGTTGCTTTCTCGATGCTGGTGGACGGGGAGAAGATATACATATACGACGAAGCTTTGAGCAAAATAATAATATACGGCCTGGACGGCAAGTTTGAAGATGAGTTCCCCGTAAACTCGGACATAGGTACTGCGGGGGGGATGAGCGTGATGGACGGCGATCTCTATTTTCACGGCATGTTTGCCAAGAAGCTTGTCCGCGTGGACACGCTTAAGGGCGAAGCCGTAAAGACACTTGAATATGCGGACCCCGTCACTGATTTTTCGAAACTGCAGGGCGAGGAGCTGAAACGGGGGGGTATATACGCCGACGAAGATACTAAGTCCATATATCTGGGTTACTATAATGAACCCTACAGGATAGAGCAATATGACGCGGACCTCGAGCTTGTGAACACATTTACACGGCCGCTCAGGGAAAAATACGACAAAATAGCGTTTACACAGTCTGGACCTGCGGGCAACCTGCTGATAGCCTCTCTCAAGGCCGATGAAAAATATCTTTACGCCGGGTTTGGCGGCGGCCAGAAGATCACAAACGTGTCAGGGTCAGCAAAGATAGAAAGCATCAGAAAGGATTATTATATATCCGTCTTTGACAAAGCCACCGGAGAGTTTGTCCGGGAGATCAGGATCAGGGAGATCCCCGAACTGTACGGCATTTCCAATGTGGTGGGTGTCGACCGGGATCATATAGCCATCTTATTCATAGACATGGGTGATACACTGGACAATGTGGCCATGTCCGGCGCTGATGATTCGGACCTGTTGAAACAGCTTGGCGTTAAAACCGGGGTGGTTTTTGTGAAAAATCCCATGTGGGAAGACAAATGACGCTGTTGGCGAATGCGTGTTGACCGCGTTATATGCGTCTTGTCCCCCGATATATGCGTCTTGTCCGAAAGTATATTGCAATTTCTCCCTTCGGTTTGTATATTATTACTGAAGGGAGTTGCAGATGACGTTGAAGACTGTGATCATTGAGGATGAGGCCGCATCCAGAGCAAACCTGGAACGGCTTCTGGCGAATATTCCTGAGGTTTCCGTGGAAGGGTATGCTTCAAACGGGGTGGCGGGGCTTGAACTGGTGGAAAAAAAGACCCCGGACCTGATCTTCCTTGATATAAACCTGCCCGGGTATGACGGATTCGAATTATTGGCCAAACTGAAGCGCATCCCGCACGTGATCTTTGTAACGGCGTTCAATGATTATGCCGTCAGGGCCTTCGAAAGCAATTGTGTCGATTACCTTTTGAAGCCGGTCACCGGCGACAGGCTGCGCAACGCGGTGGCCAAGATAATCACGCTGGGCGGCGAAAATGAATATCCCATTGATTTCGAGACAATAAAGAAGATGCTTAATACGTTTAAGATCATGAAGCGCTTTCCGGTAAAGATGGATGACGAAGTCCTTGTTTTTAACGAAGAGGATGTGTTCGCTTTCACAGCCGAAAGCGGGAAGTCAAGACTGTTGGCAAAGGATGCGTCATATGATTTTCCATACCCTTTCGAGACCCTTCCGGAACGTCTCGACGGTAAAGTCTTTTCCAGGATCTCCGGATCCGTGATAGTCAATATAGGGAATATTTTCAGGATAAGGGGAAAAAAGATCATACTGGGCGACGCTTCACATTCGGTTTTAAAGACGGAAAATGGATATTTGCCGGCGGTAAAAGAGATGTGGGATGAGATGAAAAGGTATCAATAGTGAAAAAAAACGTTTTTCTGACACTTCTGTTGCTGTTGCCGCTATTTTTTATACTGCGGGACATCTCCCTTGCCGCCTCTGTTGAGATAAAAGCCTATATCTTTACCGATCCCGATTGCGGCAGCTGCAGGGAAGTCAAAGGACACATACGGCGTCTTGAGGCCGAATACGACATTGAGCTGGCCGAGTTCGACGTTTTTACGCAACTCTCGCTTCTGAGGCCGGTTACGCGCAGGTTCGGGTTCGTGCCCAGGGAGGTCCCGGTTACACTTATCGGGGACGTCATCTTGGAAGGCGACGCGGGGTTTGAGGCATATGCCCGGGCGGCTGCGGCATATCAAAAGGATGCATTCGGGCCTCTGCTTCGGGAGGGGGGGATGCACGGCGCTTTTGAACTGCCTCCTTTGTGGGCGGTGATCGCAGGGGGACTGGTTGACGGGGTAAACCCCTGCGCGTTTGCCGCTATCATCTTCATGGCTCTTTACCTTGCCGCGTCCGGGCGGAACAGAAAGGCCGTTTTTATCACGATGCTTGTCTTTGGCGCCGGGGTCTTTTCGGCTTATTTTCTCATAGGCATGGGCATGCGGGAGATCATACGGGGATTCTATGATATTGCAGCGTTCAGGTCTGTTTTTGAAGCCATGCTTTCTGCCGCGCTTGTGATACTCGCAGTCTTCTCTTTTCTGGATTATGTGAGAATAAAAAGAGGGGGCAAAACCATGCTCCGGCTGTCTGATGCCGGGAGGCGGCGCATAAACGATTTCATAAAAAGGGCCGCGGATTCTCCAAAACCCTACCCTATGGCGTTCGCCTGCGGCATGGCGGTCTCTTTTGTGGAGATGGCCTGCACGGGGCAGGTCTATCTTCCGGTGATAACGATCATCGTGCGGGAAGGCGCCGCCGGAGGCTATCTTTTCCTTCTGCTTTATAATATCATGTTTGTCATCCCCCTGCTTCTTGTCGGCACGGCGGTGAGCCTGGGCGCGACATCCGGTCAGCTCAGGTCTTTTTTTATGAAAAGGCACGCCGCGTTTAAACTCTCCATGGGGATGCTCTTCCTGTTCCTTGCCGCGGCAATCGCATTGTTTTAGCGGGCAAGACCTGAAAATAATTGAAACCTGCGGATGCGCACATTTGTCTAATCCTTAAACCAAAGGAGTTGAGATGAGAGGACTGTTTGGAATTTTGTTGGCGATCGCGCTTGTGTACATGCTGTTCCCGGGCCTGTTCATCGTCTCGATGTTGACTGGAATACTGCAGCTGGTAATCATGTTTTTCCTGGCCTGGCTGATAATCAAAGTTTTGATAGCCGTCTTTTCCATTGCGGCGGCGGTTGTCATCCTCCCCCTTTTGATATTGGCCGGGCTCATAATATTTCCGGTGCTGCTGCCCTTCGCGTTGATATACCTGGTATGTCTGCTGGTAGGGACAGCGTTGAAAAAAGGCCGGGCTAAGACCTCATAGACCGCGGGGCGCGGGAAGTTCCCCCGCGCCCGACTCCCTTCTTTATGATCAGATATATGTTGAGCGCGCCGTCCCGGAGACAGGCTCGATCATAGCGTCCTGAAAGGCGCATGAGAGCGGGCCGGGCCCGTGATCACAGATGTATGGAAAGGCGGGGATGTACGCGTGTGCCGCTGTAAATGGAAACGGGGGCTTGACGCCCCCGTTTTACGGTCTTATTTTTTTTCCATGAATGCTTTGATAGTGTCGATAGGTATGGGGAATACCACCGTGGAATTGTTTTCGGCGGCGATATCGTTCAATGTCTGCAGATAACGAAGCTGCAGCGATAAAGGCGATTTGTTGAGCGTGTCCGAAGCTTCCTTCAGTTTCTGAGCTGCCTGCTGCTCGCCTTCGGCGTTGATTATCTTGGCTCTTCTCAGTCTCTCGGCTTCAGCCTGTTTCGCCATCGCGCGTTTCATCTCCTGCGGAAGATCCACGTGTTTGATCTCCACAGCGGTGACTTTTACCCCCCAGGGATCGGTCAGTTTGTCAAGTATGCCCTGCAGTTCGTCATTGATCTTGTCTCTCTGCGAAAGCAGTTCGTCAAGTTCGACCTGGCCCAGTATGCTTCTGAGCGTGGTCTGCGCCAGCTGCTGAGTGTAGTACACATAATTTTTGACTTCGATGACCGCCTTTATGGGGTCTATCACCCTCAGATACACCACGGCATTGACCGTTACGGACACATTGTCCTTTGTGATGACGTCCTGTTCCGGGACGTCTATGGCCATGAGCCTCAGACTTACGCGCTCCATCTTATCGAAGACGGGGACCAGGAATATGAGCCCCGGGCCCTTGGGTTTGATTATCCGGCCCAGCCTGAAGATGACCGCCCGTTCATACTCTCTTATGACCCTCAGCATCGAGGGCAGCAGTATGAACACTACAAACAGTAATGCGTATAGAATATACATCCAAACCTCCTTTTAGAGTAAATCGTCTTTATTTTCTCTTACCATCAGCACCATGTTTCTGATGCCTTCCACTGAGACAACCGCGCCGCGTTTGATCTTTTCCCTGCTCACCGCGCTCCATATTTCTCCCCGTATGTCTATTTTGCCGCCGCCCGGCGATATGTCGGTCCTCGCTGAGCCGAATGAGTCGATCAGGCCTTCCTTCCCCGTGACGACTTTGTTTTGATGGGCCCTGATCGCCAATATGAGCGCCCACACGGCGAAAGGAAAGATGCCGATCACGGCCGCCATTATGAATCGCGTGGAGAACAGATAGAATACCAGGTCCAGCAAATGGACGTCAACCTTCATGTCATACCTCCGATACAGTATACTATACAGCCGACTTGCGCCTTTTTCAACCATTTATAAGGTATAATGGTATTGAATTCCCGACGATTTCCTGTATAGTGAGACATATCATCTAATGGAGGTTTGTTCTTGAAAAAAGTCTTCCTGACAGCCGTGCTGATCTGTTCGCTGTTCTCCTGCGTGAGAGAGAAGCCTGGGGATACCCTTGTCCCGCTGAAAGTGGAAGCCGCCGCCGTATCGCTTACCGACGAGTCGGACATTGTCCCTTTTTTCATATATTTCTTTGAAAAATACACTGAGATGTGGGATAAGGGTGAGTTCGACCGTGAATCAGTGGATATTATATCCGGGCGCTTTATGGAACTGGTCAGACGGTTTCCCGGATCCAGATACGCCGATGACGCGCTCTTCCTTACGGGGAAACTCTACCTTGACCTTGGGGATTATGAGGAGGCGAAGACCTTTTTTGAACAGATAGTCGACGATTACCCCGACGGCATGGTCAGCCCGATCACCAACAAGGAAGGCTATAGTTTTCATATAGCGCCATTGGCGCATTTGCTCATAGCCCAGATATATCAGCATTATTATCAGGATGTGCCCATGGCATACTGGGAGTACAACCGCATCGCAAAGAAATACGCGCTGTATAATGATGAACGCTATATATTGAACGACACCGCGGGGCATGTCCTTTCAGAGGCACAGTTCAACATGGGCGAGTTGTCCGGAACGCTTTTCGGCATGAGAAACGCCATGGAAAATTATCAGAGGACCGTATTACGGTATTCGGGGAACTATTGGGAAAATTCGGCCGGGGTCCGTTATGATTACGGCATAGAGGCTCTGAAGAAGATGTATGAGATGACGGCCGGCAACACAAGGGCCGCCGATATCGCGCTCATGTTCCTGAACGAGATGGCTGAACAACGCATATATGAACACGTGAGATCACATATAAGGTACTACACGGGAAAGATATATTTTGACAGAAAGAAGTACCGCAGCGCGGTGGATACCTTCAAGACGCTGATATATGAGCTGGAGGTGTTCAGCGAGGATGATGTGCGGGCCGGATTGAACGCTCTGAACGAGATACATGCCATAGAGGCTATGGATATTGACTATCTCAAGGGGACGACTCAGAATCTTACCGAACAGGTTGCCAGGGCCGTTGCCAGCGGATCTGAAAGCGAACTCTTCGCATGCGAGGTACTCCTCTTTTTGAGTGATTATTATTTCACCGAAGAAAAACCGGATCTGGCCGCCGTGACACTTGAGACGATATTTCAGCGATATCCATATATGCTCACCCTCGACGGCTCTTATGCGACGCTTAAATGCGCGGAGATGATGAAAGCGAATGTGTCCGATTCCGACTATCTTAAATTTCTGAAAAAAAATATATTTTTCATCCCGGAAAAATATGAGTCGAAGAAATTGCTGAGAGAGGAGATAGCTCTCTATGAAGCTAAGCTCAAAGGTTCTAAATGACCCCGCCGTCATATCTGTTTTTGGCGATGTGACAGTCTCGTTCAGCGGGATAGTATCCGATTCCCGCCTTGTCGGCCGGGGTTTTGTCTTTGTGGCCAAACAGGGGTGCGGCTCTCACGGCTCCGCTTATGCCGGGCAGGCCATGGTGAACGGGGCGGTTTTTGTCATATCGGATGTCTTTATCGAGGGCGTTCCGCTGCTGCTTGTGTCTGATATGTGCGCTTTCGAAAGGACATTGCTGGCGGAACTGTACGGCGAGAGCCTCAGCGGCATGGATATCGTGGCCGTAACGGGCACAAAGGGGAAGACCACGGCCGCTTTTATAATGTATGAGGATTCGGTAAAGGACGGGAAAAAGGCATCATACATAGGGACCATAGGCATCTACGGCATGAATGGTTTTTTGAAAAGGAATGCCGCCACCACGCCCGATGTCTATTCACTCTATGCTTTGTTGCGCGGCCTGGCCGACTCCGGCCATACCGTATGCTATATGGAGGTGTCCTCCCACGCCCTCGAACAGAGGCGGGTGAACGGACTGACGTTCAAGGCCGCCGGATTCACAAACCTCAGCAGGGATCACCTGGATTATCACGGCGACATGGATTCCTATTTCCACGCGAAGAAAAAGCTTTTCAGAGAATATGAAGTGGGCGGAGCCGTGATCAACTGCGATGACGAGAGGGGAAACGAACTGTATAAAGAGCTGAAGGCCGGAGGGCGCAGGGTGACCGGCTTCGGTTTTGAGCGTGGCGACAGCCGCTTCACCCTTGCCAGGCATGTCTGGGGGACGGTCTCTTTGGGAGAGGGGATTGCCGTCACCATGAAGATGCCCGGCGACTATAACGCATATAACGCCGTCATGGCCGCCCTGCTGATGAGGGAATCGGGCTGTACAAAGGATGAGTTTGTTTTCGGGGAAAACGGTGTTCCCGGAAGGCTTGAATATATAAGGGGAAACGGGTTCGGCGTGTATGTGGATTACGCTCATTCGCCGGACAGCCTTGAGAAGGTGCTGGCGCTTGTAAAAGGGCGCTCGCAGCGGGGTCTTATACTCGTGTTCGGATGCACCGGAGACCGTGACAGGGGCAAGAGGCCGCTTATGGCGGCCGTGGGCGAAAAGTACGCCACGCATGTCATCGTCACCTCGGACGACCCCCACGGGGAGGATCCTGAGTCCATATGCGCCGAGACTGCGTCGGGGTTCGGCCCTTCGGCATCCTTTGAAGTGATCGTGGACAGAAGGGATGCAATAAAAAGATCTCTTGAAATTGCGCATGAAGGTGATAATATTATAATAGCCGGGAAAGGGCATGAACGTTTTCAGGTGTTCGGCGATTATGAATTGCCGTTCAATGACAGGGAGGTCGTTGAGGCCTTTCTGAAAGGGGGAGCTGATGAGCCGGATTAAATCCATTATCATCGTGGGCGAGCTGATTATTATTGCCTTTCTCTTGGCATGGGTCGTCAAACTCAAAAGCGGGCCGGTCAAGAGCAGTGAGTCGGAGATCATACACACGCTCATAGTGAATGACATGCGCGACATACTTAAACTGGCCGTCATGGAGTTTAACGTGTCGGATGTGGTTGAGAACAGAATAGAAAATTATGTGAACATACTCTCTTATCCGCTTTATGTGGGGGACAAGGAGATGGACCTTCTTGTCAGGGGAAAGATGACGGTTGGCTTTGACCTGGAAAAGATGGGGGAAGGCGCTTTCATCAAGGATGAGAAGCTGAAGGCCATCAATGTCATTTTGCCCTCTCCGGAGCTGATTGCCGTGGACACGGATTATAAGTTTCTGAATGAGAGCAAGGCTTTCTGGCTGCAGATAGACGAGAAGGAGAGAAACAGGCTTATGTCGATGGCGAAGGCGCGCCTTTATGAGATCGCAAGATCGAAGCGCCTGCTGGACAAGGCGGAGTTTTCGGGTGTCGAGCGGGTTGAGAAATACCTGAAGGGGCTGTACCCGGAATACAAGGTGACCATCACGGTCGTGGCGCCCGTGCGCAAGGAAAAAAGCGGCGACGAGGGTTGATGTCCCTGCACATGCGGGGTATGATATAAGACGGTAGAAAAAAACCGTCGCTTCATCGTTTTTTTTATTTTTTTCTATTGACAATCCCCTGCAGGGTGTGTATATTCTTTTTCGCGCGCATGATGGCGCGGGCCTTATAAAAGGCTGTTGTAGTGAAATAGTATAGATAGCAGAGCGGGTAAAAAAAGAAGTCAATTAAGTTTGATTGAGTGAAAAGCTAAGTAGATTAAATTCTATATTAATGAGAGTTTGATCCTGGCTCAGAGCGAACATTGGCGGCGCGTTTAACACATGCAAGTCGAGCGGGAAAGTCCTTTCGGGGACGAGTATAGCGGCGAACGGGTGAGTAACGCGTGAGTGACCTACCCTGAAGTTGGGGATAGCCGGTGGAAACGCCGGGTAATACCGAATAAGAGACAATTGTAAAGTTTTGTCTGGAAAGCGTGGGATCTTTTAGACCACGTGCTTTAGGAGGGGCTCGCGTCCCATTAGCTAGTTGGTGAGGTAACGGCCCACCAAGGCGACGATGGGTAGGGGGTGTGAGAGCATGGCCCCCCACACTGGGATTGAGATACGGCCCAGACTCCTACGGGAGGCAGCAGTGGA